>NZ_JAENXS010000001.1:2792061-3524342 GCF_016612535.1 Bradyrhizobium diazoefficiens
GCCACCGCCATGGCGGGTGCATTTCAAGGCTGCGGCGGCCGCGGCGAATCGCAGCGCCTGCCGCACGCCTCCGCCCTCGGCGAGCCGAAGCGTGAAGGCGCCGTGGAAGACATCGCCGGCGCCGAGCGTATCGACTGCCTGGACCGGAAAGGCCGGCGTCTCTTCCAGCGCGCCCGCCTCGTTCAGCCAGATCGTGCCGCGCGGGCCGCGGGTGGCGGCGAGGAAGGCCCGGGTCAGCCCGGCCAGCCGCTTCAACGCCTGGCCGTCGTCGGCGACGCCCGCCGTTTCCTGCACTTGCTCGCTGGCGAACAGCAGATGCGAAGCGGCCGTCAGCAGGCGGTCCGTGAGCGCCATCGCGCGATCGACACCGACGATGACAGGAATGCCGCGCCGGCGCGCCGCGGTGCAGAGATCGATTGCGAACGAGGCGCAGCGGCTCTCGACCAGCACCGTGTGGCAATCGGCCACAAGGTCGTCAGTGTCAGGCAGTTTCACGTTCCACAGAGCAGGATCGCGATGGATCGTGAGCGTCCGCTCGCCGGAGGGCTCGATCATGATCGCCGAGACCGGCGTCATCAACCCCGGCATGCGCACGATGTGCGTGGTGTCGATGCCCTCAGTGGCCATCCGTTCGAGCATGAATCCGCTCGACGTCTCCTGCGCATCGCCCATCGGCCCCGCAAACGCAGCGCGGCCGCCGAGCCGGGTGATCGCAATCGCGGCATTGAGCGCGTTGCCGCCGCAAATCTCCGCAAGATGCGTGGCATTCGCCTTGCTGCCACGCTCCGGCACGGCCTCGACGCGAAAGGTGAGGTCACGCGCGGGAATGCCGATGCAGAGGATGCGCGGCGCGATCCCTGATGCAGCCATCGGCGGTCTCAGCTCTTGTCGTGCACCCAGCGGCCCAGCAGATGATGCGCAATGGCGAAGGGATGCGGGCCGGCGAGCCCGTCGGGATGCGTCCGCGTCAGCATCAGGGCCGCCTCCTCGCGCGTGAACCAGCGCGCGTCTTCCAGCTCGGAGTGATCGACGACGATGTCCTCGTTCAACGCCCGCGCGCTGCAGCCGATCATCAGCGACGACGGATAGGGCCAGGGCTGGGTCATGTAATATTGCACGTCGGTGCAGCCTATGCCGGACTCTTCGAGGATCTCGCGGCGCACCGCGTCCTCGATGGTCTCGGCGGCCTCGACGAAGCCGGCGAGGCAGGAATACATGCCCGGCGGGAACTGTTTCTGGCGCCCGAGCAGGCATCTCTCGCCGGAGGAGACGTGCATGATCACGACCGGATCGGTGCGCGGAAAATGCTCCGCCTTGCAAGCAGGGCATTCGCGCTTCCAGCCGCCTTCCTTCATCGCGCTGCGGGTGCCGCAATTGGCGCAATAGCCGTGGCGCTGGTGCCAGCCGACCATCGATTTCGCCATCGCGATCGCCGAGAGCTCCTGCGGCGGGATCGCGCCCTGCATGGCCATGCCGCGCAGCTCGGTTACGGTGTAGTCGTCGCGACCGATCAGTTTCTCGGCCGCCGCCTGCGCGAGGCCCATGCCGAACATCGCGGCGCCGTCACGCAGGCCGAGGAAGATCGTGCCGGGATTGGCGCCGCATTTCAGCGCCTCGTCAATTGATAGCAGCGCGCGCGTCTTGTCGCCCTCGCGCTTCACCAAGAGCGAGTCGCGGTAGATGACATAGGCACGCGACGATGATTTCTGTTCCATTGCAAACAGTTTTTCGTCGTCGCGGCGCAGATGCGCGGCGCGATCGAGGACATTGGTGACGAAGGCCGGCTGCCCCAGCGGAAACGAGTCGAATGCTGACATTTCTTGTTCTTTCAACCCAACCAGATTTTTCGGCGAAGTGCGCTGATGAAATTCTGAACCTCCGTGGCATCATGCGCCAAGGGCTTCATCACGCCCCACACCGGCCGCGGCCAGGCGGCGTCGCTGGTGCGGCGTGCGATGATGTGGACATGAAGCTGCGGCACGAGGTTGCCCAGCGCTGCGACATTGAGCTTGTCGCATTTGGTGATCTCTTTCAGCGCGCGCGAGACGCGGGAGATCTCGGTCATCAACTGCGCCTGCTCGACCTCGTCGAGATCGATGATCTCGACCGCATCGGAACGCCGCGGCACCAGCAGCAGCCAGGGATAATGGGCGTCTTTGATGACCAGCACCTTCGACAGCGGCAAATCGCCGATGTCGATGGTGTCCTCTTTCAGGCGGGAGTGCAGCGACCAGGCGGGATCGGACATATGCGGTTCCGGATTGAGACTTGAGGGCTTCGTCATGGCAGGGCTCGATCGGCCATCCACACCCCCTCTTTGTCTCCACATTAAGGGCGCCGATCGCCGGAACAAGCCCGGGTAACGGCAAGTATGGCTGCCATCCGCAGGCTGGCACGGCAAATAGTCTACCCGCTTGCTTTCCCGCCCTTTTGGCCCCAAATAGGGACCGGGAGATTGGCGGTGGACGAGCCACTCGCCAACCGGGTCAGGTCCGGAAGGAAGCAGCCCTAACGAGGTCCGGATCGGGTCGCTCGTCAGTCTCCTACTTGTTTTTCCGAGCGAATTGCGCCGGCGGGCTTCCCGCCAGCGTGCTCCTTTCCGCAAACCGCCGGCCGAGAGAGATTTCATTGCGGATCGACCGATGACCGACGCTGGCGCCCCTCCCAATCACGACAGCGCCGGCCGGGCCGCCAACACGCCTTACCGGGTTCTGGCGCGCAAATACCGCCCCTCCAGCTTCGACGATCTGATCGGCCAGGAGGCCGTGGTCCGCACCGTCTCCAATGCGTTCGAGACCGGGCGGATTCCGCAGGCCTGGATCCTCACCGGCGTCCGCGGTGTCGGCAAGACCACCACCGCGCGTATCCTCGCCCGTGCGCTCAACTACGAGATGCCGGATGGTTCGGTGAAGGGGCCGACCATCCACATGCCGACACTGGGCGTGCATTGCCAGGCGATCATGGAAAGCCGGCACATGGACGTGCTGGAGATGGACGCCGCGTCCCACACCGGCGTCGACGATGTCCGCCAGATCAATGACAGCGTGCGCTATGCGCCGGCGAGTGCCCGCTACAAGGTCTACATCATCGACGAAGTCCATATGCTGTCGACGGCGGCGTTTAATGCCTTCCTGAAGACGCTGGAGGAGCCGCCGGAGCACGCCAAATTCGTGTTCGCCACGACGGAGATTCGTAAGGTTCCAGTCACGGTGTTGTCGCGCTGCCAGCGGTTTGATCTCCGCCGCGTCGAGGCCGACGTGCTGATGAAGCACCTCGCCAATATCGCGGCGAAGGAGAATGTCGAGATCGAGCCCGAGGCGCTCGGCATCATCGCGCGCGCGGCGGAAGGCTCGGTGCGTGATTCGCTGTCGCTGCTCGACCAGGCGATCGCCCATGCGGCCGGCGCCGTGAAGGCCGACGCGGTCAGGCAGATGCTGGGGCTCGCCGACCGGACTCGCGTCATCGACCTCTTCGATTCGCTGGCGCGCGGCGACATCGCGAGCGCCTTCAAGGAATTCCGCGACCAGTACGATGTCGGCGCCGATCCCATCGTCGTGCTCTCGGACCTCGCTGAATTCGTCAACTTCGTCACCCGCGTGAAGATCGTGCCGGCGACCGCCGACAATGTCGCCTATGGCGAGACCGAGCGGGTGCGGGCGCGGGATTTCGCCTCGAAGATCTCGATGCGCGTGCTGTCGCGGATGTGGCAGATGCTGCTCAAGGGCATCACCGAGGTGCAGGCCGCGACGCGGCCCGCTGCGGCCGCCGAGATGGTGCTGGTGCGCATCGCCTATGTCGCCGACCTGCCGACGCCGGACGAAGCGATCAAGATGCTGGAGCAGAACGGCGGCGGTTCGCCGGTCGTGAGTGGCGGCAGTGCTGCGCGCAGCAGCGCGCCGGCCGCGCCGATGGCCTCTGCATCGCCAGTTGCTTCAGCTCAGCCTGTTCGCATGCCGACATCGTCGCCGACCGCGTTCGGCGGCGGTGCCCGGCCGCAGATGGCCGCGCCCGCGCCGGATCCGCAAGCGGTCGCACCCCAGCTGCGCATCACGAGCTTCACCCAGCTCGTCGCGCTTGCCGGCCAGAAGCGCGACCTCATGACCAAGGGCGCGCTCGAAGGCGACATGCGGCTTGTCCGTTTCGAGGAGGGCCGGCTGGAAGTTGCGCTCGAGCCCAACGCGTCCAAGTCCATGATCTCCGAGCTGGCGCGCAAGTTCGAGCTGTGGACCGGCCGCCGCTGGACCATCGTTGTTTCCAACGAGCAGGGCCAGGCGACGCTGCGCTCGGTGAACCAGGCCGCCAAGCAGGAACACGCACGGTCCGCCGAGGCCGATCCGCGGGTGCAGGAGGTGCTCTCGCGCTTCCCCGGCGCGAAGGTCGTCGAGGTCCGCAGGCTTGCCCCCGAGACGCCGGAATCCAATATTAACGCTGACTACGGCTCTGACGATCCGCCCGACGGTTCCGACGCCGACGACGATCTCTGAGCCAACCTTTCCAAGGACGAACACCCATGGCTGATTTTCTCGGCATGATGAAGCAGGCGGCGCAGCTGCAATCCAAGATGCAGGAGATGCAGGACCAGCTCGCCAATGTGGAGGTCGAAGGCATCTCCGGCGGTGGTCTCGTCGCCGTGCGCATGACCGCGAAGATGGACGTCAAGGGCGTCAAGATCGACCCCTCGCTGATGAAGGCCGAAGAGCGCGAGGTGCTGGAAGACTTGCTGGTCACTGCGCTCGGCGATGCCCGCCGCAAGGCGGAGACGGCGATGCAGGAGAAGATGCAGTCGCTCACCGGTGGGCTCGGCCTGCCGCCGGGGCTGTTCGGCCAGTAATATGGGCGCAGTTGCAGGCCCCGAAATCGAGCGGCTGGTCCAGCTTCTCGCGCGCCTGCCGGGCCTTGGTCCGCGCTCCGCGCGGCGTGCGGCGCTGCATCTGATCAAGAAGCGCGAAGCGCTGATGATGCCGCTGTCCTCCGCCTTGCAGGTCGCTCTCGACAAGGTGCAAGTCTGCAAGACCTGCGGCAACATCGATACCCAAAATCCCTGCACGGTCTGCATCGATCCGAAGCGCGATGGCGCCATCATCGTCGTCGTTGCCGATGTTGCCGATCTCTGGGCGCTGGAGCGGGCCAATGCGACGCAAGGGCGCTACCACGTGCTGGGCGCGACCCTGTCGCCGCTCGACGGTGTCGGCCCGCAGGACCTCACCATCGACGCCCTGGTCGCGCGTGCGCATGCTGCCGAGGTGCATGAAATCATCCTGGCGCTGAATGCCACGGTCGATGGGCAGACCACGGCGCATTACATCACCGACCTGCTTCAGGACGCCAACGTAAAAGTAACGCGCCTCGCCCATGGTGTGCCGGTCGGTGGCGAGCTTGATTATCTCGATGAGGGCACGCTATCGGCCGCGATGCGGCAGCGAACCCTGTTCTAACCATCCAGACTTCACGGAACGGACGACATGACGAAACTTTTCGCCACACGATTGGTTTTGGCCGCGACCATGATGCTAGCGGTGACGCCGGCCATCTCCGCGCAGCAGGACGACGAGGCGCCGCCGCCGTCGAAGCCCGGCAAGCCGATCGGCGCCGGCGAGGTGCTCTCGGGCGAGCTGAACGCGATGAAGATTCGCGACGTCAAGAACGCCGGCAAGCGGATCGCGATGTACCAGATCACCTCCGAGCCGCGCCGCCTGCCGGCGCCGAGTGGGCTGTGCAATCTCGAGACCGGGCCGGAGACCTTCCAGCTCGTTCCCAGCGGCGACGCGCAGGCCGCGCAGTTGAAGACATTCGCCGGAAAGGAGATCTCCGTGAAGGTCGACGAGGTCGCCTGCGCCAGCGATCCCGGCCAGATGAGCGAGGCCGTGGTGACGAAGTGGAGTCTGGTGAGGAAGTAGGAGAGGGCTACACCCGCACCGGGCCCAGCGCCTCAAAGTGTCCGCGCTTCTGCAACCAGGTCAGAAGCACCAGGCTCGGAATCGCCACCAGCGCGCAGATCACGAAGAACAACGGCCAACCGGTGGTATCAGCCACGAAGCCGGCCCCTGACGACAGATAGGTCCGGCCCACCGCCGCGAGCGCGGTGAGCAGCGCATATTGCGTCGCCGTGTGTAGCGGATTCTGGCACAGCGCAGAGAGATAGGCGACGAAGATCACGGTGCCGATGGCGCTGGTGAAATTCTCGCAAGTGATGGCGAAGGCGAGCGCCCACTGGCTGGCGCCTGCGATCGCGAGCCAGGAGAAGGACAGATTGGCGAGCGCCTGCACCATGCCCCCGATCCACAGGGCCGCCGCCAGCGGATAGCGCCGCGCGACAAAACCGCCGGCAAAGCCGCCGATCAGCGTCGCAGCTAAGCCAACGCCCTTCACGATCGCCGCATAGTCGTTGCGGGTGAAGCCGAGATCGATCACGAACGGCGCCGTCATCGTGCCCGAGAACGCATCGGTGAACTTGAACAGCACGACGAAGGCGAGCGCCGCGATCGCGTCCTTGCGCGACAGGAATTCCGAGAAGGCGCCGATCGCCGCGCGCAGCACGCGCGTGAATGCGGTCTCTTCGTGCGTCGCAGCTTCCGCCCGCACCGACTGCTCCGGTTCGGTCGCAGCCAGCGCCGTGATCGTCCCGATCAGCACCATCGCCGCCATCACCACATAGCCCCACATCCAGGCCGACGGGCGGGTAATGCCCGTGCTCTCGAAGCCGGACACGATGAACAGCGCGCCGGCCGTCGACACCAGCATGCCGATGCGATAGGCCGCGACATAAGCCGCCATGCCCGCGGCCTGCTCGCTCTCGGGCAGGCTCTCGACGCGAAAGGCGTCGACCACGATGTCCTGCGTCGACGACGTCGTCGCCACCAGCAGCGCGCCGAGTGCGACGTAGAACGGCGAGCGCCCGGGGTCGGTGAGCGCCAGCAGCACGATCGCAATGATCAGCAGCAATTGCGAGAACAGCAGCCAGCCGCGCCGCCGTCCGAACGCGCGCGTGAACAACGGGACGTGCAGCGCATCCACCAACGGCGCCCACAGGAATTTCAGCGTATAGGGCGTGCCGACCAGCGCAAACAATCCGATGGTCTTGAGATCGACGCCAGCTTCGCGCATCCACACCAGCAGCGTCGAGCCCGAGAGCGCCAGCGGCAGCCCAGACGAGAAGCCGAGGAACAGCACGATCAGCACCCGCGGTTGCAGATAAACAGCCAGGCTGTCGCGCCAGGAGGTCGCAGGGGTATCGGTGCCGGCGGGGGATGTCGCGTCGGGTGATGTCATGGGGAGGTGTTAGCAGATTCTGGCCGTGATGCCTCTGCTACACTCGTCATGCCCGGGCTTGTCCCGGGCATCTACGTTCTTGGCCGTGGCAAGGAAGATTCGTGGATGGCCGGGACAAGCCCGGCCATGACGGCGTGGAATCACTCCCCCGCCTGGAGCTTCCTCGGAAACAGCTCGGGCGCACCCGTAGTCACCAGCCGCGGACCCTCCGGCGCGTCTGTCTTGCTGAAATCGAGTTCCTCGATTCGCCCTGCGCGCTTCTCGATCTTGTCGGCGGAGATCAGGATCTGGCGGACGTCCTCGTTCGCGTCGGCAAAGTGCTTCTGCAATTTGAGCACGCGCTCGCGCAGGCGGCCGAGATCGTCGCCGAGCTTGATCACTTCGGTCTGGATCTGGTCGGCGGCATCGCGCATGCGCGCGTCCTTCATGATCTGCTGCATCACCTGGATCGCCAGCATCAGCAGCGAGGGTGACACCAGCACGACTTTGGCGCGATAGGCCTTCTGGATCACGTCGTCGAACCCGTCATGGATCTCGGCGTAGACCGATTCCGACGGCACGAACATCAGCGCCATTTCCTGGGTCTCGCCGGTGACGAGGTATTTTTCAGCGATGTCGCTGACATGCTTCATCACGTCGCCGCGCAGCCGCTGCGTGGCGAGGCGCTTCTCCTCGTCGGTGCGGGCGTCGTGCAGCGCGGTCATCGCCTCCAGCGGGAATTTCGCGTCGATGCAGAGCGGGCGCTGGTCGGGCAGGAACACGACGCAGTCCGGCCGCTTGCCGGTCGAGAGCGTGAACTGGAATTCGTACGCACCCTTCGGCAGGCCGTCCTGGACGATCGCCTCCATCCGCGCCTGGCCAAAGGCACCGCGCGACTGCTTGTTGGCGAGCACGTCGCGCAAGGTCGTGACCTGCGTGGTGAGATCGGTGAGGTTCTTGTGCGCGTTGTCGATGATGCCGAGCCGTTCGTGCAGCGCGCGCAGGCTCTCCATGGTGTTGCGGGTCGAGTGCTCCATGGACTGGCCGACCCGATGGGTCACCGAATCCAGCCGCTCGTTGACCGCGCGCGCCATCTCGGCCTGGCGGCCGGCCAGCGTCTGGGTCATGGCGTCGGCGCGGCCGACGGCTTCGCTCTGGGCACGCAGCACCTGGCTCAGGCGCTCCTCGAGCTCGTCGGCCCGGATCGCATTGGCCATCGCGAGTTCCGCGCCGCGGCTCCCGGATCGCGCGATCACCACGGCGATCACCACCAGCAGGATGAGGACGAGGGCGCCGAAGCCGGTCAGCGCATCGATCGTGCGCACCGGCCAGTCGCCGAGCATGAAAATGATCTCGTTCATGCACGTCCTTGTAGCCGATTCGTCCGGCCGCACGAACGAATAGCGAACATTTATGGTCAATGCTCCCCTAATTTTTGTGGTTAACGAAACCCTAAGTTTTATGGTTACCAAACCCTTAACAGGTTCCTGGCCGCATTGACCGCTTTCCCCATGCAGCTTAAATCGCCCGCCATGGCCCTCAGAGAAATCATCATCCTGCCCGACAAGCAGCTGCGTCTGGTCTCCAAGCCGATCGAGAAGGTCACGCCGGAGATCCGCAAGCTTGCCGACGACATGTTCGAAACCATGTACGACGCACCCGGTATCGGGCTTGCGGCGATCCAGATCGCGCAGCCGCTGCGGCTGATCACCATGGACCTCGCCAAGCCCGACCAGGACGGCGAGACCAAGCCGGAGCCGCGCGTCTTCATCAACCCCGAGATCATCGCCGCCTCCGAGGATTTGTCGGTCTACGAGGAAGGCTGCCTGTCGATTCCCGAATATTACGAGGAGGTCGAGCGGCCGGCGAAGGTGCGCGTGCGCTTCACCGATTTGGACGGCAAGGTGCACGAAGAGGACGCCGAAGGCCTGTACGCGACCTGCATCCAGCACGAGATCGACCATCTCAACGGCGTGCTGTTCGTCGACTATCTGTCGAAGCTCAAGCGCGACCGCGTCATCAAGAAGTTCGAGAAAGCCGCCAAGCGCGCGGAGGAGTAAGCGCTGCAGATGCCTCTCCGCCTGATCTTCATGGGCACGCCCGATTTCTCCGTGCCGACGCTGCTCGAGCTGGTCGCGCACGGCCACGAGATCGTGGCCGTCTACACCCGCGCGCCGAAGCCGGGCGGGCGGCGCGGACTGCAATTGCAGCCAACTCCGGTTGAAGAAGCTGCGCGAAAACTCGGCGTGCCGGTGCTGACGCCGAAAACGTTGAAAACGCCGGAAGCGCTGGAAGAATTCCGCGCCTTCGACGCCGATGCCGCCGTCGTCGTCGCCTATGGCATGATCCTGCCGCAGGCCATCCTCGATGCGCCGAAGCTCGGCTGCTACAATCTGCACGCTTCGTTGTTGCCGCGCTGGCGCGGTGCTGCGCCCATCAACCGCGCAATCATGGCGGGCGATGCCGAGAGCGGCGTGATGGTGATGAAGATGGATGTCGGCCTCGACACCGGCGACGTCGCCATGGCCGAGCGTCTCACGATCACGGACGACATGACCGCGGTCGATCTGCACGATCATCTGTCCCGGCTCGGTGCGGATCTGATGGTGCGTGCCATGGCGGCGCTCGACCGCGGCGGACTTCAGCTCAAGAAGCAGAGCGAAGAGGGGGCCACCTATGCCGCCAAGATCGACAAGGCGGAGGCGCGGATCGACTGGAGCAGGCCGGCGCACGCTGTGCTGCGCCACATCCATGGCCTGTCGCCGTTCCCCGGCGCCTGGGCGGAGCTTGCCGGTGTCAGCGAGAATGCGCGCGTGAAAATCCTGCGCTGCGAGCTTGCGAAGGGCTCCGGCGCCCCCGGTGAGGTGCTCGACGATCAGCTCACCATAGCCTGCGGTGAGGGCGCGATCCGCATTCTCGAGCTGCAGCGCGAGGGCAAGGCCCGGATGCAAGCCATCGATTTCCTGCGCGGCGTGAAAGTCGAGCCGCCGATGCGGCTCGACTGATGCCCCGCTACAAGCTCACCATCGAATATGACGGCGCACCGTTCTTCGGCTGGCAGGTGCAGGACACGCTGCCCTCGGTGCAGGGCGCGCTCGAAGCGGCGGTCAAGGCGATGACCGGTGCGGATTTGCGCGTGCACGGCGCCGGCCGCACCGATGCCGGTGTGCATGCGCGCGGCCAGGTCGCGCATGTCGACATCGAGAAGCAGTTTCCGCCGGGCCGTTTTCGCGATGGGCTCAACGCGCATCTGCGCCCGCATCCGATTGCGGTGCTGGAGGCTGAGGTCGTGCCTGATACCTTCGAGGCGCGCTTCTCGGCCGTGAAACGCCACTATCGCTACCGCGTCGTCAACACCCGCGCCAATCTCGCGCTCGACATCGGCCACGCCTGGCGCGTACCGCGCCGGCTCGACGCTGACGCGATGCATGCGGCCGCACAGCGCCTGCTCGGCAAGCACGATTTCACCACGTTTCGCGACACCGAGTGCCAGGCGAAGTCGCCTGAGAAGACGCTCGACCAGCTCGACGTGTTCAGAGACGGCCGCGAGATCACGATCCTCACCTCGGCACGCTCGTTCCTGCACAGCCAGGTGCGCTCGATGGTGGGATCGCTGGTCTGGGTCGGCGAAGGCCGCTGGAGCGCGGACGATCTCTCCGCAGCACTGCAAGCCCGCAACCGCGCAGCCTGCGGCATCGTCGCACCGCCGGACGGGCTCTATCTGGTGAAGGTGGATTATTAGAGCCTGATGTCGCCACTGGCGTCATGGCCGGGCTTGTCCCGGCGATCCACGATCTTCGTCTCGGTTGGCAAGAACGTGGATGCCCGGGACAAGCCCGGGCATGACGGCGGAGGGCTTGGCGAAGGCCGCGACTAAGTAAAATACCGCGTCAAAATTCCGCGATACACCTGCGTCAGCTTCTCCAGATCCGTCACCGGCACGCGCTCGTTGACCTGGTGCATAGTCTGGCCGACCAGGCCAAACTCGATCACCGGGCAATAGCTGGAGATAAAGCGCGCATCCGAGGTGCCGCCCGAGGTCGACAGCTCCGGCTTGCGGCCCGTCACCTCTTCGATCGCGGAGACCGCGAGGTCGGTGAACGGGCCGGGCTTGGTCACGAACACATTGGAGTTCGACGGCTCCCAGACGATGCGGGCCTTGATGCGGTTGCCGCAGGCTTTTGTCAGGCGCGTCTCGACCAGCTCGCGCAGGCTGGCCTGCGTGTGGTTGTCGTTGTAGCGGATGTTGAACTTGGCGCGGGCCTCGCCCGGGATGACGTTGTTGGCCTTGTTGCCGACGTCGACCGAGGTGAATTCGAGATTGGAGGCCTGGAACTGCGCGCTGCCATGGTCGAGCGGCTCATCGCTTATCGCCACGATCAATCGCGAGATATCAGGCACTGGATTCGACGCGCGATGCGGGTAGGCGACATGGCCCTGCACGCCGTCCACATAGAGTGTGCCGGATTGCGAGCCACGGCGGCCGACCTTGATGGTATCGCCAAGCGTTTCGACATTCGAGGGCTCGCCCAGCACGCAATGATCGAACTTTTCGCCGCGCTCGGCGGCCCATTTCAACAGCTTGATCGTGCCGTTGATGGAGACGTCTTCCTCGTCGCCCGTGATCAGGAACGAGATCGAGCCGTTCCCGTCCGCACGCGGCTTGCCATCATTCGCGGCGAGATGCTCCAGCACGGCTGCGACCGAGCAGGCAATGCCGCCCTTCATATCGACCGCGCCGCGGCCGTGCAGAAAGCCGTCCTTCACCTCGCCGGAGAACGCTCCGACGCTCCAGGCGCTCTCGTCGCCGGGCGGCACCACGTCGGTGTGGCCGGCAAAGGTGATGTGCGGACCGTCCGTGCCGATCCGCGCATAGAGATTGTCGACATCGGCCAAGCCTGCCTCGCTGAACGTCACGCGGTGGCAGGTGAAACCCGCCGCGTTGAGGGCCTTTTCAAGCACGCCCAGCGCGCCGGCATCGGCCGGGGTTACCGAGGGGCAGCGGATGAGGTCGCGGGCAATCGAGAGAGCATCGGTCATGCGACGCCGATCAATCCCGCAGCAGCTCGTTGATGCTGGTCTTCGAGCGCGTGCGCTCGTCGACGCGCTTGACGATCACTGCGCAGGCCGTGCTTGGGCCGATCTGGCCGTTCTTCATCGGCTTGCCGGGCAGCGCGCCGGGCACCACCACCGAATATTCCGGCACTTCGCCGATGAAGATCTCGCCGGTGTCACGATCCACGATCTTGGTCGAGGCGCCCAGGAACACGCCCATCGCCAGCACCGCGCCCTTGCGCACGATGACGCCTTCGGCGACCTCGGAGCGCGCACCGATGAAGCAGTCGTCTTCGATGATCACGGGTTCAGCCTGGAGCGGCTCGAGCACGCCGCCGATGCCGGCGCCGCCGGAGATGTGCACGCGCTTGCCGATCTGTGCGCAGGAGCCGACGGTCGCCCAGGTGTCGACCATGGTGCTCTCATCGACATAGGCGCCGAGATTGACGAAGGACGGCATCAGCACGACGTTCTTGGCGATGAAGGCCGAGCGGCGGACGACTGCGCCCGGCACCGCGCGAAACCCGGCATCGCGAAAGCGGTTCGGTCCCCAGCCTTCGAACTTCGAAGGCACCTTGTCCCACCAGCTCGCCTGGCCCGGACCGCCGGGAATCACGTCCATGTCGTTGAGGCGGAACGACAGCAGCACCGCCTTCTTCAGCCACTGATTGACCTTCCACTTGCCGTCGGCGCCGCGCTCGGCGACGCGCGCCTCGCCCTTGTCCAAGGCCTCCAGTGCCTGGTCCACGGCCTCGCGCACCTCGCCCTTGGTCGAGGTCGAGATGCCGTCACGCGCGTCGAAGGCGCTGTTGATGGTGGATTCCAGGGCGGACAGGGACATCGGGATTTCCTCAGCGGGGATTGGGAATTTTGATGAATTGGAGCGCTTTTTCGGGATTTGAGGGGGTGGAGTCAAGGCATACTCACTCGTCGTCCCGGCGGAGGCCGGGACCCATAACCCCAGGGAGTGATTGTGGTGCACACTGGTCACCACGAGTCTTCGCCAAACTCAATTTGGTGGCTATGGGTCCCGGCCTTCGCCGGGACGACGCGGAGAAGGGTGAGACAGCCCCGCCAAGAATCCCGCCAGATCATCGGTGACGTGATCGACATGGGCGGCATCGCGGCCTTCCAGCTCCCAGTCCTCGCGCACCACTTCCCTGGTGCCATCGGGCACCACCAGCACGGTGGTCATGCCGAGCTCGTGCGGGACGGTGAGATTGCGGGCGAGGTCCTCGAACATGGCGGCGCGTGTCGGATCGACCTCATGCAGGCCAAGGAATTTCCGGTAGGTCTGCGCCGCGGGTTTGGGTTCGAATTCCGCGGCGATGATGTCGAACACGCCGTCAAAATGCGTGGCCAGGCCGAGCCGCGCCAGCACCGCATCGACATGGTCGACCGAGCCGTTGGTCAGGATCAGTTTTCGTCCCGGCAGCTTCGCGATGGCCGCGCCGAGCGCCGGGTTTGGCTCCAGCGGCGAATGGTCGATCTTGTGCACGTAAGCGAGATAGTCGTCGGCGCGCACGCCATGCCGGGTCATCATGCCGCGCATGGTGGTGCCGAAGCGCTGGTAATAGTCCTTCTGGATCTTGCGCGCTTCCGCTGCCGTCACGTGCAGCCAGTTGCACACGAACTCCCCGATCCGCGCATCGACCTGCTGCCACAGATTGACGTGGTGCGGATAGAGCGTGTTATCGAGGTCGAACACCCAGGTGTCGACATGGCTGAAGGCGCGGGGGGATTTCATCACAACTCTCTCAACTCGTCGTCCCGGCGAAGGCCGGGACCCATACCACGTGATCTATCGATGAAGTGCGGTGCCAGTACCGCGCGGGTGAGGTCACTGTCAGTATTCGCCAAACGATGGCCTGTGGTTATGGGTCCCGGCCTTCGCCGGGACGACACTGGTATTTGTGGTGCGGTCACCATCACGGCACCGCAAAGCGCAGCGTCTTGCCGCCGCTCGACATATCCACCGCACCAAAACCCGTCGCCGCAAACCCGCGCGCGCCGCAATCGGTCTGCTCGTTGGTCTCGAACTTGGTTTCGCGGGTGCAGAGCTTCCTGTCGCCGCCCCAGTTCAGCGGCTTGTCCTTCAACTTGATGGCGCGGTTGTCGCCATCGACGGCTTCCGCGAAGCTGAAGATCTGCCTGGGCTGGCCGGCGACGTCGGGATGCAGGCAGGTCTTGGGATCGATGCGGTACCAGCCGCGGCTGGTGACAGACTTGCCGTCGTCGGTTGCAACCGCCGCCATCACCTTGTGCGGCGTGTCGTTGCACCAGGTCAGGCCGGAGGTCGACGGCGTCTGCGCCGCATCGATCATGGTCTTGAAGAAATTCGGCGAGGCGACCAATTCGGAGGACAGCCCGCGGCTCTTCAGGAACGCAGCCAATGCAGCCTGCGTCTTCGGTCCGTCGACGCCGTCGATCGCGCCGATGTCGTAGCCCGCGACCACCAAAAGCCGCTGGATGCCGGCAAGCCGCGCCTGCTCGTCGTCATATTCGGAATCCTCGGCGAGATAGGCGACGAGATTGCCGTCGTCGCCCTGCGTCGGCGTGATCTGGGTGAAGGCGGCTTGGGTCTGGCCGTTGCGGCACTGCCGGGCGGCTGCGATGACGAAATTGTCCTGCGCCACGCACAGCATGTCGCTGCCGTTCTGCGGAATCGGGGAGGCGCCATAGACGCCGAGCGCGCGGGCGTTCAGCAGGATGCGGTCGGCGGAGAGCGTGCCCTGCACCACCACGCGGCAAGTGGCGGGATCGATCCTGAACCAGCCCCGCGTCGCGGTCGCCGCCTTGTCGTCGATGCCGATCGCGGCCTCGACGACGTAGGACATCCGGTTGCAGATTTTTAGATCGGCAAGGGCCGGTGCGGAGGAGAAGAACAACGATGCGGCTGCGGCCGGTAGAGACATCAGGACGCGTGTGAGATTGGAGCGACGCGATCGATGCTCTCTCCGCTCGTCATGGCCGGGCTTGACCCGGCCATCCACGCCTTGTTTCGGCAAAGAAAGAACGTGGATTCCCGGGACAGGCCCGGGCATGACACCCTCTTTTCCTGTCTTCTCGTCCCTCACTTGTGGATCAGCGTTCCCGTGCCTTGGTTGGTGAAGAGCTCGAGCAGCACCGCGTGCTGCATCTTGCCGTCGATGATAACGACGCCCTCGACGCCCTGCTCCAGCGCGTAGATGCAGGTCTCGACCTTCGGGATCATGCCGCCGGAAATGGTGCCGTCGGCGATCAGCTTTCGCGCGTCCTTCACCGAGAGCTGCGGGATCAGCTTCTTCGACTTGTCGAGCACGCCCGGGACGTCGGTGAGCAGCAGCAGGCGTTTTGCCTTCAGTGCGCCGGCGACCGCACCCGCAAAAGTGTCGGCGTTGACGTTCAGGGTCTGGCCTTCCTTGGAGGTCGCGAGCGGCGCCAGCACCGGGATCAGCTCGTAGCCGATCAGCTGGTTGAGCAAAGTGAGATCGACCTTCTCGGGGTCACCGACGAAGCCGAGATCGATCGCCTTCTCGATATGCGAGTCCGGATCGACGATGGTGCGCGTCGTCTTCGACGCCTTCACCATGTTGCCATCCTTGCCAGATAGCCCCACGGCCTTGCCGCCGGCCTCGTTGATGAAGCCGACGATCTGCTTGTTGACGGAGCCGGCCAGCACCATCTCGACGATCTCGATGGTCGCGGCATCGGTGATGCGCAGGCCGGCTGCGAATTCCGAGACGATGCCGAGGCGCTTGAGCATGGTCGCGATCTGCGGCCCGCCGCCATGCACCACCACCGGGTTGATCGCGGTCTGCTCCAGCAGCACGACGTCGCGGGCAAAATTCTTCGCGGCCTCCTCGTCGCCCATGGCATGGCCGCCATATTTGATGACGATGGTTTCTTCGTCGTATTGCTGCATGTGCGGCAGCGCTTCGGACAGGATGCGGGCCTGGTCGAGCGGGGAGATTTCGGTCATGAGGCGGATCTCGGCTTGCGGGACAAACGCGGCCTGCGTTCTATCTGATTGGCGGGCGAGGCGCAAAGCGTGACTGGCATGCTGCTGCGCTCCATCCGGGCTACGGCTACGGATCAGCGCTTCGCCACCACCGCGGCCAGCGTCACCGTCAGCCAGCTCACAATCATCAGCGTTCCGCCGGTCGGCGCCGCGTAGGGAAACAGCGAATGGCCTGCGTATTGGCGCACGGTGAGGTCGCCTGCAAAAAGTGCAGCCGCGATGACGAAGCCGAATGCCGCGACAAGGCCAATTCCGCCGTGCAGAAGTCCGCGCGCGAGCAGGGCGACGCAGCCCAATATGGCAGTTGCGTGAAACAGCAGCATGGCGCTGGCGGAGGCAAGCCGGTTGGCATCGGCACCGTGGGCGGAGGCGGCGGCCAGCGCGACGCCGACGGCGCCCATCAAGCCGGCAAGCCCGATCAAAAGGCGAGCCATCATTTGGTCCGCTCCTCCAGCAGCTTCGCCATCGCGGCGCGCAAGCTCTCCATGCCGGTTGAGCTTCGCGAAGAGGTTGCGATCACGTTGGGGAACGCGGCCGGATGTTTGGCGAGCGCAGCCTCGGTCTCGGTGATGCAGCTGGCGAGCTCGGACGCCTTCACCTGGTCGGCCTTGGTCAGCACGATCTGGTAGCTGACGGCCGAGCGGTCGAGCGTCCCCAGGATCTCGAGGTCGACGTCCTTGAGCCCGTGTCGCGCGTCGATCAGCAAATAGACGCGCGCGAGCGTGGCGCGGCCGAGCAGGAATTTGTGGATCAGCTCGGTCCATGACGCGACCTGCGTCTTGGGTGCCTTGGCATAACCATAGCCGGGCATGTCGACGAGGCGCAGGTCACTTTTCCCGGGCACCTCGAAGAAGATCAGTTCCTGGGTGCGGCCCGGCGTATGCGAGGTGCGCGCCAGCGCATTGCGGCCGGTGAGCGCGTTGATCAGGCTCGACTTGCCGACATTGGAGCGGCCGGCAAAGGCGATCTCCAGCCCCGCCATCGGCGGCAGCGTCTCGATCGAGGGCGAAGCCCAGATGAACTGCCAGTCGCGGGTGAACAGCTTTCGCCCGGCCTCGATCAGCTTCGCATCTTTGTCGTCGGTCATGCGAAGGCTCTATCCTTTTGTCATGGCCGGGCTTGTCCCGGCCATCCACGTCTATCTGCGGCTTCTCTCCTGAACGTGGATGCCCGGGACAAGCCCGGGCATGACGATCTGGAGGCAGTTTTCTTGGCAATGACGACCGCTACGTCGCCTTCCTCGCGAACGTCGCCTTGAGATTGTCGAACAGCTCCACCTTCACGCCGTTGCGGCGCATGATGAAGCTCTGCTGGAGCACTGAGAGCGTGTTGTTCCAGGCCCAGTAGATCACGAGGCCCGCCGGGAAGCCGGCCAGCATGAAGGTGAAGATCAGCGGCATCCAGTTGAAGATGAGCTGCTGCGTCGGATCCGGCGGCGTCGGGTTCAGCTTCATCTGGAACCACATCGTGATGCCCATGATGATCGGCCAGATGCCGAGCGCGAGATAGTGGCCGAACATCGGAAGCTGCGTCGGATCGTAGTGCAGCAGCCCGAACAGGGTGAACAGATTGGTCGGATCGGGTGCGGAGAGGTCCTTGATCCAGCCGAAGAACGGCGCGTGCCGCATCTCGATGGTGACGAACAGCACCTTGTAGAGCGAGAAGAACACGGGGATCTGGATCACCACGGGAAGACAACCCGCGACCGGGTTGATCTTCTCCTTGCGGTAGATCTCCATCATCTCCTGCTGCTGCTTCACCTTGTCGTCGGGATAGCGCTCTTTCAGCGCGGCAAGCTGCGGCTGGACCGACTTCATCTTCGCCATCGAGGCGTAGGACTTGTTCGCCAGCGGGAAGAACAGGAGCTTCACGATCACCGTCACGAGCAGGATCGAGATGCCGAAATTGCCGAAGAAGCGGTAGAAGAAGTCGAGACCGAGGAACATCGGCTTGGTGATGAAGTAGAACCAGCCCCAGTCGATCAACAGATCGAAATGGTTGAGGCCGAGCTCCTTGTTGTAGCCGCCCAGGCCTGCGAACGGGAACACGCCGACCACACCCGCTTCCTTGGCACCGGCGAACAGCCGCGCGTTTGCGGTCGCGCTGCCGCCGATCGCGACGGTGACGGGATCGAGCAGATAGTCGGTCTGGTAGGTATGGACGTTGCCGACGAGGTTCGAGGAGAACTTCGCCTGAAGCGTGGCGCTGGTGTCGGGCAGCAGCGCCGAGGCCCAGTACTTGTCGGTCATGCCGAGCCAGCCATCGGTGGCCTTGAAGTTGACTGACTTGGCTTCGTCGATCTTCTTGTAGGCGTATTCCTGCAAGCCATCGAGATAACCGATCAGGCCTTCATGCAGGATGTAGTAGCCTGAGACGTGCGGGGTGCCATGGCGCGAGATCAGCGCGAACGGATAGAGCGTGACCGGCGCGGTGCCGACATTGCTCACTTCGTCCTTGACGGTGAAGAGATAGTGGTCGTCGACCGAGATGGTGCGGCGGAAGGTGAGGCCCTCGCCGTTATCCCATTTCAGCACCGCCGGCGTCGTCGGCGTCAGGCTGCCGCTGCCGTCCTGCTGCCAGACGGTCTGCTCATCCGGCAGCTTGGCCTTCACGCCCGCGGCCGGCACCCAGCCGAACTCGGCGTAATAGGGTTCTGCCGTGCCCGAGGGCGAATAGAGGATGATCGGCGGCGACTTCGGGTCGACCGTTTCGCGGAATTGCAGCAACGCGAGGTCGTCGATGCGGCCGCCCTTCAGCGAGATACTGCCGGCAAGCCGCGGCGTGTCGATCTTGACGCGCGGACCGGCTGCAATCGCGGTGTCGCGGGCAACCACCGGCTGGGCCTGCTGGTTCGTGGCCGGAGCGGCTGACGGCTGAGCCGCGCCGCCGGATTGCGGCGTGGCGCCCGGCGTTGCGGACGCCGTCGGCTGCGGCGTGGTCTTCTGGAGCTCCGCCTGCACCTGCTGCTGGGCGCGCTGCTTCTCCATCGCCGGCACGTTGTAGAAATACTGCCAGGCGATCAGCACCACGCCGGACAGAATGACGGCAAGGATGGTATTGCGATTGTCAGTCATCACAGATGTCTCGTCATCAATCCGGTTTGCGGCTGGCCGCTGGGGCGGACCTTTGGCCGCGTCCCTTGAACGGTGCTTTGGGCATATGCCGCGCGGGCTTCGTGAACGCTATGCGCAGATCGTCGAGCATGGTTGCGAAGTCGCGCGAAAGCGCGTCCCTTCGTCCGACCAGCACGTAATCATGATGGGGTTGCATCGACACCGGATCGAGCCGCTTCACCAATTCGCGAAGCCGGCGCCGGATGCGATTGCGTTCGGGGGCGTTGCCGTTCTTTTTGGTAACGGTGAAGCCGATCCGGATCGGGCCGCTGTCGTCGCGGCCAAGGCTTTGGCGGTCAAGACTTCGGCGGTCAAGGCTTTGCAGGACGAACGCGGGGCTATTCACCCGCGCGCCATTGGCAACGGCGAGGAAATCCGCTCGCTGCCTCAGCCGATCCATGATGAAATCCCAAAAAGGGGGTCCGGCTCAGGCGCTCAGACGCTTGCGGCCGCGGGCGCGGCGGGCGGCGAGAACCTTGCGGCCACCGGCGGTGGCGAGACGAGCACGGAAACCGTGACGGCGCTTGCGCACCAGTTTGCTGGGTTGATAAGTCCGCTTCACGGGTTTTTCTCCGCTGACCGGGCAATTTGCCTGTAGAATTAAGGGTAAAGTCCGGAAGATGCGGCCCAAAATGGGCCGTTTCCGGCCCCATCAAGAGCCGCTCCCGGTGTCGCACCGGGTCATCGCGGACAATTCGGCCGGCTTATATGCGAGCGTCCCCTTTTCGTCAACGCCGCAGGACCGCACAGTTCGAGTGAATATCACTGTTTCGGCGGGGTTTTTAACCCTTGAGGTGGCGATTAGCCGTATCAACGCTTACATCCCACATTTGCAGATTAGCGATCCGTAATTTGACCACCCCCCGGGGCGGGTCGCATTCTCCAACAGCCAACGCCAGCAGGGGCGAGTTTCGTGGCAACGACAGACCTCAAGCCGACCCCGGACTTGGATCAGGGCTTGAATCAAGCTCTGGATCGCGATTTGGACCGGGCGGACCAGCCGGTGACGCGGTCGCGCGGGCCAGCGGGGCTTGGCCTGTCCGGCAAGCTGTTGCTGCTGACGCTCCCCCTGGTGATGATCGCAGCCATCCTGCTCTATGTGCCGGCGATCGCCAACTTCTGGGTCAACCGGCTCAACGACCGTGTGGCCGCGGCCAACACGGCGGCGCTGGTGCTCGATGCGGCGCCGCTCGGCATGGTGCCCGATTCGTTGTCGCGCCAGATCCTGAAAAGCATCAACGCGCGCGCGGTCGCCATCAAGATGGGCCAGCAGCGCCGTCTGCTTGCCAGCGACAATCTGCCGACCGCGATCGAGCATGACGTCGATCTGCGCGACATGACGGTGTGGGAGGCGATCACCGGTTCGATCCAGATGATGCTGGAGACCGGCAACCAGCCGATCCGGATCGTCGGCCCCGGCGTTGGCAACGCCCAATTCGTCGAAATCGTCACCGACGAATTACCTCTGCGGCAGGCGATGTACCGCTTTTCCCGCAACGTGGTGGTGGTGGCGCTGATCATCGGCGTCCTGACCGCGGGCCTCGTCTACCTCGCGCTCCATTATCTCTTCGTACGGCCGATGCGGCGGCTGACCGCGAGCCTGGTCGGCTTCCACGAGAACCCCGAAAGTTCGGCGCGGATCATCGTGCCGAGCCAGCGCAGCGACGAAATTGGCGTCGCCGAGCGCGAACTGTCCGACATGCAACGCGACCTGATGTCGATGTTGCATCAGAAGAGCCGGCTCGCCGCGCTCGGCCTCGCCGTCTCCAAGATCAACCACGATTTGCGCAATTTGCTGGCCTCGGCGCAATTGCTGTCGGACCAGCTTGCCAGCGTGCCCGATCCGCGGGTGCAGCGTTTTGCGCCGAAGCTCGTGCGCTCGCTCGAGCGCGCCATCGCCTTCTGCCAGTCGACGCTGTCCTACGGCCGCGCCCAGGAGGCCGCGCCTGACCGGCGTATGCTGCTCATCGAGCCGGTCGTGCTCGAGGTGCGCGAGACCGCAGGTCTCGCCAGTGACGCCTCGATTGCCTGGGTCGCTGCGATCGAGCGCGGGCTTGCAGTCGATGCCGATCCCGACCAGCTGTTCCGCGTGCTGCTCAACCTCGTGCGCAACGCCGCCCAGGCACTGGAGAGCCACGCCTCCGGCGACGGCGGCCCGCAGCAGATCCGGATCACCGGAAAGCGCGAGGGCGCGGTCGCCATCCTCGAGGTCTCCGATACCGGCCCCGGCGTGCCTCAGAGGACCCGGGAGCATCTGTTCGAGGCGTTCCAGACCTCCGGCCGTCCCGGCGGCAGCGGGCTTGGTTTGGCCATCGCCGCCGAGCTGGTCCGCGCCCATGGCGGTGACATCCATCTGGTCGAGGGCACCATCGGCGCCACCTTCCGGATCGTCATCCCCGACCGCCCCGTGGAACTTCTCTCGATCCGCAACGAGCGGGCACGAGCCTAGTCGGCCAGCGGCCGACGTAAAAACCGTCACCTCACTGCAAAATCTCCCCAAGCCGGACCTTGCCAATTGGGGCAAGAGCGGTTAGTCAGAGCGCTCTTTCGCACCCCTCCGGCGCTGTCCGGAGGCTGCCTGCGGGCTAGCCCGCATCGCTGTTTGCGAAACACGCGCCCGTAGCTCAGCTGGATAGAGCATCAGACTACGAATCTGAGGGTCGGACGTTCGAATCGTTCCGGGCGCGCCATTTTACGATAGAGCAAGCTGTTGCCGACAAGAAGCTTCACCACTTCGCGGCTGACCTTTGCCCGCGCGTTCGCGCCGAAATGCCCCAAATCGGCGCTAGATTGGCTTGGTGACAACGAGGACGACGATGATGAACGTCGCGATCACGACGGCCGCGGCGGCATAGGGCAGGGAGGCCGGCGAACTTGGCTCCTGACTGCACGCAAGTCTGCGCAGCCGTCCTGAGAGGACGCCGTGCTGCACGGACAACAGCAGGACCAGGGCGAGTTTGGCCAGAAGCCAAGGTTGCGGGAACCAATTGCCGGTCAGCGCGAGTGCCAGCCCAAAAATCCAGACGAGAAGCATTGCCGGCGACGTGACACGCTGATCCCATCGGCGAACATGCACGAGAAATGCGGACCGAGTTGCGATCTCTTGCTGGTCGCGGGCGCCGGATACGGCCGCAAGAGTCACGCCGACGACCAAGATGCCGCCGATCCAGGTTACAACCGCGACAATGTGCAAGGCTTTGAGCCAGAGATAGTCCATTGCCCGCGCCTTCAGATCGACGCCATGAGCGCCGATTGGCGGCGCGCAAGCGCTCGCTCGTTCAGGAAAGCGCCAAAGGGAATGAAGGCCGCGAGCACCATCCGAGCCGTCGCAGCACGCGACCATCCCCCGATCGACACGGTTTGGATGAGCATCCAGACGTAGAAAACAAAAGCGACGCCATGGACCGGTCCCATGACGCGGGTTGCGATCGGATAACCGGCAAGATGCTTGAGAGGAACGGCAACGCCGATGAGCAGGAGAAGCGTGGTCCCCTCCAGCAGCGACACGGCGCGCATCTTGCGAAGTTGCGACAATTCCTCGGCTCGGTCGGCGGAGACCATCACTCAACCTCCTTGAGGACCTTCTCGACACGTTCAAGACGACTCTGAATGTCCGCAACATTGTCCTTCAAGCTGGCGATTGCTGCGGCCCCCTCTTCCTGGGATTTCACCGCGCGCGTGGCGAGGTTGCGATAGGCGTCTTCGCTCGCAATTCTCAGACGGGCGTTGCGCGCGCCGACGAAGTATTTCATGGCGAAGATTGACAGGATCACGATCAATATGAGGATCGTGACGAGTAGAAACATGCTGCCGCGGTCGGCCATAGATCGTCCTTTCAAGGCTCGGGGGTCTTGGTAGAAGGGCTCAACGACCGCGCTGCATCTGCTATGGCCGAAGGGTTCAGCGTGACATCGAAGGGCGCGACTTGGAAAAAGTTGAGCGCCTTGCCGTCACCGGAAAGCTCAAGCTGGCTCGTCACGAGGCCTGCCTCTTCAAGCTTCCGCAGGTGAAGATGGAGAAGCGGGCGGCTGATGCCGATCTCGCGCGCGAGCTGGCTCACGTAGGTTCGGCCATTCCCCTGAAGAGCTTCGATGATCCGCAGACGATGTGGGTTGGCCAGGGCAGCCAGCGTCTCCAGCAGACGGTCTCCGCGGCTCTTCAGCTGACCCTCGCATAGGTATATCTATCACATGTAACTATTTACTAACAGGTGCGGCGAGCACCGTCAATCCTTCCTGACACATCGAAGCCAGCGGGCATCTCCGTTGTTGGCTGAACGAACCGCGCCAGCAATCGTGGAGGCACCTGTCATGTGCGAGCGCCGCGTGGATCGCGGATCCTCACCGCTCAGGGCCTTTTTGTCGGTACTTCGAAAAAGCCTGTCGCCTGAACAAGCCGACCATCGGCGCCGAAGTGACCGAAGCTGCTTCCCTTTACGAAAACCCGATCTTCCGCATCGTACATCGTCCACAGGAAGAGCGCCTGATCGTGGTGTTCGAGGAAGCTGTCATTCTTGAAATACGCGCCTGTGAACTTCTGCTGCGATTGCCCGATGCGGGCGAAAAGTTCTTGCAGACCGCGGGTCTGGGAAGACGGGTCCGTGTAAAGGATGTCCTCGCTGACGCTTGCCCGAAGCAGCTCTTCTCGTTCCGTTTCGTCGACCGGTCCCCACGCGCGCTGATACGCGTTCCATGTCTTGAGGTGAACCTCGTTATTCACGCGACTTTTCCCATTCCTGACAATATGACAAAAATCGTTATAATGTCATGGTGGCGATTTGACAACCTCTTCGGAAACGAAGATGGGAGAGGAATGCCCGCTACCAGCAAGCATCAGCGCGTGGTCGAACGAGCCACGGAGATATTCTGCAGATACGGCTTCGGTCGAACGACCATGGGCGACATTGCCGAACGATGCGAAATTTCCCGACCGGCTCTTTATCTGTTGTTTCCGGATAAGGACGCGATCTTCACCGCGGTGGTCGAGCAGATGGATCGAGAGAAGCTGATCAGCATCCGCGCGGAGCTGGAACGCTTGAAAGGTCTGCACGCCAAGCTGCTGCACGCGTGCCTGTCTTGGGGGTGTCACGGGCTTGATCTTGCCGCCGCGCACCCTGATGCCGCGGACCTGTTCGACCTGCGCTTTCCGGCAGTCCAACAGGTCTATCGGAACTTCCAGAGCCTCCTTATCGAACTGATATCTGAGCATGTCCGGACGACGCGGCTGAAGATTTCGGTCGAGCAAGCGGTTCGGGCGCTCGTCTTCGGTATCCGAGGCCTGCGAGAGACCGCAACCGACCGGCGCGACATGCAGAGCCTCATCACATCGCTTGTCGAAATCTTCGTGCGGGGGATCGAGCACTGATCCTGATCGGGGTTCGAGTCCACGAGAATCACGAGAGTTACGGTCACACCTGCCACAGAATGCCCGCGCAAAGACCATCGAGCGATCGGGTGCATCGTCGTGTGCGGGAGCACGATCTCATCGCGCTACGGCGAAGCAATAGTGTCCATCTTCATCGGCCGCGGCGCGCCAATTACGTGAGAGATCACGGACGATCTTGAGATTCGCCGCTCAGTGGACCGGCGCTTCCAGGGCCGCGGAAGTGGGCGTGATCCGAGGGTCGATCACGGATGTCTCGGAAGCGTCGAGCTGCGTGATCCGGCTCTGGAGCCGTGCGACCTCTCCGGACAGCCAGTGAAGCTCGGCGCACATATCCATCAGCTCGGCTTGCGACAATTTGTCGATGGTACGCTTCGCGAGGCGTTCGCATTTGTCGGCCTTCGTCCGGAATAGCTCGATCGCCCTGATCATCGGTCTTCCCCTGTTTTTGCGTCACAAGATTCGTTCATCGGCACCGAGATCCAATCCGGTCGTGTTCCGAGCCGGAAAAATGCGGGACGCTGCTGGTTAACCAATGGGTAAGCCTGTCCGGCTGCTCCTTGCGCTAGAATGTCAGCGCCAGCAGCCGAATCTTTGTCGGAGATCAAGCACACGGGCGATTGGCCCCGTAGTTTGTGTCCAGACAAAGAGCTGCCGCTCGTTCTGGCCAACGATGTGTCCCGTTCAACGGCATGGCGACGATGCGGACGCATCGCCTGCCATCCAGTCGCGGCTTTCGCTGCTGTTGAGACGGAGATCGTCATGTTCGAGAAGTTCGGAAGTATCGCTGTGTTGCTCGCGGCCACTCTGGCGTTCATCGGGTCTACGCCGACGCTCGCCGATCATGCCGACATCGTCGTCAGCCAGGCTTGGAGTCGGGCTACGCCGAAGGGCGCGAAGGTCGCGGGCGGTTATCTCACCATCGAGAATCGCGGAACCGCGCCGGATCGCCTGCTGTCGGCCTCCAGTCCGGCCGCCGCCACGGTCGAAGTCCATCAGATGACGATGCAGGACGGCATCATGACGATGCGTCCGCTCGAGCAGGGTTTGGCGATTCCGCCGGACGTGATCGTCGTGCTCGCGCCGGGCGGCAACCACATCATGTTCGTCGGGCTGACCGCGCCCTTCGAGGAGGGGCAACGCATCCCGGTCTCGTTGAAGTTTTTGCGCACCGGAACGATCGAGACGAGTTTTGACGTCGGCAGTGTCGGCGCCAAGGGCCCCAGGCTCCAGATCGCTTCGACTGAAGCCACGCCGCCGGCGTCGTCTCCGCCGAAGACGAATGCTCTTCCGTCGACCGACGAGCCGTTCTTCACGCATCTCTGCGGCACCCGCGTGATGGCCGATGTGACCGTTACGCCCGGCCGCGGCGGACCGGTCGAAGTTCTGGTTCAGCTTTACGACGGCGACAAAAAGCCGCTGAGCGTCGATGCGCTGTCGGTGACGCTGGCCAATCCCGACAAGAACGTCGCGCCGGTGACCGCATCCGCGGTGCGGATCGCAGCCGACAAATGGCGCGTCACCATGATGACCGCGGCAAGCGGGAAATGGTCGCTGGCGCTCGGTATCGATATGAAGAAGGACGATCGCATCGACATTGCCGCGCCGATCGTCATCGAGTAATCCCAACTTTTGGAAGCCAATTCACGAAGCCGGTGAAGCATCCGTTGCGCGCGTCTGACGCGCGTCTGCGGCGGGCACTTTCTTCCTGCGCCGCAGCCCGTTCAGGATCAAGTACATCGCCGGCGTCGAGTAGAGCGTGAAGAGCTGGGCAACGATCAGGCCACCCATGATGGTGATGCCGAGCGGCTGACGGATCTCGAAACCCGGGCCGGTGCCGAAGGCGATCGGGACGGCGCTGAGGAAGGCGGCCAGCATCGTCATGGTGATGGGCCTTGCCCGCAGCCGTGCGGCGAGCAGGATGGCGTCGTGGGCGTTGAGGCCGCGATGCCGCTCCGCATCGAGGGCATAGTCGACCATCATGATGGCATTCTTCATCACCATACCGACGAGCAGGATGCAGGCGATGGTGGTCACCAGCGTGAACTGGGTGCCGGTGGCCCAGAGCGCCACCAGCGCGCCGAAGGCGGTCGGCGGCAAGGTCGAGAGAATGGTCAGCGGATGGACGTAGCTCTCGTAGAGCATGCCGAGCGCGAGGTAGATCGCGATCAGGGCCGCCGCGAACAGCGCCGCCTGCTTGACGATCGACTTGTCCGCCTCCTTGGCCTCGCCGCGGAATTCCGCCTTGATGTCGTCGGGCAGCTTGGCAGCAAGCTCCTCGTTGCGGATCGAGGCGATCGCGTCGCCGATCGACGTGCCGGGCTTGATGTCGAACGAAATCGTCGCGGCCGGAAACTGGGCGCTGTGACGGACCCACATCGCCGCGTGCGCGCGCTGCGGCCGGGTCAGGGCCGTCAGCGGCACCGCCTTGCCGCTGGCGCTCGGCACGTAGATCTGGCTCATGGAATCGGGGCCGCTCGCGGCCTCCGGCTCGACTTCGAAGATCACGCGCGCATAATTGGTTGGCAGGTAGAGAAGATTGATCTGACGCTGGCCAAAAGCGTCGTTGAGCGTGTTGTCGACCGCCACGGGCGTGACGCCGAGCATCGCCGCACGCAGGCGGTCGATGGTCAGCCCGGCCTGCAAGCCGCCGGTTTCCCAGCTCGGGATGACGTCGATGATTTGCGGAACGGTGCGGACGCGGCGGATCATGTTTTCCGCGGCGCGCAGCACCTGCTCCTCGTCGATGCCCCAGAGCGTATATTGATAGCGCGAACCGCCGGACTGAACGCCGAGATTGAGATCCTGAAGCGGCACGAAGAAGACCCGGACGCCATCGATTCTGTTCATGCGCCCGCGCAGCCGCGCAATCACCTGCTGGATCGACAGCTTGCGCACGTCGGGCGGTTTGAGCGCGACCAGCATCTGCCCGACGCTGAGTGCATTGCCATTGCCCTCGCCGATAAAGGACGTCAGGCCGGAGATCGCGGGATCCTCCAGGATCGCCGCGCCGACGGCCCGCTGCCGGTCCTCCATGGACAGAAACGAGATGTTCGACGGGGCGATGGTCCGCACGAACATCACGCCGGTGTCCTGGGTCGGCATGAAGCCTTTCGGCAGTTGCAGATAGAGCCAGACGCTGGCCCCCGTCAGCGCGGTGATCATCAGGACGGTGAGAAAACGGTGGCGCAGCGTCCAGTCGAGGCTGCGGCCATAAAGGGTTCTGCGGCCGGAATCCTGTTCGGGGTTGTGCAGCCGCTCCCGGCCGCGATCCAGCAGATGTCCGCACATCATCGGCGTCAGCGTCAACGAGATCGCCGCCGACGACACGATGGCGACCACCAGCGTCACGCCGAACTCGCGGAAATAGCGCCCGACAACGTCGGGCATGAACAGGATCGGGATCAGCGCCGCGATCAGGGCGACGGTGATGGCGACGACCGTGAACGCCATCTGGCGAGTGCCATTGATTGCGGCCTGCAGCGCCGGCTCGCCCTCGGACATGCGCCGGATGATGTTCTCGATCATGACGATCGCGTCGTCTACGACGAAGCCGGCGGCGATGGTCAGTGCCATCAGCGACAGATTATCCAGGCTGAACCCGCACAGGCTCATCACGAACAGGGTTGCGGCCAGCGAGACCGGGATGGTGATGCTCGGGATAATGGTCGCCCAGAAGCGCCTGAGGAACAGCGCGATGACGAGCACGACGAGCACTGATGCGATCACGAGCGTCAACTTGACGTCGTTCACGGCGGCGCGGATCAGCGTGGTGCGATCATAAACCGTATGCAGCTTGATGCCGGGCGGCAGCCAGAGCTGGATTTCCGGCAGCTCGGCCTTGATGGCGTCGACGGTCTCGACGATGTTGGCGTCCGATTGCTTGTAGACGAACAGAACGATGCCGCGCTCGGTGCCGTACCAGCCGGCGAGACGGTTGTTGATGACGCTGTCGGTCACGGAGGCGACATCGCCGAGGCGCACCGGGGCGCCGTTGCGCCAGGCCAGCACGATATCGCGATATTCGGAGGCCTGGAGCAGCTGGTCGTTGGCTTCGATGGTGAGGCGCTGGCCGTCGACCGCAACCGCGCCCTTCGGCAGGTTCTGCGATGCGTTGACCACGGCGACGCGCGCCGCTTCCAGCGACAGGTTCATCGCGGCGAGCCGGGCCGGAGACACCTGGATGCGCACCGCGCTTCGCTCGGCACCGCTGACGATGATCCGCGCGACGCCCGGTAGCTGCGACAGTTTTGGCGAGATCACGCCGTCGGCGAGGCTGTAGACCTCGCCGGGGGTGAACACGTCGCTGGTCAAAGCGAGCGCCACGACCGCGGGGCCGGCCGGGTTCGCCTTCCAATAGGTCGGCGGCCACGGTCCCTTCGGTAAGTTCGGCCCTGCCGAGTTGATCGCGGCCTGAACCGCGCCGGCGGCGGCGTCGAGATCGACGGAGAGTTCGAACTGCACCGTGATGCTGGTGCCACCCATGGCGCTGAACGAGGTGATCTCCGTCACCCCCGGGATCAGCGCGAGCGTGGTCTCGAGCGGCTGCGCCAGCGCATTCGCGACCGTTGCCGGGCTCGCGCCGGGGAATGGCGCGTAGATCCCGATGGTGGGCCGCTCCACCGCCGGCAGCGAGGCGATCGGCAGACGGAAATAGGCGACGCAACCGAGCAGGAACACGCCGATCATCAGCAGCGTCGTCGCCACTGGCCGCAGCACGAATTGCGCGGTGATGCTCACGGCGACCGCCGCTCCGCCCGGCGCAGTGCCGCCGGATCATCGGCGGATGCCGATTGCCATCCGAACCGGATGCGCAGCGAGGCAAACGCCAGGTAGACGACGGGGGTGGTATAGAGCGTGAGCACCTGGGACACGACCAGCCCGCCGACGATGGCGATGCCGAGCGGCTGGCGCAGCTCGGAGCCGGTGCCCGAGCCGATCGCGAGCGGCAGCGCACCGAACAGCGCCGCCATCGTCGTCATCATGATCGGGCGGAAGCGGAGGATGCAGGCCTGCCGAATGGCGTCGAACGACGACGCACCGTCCTCGCGCTCGGCGGCGAGCGCGAAATCCACCATCATGATGGCGTTCTTCTTGACGATGCCGATGAGGAGGATGATGCCGATCAGCGAGATCAGATTGAGATCCTGCCGGTACAGCATCAGCGCCAGCAATGCGCCGATGCCGGCCGACGGCAACGTCGACAGGATCGTGATCGGGTGGATGTAGCTCTCATAGAGCATGCCGAGGATCAGATAGACCGTCACGATCGCGGCGAGCAGCAGCCACTTCTCGTCCGCAAGCGAATTGGCGAACTCGGCGGCGGTGCCGATCAGTCTGGTCGTGACCGCATCCGGCAGTCCGATCTCGCGCTGGGTCTGGCGTAGCGCCTCCGTTGCCTGGCTCAGCGACACGCCGTCGGCCAGGTTGAAGGAGATCGTCGTGGCGGGAAACAGGCCCTGGTGCGAGATCAGCAGCGGCGCATGCTGCCGTTCGATCCGCGCGAAGGCCGACAGCGGCACCGGCGCGGACGCCTTGCTGAAGGCGCCGCTGAAGCCGCCGGTCTGCTGATCGATGGTGCTGGCCTGCGCCGCGGCCGCGGTCAGGTAGATCTTGCCGAGGATGTCGGGATCGTTGCGCACGGCAGGATCGACCTCGATGATGACGTGATACTGGGTGAGGGGACCGAACACGGTCGCGATCTGGCGCTGTCCGAACGCGTCATACAGCGTCTGGTCGATCGTGTTCAGGCTGACGCCGTAGCTTGCCGCGAGCTGGCGGTCGATGGTGACCGACATCTGCAGACCTTCGTCCTGGCGGTCGTCGGCGACGTCGGCGAGCTCGGAGCGCTTGCGCAGCGCTTCGACCAGGCGGCGGCTCCACAGGCGCAGCTCGTCTTCGTCGAGATCCTGGAGCGCATATTGGTATTGCGTGCGCGCGACGCGCGATTCGATCTGGAGATCCTGCGCCGGTTGCAAATGCTGCGCGATGCCGTGAACGCCTTCGACCGCATGCTGCAGCCGCGCCATGATTGCGGCCGCGGACGATTTCCGCGCGTCGGGGCTGCCGATATCGATATAGAGCCGGCCGCTGTTCAGCGTCGTGTTGACGGATCCGATGCCGACGAAGCTGCCGACGGTGACGACATCAGGATCGCGCCCGATTACGGCCGCGAGCTGTTGCTGCCGCTCGGCCATCGCCGCAAAGGAGATGTCCTGGGCCGCATCGGTGGTGCCGATCAGCAGGCCGGTGTCCTGCAAGGGCAGAAATCCCTTGGGGATGGCGACGTACAGCATCCCGGTGGCGATCAGGGTGAGCATGGTGAAGACAAGGGTGAGGCCGCGGTGCCTCAGCACCCAGTCGAGCCCCCAGAGATAGAAGCTGGCGGATGCGTCGAAGCCGCGCTCGCTGATGCGGAACAGAAAGCCATGGTGCGCGTCGGGGTCCTCGCGTTGCAGCAGCTGCGCGCACATCATCGGGGTCAGCGTCAGCGAGACCAGGCCTGATATGACCACGGCAAAAGACAGCGTGATCGCGAACTCCCGGAACAGCCGGCCGACCACGCCGCCCATCAGCAGCAGCGGGATGAACACGGCAATCAGCGAGATCGTCAGCGAGACGATGGTGAAGCCGATTTGTCGCGCGCCCTTCAAGGCCGCGTGAAGCGGATCCTCGCCGTCCTCGACATAGCGCGCGATGTTCTCGATCATCACGATGGCGTCGTCGACGACGAAGCCCGAGGCGATGGTCAGCGCCATCAGCGAGAGGTTGTCGAGGCTGAAGCCGCACAGCGCCATGGCGCCGAAGGTGGCGACCAGCGAGACCGGCAGCGTGACGCTCGGGATCACGGTCGCCCACAGCTTGCGCAGGAAGATGAAGATCACCAGCACGACCAGCGCAACCGTCAGCACCAGCGTGAACTGCACGTCGTGGATCGCGGCCCGGATCGTCGTGGTGCGGTCGCTGACGACCGAGATCTTCAGCGCCGCGGGAAGCGAATCCTGGAGTTTCGGCAGGATGCTCTTGATGGCATCCACGACCTCGATGGTGTTGGCGCCGGGCTGGCGCTGAATGTCCAGCAGCACGGCACGCTCGCCCTGGAACCACGCCGCCTGCTCGGCATCCTCGACGCCGTCGATGGCGGTGCCGACATCGCGCAGCAGCACCGGGGCGCCATTGCGATAGGCGATCACCGCATCCTGATAGGCCTCCGCGGTGAACAGCTGGTCGTTGGTGTCGACGTGAAACGCCTGCCTGGGACCGTCGAGCGAGCCCTTCGGATTGTCTGCGGTGGTGGCGGCGATGCCGCGGCGGACGTCGTCGAGCGACATGCCGAGCCCGGCAAGCCGGGTGGGGTTCATTTGCAGGCGCACGGCTCGCGTTTGTCCGCCTTCGATGCTGACGGCACCGACGCCCGGGATCTGCGACAGTTTTGGCACCAGAATGGTCGCGGCGTGATCATTGGCCTCGTGCAGCGGCATCGTCCTGGAGGTCAGCGCGAGGATCAGCACCGGCGTGTCGGCCGGATTGACCATGCGATAGGTCGGCGGGTTCGGCAGCAGCCCTACCGGAATCCAGCCGGCGGCCGCATTGATCCGCGCCTGCACGTCCTGCGCGGCTGCGTCGATCTTGCGCGACAGGTCGAATTGCAGCGTGATCTGGCTGTAGCCGTAGGAGCTGGTCGAGCTCATGTCCGTCAGCCCCGAGATCGTGCCGAAATAATGCTCCAGCGGCGCGGTGATCGAAGTTGCGACGACGGTGGCCGAGGCGCCGGGATAGCGCGTCACCACCTGGATGGTGGGAAAGTCGACATTCGGCAACGGCGCGATCGGCAGCTCACGGTAGCCGAGCATGCCCAGCAGCACGACCGCGACGATCATCAGCGTCGTCGCGATCGGCCGGAGGATGAACAGCGCGGACATGGTGGACCTCAGTCGACGCGCGGCTGCGAACGCTGCTGGGCGGTGGGCTGCGCCTTGGCGGTCGGCGTTGCGCCGTCGACAGCGATGCGGGCGCCGTTCTCCAGCCGGTAATAGCCATCGGTGACGACGCGCTCGCCCTTGCCGAGGCCGCGCTCGATCATCGCGCGTCCGTCGAAGATCTGCCCGACCACGACCGGCCGGAAGGCCGCGGTATCGTCCGGCTTCGCGACCCAGACGAAATCGCCGCGCGGCCCGTGCCGCACGGCAATCGCGGGCGCAGTCACTGCATTCTTTCGCGTGTCGACGGTGATCCGCCCGTTGGCAAAATTACCCGGCCAGAGTTTCATCGCCTTGTTGGGAAAGGTCGCCTTCAGCTTGATGGTGCCGCTGGCCTGATCGACCTGGTTGTCGACCAGCGTGATCGTGCCCTTGTCCAGCTCGGTCGTGTTGTCGGCGGTGAGTGCGACCACCGGCGCCTCGGCCTGGCCGAGGCTGAGCCGGGTCTGGCCGACGGCAACCGCGGCAAGGGTGAAGATCACCGAGATCGGCTGCAATTGCGTGACGGTGACGATGGTCGTAGGCGACACGGCGCGCACGTAATTGCCCTGGTCGACCTGCCGGATGCCGAGCCGCCCGCTGATCGGTGCACGGATGTTGGTGAAACCTAGCTGCGTGCGTGCATATTCGATCTGGGCGTCGTCATTCCTGACCTGCGCCTTGTACTGCTCGACCAGCGCATGCTGCTGGTCCACGACCTGCCGCGAGATCGCGGCGGCTTTCTGGATCAGCGCGTCATAGCGCTCCATGTCGATCTGGGCACCGTCCAGCAGCGCCTGGTCCTTCTGCCGGACCGCCACCTGCTGGTCGAGCTGGGCCTGGAACGGGCGCGGGTCGACGACCGCGAGGATGTCGCCTTGTTTGACGTCCTGCCCCTCCTGGAAGAGGATCTGGACGATCTCGCCGTCGACCCGGCTCTGCAAATTGACGGTGTTGTAGGCCTGGATGGTGCCGATGCCGGTCAGATAGATCGGCACGTCTTCCGTCTTCGCGGCGGCGACCTTCACTGCGACCGGCGGCCGTGCCGGAGGGGCGGCGGCAACTTGCTCCGCCGCCGCCCCCCGCATGAAGGGCAGCGCGAACGGAAGCTTGATATCCCTGATGTCATTCCTGAAATAATAGGCAGCAGCGCCCGCGGGCAACACGACCAGCGCGCCGACGAAGAGTTTTACCGATCGTCTCACGTTCAAACCCATCACCTGAGCGGCCGCCGATGCCGAGTTGATTGCCCCCGGGGCGGAATCCTCTTAGCACGAAGCAACCTGACGTTGATATCGACCAGGGTTTATATGCTACAATTCGTAACATTAGCACGTGTAGCGCAGTGAGATCAACGGCGCTGGCGTTGACGAAAATCTGCCTTGCCGAGGGATTTGCCGGGCCGGCTCCGGGCAGCCCTACACGACTTCGACGGTTGCCGCGTCGAATTGGGTGCCGGCGCCGTGGTGGCGTGCGAGCACATCGGCGGGGAGCTCCGACACCGCGTTTTGCGCCGTGCTGTCCAGCATCGTGCGGACGCGCTGGCTCGATGCCGCCAGCATCGCCGGATCGAGCTTGCCCTGGTCCACGCCGTCGATGATCGACTGCGCCAGGGCGCGGGCACGCTCGGTGTCGGTCAGGTGCGAGCAGATCATCAGCATGTCGTTTCCGGCCGCCATGAATCGCGCTCCGGCGTCCGCGGAATCCATCCGGCCGGCCATCGCGCGCATGCCGACGTCGTCGGACACGATCACGCCGTTGAACTTCATCGCCTCGCGCAACAGCCCGGTGGTGATCGACCGCGACAGCGTCACGGGATCGTTGGGATCGAGCTTCCGGTACAGGATATGGGACGTCATCATCATCCCGATGCCGCCGGCGATTGCGGCGGCAAACGGCTTTAGCTCGCGCGATTTGATCTGGTCGAGGTCGAGATCGAGCACCGGCAATTCGTGGTGCGAATCGACTTGCGTATCGCCATGCCCCGGGAAATGCTTGCCGCAGGCCCGCACGCCCTGGCGCTCCATCGCCTTGGTGAACGGCAGCATCGACTTGATGACGTCATCGGCCGTCCGGCCGAAGGCGCGTTCCCCGATCACGGGATTGGCAGGATTAGAGTGAATGTCGAGCACCGGCGCGAAGTTCAGATTGCAGCCGAGCGAAGCGAGCTCGGCGCCCATGGCGTCGCCGACCTGCTCGGCGGTTCCGGCCCATCGCGCCGCATAGGAAAAGCGCGTGATCGGCGGCGGCGTGCGGCACACGCGCCCGCCTTCATGGTCGATGGCGATGAATTGCTTGTCGCGCTGCGAGGCGTCGCGAATGGCGGCGATCAGATCCCGGTGGACCGCTAGCCACTCCCGATAGGGGAGGTCGTGGCGAAAGTTGCTCTTGTAGAGGATGACACCGGCGGGCCGCAGATCCCGCAGCAGGGCGCGGTCGCGGTCATCGAGGACGCTGGTCGGCCGCAGGCCCAGGAAGAAATGGTCACCGACCGTTGAAAGAAGGGAATCGTTCATCCGCCAGCGCCGCCACAGGTGGTTGGTTGATTGAAATGGAGCTGGACGCAACGCGAACAGTCAGCTCCCGCGCGAGCTTGCGAGGTGCCCGCTTCGTCGTTTCAATATTCCAAATTTCCTTAACGGAATCAATGACCAAATCACCGGCGCCCCGGTCGCTATGCAAGCACCACACAGCGACCAGGACGCGGGATGGTCTACAGGACGACGGCGATTCACCCGCGCCCTAGCTGCGGAGCGAATCGGATCACGCGCCGCATGATCCTGCACTCTGATGCAGGCCGGCGACGTCAGAGCGGCCCTGGCCTTCCGTGACCTGGACCAGGGTGATCGCGCCGGGCGTAATGATTCCCATCTGCGGCTGGGCGGAAAGGTAGGTGGTGCTGCCGGCGCGCAGGTCGAGGTTCACTTTTTCGCTTCCCTGGCCGAACAGATTGGTGCTCAGCGGCAGATTGTTGACGGCAACCTCGTGGCGGCCCGGAGACAGATCGCACGACAGGAATCCCGCTGCTTGACTGCCGCCAATCACGCGTCCGTCGACTGCGTAATTCGGCATGATCGCAAATCCCAGGGCCGACGAGCGATAGATGATGAGGCGTGAGCCGCTCGGCTTGACGCTGTCCGTCAAAGCGACGCTGGCCGTCGGACCCGATGCACACCCAGAAAGTAACGCAGCGACGACGAAAATCCCCAGAACCCCACAACGCATTCCAACCCCTGATCATTCCAATGTCCCCGTGGCATCATTGTCAGGGTAGTGGCTGAAGTCAATCGCGACCTCCGGTCGAATGATGGTCGCGGCGATGCCTTGCGATAATATGCGAGCGCTCACGCTGCAGCGAGCTGTGGCTGCACCGGCTTGCGGCCGATCATTAGCGACAGCACGGCTGCGACGAGGCCGGTTGCGCCCGCGATCATGAAGGCTTGCAGATAATCGCCCTGCGTCGAGCGCATGAAGCCGGCGAAGAAGGCGGCGCAGGCCGCACCAAGCTGATGGCCGGCGACGACCCAGCCGAAGATCAGCGGCGCATTCTTGTCACCGAAGGCATCGTTGGCGATGCGCACGGTCGGCGGCACGGTAGCGATCCAGTCGAGGCCGTAGAACACCGCGAAGACCGACAGGCTCACGAAGGAGAAATCAGAGTAGGGCAAATAGATCAGCGAGAGCCCGCGCAGGCCGTAATAGAAGAACAACAGCTTGCGCGGGTCGAAACGGTCGGTGAGCCAGCCCGACAGGGTGGTGCCGAACAGGTCGAAGAACCCCATCAGCGCCAGCAGGCTCGCGGCCTGCACCTCGAAGATGCCGTGGTCGCCGCAGAACGCGATCAGATGGGTGCCGACCAGGCCATTGGTGGTGAAGCCGCAGATGAAGAAGGTCGCGAACAGGAACCAGAAGGTCTGTGTCTTCGCCGCGCGGACGAGGTTGCCGATCGCCGCGACGAACGGATTGCCTTGCGCCGGCGCCGTGGGCTGGTCGTCATGCGCGCTGCCGTAGGAGCGCAGGCCGATCGACGCCGGCCGCTCCGGCACCAGAAAATACACCAGCGGAATCAGCGTGGCGCAGCACGCGGCCACCGTCAGTACCACCGGCTTCCAGCCGCCCCATTCGACCAAGGCCGCAAGGCCCGGCATGAAGATGAGCGTGCCGGTCGCCGTGCTCGCCGTCAGCAGCCCCATGACGAGGCCGCGATTGGTGGTGAACCAGCGGTTGACGATGGTGGCGCCGAGCACGTTGGCGACCGCGCCCGAGCCAATGCCGGACAGCAGCCCCCAACTCATGAACAATTGCCACGGCGCGGTCATGAAATAGCTGATGGCCGTCGAGGCCGACATTAGCGCCAGCGCGCCCAGCACGGTGCGGCGGATGCCGAAGCGCTGCATCACCGCGGCGGCGAAGGGGCCTGCGAGGCCGTAAAGGAAGATGCCGACGGCCGCGGACGACGAGATCACGCCGACATCCCAGCCGAAGGTTTTCTGGAACGGCAGCATCAGCACGCCAGGCGTCGCGCGCAGGCCGGCGGATGCCAGCAGCGCCAGGAAGATCACGGCAACGACCACGAAGGCGTAGCCCTGGCCGAACGGCCGCCGGGAGACGGGGGAGGATTGAACCGAAGCTGAGGGCATGTTACTTACCGGTACGTATTGCGACACGGTATTAGTACGTACCGGTAAGTAACATTGTCAAGCCCATGCCGAAGCCCGGACGAAGCCAGATGACGAAAAAGGCCCAAAAACCTGCTGACCCGCCGCTCCGGGCCGCCGATCGGATTCGCGCATCCGCCAGCGAGCTGTTCTACCGCGAAGGCATCCGCGCCGTCGGCGTCGACGAGGTCGTGGACCGCGCCGGGGTGACAAAACCCAGCCTCTATCGCAGCTTCGCCTCGAAGGACGATCTCGCCGCCGCCTATTTGCGCGACTACGATGTGAGCTTCTGGGAGAACTTCGAGCGCCCCGGCGGCAAGACTTACAGCAATGCGCGCGATCATGTGCTCGCCTATGTCAGCCAGCTCGCGTCGCGCGCCGTGGCCAAGGGCTATCGCGGCTGCGGCCTCAGCAACGCCGCCGTGGAATATCCGTCGCGGGACAATCCCGCCCGCCAGGTCGCCGAAGCGCACAAGAAAGTGTTTCGCAAGCGCCTGCGCGAACTGGCGGGCGCCATGGGCGCGCGCCAGCCGAACGTGCTCGGCGATGCGCTGCTGTTGCTGATTGAAGGCATCTACGTCACCGGCCAGCAGTCCGAAGACGGCCCGGCGCAATCGGCGCTCGCCGCGGCGAAGCTGCTGATCGATGCGAATGTGAAGGGGTGAGGTAGCGTGGATGGTGCTCGCACAGCTGGCGTTGCCCGGAACGGGTGTCTAACTTGAGCGAAACGTCAGCTGGGATTGACGAATTTCGACATTCATTTCGCATTGCTCCAATAGTAGTTTGAGCGCGCTCATTTGGTTCTCTTGACGAGCATGTGGACCGATAAGAATTCCCTTGATCGGCAATTTGCTTTTCAAATTTTCAAAAAGACGAATGAAGGGCACCAATGTGCCTCCGCCGGTTTCCCTAAAAGCAATTTCCTTTGGCTTTCTCTTCTCCCCCTCTCCAATGACAGTTGGCCGATTGCAGAGGGCTGCGATCCTATACTCGCGCTCTTCCGAAAATCCCGGGTCCTTAAGGAACGGGAGCGTTTCCAGAAATGGCCTTATATACGTCTCATGCTGAACTAACGGTCCGAAGTCTCGGTCCAAGTCTCCTCCTTGGCTTTCAAACAACGCGCGAAGCATCGACTTTGCGAGGCCATCAAACCTCTCCAGTTTCGCACGCTCAATGTGGCCGTCGTAGCTAACCGCCTCAGTCAAGATGCCCTGATATCTAAATTCTACGTTTTCCTCTTTGACTAGCTCGTCTATCTGCAGTTCGTCGAACTCGATGGCAAAGCCACCACTTGCGTATCCTCGCCATTGGCTGAGCAGCCCATTTTGAAATGCTGCCTCGGTTCGATCATGGATGCAGAAGGATGTGATGTAAAACGGTGCGATCTTGTCTATTGAGATCAGAACGCTACCCAGAACCTTCTCCGCCTGCATCTCATGTATCTTACGACCGTACTCCTCATAAACTTCTGGCCGAAGACGCCCCATTTTGACAAGCTCGGGTACGATCGATTCCATCTCGCGCGAAACGCGAGGTTTCAATAGGTCACTCAGAATTCTGCACTCAGCCGAATCGTTCAGAAAGTTCGCGTGTGTAGCGTAAAGGCTCTGACTTCTTAGAATTCCGATTAATCCGGAAGCCGTTGTGTAGTGAAAGAGTGAGCGACTCTTCTTCTCTGTCGCAGTCTCTGTCGAACCCGCGAGGTCTGGCATGGCGTCACGCGTCGGATGCCGTCCGAGGGGTTTATGGGCCATCTCGATCTTTCCGTTTATCAGCTCATTGAGCTAATCGCCGCTAAAGTGAATTCTTAGTGTTTATCACGTCGCCGTGGCGCTATTTCTCCGCACGCTTTGAGCGCCTGAAGCGGCCGATATTTCATCGTGAATGGCTCATGCCGCCGATCTTCGTCCTCGGGTCTGCGGCGGGGCGATCAGCGCTTCCGCAGGAATTCCCCACTCGCGATGCAGCCGCCAGGCCATCTTCATCGTGAGAGGACGCTTGCGCGTCAGGATGTCGGAGGCGCGTTGGCGCGATCCGAGCAGGCGGCCGAGATCCGCTTGGGTATGTTCTCCGGTTTCCATGCGATAACGAATCGCGTCGACCGCATCGGGCGGATCAATCGGCCAGTGCTTGCGCTCATAGTCCTCGATCACAAGTGCGAGAAGGTCGAAACGATCGCCCTCCGGCGTCCCCGGCTTTGGTTCGTTGTCGAAATAGCGTTCGATTTCTTCAAGCGCGGCATCGTAGTCGCTTTCGGAGCGAAGCGGACGGATCATTTTCTTGGCCATGAGACGGTCTCCGGATCGATGCGGTCATATTCAGCGTGAGTGCCAATGAACTTCACGAGCAAGCGGCCAAACGCAAACGACACATGCACGACCAATCGATATTTGTTGCCGCCCAGGTCAAAGATGACCCGATTGTCTCCCACGAAATCGACCGTGCTGCCGAACTGCCGCTTTATCTCAGCCGGACCGGCCCAACGCGCCTTCGCTGCGATCGCAACCCAGGCGCGGATCGGGCCCTCCGCACGCGGGTGACGCGCCCAAAATTCCCTTAGCGTGCGAAGGGCGATCACCTGCATGGTCAACTTATAGCATGTCACCATTTTGGTGACAATCGAATTGGTGTATGCAGAGCGGCGAACGACAACGATCACGTCGGCGAGGAAGCGCGGTGTCTCGCCGTCATCGGGGGCACCGTAAGCCTCGGCCGGGCATTTTTCAGCCCAGGTCTGGTCTATCTCTGTCGCTCCGATGCCCCGCGCAAAGAGACAGACGCATGCTCGACCATATTCTCAGGTCCATGACGCTTGGGATGGTCATCGTCGGCATGACGGCGATCTACGTGGCGCTCCACACCAACAACCGGCGTCTGGGCGCGGACATCTTCCTGCGATATTCCGACCGGGTCTCGGACCTGCGGCGCCGCCTTCCGGTCGCGGCATTCCTCGAGCGAGGGGCTGCCGGCGACATCGAGCTGACGGCGGACGAGCAGCGGGCCGTGCACGAGATCATCCACTCGATCTTCGAACTTTATGAGCTCAAGGTGCACGGCTTCTTTCCGTCGGCGATCTGGACGATCAGGGAGCCCGATATCGAAAGGCTGCTGTCGTTGCCGGCCTTTCAGCAGGAGCCGGCAGGCTTTGAGGGCCGATATGCGCGGCATCCGCATTTGACGGCCTGGCTGGACAAGATCAGGGTCAGTAAGCCCTGACTTGCGCAGTGGCGCGGCGGGCGCCCGCAGGCTTCTCAGGAACTTGCACTTTTTCCTGACGTTAGACCGGTGGCTCGCACGAGCGGCCGGCTGAGATGAAAAACTTTTCCAACGCAGAGTTTTCCCCCGAGGTGATCGCGCTCATGACCACCGCCCTGGAAGCTGCGGTCGCGACCCTGCCGGAGCCCGTGCATTCCTCGCACGTCACCGTGCTCGCCGAGTCCATTCTGCGCACGGCCAATGCGGGAGAGCGCGACGTGGCCAGTTTGCAGAGGATCGCCTTGCTGGAGCTGCAACTGGCGCCGCGCCACTGATGAGGTCGACATGAAGACGATAGCCGCCATTGTCATTGCCCTCGCTGCCATGTCCCCGGCCGTTGCCCGGGCCGACAGCTGGACCACCTATCGCATTCCTGAGACTGGAACATCGGTCGAAATTCCCACCGCGGTCTTCACAGAACAGGCCGGCATACCCGACGGATACGGCCGGAAATTTCGTACGCCCGACGGCGGTGCCGATCTCACCGTACAAGCCCTTCCCCGACCCCAAGGTGTTTCGCCCGCCGCATTCCTTGCTGCGAAGCAACCGCCGCCGGGAATCGTCTACAAGCGGATCGCGCCCGGCTTCTTCGTCGTTTCCAGCATCAAGCGTGACAAGATCTGGTATGACCGCTGCAATTTCACGAACCGTTACGTGCAGTGCGTGCTGATCAACTATCCCGCCGCCGAAAAGCGGCAATGGGACGAGCTCGTGACGCGTATCAGCCACAGCCTGAGCGGCGGGTGAACCGGGTTACAAGCAAAAAGAGCTGCCCGATCAGCTCGGGCAGCAGGTCGTGAGAAGCAAAACGTTTTGGACGAAGCGTATCAGCGAACCGTCGTTGACGTGGTCGACATGCTCGGCTTCGAACCCGGCTGGTGCGACATCGTCTTGGTGGTCGAGCCGACCTCTTCACCGGCCTTGACCTTGGTGCGCGTGTGCGAACGGCTGAACGTGCCGCCCTCATGGGCTTGCGCCCGGGCGTTGGAGTTCATGACGCGGCCGTTGCCCCTGTTCATGCTGACCCCGGTCTGGGACTTGCCGTTGACGGCGGCAGCGCTTCCACCGGCTGCGATCGAGGAGCCCGTGCCGCCCGTGGCCGAGGTGGACGTGCCGCCGGTGCCGACGGTCGAGGCGGAGGTGCCGCCCACTGCGGCCGAGCCGCCAGTTCCGCCCGTCATGCTGGTCTGTGCGAGGGCGGGCGATGCGGCGGCAAACAGAAGTGCGACCGCCGAAATAGTCAGTCGTGTTCTCATGTTTCAATCCTCAACAAATCTAGGGTGACGACGTCGAGATCGTGCAGCCGTTAACGGTGATGGTACTGGCACTCGTGGAGCCGGGGCCGCCCGCCGTCGAGGACGAGCTCGACACGTTGCCGCCGCCAGCTTGCACATGCACCGACGATCCGCCCGCCGAGCTGGAGCTCGACAGCGAACCGCTCGATGAGGTCGATCCGGTCGTGCCCGAGCCCGACGAGCCAAGCGCGGTGATGCTGCCGTCGGCATGTTTTTCGACCGTGACCTTGCAGGTTTCGCCTGAGGCCGTCTTGCCGGTTTTTTCCATGGTTGCAGCCAGAGCAGTGCTGCTCACCAAAGCCAATGCTGCGATCGCAATGATTGTTTCGTTCATGCGAGTCCTCCTCCAACAGAGACGAAGGAGCGGCATTGCTGCCGCTCCATGATCAAGGCATCAATCCTTGTCCTTCTTCATCTCGTCCCTGTGGTGGCCTTTGCCCTTTTCCATGCCCATCTCGCTGGCATGGCCCGCAGACGAGCCGGCTGCGCCGACGGTCGAGCCGCTCTTGCCGCCGCCGGCTGACGAGCCGCCGGTGCCCAGCGTCGATGCGGAGTTGGAGCCCGAGCCGGCCGCGGAGCCACCGGTGCCGACGCTGGACGAACTCTTGCCGCCACCCGCGGACGAGCCGCCGGTGCCAAGCGTTGAGGCCGAACCGCTGCCCGAGCCGCTGCCGGCCGCAGAGCCGCCGGTCCCCAGAGACGAGCTGCTGGTGCCGCCGCCTGCGGACGAGCCGCCGGTGCCGAGCGTCGACGCAGAGCCCGAGCCGCTGCCGGAGCCTGCCGAAGAGCCGCCGGTGCCAATAGTCGAGTTGCTGGTGCCGCCGCCGGCGGAAGAGCCGCCGGTCCCGACCGTCGAACTCGATTGCGCAACTGCGAGAGCAGTGCCGGCCACCAGAGCGGCCGCAGCCGCGGTAAGCTTCAATATCCTCATCTCCGTCTCCTCCAGGTTTTTTCAAATAAATCGCCAATGCAGGCTCGGGATAAATTGGCATGGCGGAAAACGTTCCTGTGCCTGACACGATGATGCGCGTGCATAGCGCGACGAGAGGATCGCGCTCGGTCGCTTCTATTCATCTGCCGTTCATCTGGTCCGCGAGCGCGGTACCGGCAGCCGTCAGAATGCGCCAACGATCACCTGACGATCATAGACCCGGCGCGAGGACGCCGAGCGAGCCGTGCGAGTGGAATGGAGAGCTGTCGTCGGCGTTGCGCCGTGTTGAGGTGGGGAGGTCCGCTTCGTTTGCGGCTTCGGCGCTTCTGCCGTCGCCACGATGTTGCTCGCAGCCTGCTCTTGCGGCTCGGCGGCCAGCACGGGCGGCGAAACTCTGGCGTCGAGTTGAGCGGAGGTGTCGAAGATGATTTTCTCAGGCAGGGTGCGAGCGGAGTTGATGCGCATGACCGTCCGGTCGACATCCGGACCCGCAGGACGTTCTCCCAGCGGTGACAGATTCCGATCGAGTGCAAAGAGCAACGCCACGGCGAACGCGCTGGCGAACAGGAAATATCGAACGATCGGCATCAACGACCACAGGACATAAAGCAAGTGTGCGTGCACGGCGGGCGCCCTTGGGTGGCCCTTGGGCAACCCGCCGTGCGGTGGAGTTAGTCAACCTCCTGGACCACCATGCGCGACTCGGGATCGACCAGCATCACGTGGCTGCCCGAATAGACGTAGCGATACTTGGTGAGCGACGGACCCCAATCGCTCGGTACGGGCGCGAGCTCGACGTCACGCGGGACCGGCGAGCCGACCACGATCTTTTCGTGCGTCTCGACCGGGCGGATCTTGTGCTCGGTGACGTAGGAATGGATCCTGGTGCGATATTCCGGTTCGATCTGCACGGTTGCACCATGCGCTGCGCCGGTGGTTGTCGTGGTAACAGTGGTTTGCGCCATTGCGCTCGTCGACACGAGCAGAGCGGCGGCTGAAATCAGCATGAACTTTTTCATCGTGTTCTCCCTCGCCGCTGGATGCGGCGCTGCGATGAACTCGTGATCGGCCCGCTCGTTCCGAAGGAACGGAACATTTGCCGGTTTTTCCTATTGCCGTTCCGGGAGCAGTACATTGGAGGAGAGAAAAAATGCCCGTGTTGATTCTTTGGGCCGTGCCCGCAATCCTGGTCGTGGGTGGTGGCATCTATCTCATCGGCCACATGCACTAGATGCAGCGGTCCCGGTTTCCGGGCAACGCAAGGACGCCTGAAAACCGGGACCAAGATACGCCGCGCAGCGGGTGTGGCGAGGTCAAGCCAGCAGCGGGCTGCTGCATATCGGAACCGCGCTTGCACCTGCTTGTTGATGGCACATGAAGTGGATTACCGCCGCGCTGGCCGTCTTGGCGCTGGGTCTGCTGGTCTACGCAGGCACGGCGGTCTCATCGGGGCCGCGCGCAGCGGTGATGCAGACCAAGTGCTGGCCCGGACCGATCTTCCGCGCGTCCGTCACGCTTTGGTCGACCAGCTCATCGATGCCTATCTTCGCAGTCTCGGACGCGAGAGGCCGATCAAGCCGTTCGAGCGTCTCGCCATCAACACTTTCGGCGCCAGCCTGGCGGACGATCTCGCGGGCAGGCTGATGACGCGGGAGAACATTGCGGCCCTGCTGCAAACGGGGTCGGTGCGAAGCAACGTGGAGCTCGGCACCATTCCGGCGCTGGCGGATATCGATCTGTCGCACGTCACGACGATGATGGGGCGTGTCGTCCTGATCAAGCCGGTGGAGTTTTCCGTGCGGCTGGGCGCGAGTGCAGATGCCGGCAGCATCAGCATGCATTTTGCCGGCAATGGCTGGCGACTTTCAGCAGTGAACCTTCCGGCGGCAATGTTGGCGAAGCTAATAGAGCGGTTGCCGAGGCGCTAGGAAGCTAGCGCCACCCCAGCGCCGGCGCGACGTGCTTCAAGATCGCCTCGATCGCATGGGCGCAGTAGTCGACACCGAGCTGGTTCGGGATCGTCAGCAACAGCGTATCGGCCTCGGCGATGGCTTCGTCCTGGCGCAATTGCTCGATCAGCACATCAGGCTCGGCGGCATAGGAGCGGCCGAAGATCGCGCGGGTCCGCGGATCGATGAAGCCGATCTGGTCCTCGCCGCCGCGCTCGCCGCCGAAATAGGCGCGGTCGCGGTCGTCGATCAGCGCAAAGATGCTGCGGCTGACGGAGACGCGGGGCTCGCGTGTGTGGCCGGCCTCTTTCCAGGCGGCGCGATAAGCGCGGATCTGCGCGGCCTGCTGCACGTGAAAAGCTTCGCCGGTCTCGTCGTTCTTCAGCGTCGAGCTCTGCAAATTCATGCCGTGCTTTGCGGCCCACACCGCTGTGGCGTTCGAGCCGGCGCCCCACCAGATGCGCTCGCGCAGGCCTCCCGAATGCGGCTCGAGGCGCAACAGGCCCGGCGGGTTCGGAAACATCGGCTGCGGATTGGGTTCTGCAAAACCTTCGCCGCGCAAAATGTCCAGAAAGACCTCGGCGTGACGGCGGCCCATGTCGGCGTCGCTCTCGCCGTCCGCCGGCCGGTAGCCAAAATAGCGCCAGCCGTCGATCACCTGCTCGGGCGAGCCGCGGCTGATGCCGAGCTGAAGCCGCCCACCGGCGATGAGATCGGCGGCGCCCGCGTCCTCCACTATGTAGAGCGGGTTCTCGTAGCGCATGTCGATCACGGCCGTGCCGATCTCGATTGTGCTGGTCCTGACGCCGACGGCGGCAAGCAGCGGGAAGGGCGACGCCAGCTGCCGCGCGAAATGATGCACGCGGAAATAGGCGCCGTCCGCGCCGAGCTGTTCCGCCGCCACGGCCAGCTCGATGGATTGCAGCAGCGTATCCGCAGCCGAGCGGGTCTGCGATTGCGGCGAGGGCGTCCAATGTCCGAAGGACAGGAATCCGAGTTTTTTCATGCGGGCAAGGTAAGCATGATCGCAGCACTTTGCCATACGTCGGCTGAAGGCCAGTCAGGCAACATACGCGTAGACAAGGCCCGCTCTTGGGCGGCGGCCTCTCCCGCAGACGCCAGCAGCAAGCTCGAACGCGTTGCGCGTTCTGGTGTGTTCAGGTCGCGGCGGCCATTCGCGCGCTCACTTTCTCGACAACCTGTGGATCACGCAGCACGGTCGGAGGCGCCATCAGATGATTGACCTCGGTCAGCAGGCGGTGCACGCCGGCATCCTCGGCGGCAACGCGCATCAGCGCGCCGGTGAACTGCATGCGCTGGGCGAAGTCCGCAGGGCGCGCGCCGCGGGTTTTTTCGTACATGAAATCGCTCTCTGCCAACGACCATGGTGCGGCCAGAACGTTCTGGATGGCCTTGAAAAATGCGGGTGCCAGGCCTGCAAGGGGAGCTGGCGTGCCGATCCGTTCGTCGAGCAGTCGCCGCAGGACACCGATTTCCTGCGCGGCCACCGTCATGCCCTGCCCGAACGCCGGATTGAATCGGCAGACGACGTCGCCGATCGGGAGGAGCCCCTGTGGGAAGGCGGTCATGGCCTCGAAGCGCCGGCGCCGGCTGTGGGGAAAGGCAAAGCGATGAATGGCTCCGAGCGGCGTCGCCTCCTTGAGGGTGTCGTAGATCGTCGAGCTGCGCAACGTGCTGGCAAAGGCGATGAACCCGGGCACGTCTTCAGGCGGACGGTCGTTGTGCATGCCGCTCAAGGTCACCTGCCAGCTCTCGTTCTCGCAGGGGAAAACGAAACCTCCGCGACCGCTGGCCGGGGTAGGGCGATGAATGACGCCGCGCCATGCGCGCGACGCATTCGGCGACAGCCGGAACAGGCCTGTTGCGTAGCCGAGGTCGATGCCGATGTCCGTCTCATCCGGGCGGGGAATACCGCAGGCATCGAGCGTCTCCAGCGTCATGTTGCCGAGGGAGGACGCATCGACAACGAGATCCGCCGTGATCTCTCCGGCAGCGCCGGCCTGCTCGTAAGTCAGCCCGGTGACGCGCTGATCCTCGGAGATTTGCAGCTTGGTAACCCGGCACTGTGGTTGCAGACGGATGTTCGCGTGTTTCATGGTCAGGGACCGCACTGTGAATTCGAGCAGAGGCCTCGTCATGCACAAGGTATCGAATCCGAAGTCGCGCTGTGGCCATGGGTCGAGCCCCGGCGTTTCGATCAGGATATCGACGGCGACGCGGGCCCGGACGGCGCCCGCAAGCTCGAGCTCGCGCTCCAGCTCAGGATAGAAGTTGAGCAGCTCCAGAAGCCCCGCATTGAGCAGAACGTGGGCCTGCCGGCAATGCGGCGTACCTACGCGCGGTTCGGCGCGATCGAAAAATGCATCGCGCTCCAGCACGGTGACCTCAGTGAAATAGGACGAAAGCAGTTTCGCCGTGGCGAGGCCGCCGATGCCTGCTCCGACGACAACGGCGTGTGCGCCCAATAAACTGGACATTGCAATCTCCATTAAAAATCAGCGATGGCCCGCGTTTTCCGCGCGAACCGGACAATGGTCGACAATATGCTCTCAGGTTGATGCAGCTTCCGAGCAATGTCAATCGGAGCAAGGCTTGCGAGGCGCGCTCACCGCCGTTCGGCGTATCCGTTCTGACGCGTCGACCCGCTATCAGTATTCGCATCGAACCGATAAGCTGCCTCTCCAGGCCTCACGCGCCGGCAGCGGTCATTTCCAAAGAAGGGATGTGTTCGATGACGATTGTTCTTGTTCATGGAAATCCCGAGACCGCGGCCATATGGGACGATCTCGTGCCACATCTTCGAGGTGGCGAGGTCATCCGCCTGCCGCCTCCCGGCTTCGGCTGCCCGATCCCTCCCGGGTTCGCATGCACGACCGATGCATATCGAGATTGGCTCGCAGGCGAACTGACCAGGCTTCCGCAACCGATCGATCTGATCGGCCACGATTGGGGCGGCGGCCACGTCCTGCGAATTGCGATGGAGCGTCCGGATCTGATCCGGTCGTGGGCCAGCGACATCATGGGCTGCTTCGATCCTGATTACGTCTGGCATGACCTCGCGCAGGTCTGGCAGACGGAGCAGGCGGGCGAGCGGGCGCTGGCAGAGATGGCAAGCACGCCTGTCGAGGCGCGTATCCAGCGCTTCGTGGGCCTCGGCATGACGCCGGCGATCGCGGCCCAAGTCGTCGCGGACGCGAACGAGGGACTCGGCCGGGCTATCCTGACCCTGTACCGATCGGCTGCCCAGCCCGTCATGCGCGATCTTGGACGCGGATTGCACAACGCCGCTGCGAAGCCGGGCTTGGCCGTGATTGCGACCGAGGATGGCTATTGCGGCGGGGAGAAGCTGGCGCGCCGTTCCGCCGAACGCGCCGGCGCCAAGGTCACCATCTTGAACGCGGGTCACTGGTGGATGTGCCAGCAACCCAAGCAGGCCGCAGACGCCATCAACGCGTTCGTGATGAGCTTGAATTGAGGACCGGGTTCGCTTGCGAGGTCACCCGCCATGTCGACGTCAGCGACCACACCCTGATTAGCGTGGAAGTCTCGGCCCGCGACTACCGCGACGCCACGCCGCTGGTGTTCCTCTCCAGCCGGTATCATCGCGGGGCTGGGGTGCCGGTGTAACGTGTCTTACGCCGCCTTTTTCCGACTGGGCCCGTCATAGTCTCGCTTCGTCCGAATCGGCCTGATCTCAGTCGCCGCCATGTCGAACCTCTCTCACGTCGATCTTCGTAGTCACGGTGCGTGCCGATCCATTGATCCACACGATGCTCTTCTCGAAATCGACGGCGACGACCAGCCGGTAGTCGTTTCCCTTGACGTTGAATACGACACGGTCCGCCGAGATGATGCTGGCGGTCGCGTAGCTGCGCCTGATATCCGCAGTACCGGTTGGAGCACGATCCTCGCTTGCTGCAATGCGTCGAACAGGCGCGGAATAACCTTCGCGCGGGATGCGGTGTGAAGCTCGAAGATATCAATACGGAGTAGCGGGAGGCGCCCATATCCCGATGATGTCATCATGCGCCTGTTTTGCCCGACGGGTCAAGCGATTTTCTGTTTCTCGGAAATTTCGGGCTCGACCGACGCTCTCAGGCGCGATCACCATGCATCCCGATTTCATTGCACTTTAAGCCCTTGATTTCGCTAACCCCGGCTACTGTGCATGGGGTTGTTTTCGATCATCTTGTTACAGGGGCGCGCGTCATGACGAGCCGCATCGCATCCCCCTGTTACTTCATCACCCGCAGACCCTTGGTGGTGAACTTCCGCGTCTTGTCGCCGGGACGCACCGGGCGCCGTGTGCCGGCGGCCTTGCCGGTGCCGGGCGGCTGGTGCGCGGGGACGAGCTGGTGGGGCTGCGAGCCGATCAGGTCGCGGCGGCCCATCTCGATCAGCGCCTCGCGCAGCACCGGCCAATTGTCAGGGTCGTGATAGCGCAAAAACGCCTTGTGCAGGCGGCGCTGGCGCAGGCCCTTGATCGCCTCGACCTTGTCGCTGCCGCCATGGCGCACACCGCGCAACGGATTGACGCCGGTGTGGTACATCGCGGTGGCGGTCGCCATCGGCGAGGGCAGGAAGGTCTGCACCTGGTCGGCGCGGTAGCGGTTCTTCTTCAGCCACAGCGCGAGGTTCATCATGTCCGCGTCGGTCGTGCCCGGATGCGCCGCGATGAAATAGGGGATCAGATAATATTTCTTGCCGGCCTGCTCGGCGGCGGCATCGAACATCCGCTTGAACTTGTCATAGGCGCCGATGCCCGGCTTCATCATCTTGTCGAGCGGACCGCGCTCGGTATGTTCCGGCGCGATCTTCAGATAGCCGCCGACGTGATGGGTGACGAGCTCCTTGATGTATTCGGGGCTCTCGACCGCGAGGTCGTAGCGCACGCCGGAGGCGACCATCACCTTCTTGATGCCCTTGGTCTCGCGCACCTTGCGATAGAGCCGGATCAGATCGTCATGCGAGGTGTTGAGGTTCGGGCAGATCTCCGGGAAGACGCAGGACGGCCTGCGGCACGCGGCCTCGACCTTCGGGTCCTTGCACGCCATCCGGTACATGTTGGCCGTGGGGCCGCCGATGTCGGAGATCACGCCGGTGAAGCCCGGCGTCTTGTCGCGGATCTTCTCGATCTCGCGCAGGATCGACCCTTCCGAGCGGTTCTGGATGATGCGGCCTTCGTGCTCGGTGATCGAGCAGAAGGTGCAGCCGCCGAAGCAGCCGCGCATGATCGTGACCGAGAACTTGATCATGTCCCACGCCGGGATTTTTGCTTCGCCATAGGACGGATGCGGGGCGCGCGCGTAGGGCAGGTCGTAGACCGCGTCCATCTCGTCGCTGGTGAGCGGGATCGGCGGCGGGTTGAGCCAGAGATCGCGATCGCCGTGGCGCTGCACCAGCGGCCGCGCATTGCCGGGATTGCTCTCACGATGCAGCACGCGTGAGGCGCGCGCATAGGCTTCCTTGTCCTGCTCGACCTGCTCCAGCGCCGGCAGCCGGATCACGGTCGCGCCCTTCTGGCGCGTGGCGCCCTCGTCGGCGGAGTCGAGATCGTCGGCATGCAGCTCGGCGTAATCCTCAGGCACGCGCCGGAACAGCGCAACGCCCCTGATGTCGTCGAGCGCACGCGGCGCTTCGCCGGCGGCGATGCGATGTGCGACCTCGACGACGGCGCGCTCGGCATTGCCGTAGAGCAAGAGATCGGCCTTGGCGTCCGCCAGCACCGAGCGGCGCACCTTGTCGGACCAGTAATCGTAATGCGCGATCCGGCGCAGCGAGGCCTCGATGCCACCGAGCACGATCGGTACGTCCTTGAACGCCTCGCGGCAGCGCTGGGCGTAGACGACGGTGCAGCGGTCCGGCCGCTTGCCGCCTTCGCCGCCAGCCGTATAGGCGTCGTCGTGGCGCAGGCGGCGGTCCGCGGTGTAGCGGTTCACCATCGAATCCATGTTGCCGCCGGTGACGCCGAAGAACACCTTTGGCTTGCCGAGGGCCTTGAACGGTTCGGCCGAATGCCAGTCCGGCTGCGAGATGATGCCGACCCGAAAGCCTTGCGCCTCCAGCAGCCGGCCGATGATTGCCATGCCGAAGCTCGGGTGGTCGACATAGGCATCGCCCGTCACCAGCACGATGTCGCAGGCATCCCAGCCGAGCGCATCCATCTCGGCGCGGCTCATGGGGAGGAACGGCGCCGGCTTGCGCGGGCGCGCCTGGGCCATCAGGGGCTTTTCGGCGGTGATGATTTGGGTGTCCATGGCGCACAGGCATAGGACCCCGGGCCGGCGAATACAACCGATCTCGACCGTGTCCGGGCGCGCCCCTGCGCAAAATAGTTCCATCGACATGTGTAGCAATTCACGCGCAGGAACCATCCGCCTTCGCGAACATTCTGATGGCAGGGTTTGCGGGGAGCCCGGCTTACGCGTGCTCCTGTCCCCGATCCGGATTGCCTCGATATTCGCCATCGGGCGATGGGGGAGCTGTGAATACAGTCATAGAGAATTTGCTGTCGCGGAAGCAGAAGCTTGTGGAACAGCTCGAGAAGGCGCAGTCGGTCGAGGACCGCGACAAGATCGAGCACCAGCTCGAACAGATCAACACCGCGCTGGATTTTCTGGACAGGCCGGGATCGAAGGGCGGGCGGTAGAACCGCTCAGTCCAGCTTGAGCGCCTCCACCTTCAGCGCCTTGGCGTAGACCAGGCCCGAATTGGTGATGTGCGTCGTCATCAACGCTTCGAAGGCCGGGAATTCGCCGCGCGCGAACAAATCGAGCAGCTTGCGATGTTCGTCGAACGACGAGCGGGTGCGCACGTCGATCGGCGAGGTCAGATTGGTGCGGAGTGCGGCGACGCGGCCCGAGACGAGCTGGTAGGACTCGGCGAGATAGCGATTGCCGCAATGTGCGAACAGGCCCTCGTGAAAGGCAGCGTCGGCGCGGCCATAAGCGATGTTGTCCTTCGCCATGACGGCGGGCTCCATCGCCGCGATCGCCTCGCTCATCGTCGTGAGCGCGCCGTCGCGATCGTGGTGAAAGGCGAGCTCGGCAGCCTTGGGTTCGAGCGCAATGCGGAAGGTGCAGAGCGCAGTGATATCCTCGGCGCTCGGCGTGAACACGAAACTGCCGACCTGCGGCCGGATCACCACGAGCCCCTGCGCCTGCAACTGGCTCATCGCCTCGCGGACCGGCGTGCGGCTGACGCCGAAGGAATTTGCCACCATCTCCTCGGAGATGGCCGCGCCCAGCGCGAACTCGCCGTCGATGATGGCCTGGCGCAGCCGCAGCATCACCCGCTGCGACAGCGATTTCGGCGTATCGAGCTTGAGCGATCGCATCGGCGCTCTCAGATCACCTTGCCGGGATTGAGCAGATGATCGGGATCGAGCGCGGCCTTCAACGTCCGCATCAGGGCGATCTCGGCCTCGCTGCGGGCGTGTCCCAGCCACTTCTTCTTCAGCGTGCCGATGCCGTGCTCGGCCGAGACGCTGCCGCCCATGTCGTGGACGAGGCCATAAATGATGGTGTCCATCTCCTCCTTGGGCTGCCGTTCGACGGCAAGGCCCGTGACCCAGGAGACCAGATGCAGATTGCCGTCGCCGATATGGCCGTAATAGACGCTCTCGCAGCCCTTGATGCCGGAGGCCAGCGCGGCCTTGCAGCGCGTGACGAACTCGTCCATCCGCGCCACCGCAAGGCCGATGTCGTAAGAGATATGCGGACCCAGCACCTGGCCGAACTCGGCGCAGATGTCGCGCACGCGCCAGAAGGCCTGCGTCTGCGCCAGCGATTGTGCCACGGCGGCATCGACCAGCAGACCACGCTCCATCAGCTCTTCGAGCCAGGCCTGGAAGCGCGGTGCATCGAGATTCTCATCGGTGCCCTGCGCCTCCACCAGCACATAGAGGCTGTCACCCGCGGCGACCGGTGGCTTGACGCCAGCGCGCGTGGTGATGACGTCCCAATAATCCGGCCACATCACCTCGAACGCCGACAGCAGCGGGCCAAGCCCGCTGCGCGCCGCGTCGAGCAGCGCGATCACCGCGGAATAGTCCTTCAGCGCGCAGAGCGCGGCCATGGTCGAGCGCGGTTTCGGAAACAGCCGCAGCACCACGCGGGTGATGATGCCGAGCGTGCCTTCCGAGCCGATGAAGAGATGCTTCAGATCGTAGCCGGCATTGTTCTTCATCAGCTTGTTCAGGTTGGTGATGATGGTGCCATCAGGCAGCACTACCTCCAAGCCGAGCACCAGCTCGCGCGTCATGCCGTAGCGGATCACGCGGTTGCCGCCGGCATTGGTCGAGAGATTGCCGCCGATCGCGCAGGAGCCGCGCGAGCCGAGATCGAGCGGAAAGAAGAGGCCGGCTTCATCCGCTGCTTTCTGGATCGTCTCCAGAGGCGTGCCGGCTTTCACCGTCATCGTCATTGAGGCGCGATCGATCTCCTCGATGCCGGTCATCCGCTCCAGCGAAATTGCGACCCAGCCCGGTTCGGGTGCGGCGCCGCGGCAGAGCCCGGTCAATCCACCCTGCGGCACGAAAGGCAGGCGCGCCTGCCGACAGGTCAGAATCGCGTCCGCAACGCCTTGTGCGTCGAGCGGGCGGATCACCGCGCGCGGCGTCTGCGGCAGGCTCGCACTCCAGTCGTTGCAATTGCGTGCAGGCACATCGCTGCCGGTCAGCACGGCTGTGGCACCGAGCTTGTCACGTAGCGCCGCGAGCAACGGGTCGGGATGTCCGACGGGGGGCGCGATGTTCATGCGTTACCTCTTGCAGATTGGCCGGCCGCCTGTGGCGGGCCATCCGGCGGGGAATTGCATCCACCTTGTATGTAAGGTACAAGATAGAAAGTAAAGCAAAAACAAGGCTCCGATAAGCCCCGAAGATCGTTACGGATCAGGGGCTTATTCGGAGCGACAACAATGGGTGGTGCTATGACGGAGGCAATTCGCGGGTTCTGGGTGGCGTCGGCGACGCCGCTGGCGACGGACGGTAGCGTGGACTCCGCCAAGCTTGCCGCTCACGCCGAAAAGCTCTTCGGCAAGGGCGTCGACGGCGTCGTGCTGTTCGGCACCACCGGCGAGGGCACATCCTTCAATGTCGCCGAACGCGTCGCAACCATCGAAGCCGTGCTCAAGGCCGGTGTGCCAGGGGAGCGCATCGGCATCGGCGGCGGCTTTCCCGCGATCAGCGACGGCATCGCGCTGACGCGCACCGTGCTCGGCCTCGGCCTGCGCCACGTGTTGTATCTGCCGCCCTATTTCGATCGCAGCGTCACGCCTGAAGGCATCGAGAATGCGTTCGCCGCGATCATCGACGGTGTCGCCGACGATCGCCTGCGCGCCTACCTCTATCACATCCCGCAGATTTCGGGCGTTGCGATCCCAACCGCTGTTGCCGCGAACCTACGCAAGCGTTACGGCAAAGTGGTTGCTGGATTGAAAGACTCCAGCGGCGACTTCAAGCAGTTCCAGGCGTTCCGCGCCGCGGCGCCCGAGCTTGCGATTACCGTCGGCAATGAAACGGACATCGCCCGCGCGATCGCTGGCGGTGGCGCCGGCACCATTTGCGGCATGGCCAACATCGCGCCGGAGCTGGTCAAGGCGATGATCGATGGCAAGGACGTCGAAGCGCGCATGCAAGCCGCGGTCGATATCGTGGTGAAGTCACCCTCTTTCCTCACAACGCTCAAGGCCATCCTTGCGGCCCAGACTGGCGATGCAAGTTGGCTGCGCGTGCGTCCGCCGCTGCGCGCGTTGTCGGACGGTACCGCGCCCAAGGCGAAGCTGGACGAATTGACCAGCCCCGCCATCGCCTAAGCGCACATTTCATTCGCGGTGAACCTCCGCGGTGCGCGCCGACATGGCGCGGGCCGCGACCAGCGCGGCCGCAAAGCCGGCCGCTGCACCCACGCCGAGCGCCCAGCGCGGGCCCAGATTGTCTGCGACCCATCCGACGATCGGTGCGCCGATCGGCGTGCCGCCCAGCGCGACGCCGAGGCGCAGCGCCATCACGCGCCCCCTCATCCGCGGTTCGGTGGAGAGCTGCATCATGGCGTTCGACGTATTGGTGACCGTCAGGGCAGCGACCCCGATCAGGATAAGGCTGCCGGCGAACAGCCAGTAGCTGGGCGCAAGCGCGGCCAGCGTGCATCCTGCTCCGAAAGCCGCGGCCCCCAGCAGCAGCGAGCCAAACCGCGGCTGTGCGCGCCCGGCGGCCAGCAGTGCGCCCGAGATCGTGCCGACCGCCATCGTCGACGACAAGAGGCCAAAACCGCGCGCATCGGTGTGGAAGACGGTGACCGCCATCGTCGAGATGAAGACCGGAAAGTTCAGCCCAAACGTGCCGATCAGGAACAGCATGATCATGATCGCCCTGAGGTCGCGGCGCGACCACACGTAGCGAAAACCCTCGGTCATGCCGCCCTTGGCCCGGTGCGCCCGCGCGTTGGGGCGAAGCTCCGAGGTGCGCAGCAAGGCGAGTGAGCCGAGCACGGCCATAAAGGATGCGGCGTTGAGCAGGAACGCCCAGCCGGTGCCGATCGAGGCGATGACGATCCCCGCTATCGCAGGCCCGACCATCCGCGCAGCGTTGAAGGACGTCGAGTTCAGCGCGATCGCATTGGAGAGCTCGCCGTCGCCGACGAGCTCGGCCACAAAAGTCTGGCGCACCGGGGCATCGAAGGCCGCAGCGCAGCCGAACAGGAAGGCGAACACATAGACGTGCCAGAGCTGTACCAAGCCGGTGACCGTGAGAAGGCCGAGGACCAGCGCCAGTACGCCCATCGTCGCCTGCGTCGCGACCAGAAGCTGGCGTTGGTTGAAATGGTCGGCCGCATAGCCCGTCCACGGCATCAGCAGGAGCTGTGGCCCGAACTGGAGCGCCATCACCGCGCCCACGGCCGACGCATTGTGCCGTGTGAGCTCGGTGAGAACCAGCCAGTCCTGGGCAGCGCGCTGCATCCATGTCCCGGTGTTGGACACCAGCGCGCCTGCGGCCCAGACGCGGTAATTGTAGTTCCGCAGTGAGCGAAACGTGCCCGCCACCGGCGCGCTCACGAACCCGCCGGTGTGTTGCCGCCGTGGAACCGGCCGAAGTGCCGAGCGCAGAACAGTCTGAGGAGCAGGGCACCGAGCCCGAGCGCGGCGACATCGCGCATCTCCAGCAGGGCGAACTCTCCGACGCGACAGACGAGGAGATACCCGACGATCAAGTTGAAAAAGCCCCAGAGCACGTTGACCGTCGACGAGGACAGGCCTTCTCCTCGCGGCGTCGCGAACGGGCTCTGGAACGGCTCTCCGCGCAGGCCACTAACGAGATGTGGAACGGCGTTCGCCAGAAATGCGCCGCCGAAGAAATAGGAAACCAGGTGAAGCCAGTTCATGCCTGCGCACTCCGTGTTGCCAGTAGTTCGATGATCGCCTGCGCCGAACCGCTCTCGCCGAGCCGCGGAAACACGTTCGCGGTGCTGTAGTCGTGCGCCTCCGGACGCGGGTCGGTCATGGCGTCGGTGGCCAACGTGACATTGAAGCCCGCCTCATACGCCTGCCGCGCGGTGGCCTCGACGCCGGTCCCGGTGGCGATTCCGGCGATGACGACCTGCGTGACCTCGCGCGATCGCAGCTGGCTTTCGAGATCGGTGCTGGCGAACGCGCCCCATGTCCGCTTGGTCACGGTGATATCGCCGGGCTGTCGATCGAGCTCGGGAATGAGATCGGCCCATCCGTCGGGGAATGGACCGCCAGCGCGTGGCCGCTCCGTGCGGCCCGGCGCTCCGCCATCGACATTGACCAGCACGACCGGCAGGCGATGCCGCCGAAACGCGGCGGCAAGCGCGCTAGCGCGCGCCACGACGTCGCCCGCGGCGGGGATGGAAGGCGAGTCGAAGATGCCGCGCTGAAGGTCGACGACAATGAGGGCGGTGATCGGGTCGAGCGTTGTGAGGGCCATGATCGTGTCCTTCCGGCAGCCGCATGTTCCGCGCGACGGATGCGGCAGGGCAGCGTCAATCGTCGACGAGCCGTTTGAGCAAGGAGACGGCGGCGGCGAGCTCGTCCTGCTCTCGTAGTGAAAGCCGTGCCGAAACGGTGCGCGAGAGCCAATCCTGCCGGGCGGCGCGACCGACCCGGATACGCTCGCGGCACGCCTTGGTCAGCGACAGAATGGATTGACGGCCGTCCTCCGGATCGGGCGCGCCGCTGACGAGGCCCGCGTCCAGAAGAGCGGCGACCGCGGTGCTCATCGATTGCGGACGCATCTTTTCCGATCGCGCCAGGCTCGACACCGTAGCAGGGCCGTCCTTTTCCAGACGCAGCAAGACAGACACCTGGGACGGCGTCAGGTCCTCCGGGCCGGTCTGTTCGCGCAGCCGGCGCTTCAGCTTACCGACCAGCGAGCGGAGGTCTTCGGCGAGCGCGCCAGCGCGCGCGGACGGGCGTTGGTTCGACGAATTGATCATGCCGGATCGAATAAAGATATGAAGGTAATCTGTAAAGATTATCTGTGCAGGTAGCCTGAATAAAAATTGCGTGAGTGAGGAACCGCCGGTGAGACGCATGCGCTGGCCGCGCCCTTGCATGTCGTGCTGCGGGTCGCTGGTATGATCGAGAAGCAGGTGGCTGGTTGAGGCCGCCGTGCGACGGGGCGGCTAACCGAGAGTGACTAGCTAAGCCGGCCGCAATCGTTCAAAAGCCCATGGGCTGTCCCCGTCAAGGTCCGCGTCATGAAGCTTTCGACCGCCAATCCCGCCGATATCCGCCGCGCGCTGCTGTTGCGCGAGGAGATTGCGCTGCTCGATCTCAGGCACGAGGCGGCCTTTGCCACCGGCCATCCCCTCTTCGCCGCCAACATGGCGGTGGACCGGATCGCGATCGAGGCCGAGGTGAGGCTGCCGCGCAAGGACGTGCCGGTCGTGCTCTATGATGACGGCGAGGGGCTGGTCGCTGCTGGCGCCGAACGTCTTGTGGCGCTCGGCTACACGGGTGTCAGTACGCTCGACGGTGACCTGAAGGCCTGGCGCGCGGTAGGCTACGAGCTGTTCGAGGACGTCAATTCCTATTCCAAGGCCTTTGGCGAGCTGGTCGAGGCGCGCCGTCATACGCCGTCGTTTAGCGCTGACGAAGTGGCAAAACTGATCGCAGCTGAGGCGAACATCGTCATCCTCGATGTCCGTCGCTTCGATGAATATGCGACCATGAACATTCCGGGCTCGGTCAGCGTGCCCGGTGCCGAGCTGGTGCTGCGGGCAGGGCAGGCCGCGCCCGATCCCGACACCACCATCATCGTCAATTGCGCCGGCCGCACCCGCTCGATCATCGGAACCCAGTCACTGATCAATGCCGGCGCGCCGAACAAGGTGCGGGCGCTGCGCAACGGCACGATCGGCTGGACGCTGGCGCGGCACACGCTGGCTCATGGTGCCGACCGGCGCGGCACGATGGGGTCGTTCGAAGGCGGCCCGGCCAATGCCCGCGACGTCGCCTATCGCGCCGGTGTCCGCCACATCGGCGCGAACGAGATGCCGGCGCTGGTCGCCGAGACCAATCGCACGCTCTATCGCTTCGATGTGCGCGACGCTGAGGAATATACAGCCGGTCATCTCCCGGGCTTTCGCCACTATCCCGGCGGCCAGCTCGTCCAGGAGACCGACATGGCCGCGCCGGTGCGCGGTGCGCGCATCCTCCTGACCGACGACAAGGGCGTGCGCGCCGACATGACGGCGTCCTGGCTCGCGCAGATGGGCTGGGAGGCCTATGTGCTCCAAGGCGGCTATGACGGCACGCTCGAGGTCGGTCCGCCGCTCGTGCTCCCGAAGCCCGATCCAGCGCATCGCTACCGCCGTCCCTATGAGGGAACGGACGTCGCCGACCGCGCGATGCAGGCCTATCTCGACTGGGAATACGGCCTCGTCGACCAGCTCCGCCGCGACGGTACGCACGGGTTTTATGTGATTTGAGAGCGATCGCGTCGGTCCACCGGAGTTGTACGGGGCGGTCGGGCCAGGCCTTGCCACGCCGCGCGAATGATGGTCGATTTTAACCCGAATCAGTTTTGCGTTCTGCCCAGAATTCCTGGGTCCCCGGGATCCCGCCGCGACGGACGCAAATGGCTCAAGACGCCGATACGATCGAACGACCCGCCTCGGCACAGGCCGCCGCCGCAAGCGCCGCGTTCCTGCGCAGCCTGCCGCAGCCGGAACCGTCGATGGGGTCTGCTGCCTATGCCGCCCAGCGCGAACGCGCGCTCGCTTTCGATCCGCGCCGGCGCGTCAATTATGAAAAATATCTGCGCGCGCGGATCGACCGCAGCGTCGTCGACTATCTGCCGATCAAGCTCGACATCGAGAATGTCAGCCGCTGCAATTTCCGCTGCACCATGTGCCAGGTAAGTGACTGGCACAAAGGGCAGCGCGCCGGCGACATGTCGCTCGACAGTTTCAAGGCGCTGCTCGACCAGCAATACGGCCTGATCGAGATCAAGCTCCAGGGCATGGGCGAGCCGCTGATGCAGGGCGATGCCTATCTCGCCATGCTGCGCCATGCGCGCGAGCGCGAGATCTGGGTACGTACCACGACCAATGCTTCGCTGCTGCATCTGCGCGATAACTATCGCAGGCTGATCGATGCCGATCCGAACGAGGTGCAGATCTCGATCGACGGCGCCGACGAGGCGACGTTCGAGAGCATTCGTCGCGGCTCGGTGTTTTCGCGCGTCATCGCCAATTGCAAGCTGATCAACGCCTATTCCCGCGAGATCGGTGTCGACCGCACCAAGATGTGGGTCGTGGTGCAGCAGTCGAACCGGCATCAGCTGCCGGCTTTCGTCGAGCTTGCGGCGGAAGCCGGCTTCACCAGCCTCGCCTTCTCGCTCGATCTCACCAATTGGGGTCAGGACAAATGGGGCGCGGCGCTGCGCGACATCGTCGCGGAAGATGCTTTCACCGAAGAGCTCTGCGACCGGCTGATGACGCGCGGCCGCGAGCTCGGCGTGCGCGTGGCGTTCTGGAACGTTACCGACAAATATAGCTGGCGCAAGACCGACAAGCTCTGCCCCTGGCCGTTCGAGCGACTCTATGTCTCCTCCGATATGCGAGCCGTTCCCTGCTGCACCATCGCCAATCCCGAGGTTGTCGATTTCGGCAGGGCCGAGGATCTCGTTGCGATCTGGCATGGTGAGGCCTACGAGACGTTTCGCCGGGATCACCGCGAGGGCCGCATTCCCGAAGTGTGCAAGGGCTGCTATCGCGAGGACGATCGCGCCTAGAGCTTCCGTTCCCATAGAATCGGAACGGAAGCTCTAGATTTCTGTTTTGACGCGTTTTCTTCACGCGAACCGGTATCCACTTCGCTGGAAAACGCTTTAGCTGCCGATCTCGCGGCCGTAGCGATCGATCAGCGCGCCGATCTCCATCGGCTGGTAGCCGTAGCGTTCGATGGCATGCGCACTCGAGAGCATGAACGACGTTTTGGTCGGGGCGATTTCTTCGATTTTGGCCGGCACGCCCAGTGCCCGCGCAAGGCGTTCAATGGTCTCGCGCACGGTCAGCGATCCCGCGGCCCCGAGCACCGCGGCGTCGAAGCCGCCCCAGGCCTCGCGCGCTAGCACCGCCAGGACGAGCGCGGCGATGTCGTCGATATGGGCCGCGTTGTTGAAGGGCCGGTCGAGATGGAAGGCGCGAACCGGCTCGCCCGCGCGCAGCCGCGACGCCACGCTTGCGAGCCAATGCCGATGCGCGCCCGGACCGATGATCCCCGGCAGGCGCAGTGCCAGCGTGGAAAATGTGCCGCCGAGCTCGGCGAGCCGCTGCTCGGCGATCAGCTTGGATGCGCCGTAAGCGTCGGGATCTTGCACCGGCGTGGCCTCGTCGACGACGTCCTGCTCGATCCGGCCATAGTAAGAGAGCGAAGAGAAGAAGATGAAGCGGCGGCTAGCCCAGCGTCGCGCCGCCTCGATCAACGCAAAGCTCGCGTCGATATTGCCGCGAACCAGCGTGGCGATATCGACGCCCGGCCCGGGTGATGTCGCCGCAATGTGCACGATGGCGTCGAACGGACCGGCAAGCTGGCCGGCATCGGCCAGATCGGTCCGGACCAACTCAAGCCGCGCGACGTCACGCAAGCGTGCCAGAAAATCCGTATCGCGGCGAAAGGTGCCGACGATATCGTGGCCACCGCTTGCGAGCCGGCGCGCCACCGTGCTGCCCGAAAAGCCGGAGGCACCGGTCACGAGCACGCGCATCGTTTGCCCTCAGCTGATCGCGGCGAGGATCCGCTCGGGCGACAGACCGTGCGCGGCGAGCAGATCGTTGGTCGAGCCGTAATTGTGGATGAAGGCGTCTTGCAGCGTGAAGGTATCGAGCCGGCAGGTGGCACGGACATCCCACGCAATCTGCTTCACCTGCGAGGCGAGCCCGCCCTGCGGCACGTGCTCTTCGATCACGACGACATGGCGGTGCTGCTGTAGAGCGGCCGTGATGCCGTCGCGGTCGAGCGGCTTCAACGTGTGCGCCGAGACCAGCGAGACCGAGCGGCCCTGGGCAGCAAGCTTGTCGGCGACGTCGGTCGCCATCGCGGTAATGACGCCATAGGTGAGGATGCAGACCTCGCTGCCGCGTCGCAGGTAACGCAGTTTGCCGAATTGCCAGGGCTCGGCCTGCGCCGTCAGCACCGGCTCGCCGGCCTTGCCGATGCGCAGGTAAACCGGCCCGTTCTTCTGTCGTGCACACCAGCGCGTCGCCTCGACGCATTCGAGGGGATCGCAGGGCGCCAGCACCTGCATGTTGGGCAGTGCGGAGGCAATCGCGATGTCCTCCTGGGTATGGTGCGTGCCGCCCAGCGTCGAATAGATCACGCCCGCGCCCATGCCGACAACGGTGACGGGAAGGTTCTGGTAGCAGAGATCGTCGCGGATCATCTCGAAGGGGCGGTAGAGGCTGAAGGTGGCGATCGTGTAGGCGAAGGGCTGGCACCCCTTCAGCGCGAGCCCGGCGGCGATGCCGATCATGCTCTGCTCGGCGACACCGACATTGATGAAGCGCTCGGGATATTCGCTGGAGAATTTTGCCATGCTGCCGGCGGGCGAGATGTCGGCGACGACGATGTAGACGTCCGGGTTGGCGGTCGCCTCCGCGTACAGCGTCTCGGAAAAGGTGTTTCTCACGCCTGTGTCTCCAGCTCGCGAATGGCCTGAGCATATTCGTCCTTGTTCGGCGAACGGTAGTGCCAGATCGGCGCATTCTCCATGTAGCTGACGCCCTTGCCCTTGGTGGTGCGCGCGACGACCATCAGCGGCCGATCGCCTTTACGCGTCGATACAGCGCGATAAATCGCCGCGGGATCGTGGCCGTCGATCTCAGCTGTCTCCCAGCCGAACGCATCGAACTTCGCGGCCAGCGGATAAAGCGAAGGATGGGTCTCCGACGTGCGCCCGAGACTCTGAAAGTCGTTGTTGTCGATGAAGGCAACGATGTTGGAAAGTTTTAGCGAGGACGCCATCAGAACGGCCTCCCAGGTCGATCCCTCCTGGGTCTCACCGTCGCTCAGCACGGTGTAGATCATGCCATCGCGGCGCTTGCCGCGCTCGGCGAGCGCCATGCCCACCACCATCGGAAGGCCGTGGCCGAGCGAGCCGGTCGAGGCCTCGATGCCGGGATTGCCATAATCCGGATGCACGCCGAGGCGGCCATGCGGCGTGCAATAGGCGTCGAGGTCGGCCTTGGTGAGCACGCCGAGAGCTTCCAGCACGACGTATTGGATCATGCAGCCATGGCCTTTTGACATTAGGAAGGTGTCGGGCGAGGACAGGCCGGGATTGCGCATCAGAGCATTGTAGATGCAGTCGACGATCTCGGTGCAGGAGAAGGCGCCGCCGATATGCAGCGCCGAGACACGTTGCGACATGTCGAGGATGCGCCGGCGGTAGCGCTGGCAGCGCGTCCGCGCCGCTGTTGCATCGAAGCTGGCTTGGGTCATGAAAGCGTTCTCGTCCTACTCGATGATCGTCCAGAAATAATCGCCGGTATAGCCGGCCTCGTTGAACAGCGCGATCCAGCCTTGCGGAGTGTCATGGAAGCGGGCGGTCAGCACCCACTCCTCGAAAATCGCCTTCTGCTCCGGCGTCCGATAGGAATCGACCTGCACGAAGGCACGGCCGCCCGACACGCGCTGAATTTCCTTCAGCGCCTGGAGACAGCCGGCACGGTCGAGATTGTGAATGGTGTTGAGCGAAATCGCCGCCTTGAAGCTGTTGTCCGGGAACGGCAGCTCCAATGCATTGCCGAGATGCAGCCGGCCGACCGTCTCCGCCTCGCAATGCATCAGCGCGTAGCGGGAGATGTCGAGCCCGAACGCTTCGAGCCCGGGACAGGCGATCATGAAGTCCTTGACCAGAAAGCCTTTGGCGCAGCCGACATCGAGCACGCGGTCGCCGGGCTTGAGGGAGAAGTGCTCAATGAAATCCTGTGCCACCGGCACCCAGCGTCCGTCATAGCGATAGCCGCCATAGCCATATTCGCGCGGACCGTCGAAATAGCTCTCGCCATATTCGCGCGAGATGCGGATGTGCTCCTCGGTCTTGGCCGTGGCGCGCGCGGAGAGATTGCGCTTGCCGCGCGGCAGTTTGGAGAGGAGGTTCACTTCAGCCATAGATGTCATCCAGTACGTGTCACGGCGTACGCGCGCCGAGCGTGCGATAGTCCAGGCCCGCCGCGCGCGCGGCGGCGGCATCGAGCAACCGGTAGGGGTCGAGGACCAGCCGCCCGCGCATGGTGCGCGCGAGATCGGCGGGCGCGAGTTCGCGGAATTCCGGCCAGCGTGTCATGATCGCCAGTGCATCGACGTCGCGCGCAGCCTCGAGCGCGTTCTGGGCGGCCGTCAGATTCGGATGCTGGGCGGCGGAGGCGGGCACCGCCGGATCGAACGCGCGCACCGGCCACGCCGCGAGCTGCGCGATCAGTGCCAGCGCCGCTGAGTTCTTTATCGAATGCGTGTTCTCCTTGTAGGCAAGGCCGAGCACGCCGATTTTCGCTTGCGGCGTCGTTGCCAGCAGCACCTCGTGCAATTCGCGTAGCGCCCAGTCCTTGCGATGCCCGCTGTTGGCGACGATGGCGCGGATCATGCTGGAATCGGTTCCGTGCTGCTGCGACAGCCGCATCACGGTGGCAAGGTCGCGCTCGATATTGCCGCCGGCGAGCCCCAGCCCCGGTGCGAGATAGGCATACGGGCCGATGCGCGCGTCGAGTTTCAGGGCGGGAGCGATCTCCGACCAGTCGGCGCCGACGCGCTCGCAGAGCTCGGCGAGCGTGTTGGCGGTGGTGACGGATGCGGCCAGCGCGCAGTTGATAGAAATTTTTGCAAGCTCGGCGCTTTCCAGCCGCATCGGCAGCAGCGGGCAGCCGAAGGACTTAAGGAAGCTCTGCCAGGCGGACGGCAATGGCGCGTCCGGATCGAGGCAGCCCAGGATGAAACGTTCAGGTTTGGTTGCGCGCTCGACGGCACGGCCGAACACCAAGGTCTCGACCTGGTAGAGAATTGTGCGGCCGGGACGCTGCCGGGCGCGGGTAAAGCCCGGCGGTACCTGGCTGAGGATGACGACGGTCGCATCGTCGCGCGTGTTGGCGAGCACGCTGTCGAGCAGGGCATCGATGCCGCTGAGGTCGCTGACGCCGGTCCCATCGGTTGGCACGTCGGGCGCGACGTAGACGAGGTCGCACGCGTGCAGCATCGTCGCGTCGGCAGAGAAGTTGATGCATTCGCGACGCGCGCGCAGGAGATCGTCGAGCCCGGGCTCGCGCACCGGCAGATCACCTGCAGTGATGCGGCCGATCAGGTGCGCGTCGGCATCGAAGCCGAGCGTCGTAAAACCCTGGGCGGCTGCGGCGATGGCCGAGCAGAGGCCGAGATGGGTCATTCCGGCATAAGCGATACGGGGCTGGCTCATGCGGTGTTCCCCGCCTGAATTTCGTGGCCGAGCCGCGTCAGTGCGCGATGCAGCCAGATGTCATTGGCGAGATCGGTCTCCGCGGCTGTTTCGCAGAGCTGCTTGAAGTGCGCATATTCGAGCGTCCAGGTCGGATCGTCCTGCACCAGGATTTCGCTGAGCTCCGGTGGACGGCCGCTCGGCAGCACGCGGGTGCGGTGGATGAAGCTGCTCGGGCCCCATTTGCATAGCGATTCGATATGCGCCGAGCCGTGCTCGGCGAAGACGTCGCAGGTGAAATGGTTGCGCCAGGACAACAGCGTCATCTCGAGCTCGATCTGCGGGCGTCCCTCCGCGGCGATCACCACATGATCCGGCGCGCGATTCTCGAACCGTTCCGCCGAGACGATGCGGAAATTGTCGGCGCCGTCGCCGAACCAGAAGCGCACGGTGTCGAGCAGATGCGAGCCGAGATCGCCGAGAACGCCGTCGCCGGTGTCGCGCCAGGCCGAGTTGCGCACCAGCCGCGCGGTACCGTTGCCGTAGAACATGCGGCAGCGATAGATCGCGCCGAGGCGCCCGGATTGCAGCAGGTCACGCATTCGCGCGAAATGCGGCTCGAAGCGGTGGTTGTAGGCGGTGACGCACAGCACGCGCCTGCGGCGGGCGAGCGCTTCGAGCGCGCGAAGATCGTCGCCGTTCGCGGCAAACAGCGGCTTCTCTACCAGCACATGCTTGCCGCGCTCGAGCAGATACCGCAGCAACGCGATCTTGGGGGCGTCCGGCGTGCAGACGATGGCCGCATCGAAGCGGTTGACAGGAACATCTTCAAGACGGCGCCAGTTGGCCTCCGGCGTAACGGGATCGACGATCCCGATTGCATCCTCGCCCGCGACCTTGAAACGCTTGTGGCCCTGGACTCCGTACCCGACGACGATGACTTTCATCGCGGCCTCAGCGGTACTGCGCTTGTCGCTCGAGACGGTCGATCTTGTCGAGAATGTCGTTCGGCTCGGTCGGCACGTTGCCCTGGTGCTCGCAGGCGACCGCGGCGGAGAGCGAACCGAGCACGGCCGCGACGACAGCATTGCCGGTGAGATACATGGCCGGTGCGGCATAGGCGAGCAGCGCGTCGCCGGAGCCGACGGCATCGACGACATTGTCGGCAAAGCTGTCGACGGCGAAAAAGGAGCGGACGTCCTCGTCGCTCTTCGGCTCGCCGCGGAAGGCCATCAGGCCGCGCGGGCCGAGCTTGAGCAGCAGCGTCTTGCAGTGCGCCTGGCGGTACAGCTCGGTGCCGAGCGGGCGCACCACCGAGTCCTGGTCGCCGAGCGCGAACCGGGCCTCACGCTCGTTCGGCGTGATGAGGTCAAAACCCTGGAATTCGAGGATGTTGCCCCAGCGGCTCGCGACCTGCGAATCGGCGACCCGGAAGGCGGTCTTCGGAATTGCGTTGATCAGATGCGGAATGGTCTCGCGGTTGAAGATGCCGTGACGGAAGTCCGTGAACACGACAATATCGGCCGGCACCGATGCGATGCGATCGACCAGCGTGCTGACGATGCGTTCGGAGATGGGGCGGTTGTCGACGCGGTCGACCTTGAGCAAATGATGGCCGGCGGCGACGATGACGTCCTTGTTGGTCGTCGGCCGGTTCGGATCGACGATGGCGTGGAAATCGATGTCGGTGTTGCCGAGGTCGCGCTTGACGAATCCGCCGGTCGCGTCATCGCCCAGCACGGTCGAGAAGGTCACCTTTGTGCCGGCGCTGGCGAGATGTTTAGCGACGATACCGGCGCCGCCGACGAAATCCTGCTTCTCCTCGAAGCGCACGCTCATGGTCGGCGTCTTGGTACCGCCGCCGATCACGGCGCAGCGCGTGTAGGTGTCGACGATGGTGTCGCCGATCACGTGGACGCGCAGATCGTGAAAGCGGTCGAGCACGCCACGCAGGCTGTCGAAATCGAGGTGCTCGGCATAGAGCAGCGTCAGGAGCTTTTCGGTCGCGATCGAGGGCGGCGCCGTCTCGATGATGTGCGAGGACGAGAACACGATGTCGCCCGGCGTGAAGATCAGCTCGCCGCCATAGGCCTCGACCGCGTCCTTCTCCTCGGCTGTGCGGGGATGCAGCCCGGCTGCCGTGTATTCGTACCCCTTTGCGAAGATGTCGGGCTCGATCAGGCGGATGTTCTCGATCGGCGTCGGCTTCGGGTCGATCATCACGTAGTCGACGGCCTCGAGCGCTGCGAGGTTGAAGGCGCGGAGCTCCTGCGGCACGAAGGGCCGGAAATTCGCTTTCAGGATATGTGCGTCCGCCGTCAGGCTCGCGATCAGAATGTCGCCCTTGCTCTTGGCGTAGAGCAGATGGCGGACATGGCCGGGATGCACGACGTCGAAGGTGCCGTGGCACATGATGGCCTTGCGCTTGCGTGGACGCCGACCGATCAGCGCAGCGATCTCGGCTGCGCTCTTCAGCTTGTGGCTCACCATGCGATGGGTCGCATCGTCCATCATGCCGGCGCTCCCTTGGTCGTGAGGGCGTTGAACCACGCCGACGTCGCCGCGGCAATGGTCTCCGGGTTCCAGAGCGGTGCGTCGCGCCAATAGTCGATCTCGGCTAGGATGCGGCCGACGCCCTCCTCGAAGCTCACCTGCGGCTCCCAGCCGAGCTCGCGTCGGATCTTAGCGATGTCCGCGAACGTGCAGTCCGGCTCGCCCGGGCGCTTGGGGATGTGGATCACGGGGCCGCCAAGCAGCGCCACCAAATGGTTGACCGATTGCGGATTGCCGGCGCCGAGATTCCAGATATTGCCGGTCAGTTCTGTCTCGCCGGCGCGCAAAAAGGCGTCTGCGACATCGCTGGCATAAACGAAGTCGCGCGTCTGGGTGCCGTCGCCGACGACGGTGTAGGGCTTGCCGGCCAGCTTCTGTCGCAGGAACACGCCGAACACCGCGCCATAGGCGCCCGAGGTGCGCGAGCGCGTGCCATAGGCGTTGAAGATGCGGATGACATTGACCGGGAGCTTGTACACGGCGTGCCAGTGCAGCACCGCCTGCTCGCCCTGATATTTGCTCAGTGCGTACGGATATTGCGGCGAGATCGGGTGGTCCTCGCGGGTCGGCGTCGCAGCGAGTCCATAGCAGGAGGACGATGCCGCATAGACAAGCTTGCGCACATGGGCGTGCCGGGCGCATTCCAGCACCTGCGCCGTGCCCTGCACGTTGACCTGCATGTAGTCGAGCGGGGATTCGATCGAGGGCACGATGTCGCCGATTCCAGCGAAGTGGAACACGCGGGTGACGTCGCGGAATAGTGCGCTGCCCGGCTGTAAATCACGGATATCGCCCCGCTCGAAGGCGAGATCGGGATTATTGGCGTGCGCGGCAAGATTGGCCTCGCGGCCGCCGACGAGATTGTCGATGACGCGCAGCCGGTAGCCCCGTTCCAGCAACAGCTCCACCATGTGGCTGCCGATGAAGCCGGCGCCACCCGTTACCAGTGCGGTCCGGACGCGCACTCATCTGGCCCCGAGCTTCTTCATGGTGCGGACGTTGTAGTACCAGTCGTCGTCAAAGCTGTTCGGCAGCAGGTGATTGACGAAGGCGCGAGCGAGGTCGCGCATTGCGTCCTCGATCGTCCGTGCGGGCGCGTAGCCGAGCACGCGACGGATCTTGTCGGAATTCACGTGATAGGAGCGATTGTCGTCCGACGGCGTGGTAACGATGCCGATCTCGCGGCCGCTCCTCGCCTCGACGACGGATTTCACCATGCTGGCGAGGTCGGCGATCGCGTGGTTCTCGAAGCCGATATTGAAGGTCTCGCCGTGGATATTGTCGTGCGGCGCCGTCAGCATCAGCCGGTAGGCGTCGACCATGTCCTCGATATGGAGGTTGGGCCGCATCTGCCTGCCGCCGAACACGGTGATGACGCCCTTGTTCACGGCGTGGTTGGTGAGGATGTTGACGGAGAGGTCGAGCCGCGTGCGCGGACTGTAGCCGCAGACCGTCGCGGGCCGCACCGTGACGCAGGTGAAGTCGTCCGCCTTGTGCTTCCACAGCAGCGGCTCGCACATGCCCTTGAACTTGTTGTAGAGCGTCAGCGGCACCAGGGGATGCTCTTCGGTCACGTTGGGCGCGTCGCTGACACCGTAGACTGAACTCGTCGAGCAATAGACGAAGCGCTTCACGCCCGCTCTTCGCGCTGCGACCACCATCGGTTCGAAACAGTCGTAGTTGATGGTCCTGGAGAGGTTCTCGTCGAGCTCGAAGCTCGCATCGTTGGAGATGCAGGCGAGATGCAGCACGGCATCCTGGCCCTTGAGATGGGTGGCAAGCTTCGCGGTGTCGCGGATGTCGCCCTTTACGACGCGCAGGTTCGGATGGTTCGGCAGCCGGCAACCGAAGAACAGGAGGTCGTAGACGGTGACGTTGTAGCCGTCGGCGAGCAGGCGCGGGACCAGGACATGGCCGACATAACCGGCGCCGCCGGTGACGAGGACGTTCTTGAGCATTGCAATCCGGTGTCGTTAACGATCGATACGCCCGACCACGCGTTTCCTGGCCGGCTTGCGCGGCGACAACTCGTAGCCGGCCGCGAGCGCGTCATTGCGGAACATGGCGACGGTCTCGCGCGAGTAAACGTCGAGGTCCTTGCCGACCAGGTCGAATTTCTTCAGCAGGTCGGCGGACAGCGTGATGATGTGGCAGCCGATGGCATCCGCCTGGAACAGATTGAGCAACTCGCGCGGGCTGGCCCACAGCAGTTGTGCAGCCGGACGATCGACCAGGATTTCCAGAGCCTCCGCCATCATCGCGACCGGATCGCGGCCGGTGTCGGCGATGCGCCCGGCAAACACCGAGACGATCGCCGGCGTCTTGGGGTCGAGCACTTTACAGACGCGTTCGACCTGGCTCAGCGTGAGAATGGCAGTGACGTTGACCTTCACGCCCTCGCGCGCGAGCTCGGCGATGGCGGGGCCGCAGAACTCGCCGCGGGTGGTCGTCACCGGAAGCTTGACATAGACGTTCGGGCCCCACGAGGCGATCTCGCGAGCTTCGTGAGTGATGGTGGCGAGGTCGTCGCCCAGCACTTCGAAGCAGATCGGCCGGTCGCGCACCATACCCAGCGCCGCGCAGCCGAACGTGCGGTAGTCGCCGACGCCCGCCGCGCGCATCAGCGACGGGTTGGTCGTGAAGCCCTTGATCCGCGGATCGAGCGAGGTGCGCTGGATCGTCGCGAGATCCGCGCCGTCGCCAAAGATCTGGATATTGAGCGCGTCAATGCTCAGTGCGTTCATGTCGCGTAAGCCCCTTCAGCTCGTTGCCCGCCGGATCGCCCCAAAAGCGTCCGGCCTGCCAGGTCAAACTCATCCACTCTTGTGCCGGACGGGTTCCGCCCGGCGCAACAAGACGACTCACGCACGACGCAAAATACTCCCCCCGGAGTCCCCAGGCCAGCGCCTCACCATTTGGTGGCGCTGCGCTGCAACTTCGGATGCGAAACCAGGCAATGCCAAACCACGGCCTGGAACGCTTCGGCATGCGGCGTGACACGCTGCTCAGCCGCGGTAGGAATGACGACGACGACGTCACCGGCCTGTTTCGCATAGCCGCCGTCGCGTCCGACGATGCCGAGCACGCGCGCGTTCTTCGCCTTCGCCTCCTTCACCGCTGCGACGATGTTGGGGCTGACATTGCGTTCGAGATTGCCGCCGCCGACCGAGAGAACCAGGATGGCGTCGCGCGCTCCGATGCGGCTGACCCGCAGCCATTCGGCGAACACGCTCGGCCAGCCCTCGTCATTGGTGCGGGCGGAGAGTTCCGAGACGTTGTCGGTCGGTGCGTAGGCCTCGATGCCGCACAGCTTGCGGAAGTCATTGACGGCGTGGCTCGCGTTCGCGGCACTGCCGCCGACGCCGAGGATGAACAGCCGGCCGCCGCGCTCACGTAAGCCGACGAGCTCGTCGCAGAGCGCCTCGATCTCGCCTGCCGGCAAGGCCTGCGCGATCTCGCAGACCTCCCGCAAATATTGGGCGACGTGTTCCACCTTCGCGAGCGGCCCCGTTTGTGTGTCGTCGAGCCCGGTGTGCGGGCCAGCCGGCGAATCACCGCTGACCTGATTATCCCGCCGCGAATCCCGACGCACGGCCGCAATCCGCGCCACCGTAGTCTTACGTGTGTCCGCGGATTGCTGTTCCATGTCTGTGTTCTGAGTCGATTCGGGGCCGCCGAACGATAGGCCGGGGGCAGTTATCAACAGGTCGTGCGCCGAAACGCCTCCCGCACCGCCCCAATCAGGCGCCGCAAGCGCCCGCTGGCCTTGATCGGCGGCTCGCTTAAGCTATCACGCGCTGATTCCATCCCGCGGCCCGATACCGGAGGGGGGAACACAGAATATCTCCAGCCGGTGAAGCGCCATGAGCAGCGATCGTAGCGACGACGTCCCCCCGGAGCCTGCGACCGGGATCAGGTCGCTCGCCTGCGAGCCCTGGGTCGAGATCGCCGATGGTGCTGCGCTTGCGAACTGGTCGGCGGAGGACGAGATCCGCTACAACCAGCAGAACCGGCAGAGCGAGAAGCTGAGATTCTTCCGCCAGGTCTTCGATTTCCTGAAGGAGAACGAGATCGCCGGCGATTACCACGAATTTGGCTGCCACCGCGCGCGCACCTTCCGCATGGCGCTGACGGAGGCACGGCGCAAGAACCTTGGCGACATGGCGTTCTGGGCGTTCGACAGCTTTGCCGGCCTGCCTGCGCCCGAAACCGAGACCAGCGTCGGCAAATGGACGCAAGGCGCGCTCGCGACCTCGGAACAGGAGTTCTTGCGCCTGATCGGCGAGCACGGCATCTACACGGATAAGGTGCGCACAGTGAAAGGCCTCTATGGCGATTCACTTACATCCGCCCTGAGACAGCAATTCGCAGACAGCGGGCGCAAAATCGCGCTCGCGACCATCGACTGTGATCTCTATGAGTCCGCCGTCCCCGTGTTCGACTTCATCGAGCCGCTACTTCAGGCCGGGTCGGTGCTCTATATCGACGATCTCTTCGTCGGCAACCGCGGCAATCCCGGCCGCGGCCTGGCGCGGGCCTTTGTCGAATACCGCCAGCGCTCGCGCTGGCGCTTCGTCCGCCATCTCGACATCGGCTGGTGGGGGCGGTCCTATATCGCCTCCGAGACCGAGACGGATCTGATCTGAGGCGCTTTACGGGTCGAACAGGCTCGCGATCAGGCCCGGACTATCCGGATCCGCTGCACGCAACGTGTAGACGGGCCCGCGATATCCCATCGCCGAGATTTTTCGTGCGATCTCGGCATCGTGCAGATAGGCCGCGATGACGATGGCCGCCATGCCGGCGAGGCGTTCGCCGCGCGGTGGTTCGATCGCGATCTCGCCCGCAGGGCCGTAGACGCAGCGTCCCGCATAGGAGGCGGTGTCGTCGAAAACAGCGGCGAAGGGGGTGCTCTCCTGATAGAGGCCGAGCAGCGCCTGCGCATAGGCGTTGGCGCCGTAGAGTGCGATCGGACCGTCGATCGCGGCGAGGCGCCGTGCCGCCCGTGCGCGCCGTTCGGCCAACGCCGCCAACAAGCCTTCGGACGACATCTCGGACGAGGCGGGGACCTCCCGCGCCTGCGGCTCCGCGGCACGCAGCAGGAAGCCGACATCATGGCCCTGCTTAATGTCGAACACCTCCGCGACCGCAAAGCCGGCACGCGCGAGCAGCCACTCCATCTCGGCGCGCCGGTAGTAGTGCACGTGCGGATAGTGGAAATCGACGATCGAATGGCGGCGCAAGATGTCGTCGGCGCTCGGCAGTTCGAGATAGGCGATGCCGTCATCGGCAAGGCTCACGCGCAGCGCGGCCAGGAACGGCGCAGGCTCAGGCACATGCTCGATGACCTGGCGGCACACGACTGCATCGAAGCGGCGCCCGGCCAATGCCGGGACCGGGAACATCGCGCGGTGCAGCGTTACGCCGGTGCCGGCAAAGCGCTCGGGCCGAAGCGCACGGCTGGGTTCGACCAGATCGACGCGCGCGGATCTTCGTGCCAGCGCCAGCGACAGCGCGCCGCCGCCGCCACCGACCTCGAGCACGGCGGGGTCCTGTTTCAGATGCCGCATGATCAGCGCCGCGGTTTCGTCCACGGCGGCGATCATGCCGGGGCTCACCGGCTCGTTGGTCAGGACCAGCGCGCCATAGAGCTCATCGGCTGCGTCAGTGTCGAAGGCTCGGTTGGAGAGGTGACCGCACACACTACATGCCACGATGTCCAGCTGGCCGAAGCCGCTGGCGGCATCCGTCATGCCGGTCGGCCGCACGGCGTGCATCGGCGTGCGCGCCACCGACCATATCGTCACCGCATCGCCCGATCCGCAGACGACGCAGCGATGCGGCGTGGCGGCGGGCTTAGTCATCTAGCGCCAGGCCTCGATCGGCACCGGATGATCGCGGCCGCCTTCGGCGATCTGCCGCGCCATCACCATCGCCTGCTCGAGGCAGTCGTCGATGTCGAGGCCGTAGCGATAGCTGCCGGCACGGCCGATCGAATAGACGTGGTCGGGCATCAGTGCGTAATATTTGCGCGCGAGCTCCTGCTCGGACTTGAACGGCAGCGGATAATGCTTGCCGTTGTGCGAGGGGATCTCCATGCCGACGAGGCTGGTCGGCGATTTGTGGTGGGTGAACTTCTTGTATTCGACGAGGCGGGTGAAGGCCTCGTCGTTGGCGTAATAGAGGAAATAGACGTGTTCGGGGAAGACGTGCTCGGTCGGCAGCACGATCTTGTGGAAGTCGCGGCCGATGAAGGCGAGCTCGCCATGGCAGCGGCCGAACGGCTCGTCCGGCGAGATGGTCGAGATGATGACGTCGTATGTGTGCTTCTCGCCGCCGAACCAGACCGCACGTGCCGGCAAATCGTAACGCTCGATGCGGGTCGACAGCAGCACGCGGGCGCCTTCGGTCGCTACGCCGAAATAGCGGTTGTAGCCGTCTTCCGCATGCGGATAGGCCGACCATGCGGTGTCCCACGCAGCGCGCGAGCCGCTCTTGATGGTGACGCCCTTCGGCGACCAATTGAAGGTGTCGATGCGCTTGTTGTCGTCGACCAGCCACATCTTCTTGTTGTACTTGTCGATCAGCTTGTCATAGAGCGTCTGGCCGACCGAGCCGACCCAGTATTCCTCGAGGTTCTTTGCCTCAGAGACGCCGCGCGCCGACTGGCGCTCCGCGGCGATCTTCGCGCTGTCGGGCATCAGCGCGATGTCGTCCTCGTGAATCGGATAATTGTAGAAGGCGTTGTCGCGCTCCACATAGGTGATGAACTGGTGATCGGCGCAGGAGCGCAACGGAACGATCGCGTCCATGTAGTCGTACACGGCGCGGTTCTGGGTCAGGAAGTGGCGCGGGCCGAAGGTATAGGGATGACCGCCATACCAGAAGGTGCGAACGCCGGCGCCGAGGAACGGCGCGGCCTCCACGATCGTCACGTCCCATCCGCCCAGCTTCATGAGCTGATGTGTCGCCGCGCAGCCGGCGATGCCGCCGCCGATCACCAGAGCTGTCTTCATCGGTCCGGTCCAGTCCCCTCGCGAATCGGCAAGACACAAATCGGCAAGACACGAATCGGTAAGCCTTGTCGATACAGGTCAAGCCGGTATCGGCGAACGGCCGGACCGCGTCAATCGGGCTGGCCGGCTTGTCCGTATTCCCCAGGATGGGCGATGCAGAACGCGACGGCCTCGCCAACGTCGGAAAACATCCGGTCGGGCGTCGGTGGCGCGCGATCCGAATAGCGCTCGATATCGCGGCAGGCATAGCCGGTCCGCACGCCGTAGCTCTTCAATCCCATCGCGTGGCCAGCGCCAATGTCGCGCAGGCTGTCGCCGATCAGCGCGGAACGGCTGATATCGATGTCGAAATCGGCAACCGCCCGGCGCAACAGCAGTGTTCCGGGCTTGCGGCACTCGCAGGCGATCTGGAAATCCGGCGCGCCGCCCGCTGTTCCCCGCTCCGGATGATGCGGGCAGAAATAGATGGCATCGACGAGGCCGCCGTCCTGCGCCAGCAATTCGCGAAGCCGTGCGAAAATCGTCTCGAGGCCGGCAAGGGTGACAAAGCCCTTCGCCACCTGCGCGCGGTTGGTGACGATGATGGCGAGGTAGCCCGCCTCTCGCGCCGCCCGCACGGCCCCGCCTGCGTCCGGGATCAACCGGATATCGTCCGGCCCCAGCACGCCGTGGCCGCCCGGCTCCTCGTTCAGCACGCCGTCACAGTCGAAGAAGATGGCAGGTCGCATCAGGCGGACTTTCCGGCCGGTTCGGTATGCTTTTAGTGCGTCATTTGGACGGAGCGAAGCGAAATCCCATATCCAAACCCTATTGTGCTGCGCCTCGTCCGCGGTCTAAGAGCTGCGGCAAAGCCGCCATTCATGGAGATTCTATGCCAGCCCCAGGCCAAAGCCCTGAGCGGAGCGCGAAGGCGCTGCTGCTTGAAGGTGTCAACGATAGCGCCGTGGATCTGTTCAAGAGCGCGGGCTTCACCAATGTCGAGCGTCTGACCAAGGCGCTGGACGGCGAGGCGCTGCGCCGGGCGCTCAAGGGCGTGTCGCTGCTCGGCATCCGCTCGCGCACCCAGATCACCGACGAGGTGCTGGAAGCCGCCGATGGGCTGCTCGCGGTCGGTTGCTTCAGCGTCGGCACCAACCAGGTCGATCTGCTGGCGGCACGCAAGCGCGGCATCCCCGTGTTCAACGCGCCATTCTCCAATACGCGTAGCGTCGCCGAGCTCGTGATCGGCGAGATCGTGATGCTGCTGCGGCAGATCTTTCCGCGATCGGTGTCGGCCCATGACGGCGGTTGGGACAAGTCGGCGACCGGCAGCCGCGAGGTGCGGGGCCGTACGCTCGGCATCATCGGCTACGGCAATATCGGCTCGCAGCTGTCGACGCTTGCAGAGGCGATGGGCATGCGGGTGATCTATTACGACCGCACCGACAAGCTCCGCCACGGCAACACCGAGCCGGTCGAGAAGCTGGCAGAGCTGCTGGCGCAGAGCGACGTCGTCAGCCTGCACGTGCCGGAGACGCCGGAGACCGCCGGCATGATCGGCGAGAAGCAGCTGCGGGCGATGAAGCCAGGCTCGTTCCTGATCAACAACAGCCGCGGCACCGTGGTCGATCTCGACGCGCTCGCAGGCGCGCTGCGTGACGGCCACATTGCGGGTGCCGCCATCGACGTTTTTCCGGTCGAGCCGTCGTCGAACGCGGAGCGCTTCAAGAGCCCGCTGCAAGGCCTCGCCAACGTCATCCTCACGCCGCATGTCGGCGGTTCGACCGAGGAGGCGCAGGAGCGGATTGGCGGCGAGGTGGCGCGCAAGCTGGTCGACTATTTCATCTCGGGATCGACCATGGGCGCGGTGAATTTCCCGGAGGTGCAGCTGCATTTGCGTCCCTCCGGCGTGCGCTTCAGCCACGTCCATCGCAACGTGCCGGGCATGTTGCGCCGGCTGAACGAGGTCTTCCTCCAGCGCGACATCAACATCATCGCGCAATATCTGGAGACCGCGGGCGACCTCGGCTACGTCGTGCTCGATGCCGATCTCGGTGGTCAGGATTCAGGCGCGCTGCTGGCGCAGATCCGCGCGCTCGAGGGCACGGTCGGCGCGCGCCTGGTATTCGAGCACTAGGTAGCCGTCACGTTCCGGTTGCATTGCTCGGCGTAAGCTCTCTAAACTGTATCATCTTCTGCGCGAGACAATTCGCGTCGAATTTGAGCTTCAGTTGCGTGGGTGCCGCCATGGAACGGGACGCCGTACTGATCGATCTCGCGCTTCAAGGCGGCGGTTCGCACGGCGCCTTCGCGTGGGGCGTGCTCGACCGCCTGCTGGAGGAGAAGTGGCTGACCATCGCCGCGATCTCCGGAACCTCCGCAGGTGCCATGAATGCGGCGGTGCTGGCGGATGGGTGGACGGCCGGTGGCGCCGAAGGCGCACGCGCTGCGCTCGAACAATATTGGCGCCGCGTGTCGAAGGCAGCCGCCTTCAGCCCGCTCCAGCGCTCGCCGCTCGATCGGTTGATGGGGCGCTGGACGCTCGATACATCGCCTTTCTATATCCTGACCGATTTGATGTCGCGGGTGCTCTCGCCCTACGATCTCAATCCGATGGGCTATAATCCGCTGCGCGCGGTGCTGGCGGAGAGCATCGATTTCGAACGGCTCGCGCGTTCGCCGATCAAGCTGTTCGTCACCGCGACACGAGTGCGAACCGGGCGTGGACGGATCTTCCGCAACGCCGAGATTACGGCGGACGTGCTGTTGGCATCTGCCTGCCTGCCGACCATGTTCCGCGCGATCGAGATCGACGGGGAGCCCTATTGGGACGGCGGCTATGCCGGCAACCCCACCATCACGCCGCTGGTGCGCGAGAGCGACGCGCACGACACCATCCTCGTTCAGATCAATCCGACCGAGCGGCTGGACGAGCCACGGACCGCCGCGGAGATCCTCAACCGGCTCAACGAGATTTCCTTCAACTCGCCCCTGATGAAGGAGTTGCGCATGATCGCGCTGCTGCGCCATGCCGCCGATCCCGGTGGCGGTGAAGGCGCGCGCTGGGCCAAAATGCGGACACACCGCATCAAGAGCGACATGCTGGCGAAGTTCGGCGCGTCGTCCAAGCTCAACGCGGAATGGGAGTTCGTCTCGATGTTGCGCGCCGAAGGATGTCAGGCAGCCGAGGCGTTTCTCGGCGAGCACGGCGCGGAGATCGGCCAGCGTTCGACCGCCGATCTCGATGTCCTGTTGTCGGAGTGCTGAGGCATGGGTCTTCTCGGCCTCTTCGTCGGGCTAGGTTTGCTCGTCCTGTTTGCCTTTCGCGGCTGGAGCGTACTCCTGCTCGCGCCGTTCGCTGCGCTGGTCGCCGCGTTGTTCAGCGGCGAGCCGCTGCTTGCGAACCTGACCCAGGTTTTCATGGCGAATGCGGCGGGATTTCTCGCGCAGTTCTTCCCGATCTTTCTGCTCGGCGCCGTCTTCGGCAAGCTGATGGATGACAGCGGTGCGGTGACGTCGGTTGCTGCCTTCATGGCGAAACGTCTCGGCGAGCGCCGCGTGATCCTGGCGGTGGTGTTGGCTGGTGCGATGGTCACCTATGGCGGCGTCAGCCTGTTCGTCGCGTTCTTCGTCATCGCCCCGATGGCCCGCTCGCTGTTTCGTGCCGCCGCAATTCCGCGTCGTCTGATTCCGGCCGCGATCGTGCTGGGCACGTCGACCTTCACGATGTCGGCTCTGCCTGGTACGCCGTCGATCCAGAATGCGATCCCGATGCCGTTCTTCAGCACCACGCCCTTTGCGGCGCCCGGTCTCGGCATCGTCGCTTCGCTGATCATGCTCGGCACGGGATTGTGGTGGCTGCATCGCGCCGAAGCCGCGGCGCGCCGTGCCGGGGAGGGTTATGGCGACGATGTCGAGGATGCGACTGAACGCGCCGCCGCCGACGAGCTCGTGCGCGAACGCGCGACGACGGCGCGGGAGTTCGATCCCGCGGAGCTGCAGCACGGCCATCGCAGCAGCGGGCCGTCGCCGGTTGTCAGCGCGATTGTGCCGCTGATTGTCGTCGTGGCGGTCAATCTCGTGATGTCGCTGATGGTGCTGCCGCGGCTGGACGTCGGCTATCTCGCCGAGCCGCGCTTTGGTGAAACGTCGCTCGCTGCCGTGGCGGGCGTCTGGTCGGTCGCGGTCGCCTTGACCGCAGCGATCGTCACGACGATCGTGCTGAACTGGACGCGCCTGCCGGCGTTGCGGCAGACCATGGACGCTGGCGCCAATGCTTCGGTGCTGCCTGCGTTCAGCGTCGCAAGCCTCGTCGGCTTCGGAGCAGTCGTCGCCGCGCTGCCGGCGTTCGCGCTGGTGCGCGAGTGGGTGCTCGCGATCGAAGGCGGCCCGCTGGTGTCGCTCGCGGTCGCGACCAACATCCTGGCGGCGCTGACCGGCTCGGCGTCGGGCGGTCTGACCATTGCGCTGGATGCGCTCGGCCAGACCTATGTCGAGCTTGCCGCGCGCACCGGCACCGACCTCGCACTGATGCATCGTGTTGCGGTGATCGGTTCGGGCACGCTGGACATCCTGCCGCACAATGGCGCGGTGGTCAGCCTGCTCGCGATCTGCGGCCTGACCCATCGCGACAGTTATTTTGACATCGTGATGGTGGGCATCGTGACGTCGCTCGTAGCGCTGGTGGCCGTGATCGCCCTGGGCAGCGCGCTTGGGTCGTTTTGAAGCAATGAGTGCGCAGCCGTGAGTGCTGCCTAAGCCGCTACGCGGCCCATCCACGCGTTTTCCTGCTGTACAAAGAACGTGGATGCCCGGGACGGGTCCGGGCATGACGACCTTTCCCCGCGTGTGGGAAGAGGGAGAGGACTTAGTGCGCGCCTCCGCTGCCGGCCGCCTTCACCCGCCGCGTCAGCATCACCGCGATTGCGGCCAGCACCAGCACCACGCCGATCACGGCAAAGGTGTCGGAATAGCCCATCACCAGCGCCTGGCGCTTGACCGTCTTGCCGAGCGCGATGATGGCCTGCTCGCGCGCGGCATTCGGGTCGGGCACGCCGTGGGCGATGAAGTAGTTGGTGAGCTGCGCGATCCGGGTGCGGACCTCCTCGCGGCCGAGCGTCACGGAGTGACCGATGATGTTCGAGTGGAATTGCTCGCGCTTGGTGACGATAGTAGCTAACACCGCGGTGCCGATGGCGCCGCCGAGATTACGCATCATGTTGGAGATGCCGGAGGCGGCGGGCGCGTCTTGCGGCGCAACGCTGCCGAGGCTCAGCGCAGACAGCGGCGCCAGCGTCAAGGCCTGGCCCACGGCGCGCACGACGTTGGGAATGAAGAACTGATCGCCGGAATAGTCGAGCGACATCTGAATATTCAGGAACGAGCTCACGGCGAACAGCAGCAGGCCGACCGTTGCGATGTAGCGCGTGTCGAACCGCTGCATCAGTTTCGGCACCAGCGGAATCAGCAGTAGCTGCGGCAGGCCGGTCCAGGCCAGTACGTTGCCGATCTGCTCGGCATTATACCCTTGCACCTGGCCGAGATAGGCCGGCAGCAGATAGACCGAGCCGAACAGCGCGAAGCCGAGGAACACTGCGGCGATCGTGCCGACGCCGAAATTCCACTGCGTCAGCAGGCGCAGCCGCAGCAGCGGCTTCTCGACCACCAGCTCGTTATAGATGAACAGCGACAGGCTGACCGCGGCGATGATCGCGAGCCGCACGATGAAGGGCGAGCCGAACCAGTCGTCCTTGTTGCCTTCCTCGAGCACCGCCTGAAGCGAGGCCAGGCCGATCACCATGGTCGCGATGCCGAACCAGTCGCCTTCGCGCAACAGTCCGAGGTTGATTGGCTGACGCTCAAGTGTAAAGAAGAGGATGGTCACCATAATCGCGGTGGGCAGCACGTTAACATAGAAGATGGTCTGCCAGCCGTAGTTCTCGGTGAGAAAGCCGCCGATGGTCGGGCCGATCGCGGGCGCGAAGGTCACGGCGAGCGAGAACATGGCAAGGCCGATCGGCTGCTGGCCCTTCGGCAGCTTGGTGAAGACAAGTGTGAAGGCCATCGGGATCAGCACGCCGCCGAAGAAGCCCTGGAAACCGCGCATCGCGATCATCGAGGGCAGATCGTGGGTGAAGGCGCAGGCCACCGAGAAGGCCGCAAACAGCGTCGCGAAGCTCAGCATGATGTTGCGGAACGAGAACACCCGCGACAGATAGTCGGTCAGCGGAATCACGATGATCTCGCCGATCAGATACGACGTCGAGATCCAGGATCCGTTGTCGACGCCGGTACCGATGCCGCCCTCGATATTGAGCAGCGAGGCGTTGGTGATCTGGATGTTCAGGATCGCCATGAAGGCGCCGATCATCGCCGCGAACACGGCGATCCAGATCGTGGCACTGGCGCGATTGGGATCGGCTACGACGCGCTCAGGCGTCGCGGCCGGTGTTGCTCGTGCTGGCGTCGAGATTGAGATGCTGTTTGACATGGCACGACCCTCCGGAAACAAGCTTTGCTTTCGCCTTAGACGTCGCCTTGGGCGTCGTTGCCGCTTGCGCGGTCGGCGCTGAACGGGTTGCGATCGTCGGGATCACGGACATGCCAGGCCGCAGCTCGATCGCAGGCTGCGTCTCGGCATCCAGCGCGATCTTCACGGGGATGCGCTGCACGACCTTGGTGAAATTGCCGGTGGCGTTGTCCGGCGGCAGCAGGGCGAACTCCTGGCCGCTGGCCGGCGCGATGGAATCGACGTGACCGTGCACGACCTGGCCCGGGAACGTGTCGACCTCGATCTCGACCTCTTGTCCCGCGCGGACCTGGGTGAGTTGGGTCTCCTTGAAATTGGCGACCACATAGGCGCCCTCGGCCGGCACGATCGACATCAGCTGGGTTCCGGCCTGCACATATTGGCCGACGCGGAGCGTGCGGTTGCCGATGACGCCGTCGATCGGGGAGACGATCGTGGTATAGCCGAGATTGAGCTCGGCCTGGTGCTGAAGTGCGGCCGCGCGGGCGGCCGCAGCGTTGGCCTGCGCGATCTCGGCCTTCAGCAGCTCGACCTGCTTGAGGGCGGAGGCGAGATTGGCGGTATCGCGCTGGATCGCGGCCTCGGCGCCGGCGTTGCGCGACTGCGCCTGCTGGGCGTTCTGCACGCTGCCATAGCCGGTCGCGGCGAGATCCGTGTAGCGCTTGTTCTCTTGCTGGGCGAAGGTCTTCGCGGCGGTGTCGACGTCGATGGTCGCTCTCGCCGCGGCGATCACCGCGTCCTGAACATCGAGCTGCGCCCGCTTGCTCGTGATCGTCGCATTCGCAGCCGCGACATCGGCTCTGGCCTGGTCGAGCGCGACGCGGAAGTCGCGGTCGTCGATGCGAGCCAGCACCTGGCCGGCCTTCACATGCTCGTTATCGCCGACCACGACGCGGTCGAGATAGCCGCTGACCTTCGGCGCGATGGTGGTGTTGTCGGCCTTCACATAGGCGTCATCGGTGGAGACGAGGAAGCGGCCGACGGTCCAGTAATCGTAACCGTACCAGCTCGCCCCGGCGAGGGTCAGGGCGGCCACCCCCGCCAGCAACAGCTTGCGAAGGTTCAGCTTTCGGCGCGGCACGGTGGGCAGGACGCCCTCCGGAGCCGCGGTTGGAACCACGTTGGCTTCAATCTTGGACGGGTTGGCGTGCGCGGTCATGGCCGGCTCCCTGAATTAGGAAACTTGACGATTTCCAAAATAGGACTAGCTTCGGGATAGTCAATGGAATGACAGGCATCATTTAAAAACATGGCTCAGGCAAAATCGGAAAGTGAGTGCCGCCCGCGCGGGCGGCCGCCGGTGCGCAGCGACGACGAGACGAAGCAGATCGTCTTCGAGGCCGCCCGGCACGCCTTCGCCGTCGACGGTTATGCCGCGACCAGCACCGAAGCGCTGGCACGCGCCGCCGGCATCTCGACCAAAACGCTGTATCGTTTATTTCCAGGCAAGGCGGCGCTGTTCGAGGCGATGTGCGCGGACCGGCTCGAGCAGCTGTTGTCCGCCGTCGACCTCCAGGCGAGCGGCGACGTCGATATCGAGACGGGGCTGCGCGCTGCGCTGCTCGCCTGCGCCGATCTCGCGCTCGATCCAGAGGTCGTGGCGTTGCAGCGCATGGTGTTGCAGGAGTCCGCCGCATTCCCCGATCTCGCCGCCAATTTCTACAAGAACGGCATTTCCCGCACCGTCACGGCACTCGCGCGCTGGCTGCGCGTGCAGGTGAAAAAGAAGCTCATCATGCTCGACGATGTCGACGAGGCCGCCGGCATCCTGATCGGCATGGTCGCATCGGCGCCGCAGCGCGCGGCGATCTACGGCGGTCTGCCCTTGCCGTCGCGGAAGGACATCGCGCGGCGCGTGCGCAATTGCGCGGTCCTGTTCCTGAACGGTTGCCGCGCCGCGCCGGACCAGCGGCCCCTTTGACAATCCTCTCCGCCGCCGCTATCTATTTCGCATGCGAAATAATGGGACCACAGCGGGGCGCCATCGGCTGATCTATCTGTTGAGCGTCGCGCAACGGCGGTTGCAGCGCTGGATGGCCGCCCAGCCCGGGAATGAGGTCACGCCGGCGCAGGCGGGGTTGTTGTTCATTCTCGGCAAGCAGGACGGCGTCTTGATGGGCGAGGCAGGGGCGGCGCTCGATCTCGGGCCGGCCGGCATAACCGGCCTCGTCGATCGCAGTGCCGCGGCGAAGCTGGTCGAGCGGCGGGCCGATCGCGAGGATGGACGCGCCTGGCGGGTCTGGTTGACGCCGAAGGGGCGAACCGCGCTGGCGCAGGCAAAGGCCGGCACGGCGGCAGTCAATGCGGCGCTGACGGACGGGTTTACCAGCGCGGAGATCGACATCGTCGCGCGCTGGCTGACGAGCATTCAGCACAAGTTTCCAAGAGACGCTGCAAGAGACACAACAAGAGACCCGACAACAGATCCAGAGGAATAACAGGAGAGAGCCATGACCGAGCATGTCCGGATCGAGAACCAGGGCGGAATTCTCACCCTCACGCTGGCGCGCCCCGACAAGAAGAATGCGCTGACGGACGCGATGTACGGCAAGCTCGCCGACACCATCGAATCCGCCGAGTCCGATCCGTCCGCGCGCGTGCTGCTGATCCGCGGCGAGGGCGATATGTTCACTGCCGGCAACGATGTCGGCGAGTTTGCAGCCGTGGCGAGCGGCAAGTCCGAGGGTAGCCGCAATGTCGGCCGTTTCATCCAGTCGCTGGCGCGTTGCACCCGTCCGCTGGTTGCGGCGGTGCAGGGCCGCGCCGTCGGGGTCGGCACCACGATGCTGCTGCATTGCGATCTCGTCGTGCTCGCCGAAAATACTCAGTTGTCGACGCCCTTCGTCAGCCTCGCGCTGGTGCCGGAGGCCGCGTCGAGCCTGCTGATGCCGGCGCGCATCGGCTATGCCCGTGCCTATGAAATGTTTGCGCTCGGCGAGACCGTGTCGGCCAAGGCCGCGCTGGAATGGGGACTTGTCAACCGCGTGGTGCCGCTCGACAAGCTTGATGCCGAAGCGCTCGCGCTCGCCCAGCGTCTGGCCCGGCAGCCGGCCGGTGCGCTGACTGCGACCAAGAAGCTGATGCGCAACGGCGAGGCGCTGGTCGCGCAGATGCAGGCCGAGGGCGAACAGTTCGCACGGCGCCTGCGCACAGCGGAGGCGCGCGAGGCCTTCACCGCCTTTGCCGAGCGGCGTCCACCGGATTTCACGAAAGTTTCGTGACACCAGGGCTGCCCGAATGCGGGCAGCCGGAACCGCCTCGATTCGACTAAAACCTTAACGGAACATTGGCATGTCGCGGTGCAAGGTGGCCTCTCGTGAAGAGTAGGCCCCTGACCCATGTCCATGTTTAAGAAATCGGTAAGTTCGCTTCTCCTGGTGTTGATGGCCCTGCTGGCGGCCGGTGCGCTCGCCAGCACGGCGATCCAGATGGTCGGGGCCTTCGGCCGCTACAGCGACAGTCTCGAGACCGCACGGCTCGCCGCCGCCGACAAGGCGATATTCCACGGCGTGCTGTCCTTGCGCAACAATCGCGGCGATGCCCAGAGCGCCATCCTCGGTGACGACGATCCGCGCGCCAAGCTCGGCGAAGCGGAGAAGGCCGAGCAGGGCGGCTATGACGGCATCGGGGCTGCGCTCGCCACTGTCGATTTCGCCCGCCGCGACGAGCTCGCAAGCACGCTCAAGCAGCGTTGGGGTGAGGCCTCACCGCAATTCCAGCTGTTCTACGCCGAGGCCAAGCTTCCGCGCGCCGAGCGCAAGATCGAGCGGACCAACTCCTGGTACAATGCCGTCACCAAGGTGATCGACACGGCCAACCTGGCCTCCACCGCGGTGTCGAACCGTGCCTGGATGAACGATCCCTTCATCGCCCGCATGATCCAGATCCGCCGTCTCGCCTGGCAGGTGCGCGACCGCTACGGAATCCATTGTTCGATGCTGCGTTCGAACGTCAACGGCAGCAAGCCGCTCGACGACACCCAGAAGCGGTTGCTGGCGCAATGGGACGGCACCATCGCCTCCGGCTGGTCCGGCATGGCCGAACTGCTGGCCGCGCCCGACGTGACGGCGGAATTGGTGACCGCAGCCACGGACGCGAAGATCAAGACCGAGGGCGTGCTCAAGCAGATCGGCGAGATCACCAAGAACTTTGACGGCAGCGGCAAGCCCGCGATGCCTGCCTCGGAGTGGAACACGCTGTGCCAGTCGCCGTTCCCGCTCATCGTCGCGGTCGCGACCAAGGCGCTGGACCAGTCGATCGCCCGGGCCGAGACCGTGCAGGCGAAGGCGCTGACCAACCTTGTGATCCAGTCGCTTGCCTTCCTTCTGGCGCTCGCCGTGACCTTGACGGGCGTCTACGTCGTGCGCAATCGCCTGATGCGCCCGGTCCGTGCCATCCTGGACGCCATCGCGCGAATCAGCGCCCGCGATTATGCGACACCGGTTCCGCAATCCAGATATCCCGACGAGTTCGGCACCATGGCCGCTGCACTCGAAAGCCTGCGCGAAAGTGCGGCAACCGCGGAGCGGTTGGGCCAAGAGCGCGAATCGCAGCAGGCGCTCCAGCTCGCGCGCTCCGGCACCGTGGACGAGGCCTGCCGCAGCTTTGACGACACCGTGCAGGCGGTCATCCACAGCGTTGCGGCGTCGGCGAAGGAACTCGACGCCACCGCGACCGATGTGCGCACGCTGGTGTCGGAATCGAGCACCCAGACGGCTGCCGTCGCTTCGTCCGCCGAGCAGGCCACCAACAATCTCGAGACCATCGCGGCTGCGACCGAGGAGCTTTCGGCCTCGGTCGGCGAAATCTCTGCACAGGTGCAGGCCAGCGCACGCGACGCGCGCGAAGCGGTGTCGCAGGTGGCGCAGACCAACGCCACGGTCGAGATCCTCGACCAGACCGCGAGCCGCATCAGCGAAGTCGTGAAGATGATCCACGCCATCGCCGGCCAGACCAACCTGCTCGCGCTCAACGCGACCATCGAGGCGGCCCGCGCCGGCGAAGCCGGCCGTGGCTTTGCGGTGGTTGCCGGCGAAGTCAAAAGCCTCGCGGCGCAGACCGCGACCGCGACGGAAGAAATCTCGCGTCAGGTCGAGGAGATCCAAGGTGCGACCGGGCAGGCGGTCGCCGCCATCCGCTCGATCGGCGGTGCCATCAGCGGTATCGACGAGAAGATGACCGCGATCGCCGCTGCCGTCGAACAGCAGCGCGCGGCCACCACCGAAATCTCGCGCAACTTCCAACATGCCGCCCAGGGCACCCGCGAGGTCACCGACACCATCGGCAGCGTCGCCAAGCTCAACCAGGAGACCGGCAACGCCGGCACGGTACTGTCCCAGTCGGTGACGAAGATGTCGGCCGACGCAGACCGCCTGCGCGTCGCGGTCGAGGGCTTCCTCGGCGCGGTGAAGACCGCATAGCTTTCATCCCCTGTTCCAACGGCGCGCGGATCGGCATTGCCGCCGATCCGCGCGGCGGGTACATCTGTGACGCCGCGAAGGCGGCGATAGACGTAAGAGAACATCAGGGATGGAGAATTCGATGCCGGTCACGCCACACCATAAAGCCCAGCGCCCCTATCGCGGCGTGTTCCCGGTGGCGCCCACCATCTTCGACGAGCGCGGCGAGCTCGATCTCGACGGACAGCGCCGCTGCATCGATTTCATGATCGATGCCGGCTCGCACGGTCTCTGCATCCTCGCCAATTTCTCCGAGCAGTTCGTGCTGACCGATGCCGAGCGCGAGGCCGTGATGCATGCGGTGCTGGAACAGGTCGCGGGTCGCGTGCCCGTGATCGTCACCACCACCCATTTCAGTTCGGCCGTCTGCGCGGCGCGCAGCAAGCAGGCCGAGGCCGCCGGTGCCGCCATGGTCATGGTCATGCCGCCCTATCATGGCGCCACCTTTCGCGTGCCCGAGAAGGGCGTCGTCGAGTTCTTCAAAGTGCTGTCGGGCGCGATCGACATCCCGATCATGATCCAGGACGCGCCGGTCGCGGGCACGCCGCTGTCGGTCGAGCTGCTGGCGCGGCTGGCCCGCGACTACTCCAACATCCGCTACTTCAAGATCGAGGTGCCCGGCGCCGCTGCAAAGCTCCGCAGCCTGATCGAGGCAGGCGGCAAGGATGTCGAAGGTCCCTGGGACGGCGAGGAGGCGATCACGCTGATGGCCGACCTCGATGCCGGGGCGACCGGCGCGATGACCGGCGGCGGCTACCCCGACGGCATCCGCCAGATCATCGATCCCTATTTCGCGGGTGATCGGGAGAAGGCGAAGGCCGCCTATGAGCGCTGGCTGCCGTTGATCAATTACGAGAACCGCCAATGCGGCCTGATCGCCTGCAAGGCGATGATGCAGGCCGGCGGCGTGATCAAGTCGGATGCGGTGCGCCATCCCCTCCAGCCGCTGCATCCGGCGACGCGGGCGGGACTGCTGGAACTGGCCAAGGAACGCGACGCGTTGGCGCTGCGGTGGGGGAAGTAGGTCTCTCTACTGTCGTTGCGAGGAGCTCTTGCGACGAAGCAATCCAGACCATCACCGCGGATAATTCTGGATTGCTTCGCTTCGCTCGCAATGACGGAGTTTGTTGAGACTAACGGGCCAGCTTCCACTCGTCGACGATGCGGAATCTCGCCTTGGCATCATCCTGCCTGAACAGCGCGATGCGATCGATCGCCAGCGTATCGAGCTTCAGCCCCGCAAACTTCGCCCGCAGCATCTCCAGAATCGGCCCGCGCCGTTCCGCATCCAGCCGACCCGTCAGGGTCATGTGGAAGCGGAATTCTTCCATCACGTAAGGATAGCCCCAGCGATCGAGATAATCGCGCTGGCGCTCGCTGAGTTTTTCGGGCTTTCGGCGCGCGCGGTCTTCCGCCGTGAGGGCCGTGCGAAAGGAATCGAAATCGCGGACGCAATCCGCAGCGAGCCGCTGAAGCTCGGAGACCGGCTCTCCCGGGATCACAGCAACAAAACCGCTGATGGAATCGACCACGGGGCGGATCACCGGGATCTGGCGCGCCTTTCCGGCGAATATCGCGCAGGCCGCCACGAACTCGGCCTCGGTCTTGCCGGGTGCCAGCGCCATCGGCGCTTTCAGCGTGCCGTGAAAGCCATATTTGCGGGGATCGGCGGTGATGTCGTGCCAGTCAGGTGCGACATGCAACGCGTCCTGCGGAAATGAAACCTCGTCACCGGTATAGGCATCGTAGCCCAACAGCCCGGCGCCGAAGCGGGATAGCGCGTGGTCGGCACCGGCGGCATAATAGATCGCGTAGCGGGGGAAGCCTATCATCGTCCGAGCATAGCCAATTTATGCCGCGACGACAGTCTCGCGCGGCGTCGCCGCCGTGGCGAGCAGCCGCGTCGCATCGGTCAGGTGCACGAGCCGGCCCGCGGCGATCACCGCGACCAGCCGCGGCCGCAGCGGCGCGCTGTCGTCGACGAGCAGGATGTCGGCGCGACGGCCTGCGGCGAGCGTCCCGCGGTCGGTCAGGCCGGTGGCTTGTGCCGGCGCTGCCGAGACCAGCTTCCAGGATTCCGTCAGTGGTAGCACGCCATCGGCAGCGAGCCGGAATGCGGCGAGCAGCGGTGCCGGATAATAATAATCGGAGGCCAGCACCGAGCAGAGCCCTTGCGCGATCATGTCCGAGGCCTTGGTCCAGCCGGTGTGGCTGCCGCCGCGCACCACGTTCGGTGCGCCGTAGACGATGGCGTCGCCGGCGGCCGCGGCCTCCCGCGCCGTCTTTTCGGTGATCGGAAATTCTGCGAGCATCACGCCCATGGCCCGAAAGCCCTGCCGCATCGCCGGCGTCGCATCGTCATGCGAGAGCATCCGCACCTCGGCGCGACGTGCCGCCGCCGCGAGCCGGGCGATCGACGCCGGAACCTCGGCGGCGCGCGACACGATGTGCGCGACCAGGCTGTCGAACTCCTCGCTCGACAGGCCAGTGCGCTCCACCATGCGGTTACGCTTGCGGGGCTTGGCCATGTCACCGATGGTGCCGTCCATGTGGTCGTTGAAGGCAAACAGGTCGACGCGGCCCTCGGCGAGCCACTGGGCGATCTCGGCCTCGGCATCGAGATTGTAGGTCTCGTGCCGCAGATGGAAGCGGGTGTCGGCGGCGAACTGCGGACGCTGCCGTTCAATCGCCTCCAGCAGGCGCCGCGCATTGTCGCCGCTGCGCAGGCCAGGCTCCCACGACCAGGTCGTGGCGTGAAACACCGTGGTGATGCCGTTGCTGATGACCTGGCGGTCGGTGTCGGCGAGCGCGACGTCGATCGGAAAGTCGACGCCGGCGCGCGGCATCATCTGCCGCTCGAAGGCATCGCCATGAATGTCGACGATGCCGGGCAGCACCAGCAGGTTGCGCGCATCGATCGCCAGCCGTGCGCGGCCGCGCGATGCCTCGATCTGCGTAATGTCCGTTCCGGATACCGCGAGTGAGGTTTCGACAAGCTCGGAGCCGATCAGGGTCCGGCCACCCTCGATGAAAATGTCTGTCACGCGACCGCGCTTCGTTTGCTGGCAGAGGAATGTTCCCCTGCTTCGTATGTCGTCAGGAAATCTTCAATCGCGAGCTTGCGGAAATCGGGCAGTGCCGCACGCAATTTGTCGTGATCCCAGTCCCACCATGCCAGCATGGCAAGCCGTCCGGCAACCTCTTCCGAAAACCGGCGGCGGACGATGCGCGCCGGATTGCCGGCAACGATGGTATAGGCCGGCACGTCCTTGATGACGATGGCGCCGGCCGCGATCACCGCGCCGGTGCCGATGTTGCGACCCGGCAGCACGATCGCGCCATGGCCGATCCAGACGTCATGGCCGATGTGAACATGGTGCTGGCGCCGCCAGTCGAAGAAGTCGGTGTCGTCGCTCTCGCCCGGGAAGTAGGCGCTCGAGCGGTAAGTGAAGTGCGCTTGCGTCACGCGGTGCATCGGGTGATTGCCGGGATTGATGCGGGTCATCGCCGCGATCGAGCAGAACTTTCCGATGGTCGCGTAGGTGATCTGCGCGTCGTTCACGACGTAGGAGTAATCGCCCATCGCGACTTCATGCAGGATCGTGCGCGCGCCGACTTCGGTATAGGCGCCGAGCCTGGTCTCGTGCAGCTTCGCGGAAGCGTCGATGGTCGGTTCGACCGAAAGCACCTTGGCCATGTTGCATCCGAAAGCTCGAGGGCGGGCGCTCGTCTTCGAGTGGCTCGATGACAATATCATGACGACACAATGACAAACGATGACAGGGATGAGCTGTGTAGGATCGCCGCACCGCAGCGCGGGTGTCACACAAGTGTCAAGCGCCGGCGCTAGCGGTGGCTCCCAGCTACTCTGGAGCCCTGCATGCTGGTGGTGGAAGGTCTGACGTGCCGCTTCGGCGCAAAAGCCGCGGTGGACGACGCCTCGTTTCAAATCTCCCCCGGCGGCTTCGTCGGTGTGATCGGGCGCTCCGGCGCTGGCAAGTCGACCTTGCTGCGAACCATCAACCGTCTGGCGACGCCGACGCAGGGTCGTATCCTGTTCGACGGCCTCGACGTCACTGCGCTGCGCGGCAAGGAGCTGCGGCAGTGGCGGGCCCGGTCGGCGATGATCTTTCAGCAGTTCAACCTGGTCGGGCGGCTCGACGTGCTGACCAATGTGCTGATGGGGCGTCTTGCCACGATGCCGGCCTGGCGCTCGCTGTCGCAGATCTGGCCAGAGCACGACAAGGCGCTGGCGATGTCGGCGCTCGAACAGTTCGACATCGCCGCGCTCGCGGCCCAGCGTGCCGATCAGCTCTCCGGCGGCCAGCAGCAGCGCGTCGCGATTGCGCGGGCGCTGGTGCAGCAGCCCGACATCATCCTCGCCGACGAGCCGATCGCCTCGCTCGACCCGCGCAACACCAAGATCGTGATGGATGCGCTTTTGCGCATCAACAAGCATTTCGGCATCACAGTGCTCTGTAATCTGCATTCGCTCGACCTGGCGCGCAGCTATTGCGACCGCCTGATCGGCATGGCGCAGGGCCGCGTGGTGTTCGACGGCGTGCCGTCCGCGCTGACCGACCTTGTCGCGCGTGAGCTCTACGACCTCGAAGCCGCCGACGTCATGGGCGGTACACCTGCTCCGGCGCCCGAGGGTGTTCCGGCACTTGGTACGGCTGCGGCGGCGTGAGCCGCGCCGCATCCGTTATTGCCATTTTTTTCGTCAACCGAACCCAACCGATGAAGAGGGTATTATGATCACTCGCAGACTCATTCTCGCCGGCGCAGCCGCGCTCACCTTCGCAGGATCCGCTTCCGCCGAGGACTGGAAAGCCAAATATCCGGAGATCACCTTCGCCGTGATCCCGGCCGAGAACGGCTCCGGCGTCACCGAGCGCTACGGGCCCTTCGTCAACTATCTGTCGAAGGAACTCGGCGTAAAGGTGACGCTCCGCGTCGCCAACGACTACGCCGCAGTCATCGAGGGCCAGCGCGCCGGCAACATCCAGATCGGCTATTACGGCCCGGCCTCGTTCGCCCGCGCCCGCCTGACCGGCGTCAAGACCGACGCCTTCGTCATCGACGTCAATGCCGACGGCTCGAAGGGCTATTACTCGGTGTTCTATGTGCTGGCGAAGTCGCCGTACCAGAAGATCGAGGACCTCAAGGGCAAGAATCTCGGCCTGGTCGACCCGAACTCGACCTCGGGCAACAACATGCCCCGGTTCAAGCTGAACGCGATGGGCATCGATCCCGACGCCTACTTCTCCAAGGTCGTCTTCACCGGCAGCCACGAGAATGCCGTGCTGGCGCTGGCACAGGGCACCGTCGATGTCGCTGCCAACTGGTGGAACGCCGACGACGATTCCAACCTGACCCGCATGCTCAACAAGGGCATGGTGAAGTCAACCGACGGCACCGTGATGAAGAAGGAAGACTTCCGCATCATCGTGAAGTCCGAACTCATCATCAACTCGCCCTACGCCTATCTCAGCGATCTGCCCGACGACATGAAGGCCGCGATCAAGAAAGCCTTCCTCGACGCGGCGCAGAAGGATCCCGAGGCGTTCAAGAAGCTCTCCGACGGCAAGAACAAGCCGTGGGAGCCGATCGCCAACGACGACTACAACAAGACCATCGAGCTGATTAAGTTCGTCGACGCTTTGCGCAAGAAGGCATCCTGATTTCGTCGGGACGACGCACCTCGAGCCGGGTCGATGGACCCGGCTCTTTTTCTTGATGGACCCTGTCATCGATGACGATTGCGGTTGCGATCCTACCCGAGCAGCAGCTCGCCGCCCTCAACGCCGCCTACCGCAAGGCGGTTGCGCGCAAACGTCTGCGGTTGCTGGCAGGCCTCGCTCTATTCGTGGCTGCGCTGATCGTGGCCTCGATCGGCGCCGAGGTCAATCTGCGCACCCTCTTCACCTATTTCGGTCATTTCATCAGCTATTTCGATCGCATCCTCACCCTCGACAGCGGACAACGGGTCTGGACCAATTTCGGCGAGTGGTTCTGGGGCTGGCACAAGTGGCTAAAACTGCTCGGCGAGACGCTGTTGATCAGCTATGTCGGCACGCTGATCGGCGCCGTCCTCGCCTTCCTGCTCAATTTCTTCGCGGCTGAAAACACCTCGCCTGCCATCTGGCTGCGCTTCACGGTGCGGCGCCTGCTTGAATTCGCCCGCACCGTGCCCGGCATCGTCTTCGCGCTGATCTTCGTGATCGCCTTCGGGCTCGGGCCGATGGCGGGCGTGCTCGCGATTGCCATTCACTCCACCGGCGCGCTCGGCAAGCAGTTCTCGGAGATCGTCGAGAACGCCGACATGAAGCCGGTCGAGGGCATCCGCTCCACCGGTGCGAGCTGGGTATCCTGCATGCGCTTTGCGATCCTGCCGCAGGTCTCGGCCGGCTATGCCAGCTACGCGCTGTTGCGCTTCGAGATCAATGTCCGCGAGGCCTCGGTGATGGGCTTTGTCGGCGCCGGCGGCATCGGACAGGAGCTGATCGTCGCGATCCGCAAGTTCTACTATTCCGACGTCAGCGCCATCCTCGTGACCATCATCGTGACCGTCTTCCTGATCGACATCACGACTGGCTGGGTGCGCGGCCGCCTGTTCGGCAGGGAGGCGCGGACGTGAGCAAGCCGCCGCAAGTCGACACCGCGCAGATCCGCGCGCGCTATCCCGATGTCTTCAACCGGCCGGCGTCGTCGCGTCTGGCGACGCCCTCGATGCTCGTCGCTGCGCTCGCGATCTTCGCATTCGGCCTGGTCGATCTCGATTTTTCGCCGTCTCGCCTGATCTCGGGGTTGAGCCAGCTCGGCTGGATCAGCATGATGATGATTCCGCCCGATCCGGGCTCGTCGCTGCCGCTGTACTTGAAGGCAATGGGCGAGACGCTGTCGATTGCGCTGCTCGGCACCACGCTGGCGGCGCTGCTGGCGCTGCCGGTCAGCCTGTTTGCTGCGCGCAATGTCGTGCCGGGCATCGTCCGCTTTCCCATCCGGCGTTTCCTCGATTCGATCCGCGGCGTCGATACGCTGATCTGGGCGCTGGTCTGGATCAACGTCGTCGGCCTCGGCCCGTTCGCCGGCGTGCTCGCGATCGCGGTGTCTGATTTCGGCGCCTTCGGAAAGCTGTTCTCGGAGGCGATCGAGGGCGCCGACCAGAAGCAGGTCGAGGGCATCCGCGCCTCCGGCGGCAGCGCGCTGCACGAAATCCGCTTCGGCCTGATGCCGCAGGTGCTGCCGGTGATCGCCGGCCAGGTGCTCTATTTCATCGAGTCGAACACACGCTCAGCCACCATCATCGGCATTGTCGGTGCCGGCGGCATCGGTCTCCAGCTCGCCGAACAGATCCGCGTGCTGGAATGGCAGAAAGTGTCGTTCCTGATCCTGATGATCTTGATTGCGGTCGCCGCGATCGATTTCATCTCGGGCAAGCTGCGCTTCGCGATCATTGGGCGGCGGGCGATCGCCTGAGCAAAGGTGCCGTAGGGCGGGTTAGCCGGAGGCGTAACCCACCATTGTCTATTTCCACGGAGACAGAAGAGGTGGGTTACGCCTTCGGACTGCGCTTCGCGCAGCCGAGGGCTAACCCACCCTACGATTCCACCAGAAACTCCACCCGCTCGGCGGCAAAGCGCGAGTGCTTGGTCAACAGCGGCTTGCGGTCGGGATCGAGGTCGGTGGCGTCGACAATCAGGATCGGCCGTCCGAGCGGCAGATCGAGCCGCGCGGCGTCGGTGGCATCGACGATGCCGCCGGTGATCCGGGTGGCGCCGCGGCGGTAGTCGCGGACACCGTAATGCTCGAGCAGCTTCGTCATCGAGCGCGTTGCGGCAAACACATCGCCCGCGCCCGGGAACAGCTCCGCCGACAGCCAGGTGGTGGAAACGCAGATCGGCGTGCGGTCGGCCAAACGTATTGCTTCGATCCGGAGCAGCGGCGCGCCGACCTTCAAGCCGAGCTCGCGCGCGAGTTCGCGGGTCGCGACATCATCGGTCGCCTCGATCAGCCGGCCGTGTGGCTCGCGACCGTCGGCGCCGACGATCTCGGAAAAGCGTGTGCGCGAGCGCAGCGGATAGGCGAGCTTCTGCGCCTCGACGTAGGTTCCGCTGCCGCGCTCTGCGCGCACAATGCCGCGCTCGGCGAGCGCCGCCAGCGCGCGCCGCACGGTATGGCGATTGACGCGATAGGTCTCGGCGATCTCCATCTCGCCCGGCAGCTTGTCGCCGGCGGCAAAGCGGCCGTCGGCGATGCCGCGTTCGATGCCGTCGGCAACGAGGCGCCACAGCGCGACGCCTGAAGAGGCGGTGTCCTGCATGCTCATGTCGCCGGCGAGCCTAGCCCAGAAATCACAGCTTTGTCACGAAACAGTCATGGTGCTCTCGTATCAAGTTGTCTATTATCATAGACAACTTGAATTCGGCAAGTTGTGTCGAAACGTTCGGTGGATCGGTGACCCCTCACAATACCCAGCAAGCCCAGCGCCAGGCCGCCATGGCCGTGCTGGCGCACGCGGAGGCGGGCGAGATCGCCGCTCGCCTCCGCGCTATCGCTTTGCCCGGCCATCAGGATTTGCGTGTGCCGGAGAACGGATTGGTAATGCTGCGCGGCCGGGTCGGCGGCGACGGCGCGCCGTTCAATCTCGGCGAGGCAACGGTGTCGCGCGCGGCGGTGCGGCTTGCGAGCGGCGAGGTCGGCTTTGGCTACACGCTCGGGCGCGATGGCGAGAAGGCGCGGCTGATCGCCTTGTGCGACGCGCTGGTGCAGTCGCGGGATTTCGGTGGACTCGTGGAGCGCGACGTTATCGCGCCGTTGCGCGAGCAGCTTATGATTCGCCGCAAGCAGGCGGCGGAAGAGACCGCTGCGACGAAGGTTGATTTCTACACCATGGTGCGCGGTGAGGGGTGAGGCCATGACCACGATTGCGGAACTGCCGCCCGGCTTCGTCGACAAGGTGTTGTCGGCGCAATCCACCTTTCGCTCGGTCATGGACGCGATGGCGCGACCGGGCTCGGTCCAGCGCATCGTGCCGATGGCGGGAACAGCAGGGGCGATGATGCGCGGTACCGCCGCAATCGCGCTGACACTGTTCGATCACGACACGCCGCTCTGGCTCGATGCGCGGATGTCGGAAAGCTCCGACGTGACGAAATGGCTGAAGTTCCACACCGGCGCGCCGGTGGTGCAGGATTCGTCGATCGCGGCCTTCGCGTTGATCAGTGATGGCGTTCTGCTTCCGCCGCTCGAGCGCTTCGCGCTCGGTACCAACGAATATCCGGATCGTTCGACCACGGTGATCATTCAGGTCGAGAGCCTGGACAGAGGACGGAGCTTTGAGCTGCGCGGCCCCGGCATCGACGGTGTCGCGACGCTCCAGGCCTCGATCAAGCCCTTCGATCTGTTCGAGCAGTTGCGTTTCAACGAGACGCTGTTTCCGCGTGGCATCGATTTGGTTCTGGTCGCCGATGACGCCGTGGTTGCGGTCCCGCGCACCACGCGAATCGTGAGTAAGGGAGGCTGACGCATGTATGTCGCAGTCAAAGGCGGCGAACGGGCCATCGAGAACGCCCATCGCCTGCTCGCCAATGCGCGCCGCGGCGACCAAAGCGTTGCGGAAATCTCCCTCGACCAGATCTCGGAGCAGCTCGGGCTCGCCGTCGATCGCGTCATGAGCGAGGGCTCGCTCTATGACCGCGAGCTCGCGGCGCTGGCGATCAAGCAGGCGCGCGGCGATCTGATCGAGGCGATCTTCCTGGTCCGCGCCTTCCGTGCCACCTTACCGCGCTTCGGCGCCAGCGAGCCGGTCGACACCGGCGCCATGCGGGTGCAGCGGCGGGTGTCGTCGACCTTCAAGGACATTCCCGGCGGCCAGATCCTCGGGCCGACCTTCGACTACACCCATCGCCTGCTCGATCCCTCGCTGGCCGAAGGGTTTGTCCCGGAACCGCCGGCTGTGGTCGAAGCCTCGACCGCGCCGACGCCGCGCGTGACCGATATTCTCGGCCGCGACGGGCTGATCGAGACCTCGCCGCAAGCCGAAGACGGCGCCAGCGTCGGCGATCTGACCCGCGAGCCACTGAATTTCCCGGCCGACCGCGATTTGCGCCTGCAAAATCTCGCCCGCGGCGATGAAGGCTTTCTGCTGGCGATGGGCTACTCCACCCAGCGCGGCTATGGCCGCAACCATCCCTTCGCCGGCGAGATCCGCTTCGGCGGGGTCGAGGTCGAATACTTGGCAGAGGACGTCGGCTTCGCCGTTCCGCTCGGCTCGATCGAGCTGACCGAGTGCCAGATGGTCAACCAGTTCAAGGGCTCAGTGACGGAAGCGCCGTGCTTCACCCGTGGTTACGGCCTTGCCTTCGGCCAGAGCGAGCGCAAGACCATGTCAATGGCGCTGGTCGATCGGGCGCTTCGCGCCCGCGAGCTCGGGGAAGAGGTGGGAGCCCCGGCGCAAGATGAAGAATTCGTCATGTCACATTCGGACAACGTCCAGGCGACCGGCTTCGTCGAGCATCTCAAGCTGCCGCACTATGTCGACTTCCAGTCCGAGCTCGGCCTTCTGCGCAAGCTGCGCAAGGAATTCGCTGAAGCCTCGAACGAGGCCAACGCCACCGACGCCATGAAGGAGGCCGCGGAATGAACGCGCCCGCCTACAACTTCGCCTATCTCGACGAACAGACCAAGCGGATGATCCGCCGCGCGATCCTGAAGGCGATCGCGATCCCCGGCTATCAGGTGCCGTTCGCCAGCCGCGAAATGCCGATGCCCTATGGTTGGGGCACCGGAGGCGTGCAGGTGACGGCCGCGATCCTGGGGCCGCAGGACGTGCTGAAGGTGATCGACCAGGGCTCCGACGACACCACCAACGCGATCTCGATCCGCAAATTCTTCGCCAAGACCGCCGGCGTGGCCACGACGACGTCGACGGACGAGGCAACGGTGATCCAGACCCGTCACCGAATTCCCGAGACGTCGCTGCACGCAAACCAGGTGCTGGTCTATCAGGTGCCGATCCCGGAGCCGCTGCGTTTTCTCGAGCCGCGCGAGACCGAGACACGGCGCATGCATGCGCTCGCCGAATACGGCCTGATGCATGTGAAGCTTTACGAGGACATCGCGCGCTTCGGCCATATTGCGACCGCCTACGCCTACCCGGTGAAGGTGAACGCGCGCTACGTGATGGACCCGTCGCCGACGCCGAAATTCGACAATCCCAAGATGGACAATTGCCCGGCGCTGCAATTGTTCGGCGCGGGCCGCGAGAAGCGCATCTATGCGATCCCGCCCTATACTCAGGTGGTGTCGCTCGATTTCGAGGATCACCCGTTCGAGCCCTACCGCTTCAACGCGCCCTGTGCACTGTGCGCCGCCGAGAATTCCTACCTCGACGAGATCGTCACCGACGACCAGGGCAGCCGCATGTTCGTCTGCTCGGACACCGATTATTGCGAGGGACGTCAGGCCGCCGGCCATCACGGCGCCTTGAGTGCTGCGCCCTACAAGGGCAAGGCACAGGGGGGTGCAAATGGCTGATCAAGATCTGCTCGAAACCGATCAGCCGCTGCTGGTCGCGGAAAGCCTCAGCAAGTCCTACGGCCGCATTGCTGCGTGCCGTGACGTCTCGTTCTCGCTCTATCCCGGCGAAGTGCTGGCGATCGTCGGCGAATCCGGCTCCGGCAAGTCGACGCTGCTGCAGCTCCTGTCGGGCCAGCTCGCCGCCAGCGGCGGGCAGGTGTCGTATCGGATGCGCGACGGCATCACCCGCGATCTCGCCGCGCTCGGTGAAGCCGAGCGGCGCTTCCTGTTCCGCACCGATTGGGGCTTTGTGCACCAGGATCCCGCGCAGGGGCTGCGCATGGCGGTCTCGGCTGGCGCCAATGTCGGTGAGCGGCTGATGGCGGTCGGGTGGAATCACTACGGCCGTATCCGCGACACTGCATCCGACTGGCTCAGCCGCGTCGAGATCGACGTCGGGCGTATCGACGATGCGCCGCGCACCTATTCCGGCGGCATGCGCCAGCGCCTCCAGATCGCCCGCAACCTCGTCACCGAGCCGCGGCTGGTGTTCATGGACGAGCCGACCGGCGGCCTCGATGTCTCCGTGCAGGCGCGTCTGCTCGACCTCCTGCGCAGCCTCGTCGCCGAGCTGAATCTCGCCGTTATCATCGTCACCCACGATCTCGCGGTCGCGCGGCTATTGTCGCATCGCGTGATGGTGATGAAGGGCGGCCGCGTCATCGAGACCGGTCTCACCGACCAGGTGCTCGACGATCCGCGCGAGCCCTATACGCAACTCCTCGTTTCCTCGATTCTGCCGCCATAAGCCTTCCAAGATGAGCCTTCCTATGACCGCCATGATCGACATCGCCGACGCCAAGAAGACCTTTACGATGCACCTGCAAGGCGGCATCGAATTGCCTGTCGTCAGCGGTGTGACGTTTCACGTCGACCCCGGCGAATGTGTCGTCCTGTCCGGCCCGTCCGGCGCCGGCAAATCGTCTATCCTGAAGATGATCTTCGGCAATTATCGCTGCGATAGCGGCCGCATCGGCATCCGCCATCGCGGCACGCTGATCGATCTCGCCACCGCCGAGCCGCGGCAGGTCCTCAACGTCCGCCGCGCCACCATCGGCTATGTCAGCCAGTTTTTGCGGGCGGTGCCGCGCGTTGCGACCATCGACGTCGTCGCCGAGCCCCTGATCGTCAACGGCCTCGCCCGCACCGATGCGCAAGCGCGCGCCGGCGAACTGCTGCATCGCCTCAACATTCCGGAACGGCTGTGGCAGCTCCCGCCCGCGACCTTCTCCGGCGGCGAGCAGCAGCGCGTCAACATCGCGCGCGGCTTCATCTCGGACCTGCCGATCCTGCTGCTGGACGAGCCGACCGCCTCGCTGGATGCCGCCAACCGCGCCGTCGTGGTCGAGCTGGTCGCCGAGAAGAAGCGCCAGGGCGTCGCCATGGTTGCGATTGTCCATGACGATGAAATCCGCCATTTGATCGCCGACCGCATCGTCGACGTCACCAGCTTTGCCGCCGCGGCCTGAGAGGGAAGACAAGGACATGAAGCCGAACGACATCGTGATCGCCAACGCCAGGATCGTGCTGGCTGACCGGGTGATCGAGCAGGGGTGGCTCGCGCTCGCCGATGGACGCGTCGCCGAGATCGGCGAGGGCAGGGCACCGGCCGGCGCAGAGGATGCCGGCGGCGACCTGATCATGCCCGGCCTGATCGAACTCCACACCGACCATCTCGAAGCGCATTACGTGCCGCGGCCAAAGGTGTTCTGGAATCCGGTGGCTGCCGTGGTCTCCTATGACGGCCAGCTCGCGACATCAGGCATCACCACCGTGTTCGATTCGCTCCGGGTCTGGCGCGAGGACGGCGCCGAGGAGGTCGATGGCCGAGCCGGTGTGCTTGCCGCCGCGATCACGACCGCGCGTGACGGTGATCTGCTGCGCGCCGATCACTTCCTGCATCTGCGCTGCGAAATCCCGATGCCGAGCGTGGTCGAAGAAGCCAAGGAGCTGATCGACCGCCCCGACGTCAAGCTGATGTCGCTGATGGACCATACCCCCGGCCAGCGCCAGTTCCGCGACGCGGTCAAGCTGCGCGACTATTATCGTGGCAAAGGCGGCGGCAAGACCGACGCCGAGCTCGATGAATTGTTCGCCAAGCGCTTCGAATATCAGAAGCTCTACGCCGCGACCAACATGCGTGAGATCGTGGCGCTGGCGCATGGGCACAATATTCCGCTCGCGAGCCACGACGATACCACCGAGGAGAACGTCGCGGACGCCGTGCGCGATCGCGTTTCGGTGGCGGAATTCCCGACCACGCTGGAGGCCGCGCGCGGCCTGCATCAGGCCGGCATCGGCATCCTGATGGGCGCGCCGAACGTGGTGCGCGGTGGTTCGCATTCGGGCAACATCGCCGCGGTCGATCTCGCCCGCGAAGGCCTGCTCGACATCCTGTCGTCGGACTACATCCCATCCAGCCTTCTGATGGCCGCGCTGCAATTGCCGGAGCACGTGCCCGCAATCAGCCTGCCGGCGGCGGTCCGCACCGTGACCAAGGCGCCCGCCGAGGCGGTCGGCCTGTCCGACCGCGGCGAGATCGCAATCGGCAAGCGCGCCGACCTCATCCGCGTGCACGTCGCGGGCAGCGTTCCCGTGGTCCGCAGCGTCTGGCGCGAAGGGGGCCGTGTCGCATGAGCGAGACCTCGACCATGGCCGAGGGCGAGGCGGGTGCGATCGGCCCGGGCCGGCTCGTGCTCGTGGTCGGTCCCAGCGGCGCTGGCAAGGACACCTTGCTGCGGCTGGCGCAGGCGGCCTGCACCGACGATCACGACATCGTCTTTCCGCGCCGTGTCGTGACGCGTGAGTCGTCGACGGACGAAGACAATATCGCGATGAGCACGGATGAATTCCGTCGCTCGCGCGAGCACGGCGATTTCGCCGTGTCCTGGGAGGCGCATGGGCATTCCTACGCCCTCCCGCTCGAAATCAACGACGACATCCGGGCCGGGCGAGCGGTCGTCGTCAACGTTTCACGCACCGTGATTGGCGCGCTGCGCGCAGCTTACGCCGATGTCGTGGTGGTCGCGATCACCGCGCCGCCGGACGTGCTGGCGCAGCGGCTTGCCGCCCGCGCCCGGCACAGTGACGGCAATGTCGCCGACCGGCTTGCGCGCAGCGTCGATGATGCGTCGGCCAATGCCGACGTCACCATCCTCAACGCCGGCAGCGCGGACTATCACGGCCGCCAGCTCCTGCGCGTGATCAGGAATGAAGGCTGGCACGAGTAACGGCCGGCGCAACCAGGAGAGTGTGGAATGACGGTGATCAATACGGTCGAAGAGCTGGAAGCCATCTACGGCGCCACCAACGATGCCTCGACCGTAAAAGTTGCCGACCATGTCACCCCGCTCTACCGCATCTTCATCGAGAAGGCGCCGTTCGCCGCACTCGCGACCATAGGACCCGAGGGCATCGACTGCTCGCCGCGCGGCGATCTTCCCGGCTTCGTCCGCATCCATGATGCGAACACGCTGATGCTGCCGGATCGCCGCGGCAACAACCGGGTCGATTCCCTGCGCAACATCGTGCGGGACCCGCGCGTGTCGCTGATGTTCCTGATCCCGGGCTCCGGCAACGCCGTCCGCGCCAACGGCCGCGCGCATCTCTCGATCGATCCCGAGCTGCTGGCCTCGTTCAAGGTCGAAGGCAAGCCGCCGCGCAGCGTCATGGTGATGAATGTGGACGAGATCTACTTCCAGTGCGCCCGCGCCATCGTCCGCTCCGACCTCTGGAATCCCGACAAGCGGATCGACCCGAAGACACTGCCGACGCCGGGCCAGATCCTTGCGGAGATGAGTGAGAACAAGGTCGGCGGCGAAGAATATGATCGGGCCTGGCCGGCGCGTGCGGCCGCGACGATGTGGTGAGGGCGCTTGGAGCGCCGCGCCTCTGCATTCACAGGTGGGGTGGTCATGCCCGGGCTTGTCCCGGCATCCACGTTCTTCGCGCCACCCTTAAGGCGTGGATGGCCGGGACAAGCCCGGCCATGACGGTGAGTGCTCAATTAAACGCCATCCCGCCGCTCAGCGCGACGGTCTGCCCGGTCATGTAGGCATTGTCGACCAGCAGCATCACGGCCTTCGCCACCTCATCCGCCGTGCCGAAGCGGCCGAGCGGAATGCGGCTGACGAGCTGCGGCTGGCCGCTCATCATGTCGGTCTCGATCAGCGATGGCGCCACCGCGTTGACGGTGATGCCCTCCTTCACCAGCCGCGCCGCATAGCCGCGCGTGAGCCCCTCCATGCCGGCCTTTGACGCGTTGTAGTGCGGGCCGATCGAGCCGGCGCCGCGGGCAGCGCCGGAGGAGATGTTGACGATGCGGCCCCATTTTTGCGCGCGCATGGCCGGCAGCACCGCCTGCGTACACAGGAAGGCGGATTTGAGATTGACCAGCATGGTGCGGTCGAAATCGTCCTCCGTGAGATCGTCGATGCCGCGGGTGATGGCGATGCCGGCATTGTTGACGAGGATGTCGATCGGTCCGAGCTCCGCCGTCACACGTTCGACCATTGCGGCGATGGCCTCGCGCTGCGACACATCTGCGGCAACGGCCATGGCGCGTCCGCCGCGCTTACCGATGTCTTCCGCCAGCTGCTCGGCCTGCGCGATCTGCTCGCGGCAGTTGATCGCGACGGCCGCGCCGGCATTGGCGAGCGCACGACAGACGGCTGCACCGATCCCGCGCGAACCGCCGGTAACGAGCGCCGTGCGCCCCTCGTATCTGTCTGACATGGCAGGTTCCGTTCCACCCCGATGACCGGATCGTCCGGCAGCAACCGGCGGCATTCAACTCACAAGGTCGCTACACGATTTCAGCTCCGCCGGCGCGCCCTGGTGCGGGCCGCCTTCTTTGCGGCGGCGGAGCGGACCTTGGCGCCCTTGGTATGGCTTGCCTTCCGCGCGGCGGCCGAACGCGACGCAGCGGTTCGCCCGCTCGCGGCGCGCTTGCCCTGCTTCGACAGCGCGCTGCGCGATGCCGTCGAGCGCGGCTCCTTCTTCAAGACGCCTTCGACCGCGCGCGACACGCGCGGCCGCCGCTTCGGGGTGCGTTTGCCTTGACCGACTTCATAGGCATATTTGGCGCTACGGCGTGTCGACTTCTTGGTGCGCCCCTTGCGGGGCGGCGGCAGATCGACGCCGGCGCGGCGCGCCTCGGACAAGCCGATGGCGATAGCCTGCTTCGTCGAGCGCGCGCCATGCTTGCCCTTCCTGATCTTGTCGATCTCGTCTTTGACGAATTCGCCGGCCTGCGTGCTCGACGATTTTCCCGCGCGCTTGTCCTGCTTGGCTTTGCGAATGATGTTTTGTCTTGGCATGAGTCAGTTCCCTCCAGGATTCACAGGGATGTCTGACCGCAACGCACAGGACGGATGATTGATCCACTCAGCCCTTCAGCGCCGCCAGCAATTCATCCGGACGCTCGGTCATGATCATGTGGCCGGCGCCTGGCACCACGATGGTCTTGGCATGCGGGATCGCCGCGGCGAGCGCCTTACCGGCCTTCACGGGTGTCATCATGTCCCGCTCGCCCAGGATGAGGGTCGCAGGCACCTTGACGGTCGCGGCCGCCGCCAGCGCATTCGTGTAGGAATTGCAGGCGGACAAATCCTTGAACAGCACGCCTGGCTCGCAGTGCTTTAGCACCGCCTGCGCGCCACCGTGCATCCACAGTCCCGGTGCGAGGCTGCCGCCGAGTTCGGCGTTGAAGCCGAGGCCCCAGATCGAGACCATGTCGTTTGCATCCTGCGAGTTGGCCTCGGCGGCCTTGAGCAGATCCGGGCCGACCGTCATGGTCACGGCCGTGCCGATCAGGCTCAGCGCCGACACCTTGTCGGGATGCCGCGCGGCCGTCTCCAGCGAGATCAGCGATCCCATGGAGTGGCCGATCAGATGCGCCTTTGTCGCGCCGGCGGCGGTGATCAGCACGGCCGTCCAGTCGGCCATCTCTGCGATATCAGACAGTGACGGTCCAGCCGAGCGGCCGTGGCCGGGCAGGTCGGGCGCCAGCACGCCAAAACCGTGATGGGCGAACCAGCGCGTATGCAGCGCCCAGGTCGAATGGTCGAAGCCGGCGCCGTGGATGAAGGCGACGGTGGGCAGCGCCTTGTCGAAGTCGCGGCCGCCGGTTGCGACAAAAACCTCGGCGCCGTTGACGGAGAGCTTCATCGTGTCAAACCTTCTGCGAGATGCGCAGTGCCTGCGCCAGATCGTCGATGATGTCGGAGGCCGTCTCGATGCCGACCGACAGCCGCACCAGCTCCTCGCCGATGCCGGCAGCCCTGAGCTGCTCGGCATCCATCTGCTGATGCGTGGTCGAGGCAGGGTGGATCACGAGCGTCTTGGCGTCGCCGACATTGGCGAGATGGCTGACCATGCGCAGGGACTCGATGAACTTGCGGCCCGCGGGCCGGCCGCCCTTGATGCCGAAGGAGACGATCGAGCCGGCGCCACGCGGCAGCAACGTCTTTGCGAGCTGATAGTCGGGATGGTTTTCCAGTGAAGGATGCAGCACCCAGTCGACGGCCTTGTTGGCTTTCAGTGCCTCCAGCACCAGATGCGTGTTCTGCATGTGGCGGTCCATGCGCACGCCGAGCGTCTCGACGCCCTGCAACAGCTGGAACGCGTTGGTCGGCGACAGGCAGGCGCCGAAATCGCGCAGGCCCTCGGTGCGGGCGCGCATGATGAAGGCGGCCGTGCCGAACTGCTCGTCGAAGACGATGCCGTGATAGCCGCCATAGGGTTCGGTCAGCACGCCGAACTTAGCCGATGCGCGCCAGTCGAACCGGCCGCCGTCGACGATGGCGCCGCCGATCGCGATGCCGTGGCCGCCGATCCATTTGGTCGCCGAATGCATCACGATGTCGGCGCCGAGCTCGATCGGACGGCTGAGATAGGGCGTCGCAAACGTGTTGTCGATCAGCAGCGGAATTTTTGCGTCATGCGCGATCGCCGCGACCTTTGGAATGTCCAGCACCTCGAGTCCGGGATTGCCGATGGTCTCGCCGATCACCAGTTTCGTGTTCGGCTTGATCGCCGCGCGGAACGCGTCGAGATCGCGCGGCTTGACGAATGTGGTGGTGATGCCGAAGCGCGGCAACGTGTGCGCCAGCAGATTGATGGTGCCGCCATAGAGCGAGCTCGACGCCACGATATGGTCGCCGGCGTTCAACAGCGTCGCGATGGCGAGATGCAGCGCGGCCATGCCGCTCGCGGTGCAGATCGCGCCGACGCCGCCTTCCAGCGCCGCGAGCCGCTCTTCCAGCACGCCGGTGGTCGGATTGGAGATGCGCGTGTAGATGTGGCCGGCGCGCTCCAGATTGAACAGCGCGGCGGCGTGATCGGAGTCCTGGAACACGTAGGACGTGGTCTGGTAGATCGGCACCGCGCGGGCCCCGGTCGCGGGATCCGGGTGCTGGCCCGCATGCAGGCTCAGGGTCTCGAAGGCAGGCGGTTTTGGCGCGGGCATGCGTGGCCTCGTTGATCGGTCGGCGGAGGCCGCCCTTGTGCCACAAAACGGTGCGGCACGTCAGCCCATTGACAGCGTCGCGTGACGGCTCGCAGCGATGACGTGTGATGCGAGCTGTGGCGTCGAACGCGGTGCGCTCCCTCCCCCGCAAGCGAGGGAGGGAGCGCACCTCCGTCGTCGCGACAAAACCTGATCTTATCGCACTCCCGGGCGCGCCGCTCTCACGCCGCCAGTCTGTCGCGCACCCCGGCTGCGATCTCGAACGAGCGCAACCGCGCGGCGTGGTCGTAGATCTGCCCCGTCGTGATCAGTTCGTCCGCAGCGGTGTCGGCGATGATCGCCCTCAGCTTCTGCGCGACGACCTCAGGCGTGCCGACCGCGGAGAACGACAGCGACTGGCCGACGCCGGCCTTCTCGGCCGGCGACCACAGCGCGTCCATGTCGTCGACCGGCGGCGGCAGGGGGCCGGGCGTGCCGCGGCGCAGATTGATGAATTGCTGCTGCAGCGAGGTGAGCATGCGCTGCGCCTCGACATCGCTGTCGGCGGCGAACACGTTGACCGCGACCATCGCATAGGGCTTGTCGAGCTGCGCCGACGGCTCGAACCGCGCGCGATATTCGCGCAGCGCCGGCATCAGCATCTGCGGCGCGAAATGCGAGGCGAAGGCGAAGGGCAGCCCGAGCATCGCCGCGAGCTGCGCGCCGAACATGCTGGAGCCGAGGATCCACAGCGGCACCTTGGTCCCCATGCCGGGCACGGCGCGGATCGCCTGGTTCGGCTGCACATCGCCGAGCAGCGCCTGCAATTCCAGCACGTCATGCGGAAAATTCTCGGCAGCGGTGGCGAGATCGCGGCGCATCGCCCGCGCGGTGAGCTGGTCGGTGCCCGGCGCGCGCCCAAGTCCGAGATCGATCCGTCCGGGATAAAGCGATTCCAGCGTGCCGAACTGCTCGGCGATGACCAGCGGCGAATGGTTCGGCAGCATCACGCCGCCGGAGCCGACGCGGATCGTTTTCGTCCCGCCGGCGATATGCCCGATCACCACGGATGTGGCCGCGCTGGCAATCCCCGCCATGTTGTGATGCTCGGCCAGCCAGAACCGCTTGAAGCCCCACTTCTCCGCATGCTGGGCGAGATCGAGCGAATTGCGGAATGCCTGCGCGGCGTCGCTGCCCTGGCGGATGGGAGCGAGATCAAGCACGGAGAAGGGGATCATGGGAAGGTCCGGTGAGGGGGATCTGCGCGTCTGAGAGGATCACATGTAATGTCACCGCGTAGGATGGGTAGAGCACTCGCGAAACCCATCATGTTTCGTCGTCGAAGGTCGCGACGGGTTTCGCTTGCGCTCTACCCATCCTACGACGCGTCCGCACCCGGGTTCACAACCCTGTTATGCGACCTGGTGCAGCCGTGCTCCGAACTGGGCGTTTCGCACGTGTTGTTGTACCTTCCGCAGAACCGTCGCGCCATCTGCCCGGAGGAACCGACATGACCATCGTCGTACTCAACCGCCGCAACCTGCTCGCCGCCGGCGGCTCCGTCATTGCAACCGGAATTTTGGCGGCCGGAGCTTCTGGCCTGCTGCTGCCCGCCCGTGCGGAAGGCCTCGCGCCGACTGAATCAATGACGGGCGGGGCGAACAACTACCGCAAGGGCGCGCCGATCGTGGAGCGGATCGGAAAGGGCGGCTTCTGGATGAGCGGCACCGTGCGTCGCGCCGGCGACGGGGCACCGCTTGCCGGGCAGCGCATCCAGATCTGGGCGCACACGGTCGAAGGCCAGGAGCCCGAGCCGCAGAGCCATGGCGCCACGCTCACCGACAAGGACGGGGCGTTCCGGCTCGAGATGCCGCAGATCATTCCCATCTTCGGCCAGCCGCATGGTCACCTCGCTTATGACAGCGGCGAATTCAAAACCGTCTTTCTGCGGCCGGTGATGCGGAGCGCGAAGGAGACCAGCCTCGAGGCGCACTTCGTGCTTCAGCCGGCCTGACCGCGTTGCAAGTGCAGGAGTGGAGATCGGCCCGGGTGACCCTGATCTGGGCCGCCCTTGCTGTGGCCATTGCCGTGCCGATCGCGCTCGCAGCAGAGAGCGAGCAGATCGCATGGCGCGGTCCGATCTACATCCTCGCCGGATTCGCAGGCATCGTTGCCCTCGGCCTCGTGCTGGTTCAGCCGCTGCTGATTGGTGGATATTTGCCGGGACTGTCGGCTTACCGTACACGGCGCGCCCATCACTGGATCGGCGGCGCGCTGGCTCTGGCGGTGGTGATCCATGTCGCCGGCCTCTGGATCACCAGCCCGCCCGACATGGTCGACGCCCTGACCTTCTCATCGCCGACGCCGTTCTCCCCCTTTGGCGTGATCGCGATGTGGGCCATCTTCGCGGTCGCGCTTCTGGCTGCACTGCGCCGGCGGTTGGGACTGCGACTGCGAACCTGGCGCATCGCCCATATTCCACTCGCGATCGTCATCGTCGCCTGCAGCGTGGCCCATTGCCTGCTGATCGAGGGGACGATGGAGACGATCTCGAAGGCGGTGCTTTGCGCAGCTGTGCTTGCGGCAACCATCAAGGTCATGGCCGACCTCTGGCGAAAGCGAACGCTGCGCGGCGAGAGGGCGTAGGAGGTTCGTAGCCCGGATGGAGCGAAGCGCAATCCGGGACAATTGCGTCCGTTGCTGATGGTCCCGGATTAGGCTTGCGCTCCATCCGGGCTACGCCACTGATTTGCCGCTGATGGCGACGGGAGATATCTTCGCGCGATGACTGCGAGTTCCCCCGATCTGAAAGCGTTCCTGCTCGCGACGCCGTTCTTCGGCGGTCTCCCCGATGCGAGCCTTGATCTCCTGATATCGATGCTGGTCGAGTGCCGCTTCGATGCCGGCGCGGCCGTCGTGGCGGAAGGCGAACCGGGACGCTCGTTGTTCATCGTCAAATCCGGCCAGCTGGCGGTGAGCAAACGGGCGGACTCGGGAAGCGTCGTCCCGATTTCCGTTCTGAAGCCCGGCGATTTCTTTGGTGAAATGACGCTGATCGAAATGCAGAACCGATCCGCCACGGTGATCGCGGAGAATCCGACGGTGCTGTACGAGCTGACGGCCCAAAAGCTCTACGCCTGCTACAAGGCCGACATCCATGCCTATGTGATCGTCCTGCAGAACATCAATCGCGAATTATGCCGGCGGCTGCGCCGATCGGATGAGCGATTCACGGGGCATCAGGTTTCGTGACGGCAAGCGATGGAGCGTAGGATGGGTGGAGTGCTTGCGAGACCCATCATGCTTGGCCACCGAACAAGGTCTCGGTGGGTTTCGCTTCACTCTACCCATCTGAGTTCAGCCATGACAAGCTGCCCGATCAATCGAGCGCCGCTAGGCGGTCCAGAGCTATCGGTTGATCCACTAAGCCGTCGCGCGTCCCCGGCCTTGCATTCGCCTGCTGGTTGCAAGAACATGCTCGCTTTCATACCCAGGGGGCGTCGATGCCGGTCGATCACGAGTTTGGGGGACAACACACCGAACTGAAATTGTCGATCGTTGAAGGCTATCTCAATGCCTACACGCTCGCGCTGCGCACCTACTTCAAACATCTTTGGTACATCGATGCCTTCGCGGGGACAGGTAGCCGCACGGTCCGCACTGAGCGACGCGGAGCAACATTAGTCGAGACGCCGGTGCCGGAAGTCATCGAAAAGCGCCGCGGCTCGGCGCAAATTGCACTGGACGTCAACCCGGCCTTTGACTTCATCGTGTTCATTGAAAAGAACAGGAACTACGCTGCCGCACTGCATGATCTCGCCGCCAAGTACCTTCAGCGCAGAATCTTTGTGGCAGAGGAGGATGCGAATTCGGCCTTGAAGTCGCTGGTAGCGAACAACTCATGGCTGGACAAGCGCGCCGTGGTTTTCCTCGATCCTTACGGCATGGAAGTGGAGTGGACCACTCTACAGGCGCTAGCTGGCACGGAGGCAATAGACGTCTGGTTCTTATTCCCTTTGGCAGGCCTGTTTCGGCAGGCGACCCGTAAGCTCACGGATATCGACGATCACAAACGCACAGCCCTTACCAGGATGTTTGGCTCAGATTCTTGGGAAACCGAGCTTTATCCCAGCGGCGCGCCTGACATGTTCGGCGATCTTCCGGAGCGGCGGCGCGAACTTGATCCAAGAGGATTGGAACGATACGTGCAACGGAGGTTGAGCGAGATTTTCGCCGCTGTGCTCGATCCTCTCGCCCTTCCTATCGACCGCGGTCCGCAGATGTTCTCGCTGTTCTTGTGCATTTCAAACAAATCGCCAGAAGCCATTGGCCTCGCACGCCGCATTGGCAATTACCTGTTAGACCCGAAGCGGCATCTCATCATACGTCCGCCCACGCAATAGACGACCGGTCGCCTTCTTGTTCTTCCCGCCCCACTGCTTGAAAAAAAAGTAAGTGTCGTACCGACGACACGTTCGCTCGATCTCATCAACCCACGCCGGATTCATCGGCCTGGCACGCGGCCCACTTTCGCCGCCGACAATCGCCCAATGAATCCCGGAAAGATCTGCCGCAGCGACCGAGCCCAAAAGCGGCTCAAACGAAATGAACCTGATCGCGGATCGAACCCGGCGCAGTTCGTCGATCCGATCGAGATAGTTTGCGCTCTCAACGCTCGTGCCCAGCCACACGTTCGGCAAGAGCGCCAACGACGATGTGATCGCAGCCATCCGATCAGGCCGCTTCGTCAGGATCTGATACGTGTGTTGAGGTGTCGCTTCCATCGTCGACCACACCTCGGCGACGAACTCGGCGGGCACATTCACATGGAACAGGTCGGACATCGAGTTGACGAAAATCTGCCGCGGCTTCTTCCACCTCACAGGAACTGCCAAAGCCTCTCGGTCAAGAACGATCTTACCGGTCCAGACCGCACGTCCACCGCTCGTGCGAGTAAGCGCGCGGTACTTCTTCGCACCCATCGCGTCAAGTCGCGCCGCCATCCGCATTGCGTAACAATTCGTGCATCCCGGCGAAAGCACGGTGCAGCCAGCGACAGGGTTCCAGGTAGCGTCTGTCCACTCAATCGACGTCTCAGCCATCAGAGTTCTCCCGCGCATTCAACCGCGAGTATCGCGACACACGGTTAAATAGCCGTTTCTCGAATCCATGGCGAGCGTTAAGGCGCTTGCGCGTTGCGCGGCAGCTGGGGACCTGTCTTGCACTCAAACCCCCCTGCAACAACGACAGCGACCGAAGCCGCTTCGCCGACCCGACCCGTCGGGCAAAACACCCACCTCCCGCCAAACCCCGTCAACCCTCCCCCGCAAAAATATTCCACTTTACCGAAATTCGGAATGGCGGTATCTATCCGCCATCCCGGCCCGATGGAGAGGGGCGATCGTACGTCGTCACGAACGTGGGTTGGGGTGCGGTGGACGCGGCAGCGCCGGCGCGGATGTGGGAGCAGGGCGGGCAGAGGATTGAGCCGAACCCCGTGAGCTCACCGCAAGCCGTGTCGAACGAACGGCGCCTGTATCCAGTGAAGCCTTGAGTCTAGCCGGCGTGTCCGGCGTAGCCCCTGGGCGGAGCCGGAATCGCTGCGTACGGCAAAACCGTGTGGTCTCGGCTGTCGTCGCTACAGCCAAGCTTCTGCGACGATGCATCGTCCCAACCGGGCGCGGTGCGTCAACGGGTCGCGAAGTGATGGTGACAACAGGAACTCGTCGCCAGGGAGAGCACGGCATACGCCGTCAACCCATCGCGCAGGGAAGGCCGAGTGTTCGGCGTCACCTGTATGCTGCTGTGCGGTTTCCTTGCGCTGCACTTTCGCGCAGCGGACCGCGGGTGCCCGTCGGCACCCGGTCTTCCCTGCGCCTTCTTCACAGAGGAGGGCGAAAGCGGAGAGCAAAACTCGGGCCTCTCCCGCCGCGAGAATGCCGATCTATGCTCATTTCCAGAGATGGAATGGTGCTGCCAGACAGGATTGAACTGTCGACCTCTCCATTACCAATGGAGTGCTCTACCACTGAGCTACGGCAGCATGTGCTGGGATAAGAATCGGCCGCCCGAGGGGCCTACCAAGCGGGCCGATATCTGCCACAGGCCTCCCCGCTGCGCAAGCTTGCAGGCCCTGTCAAAACGAGAAAATCGGGCCGATATCGGGGGCAAAACGGCTGTTTGGGCCCGAAACGACCGACTTTCCGCCGATCTGGGTTCCGCTTCCCCCCGCCAACTGGCCAGTTGGCCGGCGCGGCAGATTCGACCCATTTTGAGTTTCGCACGATCGGGACCATGCGGCCTATTGAGCTGCCGCATTCTCTGGGCAAGTTATCACCGACCGCTGTATGGGACCCGTGATGGCTGACGAGAACGACAAGAGCGCGAAGCAGGCGAGGGGAGCGCGCGACGACCGCCTGAAATCAGCGCTGCGGGAGAACCTGAAGCGGCGAAAGATGCAGGCGCGTGAACGCGCCGCAAGCGCCGACCTCTCGCAGAACGACGATGGTTCCCTAAATGAGGGGGCCGTCGGCAAAACTGGCGACGAATAGAAGACTGACGACCAGCGGCCAGAATTTTTTGGAGTGCATGCAGTGACAATGGGGCAGGACGAATCACGACGAACGGGGCGCGACGCGATGATGTCGCGGTTCACTCGCCCCGAGCAGACCTTTCCGACGCTGACATCCGACGAGATCGAGCGCATGCGGCGTTTTGGCGAGCTCCGCACGTATCAGGATGGCGAGCTGCTGTTCGAGACCGGCAAGCCGGGGCCCGGCATGTTCGTCGTGCTGAAGGGCCACGTCGCCATCACCCAGCGTGACGGGCTTGGCCATGTCACCCCGTTGATCGACCAGGGGCCGGGGCAATTCCTGGCCGAGCTCGGCCAGCTCTCGGGACGTCCGGCGCTGGTCGATGGCCGCGCCGAAGGCGACGTCGAGACGCTGTTGCTGCCGCCGGAGCGGCTGCGGGCACTCCTGGTCGCCGAGGCCGAATTGGGCGAGCGCATCATGCGCGCGCTGATCCTGCGCCGGGTCAACCTGCTCCAGGCCGGCGTCGGCGGCATCGTGCTGATTGGCCCCTCGCATTCGGCAGGCGTGGTGCGTTTACAGGGCTTCCTCACCCGCAACGGCCAGCCGCATCATCTGCTCGACCCCGAGCGTGATCGCGACGCCGCCGAAATGATCGCGCGCTATTCGCCGAAACCCGAAGACTGGCCGCTGGTGGTCACGTCTGACGGTGCGGTGCTGCGCAATCCCGGCGAGACCGAGCTCGCACGCGCGATCGGCATGATCGGCGGCCCGCGCAACGACCGCATCTACGATGTTGCGATCGTCGGCTGCGGACCGGCGGGGCTCGCGACTGCCGTGTACGCGGCATCCGAAGGGCTGTCGGTCGCCGTGCTCGACACCCGCGCCTTCGGCGGCCAGGCCGGCGCCAGCGCGCGCATCGAAAATTATCTGGGTTTTCCGACCGGCATTTCCGGCCAGGCATTGACGGCCCGCGCCTTCAACCAGGCGCAGAAATTCGGCGCCGACATCATGATTCCCGTGACGGTGCAGTCGCTCGACTGCACGCGCAAGGACGGCGTCTTTGCCGTGGCGCTCGACGGCAACGATCCCCTGCGCTCGCGCGCGGTGGTGGTCGCGAGCGGTGCGCGCTATCGCCGGCCGGAGATCGAGAACCTCGACAAGTTCGAGGGCCGCGGCGTCTGGTACTGGGCCTCGCCAGTCGAGGCGCGGCTTTGTGCCGGCGAAGAGGTGGCTCTGGTCGGCGCCGGCAATTCCGCAGGGCAGGCCGCCGTGTTCCTGTCGGGCCACGCCAGGAAGGTGCTGATGATCATCCGCGGCGGCGGCCTGGGTGCCAGCATGTCGCGCTATCTCATCGAGCGCATCGAAGCGACGCCGAACATCGAGCTGCTGTTCAACACCGAGATATCGGCGCTCGAAGGCGACGAGGCCTCGCTGCTGCGGCGGATCCGCTTGAAGAGCCGGCTGTCTGATGACGAGGAGGTTGCCGACATCCGCAATCTCTTTCTATTCGTAGGCGCCGATCCCGCCACCACTTGGCTCGACGGCTGTGGCGTGACGCTCGATCGCGGCGGCTTCGTCGTCACCGGCGCGCAGTCCGAGCAGAACCAGGGCAAGCTGGTGGCGCCGTTGGAGACCTCCGTCCCCGGCGTCTACGCCGTTGGCGACGTCCGCTCCGGCTCGGTCAAGCGCGTCGGCGGCGCCATCGGCGAAGGCGCGCAGGTCGTGGCCTCCCTGCACGGCTATCTCGGCGACGCCGCAAAACCGGCGCTTTAGTCAAGCAGAAGACAAGCAGGGGCAGGTCGAATGTGACTTGCCATCTTGCCGTGTCCCACGGACTATCCCTTCGTCGCGAGGCCAATCGCGCGCGGAAGAACAAAGATTTAAATGGGAGGACTCAATGGCCGAACTCGTCGTGCTCTACAAGACGCCCAAGGACGCTGCCGCCTTCGACAAGCATTACGCCGAGACCCACATTCCGCTCGCCAAGAAATTGCCCGGCCTGAAGAAATACGCCGTCAGCACAGGGCCGGTCGGCTCGCCCGCCGGGCCATCCGGCGTTCACCTCGTCGCGATTCTCAGCTTTGACAGCGTGAGCGACATCCAGAAGGCGTTCGGCAGCGAAGAAGGCAAAGCGGCCGCAGGCGACGTGCCCAAATTCGCCAGCGGCGGTGCCGACCTCTTGATCTTCGACACCAAGGACGTGTGAATCTTCGATTCGACTTTCGTCGAAAGCTACAAGCTCGTAGCCCGGATGGAGCGAAGCGTAATCCGGGACAGCGGCATTCACACGCGAGAATCCCGGATTTCGCTGCGCTCCATCCGGGCTATAATTGCTGTCGTTTGTGACAGCGCTGCAAAAAATTCAGCCATGCGTTTTGTCGATTCGCACGATGACGCATGGCGGGGCGCGTATATGTGATGCCGGCGCATGTGGCAATCCGATGAGGACCGTAATATCAGTCTCTTGATCTCAATGCAGAGAATAGGAGAGATGCCATGGTTCTCGGGATGAGCCTGCAAGCCTTTACACTGGTCCATGTCATCATCAGCCTGATCGGTATCGTCGCCGGCCTCGTCGTGATGTTCGGCCTGCTCGGCTCGAAGCCGATGCCGGGCCTGACCGCGATCTTCCTGCTATTCACGATCCTGACCAATGCGACGGGCTCCCTGTTTCCGTTCAAGGAGCTGCTGCCCTCGTACATCATCGCCGCCATCTCGCTGGTGCTGCTCGCGATCGCGTGCATCGCGCTCTACGGCATGAAGCTCGCGGGCGCCTGGCGCCCGATCTACATCGTGACCGCGATGATCTCGCTCTATTTCAACGTCTTCGTGCTGATCATCCAGTCGTTCCTGAAGGTGCCGGCACTGGCCGCGCTCGCACCTGCCGTGCCGCCGGCGCCGCCGTCGGGCCCGGTATTCGCCGTGGTGCAGGGCATCGTCCTGGTGTTCTTCGTCTTGCTCACCATCGGCACCTGGCGCCGCTACAAGCCGATGGCGTTCGCCTGATCGTATCTCGCTAAAGGAGTCCCCAATGCCCACCATCACCACAAAAGACGGCGTCGAGATTTTCTACAAGGATTGGGGCTCGGGCCAGCCGATCGTGTTCAGCCATGGCTGGCCGCTGTCGTCCGACGACTGGGACGCGCAGATGATGTTCTTCGTCACCCGCGGCTATCGCGTCGTCGCGCATGACCGCCGCGGCCATGGCCGCTCGGCGCAGGTCTCCGACGGTCACGACATGGATCATTACGCCGACGATCTCGCGGCGGTGACGGCGCATCTCGACTTGAAGAACGCCATTCACGTCGGCCATTCCACCGGCGGTGGCGAAGTCGTGCATTACATCGCGCGCCATGGTGAGAGCCGGGTCGCGAAGGCCGCGATCCTCTGCGCGGTTCCGCCGCTGATGGTGCAGACCGCGGCCAATCCCGGTGGCCTGCCGAAGAAGGTGTTCGACGATTTCCAGACAGCGCTCGCCGCCGGCCGTTCGCAATTCTATCGCGACGTCGCCGCCGGCCCGTTCTACGGCTACAACCGTCCGGATGCGAAACCCTCGGAAGCCGTGATCCAGAACTGGTGGCGCCAGGGCATGATGGGCGGCGCCAAGGCGCATTACGACGGCATCGTCGCGTTCTCGCAAACCGATTTCACCGAGGATCTGAAAAAGATCAACGTGCCGGTGCTGGTGATGCACAGCGAGGACGACCAGATCGTGCCTTACGCCGACGCCGGCCCGTTGTCGGCGAAGCTCCTGAAGAAGGGCACGCTGAAGACCTACAAAGGCTTTCCGCACGGCATGCCGACCACGCATGCCGAAACCATCAACGCGGACCTGCTGGCGTTCTTCAAGGAGTGAGGTCGCACGACCTCATTGCAGGATCGCCCTGATCGCGTCGAAGGTCCGTTTGACAAAAGCCTCCGGCTTGTCGCGCGGGCCTTCGCTGAGCCAGCTCTCGCCACCGACGCGCATCGCGCCGGTGGCGATCATGGCGACGAGCCGCGCTTTCAGCCGGTCCGACTTGCGGCCGGAGCGTTGCGTCAGGCCGTCCGCCAGCGCGCGCTCGAGCTTTTCGTATTTCAGCTGATCGCGGGCCTGAAGCGCGGGATTGTCGCGCTTGAGCCGCGACATCGCCGCCGCCTCGGTCGGATCGATCCGCTTGATCGCCGTTGCAATCGCGTTCTCCGCCGCCGCCAGCATGGACTCCTCCGCAGGCCGGGCGAGAATCTCGGTGACCAACGCTGCCGCCGCATCCTCCTGCCAGGCGGCGACCACGTCCTCCTTGGATGCGAAATAGTGAAAGAAGCTCCGCCGCGACATGTCGGCCGCAGCCGCAATGTCGTCGATGGTCGTGGCCTCGAAGCCGCGCTCCAGGAACAGCGCCATCGCCGCGCGCTTCAGCCGCTCGCGGGTCTGCTGCTGCTTGCGCTGCCGCAAACCTGACCCATCAGGGGATTTTGTCCCTGCCGGCAATGGCTTGGCGCGTTCCCTGGCCGATGTCCCGGTGGGCTTCGAAGCCTTCAAACTATTTCACCTCTTGCAAATTTGCACTCAGTGCACATTTAGACCGGTCGCGGGCCTCTTCCAACCCCTGATAGTCTGGAGTTTAAGGCATGACCGACTGGACCACGGCAGACATCCCCTCGCTCAGCGGCAAGACTGCCGTTGTCACCGGGGCCACCGGCGGCCTCGGTTACGAGACGGCACTGGCGTTGGCGGGCACTGGTGCCATTGTCATACTCACCGGGCGCAGCGACGCAAAGGGCCTGCGGGCGATCGAGGGCATTTGCGCGCGGTTTCCCAACGCCCTGATCGCCTATGAGCATCTCGATCTCGCCAGCCTGTCGTCGGTTGCCGATTTCGCTCGGCGCTTTGCCGCCAGCAACGACCAGCTCGACCTCCTCGTCAACAATGCCGGTGTGATGGCGCTGCCGAAGCGGCAGCAGACCGAGGATGGTTTCGAGATGCAGCTCGGCACCAATTACCTCGGCCACTACGCGCTGACAGCACATCTGTTGCCGCAGCTTCGTCGTGCGAAGGCTGCGCGTGTGGTCAATCTTTCGAGCCTCGCGCACCGCTCCGGCGCGATCAATTTCGACGATCTCCAGAGCACGCGGTCCTATCGTCCCTGGCGCGCCTACTGCCAGTCCAAGCTGGCCATGCTGATGTTTGCTCTCGAATTGCAACGCCGCAGTCTCGCGTCTGGCTGGGGCCTGATGAGCCTCGGCGCCCATCCCGGCTATGCGCGCACCGATCTCATTCCGAATGGTCCGGGCGCCAATACCTTCCAGTGGCGGGTGAGCCGGTGGCTACAGCCCTTGATCAGCCAGTCCGCGGCCGAAGGCGCGCTGCCCACGTTGTTCGCTGCGACATCGGCGGAAGCCGAGCCCGGCGGCTATTACGGTCCGAATGGGTTCTACGAATTGAAGGGCCCGCCGGCGCCGGCGCGGATCATGCCGCAGGCGAAGGATTTCGCTTCTTCTGCCATGCTGTGGGATGCCTCGGCGACGTTGACCGGTGTATCCTTCGACGAGATCGCGGCCGCCGCATGAGCGGCGATCTCGGTGGGGACGTCCCGATGCGCGTCATCATTTCGGCGCGACTGCCGCGGCATGATCCGGGTCGCCCGCGAGGGCTTTCCGCGGAAACTGCTGGAGATGACGGATATCAATAGCCTCTGATCCGCCCTGTGGTTAGCTTTGAGGATATTTTGGCACCCGCGCGCGTTGTGCCTCATCTGCATCGCAGGAGAAGGGCCGGCGAATGTCCCCCCAGCTTAAATTGATCGCACTCGACGCCGACGATCTCGCCGTGATCTCGACCCATGTGCAGGATGCCCGCGTCCAGCCCTCCGACATCATCTGGCGGCAGGGCGAGAAGCGCCTGGTGGTCGGCATGAGCCGGCTGGACTGGGAGCAGACGCTGGAGGGCGAGGCCGAGCCGCGCCGGCTGGTTTCGGCGCTTCGTTTCGACCGCGTGCTTGCCTGCAAGTCGCGCGACATCGATCTTGCGGCGCCAGAGGCGGTCCTCGACCTTGTCGGCATCGAGTTTCATCCTCAGGACGGCCGCGACGAGGAGCCCGGCGGCAGCGCGTTGCTGTTGTTCGCCCAGGGCGGCGCCATCCGCCTCGACGTCGAATGCCTGGAATGCGAGCTGACTGATCTGGGGGCGGACGAGCTGGGAACGGGGTTGGAGGTCGAAGGGGGAGGGTGAGCCACGCTTGCGGTATACCAGCGAAACCCCGGTCTCATTCCGGCCAAGGGTTGACGGAAGGGGGCCGCCGCGCCATTGAGCAGGGGCCTTGTGACGTCGATCTGCCCCCAAAGACCAGCCAAAAGACCATCGAAAAATGCCAGTTCGTCTCGACCGTAGCAGCGCCGATTTTGACCAGCGATTCGTAGCCTTCCTGGCCGCCAAGCGCGAGGTCTCGGCCGACGTCGAGGCGGCCGCGCGCGCCATCGTCGACGACGTGGCCAAGCGCGGCGATGCTGCCTTGCTCGAGGCGACCGCAAAGTTCGACCGGCTGACGCTGGATGCATCCGGCCTTCGCATCTCGGCCGCCGAGATCGAAGCTGCCGTGAAGGTTTGCGATGCCGCGACGCTGGATGCGCTCAAGCTCGCACGCGACCGGATCGAGACCTACCATTCCCGCCAGCTGCCGAAGGACGAGCGTTTCACCGATCCGCTCGGCGTCGAGCTCGGCTGGCGTTACACCGCGATCGAATCCGCCGGCCTCTACGTGCCCGGGGGGACTGCGGCCTATCCGTCCTCGGTGCTGATGAACGCGGTGCCCGCAAGGGTCGCCGGCGTTAGGCGCCTCGTGATGGTGGTGCCGTCGCCCGACGGCAAGCTCAATCCGCTGGTGCTGGCGGCAGCCTCGCTCGGCGGCGTCACCGAAATCTACCGCGTCGGCGGCGCGCAGGCCGTGGCCGCGCTCGCCCATGGCACCGCGACGATCGCCCCGGTCGCAAAGATCGTCGGTCCCGGCAATGCCTATGTCGCCGCCGCAAAACGGCTGGTGTTCGGCAAGGTCGGCATCGACATGATCGCCGGTCCCTCCGAGGTGCTGGTGATTGCCGACGACACCGGCAATGCCGACTGGATCGCTGCCGACCTGCTCGCGCAGGCCGAGCACGATGCCAGCGCGCAGTCGATCCTGATCACGGACTCGCTGCGTCTTGCCGCCGATGTCGAAAAGGCCGTCGCAGCGCAGCTGAAGACGCTGCCGCGGACCGCGATCGCAAGTGCCTCCTGGGCCGATTTCGGCGCCATCATCATGGTGAGGACTCTGGCCGACGCCGTCCCGTTGGCCGATGCGATCGCCGCCGAGCATCTCGAGATCATGACTGATGATCCGGACGCGCTCGCGGCCAAGATTCGCAACGCCGGCGCGATGTTCCTCGGCGCGCATACGCCGGAGGCGATCGGCGATTATGTCGGCGGCTCCAACCACGTGCTGCCGACGGCGCGCTCGGCGCGATTCTCCTCAGGCCTCGGGGTCGCCGATTTCATCAAGCGCACCTCGATCCTGAAATGCGGCCCGGACCAGCTGCGTGCGCTGGGCCCGGCCGCGATGACGCTCGGACAAGCGGAGGGGCTGGACGCCCATTCGCGCTCGATTGGATTGCGCCTCAATCTGTCATGACAAAGCCGCCCGAACAGGACGACTCGACCAATCGCATCGTTGCGGTCACCCTCGACGAAGTCTCGATCGGCCGTTCCGGGCCCGACATCGAGCATGAGCGCGCGATTGCGATCTACGACCTGGTCGAGCAGAATTTGTTTGCGCCCGAGGGCGCCGACGGCCAGGGACCGTTCACGTTGCATATCGGCATCACCGGCAGCCGGCTGATGTTCGACATCCGCCGTGAGGACGGCACGCCGGTGGTCGCGCATCTGTTGTCGCTGACGCCGTTCCGGCGGATCGTGAAGGACTATTTCATGATCTGCGACAGCTATTATCAGGCGATCCGCACCGCGACCCCGGACAAGATCGAGGCCATCGACATGGGCCGCCGCGGCATCCATGACGAGGGATCGCGCACGCTGCAGGAGCGCTTGAAGGGTAAGGTGCGGGTCGATTTCGAAACCTCGCGCCGGCTGTTCACGCTCATTACCGTCCTGCACTGGAAGGGCTAGGCGCGATGGCGGGTCCGCCACGCGCAAGCAATCCTCAATCGGTGCTGTTCGCCTGCGCCATGAACAGCGTGCGCTCGCCGATGGCCGAGAGCCTGCTGCGGCACATGTTTCCGCAGGGCCTCTACGTGAAGTCGGCCGGCGCCCGAAAAGGTGAGCTCGATCCGTTCGCCGTCACTGTGATGGGCGAGCTCAGCCAGGACATCTCCACCCACAAGCCGCAGACCTTCGAGGAGCTGGAGGACTGGGAGGGGCTGAACTTCGACCTCATCGTCACGCTGTCGCCGGAGGCGCACCACAAGGCGCTGGAGCTGACCCGCACGCTCGCGGCCGACGTCGAATACTGGCCGACGCAGGACCCCACCACCATCGAAGGCAGCCGCGACCAGAAGCTCGCCGCCTATCGCGAGGTCTGCGACCAGCTGATGATGCGGATTCGCCGGCGGTTCGCGAAGGTCGGCGCGGCGAGCGGGTAGTCTTCGACGCCCGTAACACCCGCGTCACAGACTAAGGGCACACGCATGTCGGACACCTCGAATCACCAAACCTCGGGTTCCCGGGTTGTGAAATCAGCCCCCGTCCGATAGGTTCCGCGCGCAATTCACCCCCTGCCTCGCTCCCCAAATCACCTGATGCTCGGCCGCCCCAAATTCGTTCTTGCCTCCGGTTCGCCGCGGCGCCTGTCGCTGCTCAACCAGGCCGGCATCGACCCGGACGCGCTCCGGCCAGCCGACGTCGACGAGACGCCGAAGCGGGGCGAGCTGCCGCGCGCCTGTGCCAACCGCCTCGCGAGGGCCAAGGCTGATGCGGCGCTGAAATCGGTCCAGCTCGACGATGAGCTGCGCGGCGCCTTCATCCTCTCCGCCGACACCGTGGTGGCGGTCGGCCGCCGCATCCTGCCCAAGGCCAATCTCGTCGACGAAGCCGCGCAGTGCCTGCGGCTGTTGTCGGGCCGCAACCACCGCGTCTACACCGCAATCTGCCTGGTGACCCCGCGCGAGGCGTTCCGCCAGCGCCTGGTCGAGACCCGCGTCCGCTTCAAGCGTCTCTCGGAGGACGACATCCAGGCCTATATCGGCTCGGGCGAATGGCGCGGCAAAGCCGGCGGCTACGCCGTGCAGGGCATCGCCGGCTCGTTCGTGGTGAAGATGGTGGGCTCCTACAGCAACGTGGTCGGCCTGCCGCTGTACGAGACCACGACGCTGCTCGGCGGCGAAGGCTTTCCGATTCGCTTCGGCTGGCTCAACGCCACCGCCGTGTGAGGCGCGGGAACTGGCCTCGCTGCTCCCAAACCGCGAAAACAACCCCATGCACAGTAGAACGGCGCTTGTGGGACCTGCGGAATTTCAGCGCCGCGTTCCCGCGTGAGTCGAGAGGCCCATCCCATCCCATCCCATCCGATCCCATCGCCCGCGATGCGGTGATACAAGCGCCCCCATGGTCGACCACGTCAAAAAGCCCGCCGCCCCCCTCAAAACCTGCCCGATCTGCGGCAAGCCGCAGGCGGAGGCCACCCGCCCGTTCTGCTCATCGCGCTGCCGCGACGTCGATTTGAACCGCTGGCTGAAGGGCTCCTACGTCATTCCCGGTCGGGATGACGAGGCGGATGGCGAAGAATAATCTAGTGATATCAATTACCTAAATTGATTTCAGGCGTGTCGCACCTCTGCCGCGGCAAGCCCGCCCCACCTTGTACACAGCCGGGCCGCGCCCCGCGAAGCCATAGGCGAAGCGTGGGTGGACAGGCCGCTCTCCGCCCACTATAAACCGCCCGCTCGATGGGCCTTGACCTTCTCTTTGGGTCCTTCCCTCAGCACGCCCAGGTAGCTCAGTTGGTAGAGCATGCGACTGAAAATCGCAGTGTCGGTGGTTCGATTCCGCCCCTGGGCACCAAGACGACGCTTTTCCACGCCGGAGCACGATCTTGTACGACTGCGTTCGCTAGAGATCGCCGCGAAGGGCGCTCGCGAATTTTTCTCCCTAGGGATTGGTTTTGTTTTGAGCGTGGAAGGTCGCCCTAACAATCAATCGTTTAGGTCCGCAGGTTCAAATCACCCGCAATCAACTTGCGATCATGGGTACAGGGGGCGAGGTCACGGTCGCTTACGCGGACGTTTGCGTACGATTGGCGCAATCACAGGCTCACTCGCCCTATGTCCGAATATGGCCCTCAGACGACCTCGAGCTTTTCTCAGACTTCCGTTTTGAGCAATAAGGGTTCGGGCGCTGTCTTGACGCACGATAGCTGGCGGCATCCTTCAGAGCTGGGCCAATCAGACCGCGATGAAGGCCCATATCTCGCAGCTCTTCATCGCTGAGACTACGCAAGAAGGCCAAACTCGCTTGGTATTTGCGTTGAGTGATGAAGGCCGCGATCCATCCATTGACGAAACTGAAAAGCCATCTGCCGATGGAGCGCACCCTCTCCCGAAGGGAGGACGTGCTGCGGCCCCCGGGGGCGCCACACGAGTTCGACCCGCGCCCCTTCATCGTTCCTCCTTTGCCCGGCCATGCCAGATCGCGAACGCACCTGCGAGCAACACAGCGGCCGATATCACGAGCGAGGCATGCGCGCCCGTCATGAACGCGTTGTTGCCTCCGACCAGCGAGCCGAACAGGGCAACGCCAAGCACGCTGCCGGTCTGCCGCGTCGCGTTCAATACGCCCGCGGCGATGCCGGATCGCGACTTCTCGACACTGCCAAGCAGCGTTGAGGTCAAGGACGGCACGAGCAGGCCGAGCCCGCCGCCGAGGACCATGAGCTGAGCGCCGATCGTCCCGTAGCTGGTGCCTGAGGCCATGGGCAGCAGCGCAACGCAGCCCGTGGCAGTGATCACACAAGCCAACGCAATGGTTTGCGGCGCGCCGAGGCGCTCGCTGATCGACGCGGTGACCAGGTTGGCGGGCAGCACCATGGCCATCATGGGCACGAAGGCGAGGCCCGTTGCGAACGGCGGCCAGCCATTGACCTTCTGGAAGTAGAGACTGAGCACGAAGATTAGGCCGTAGAAGGCGATGTTGAAGAGGAGCCCGACCAGAGCGGTCAGCGCAAACATGCGGTGGCGGAACAGCGAGAGCGGCAGCATCGGTTGTGGCGCGCGCGCCTCGCGCCATACGAACAGGAATCCGATCACTGCCGCTGCCACGAAGCCCACGATGACGAGCGGATGGCTCCAGCCGAGCACGCCGCCTTCGATCAGGGCGCCGGCCAGTGTGCCGAGGGTTGCAATCGCCGCGATCTGTCCCGGCAGATCGATCTCGCGCTGCGCGAGCCGCGGCGTTTCCTCGGCATAGCGCCAGGCAAGCCAGAGGCCGGCGGCGCCAATCGGCAGGTTGACGAGAAAGATCGCGCGCCAGCCGACCAGTGCGATCAGCGCGCCGCCGACGAACGGCCCCGAAGTCAGTGCGACGCTCGCACCTGCGGCCCAGAAGCCGACCGCGCGGCCGCGCGCCTTCGGATCGGTATAGGCATGATTGAGCAGCGTCAGCGAGTTCGGCACCAGGATCGCTGCTGCCAGGCCCTGCACGGAGCGTGCGGCGATCAGGAATATCGCCGACGGCGCCAGTGCGCAGGCGAGCGAAGCCAACGTGAAGATCGCAAAGCCCGCGATGAATATCCGTTTGGCGCCAACGCGGTCACCGAGCGCGCCGGCGGTCAAAATGAAGGCCGCGAATGCGATGGTATAGGCGGTCACCACCCATTGCAGCTCGGCGACGCTGCCGCCGAGCGAGGTGCCGATGCTGCTCAGCGCAGTGTTGACGATGGTGATATCGAGCTGCACCACGCCGAGGCCGAGGCTCGTGGCGGCAAGCGCCAGCGCCGTCGCGAGAGGCGAACGGGATGACGTGTCGTGGGAGCGGGCTTGTTCCGGCTGCCTTGTGTTGAGCGAAGCTGTTTGCATTGATCACACTCAGTTGTCTGTGAGAATTTGACGGCTCGGATAAGCCTGCTTTGCGATCATCATTCGATACCAATCGAATATTCGGAGCCGCGGGGATGATATCTTTCGCCCATCGCGGCACTTGCTTTCGCTGGGCTTGTTGGTGTCCAGGCAACCTATGTCCGGTGATCGAGCCGGTCTTGCGGAACTACTACGGTCTCGGCCGAAGTATTTGCGCTGGCACTGCGTCCTCGTCGGCGTTAGGAAAAAGACATGGATACGGGACCCAAAATCGCCCAGGTCGCGGCGCTCATCGGCGATCCGGCGCGCGCCAACATGCTGAGCGCGCTGATGGATGGCCGAACGTTGACCGCCTCGGAGCTTGCCTATGTGTCTGGCGTGGCGCCGCAGACAGCGAGTGGCCATCTTGCAAAACTCAGCGACGCCGGATTGCTCGCGCTCGCAAAACAGGGCCGACGACGATATTTCCGCCTGGCCTCTCCGCACGTCGCGCGCGTGCTTGAAAGCCTCATGGTGGTGGCGCAGGAAGGCCCCGCCCGGCAGCGCAATCTCTGGCGCGGCGGAGAGACGCTCCGACACGCGCGGACGTGCTATGACCACATGGCCGGCCGCATCGCCGTCGCAATCGCCGACCGGCTGGTCCAACAGTCGTTCATTCTGCTCGACGAGGATGGCGGACAATTAACCGATGCCGGTCGGTCATTCTTCGATGAGTTGGGCGTCGATCTTCGCCTCGCCTCCAGGCGCCGGGTGTTCTGTCGCCCCTGTCTCGACTGGAGCGAGCGGCGGTCGCATCTGGCAGGGGCGGTTGGCGCTGCCATTCTTGATCACGCGCTCGAGCACGATTGGGTCGAGCATGTCCGGGATAGCCGCGCGCTCGTCGTGACTCCGGTTGGCGTTAGAGAGCTCGCCGCAACGTTCGGCATCGAGAGCGCACCCCCGACGGACGGTTGCGAAGGGCCTGTTGCATCGCTGTCCCGAGGCCGGGTGGCGGTTATCCCGGTTGAGTCAGCGTTCCCCGGCCGGAGGTAGCACTGCGATCAGCCGCTTCGGCCGAGAGTACTGTCCGTATTTGACATTCAGAATCACGGTGACAGTGCTGGACTGCACCCCTGAAGTGAGACACGATAATTACAGTGACAGGCATTCCGAGGATGACCTGTGGCAGGACAAGGAAAGAAGCGTCAGCTTCCGACGACTTACAAATTGAAAGCGGTCAAGCGGGCGGAGCGGGGCGAAGGCGTCCTCCCTGTGGCCCGCGAGCTTGAATGTCGTCGTCGGACAAAGTCTTGCCGTCATGCACGACATTCGCGCCTGCCCGCCCCATTTCATGCAGAACATGCAGATCGCGATGATACCTCACCGCCGCCAGCAGTTCGAGCGAGTAGTCTTGACCATCGATGCTGCAATCATAGGCGGACTTGCTCATGACATGACCTCGCTGCATTGTCGTTTACCGACACGCTGATCTCGGGACGCGGCAGATCCTCCGCGAAGGCACCCGGGAGGCTCAGCCCGCCTCCGCGATCCAGGCTTCGGCATCGGCTCCGGCTGCTATGCGTAGGGGTGCAGACGGATCGTTGGCGACCCGCCAGATCGCTTCGGCGACGTCAGACGAACGCGTCATCGGACCCGAACTGTCGCGGATGCTCGCCACGATACGCTCGATCATTGGCGCATAGTCGGGATTGTCGCGGCCGCGCAGGTGCGGAAACGCATTTTCGCCGAAGCGCGTCTCGGGTGCGCGCCCCGGCAGGACCAGATGCACGCGCACACCAAAGGGCGCAACTTCCACCGCCAGCGATTCGGTGAAGGCGTTCACCGCCGCCTTGCTCGCCCGGTATAGGCCGACCAGAGGCAGCGCCTTGAGCGTGACCGACGAGGTGATGTTGATGATCACGCCTGCCCGGCGCTGGCGAAACGCCGGAAGCACCGCCCGAACCATCGCCAACGTGCCGAGCGTGTTGGTCCCGAATAAAGCGCGGGCCGTCTCGGGCGCAGTCAGTTCGATCGGCGACGGCACGCCGAAGCCGGCATTGTTGACCAGAACGTCGATCGGCCCGGCCTCGGCGATAGCTCGGGCGACGTGCGCGGCGTCGGTGATATCGAGCGCCAGGATGCGCAGACGATCGGAAGGCGGCAGAAGCTCGGCATGGGGCACACGCATCGTTGCCACGACGTCCCAGCCGCGATCGAGAAACAGCCGTGCGGTTTCCAGACCGAAGCCAGACGAGCAGCCGGTGATGAGGACAGTGGGCATGAGATACTCCAGAGGTATGGGAACCGAACTGGAGATAGAATAAGGGCGCGGGACTTGCTATCGCTGACAGTATGCAATTCTTTGGCGACAGTCCTGCAAGTGATCCCCTCGCCGAGGTCGTCACGCTGCTCCAGCCGGCCGCCCGTTTCTCCAAGCTGGTGGAGTGCGCCGGCTCGTGGAAGATCCACCGCAAATCAACCGGCGAGCCATTCTACTGCGCAGTGTTGGAGGGGCGCTGCCGCGTGATGGTGGACGGGCAGCCGTCCATGACGTTGCAGTCCGGCGATTTCGTGCTGGTCCCGGCCATGCACGACCTCATCAATGAAAGCCTGGACGCACCACTGGAAGGACTGACCGCAGCGCCGATCAAGATGAGTGAGGGCCGTTTTCGCGTCGGCCGCGAAGACGGACCCGCGGAGCTAGTGATGCGGATCGGACACTGCAGCTTTGGTTCGCCGGATGCGGAACTGCTCGTATCGCTGCTGCCGCAGGTGGTATTCGTGCGTGGAGAGCCCCGGCTCGCGACGCTGATGCAGTTGGTCAGCGAGGAGACCCGCGCGCGACGTCCGGCACGCGAACTCGTACTCGAGCGGCTGCTGGAGGTGCTGCTGATCGAGGCCTTGCGATGCGGCGGTGAGACCGCTTCTGCGCCGGGCCTGGCCCGAGGTCTTGCCGACGACCGCCTGGCGGCCGCGCTGCGCGCCCTCCATGCACGCCCCGAATACCTTTGGACGGTAGCAGAACTCGCTGCCGAAGCCGCCTTGTCGCGTTCGGCTTTCTTCGTCCGTTTCAGTCGCACCGTGGGCATGCCGCCGATGGCATATCTGCTGGCCTGGCGCATGGCGCTGGCCAGGCGCCTGCTTTGCGGACATGAGCTCGGCATAGATCAGATTGCCGAGCGCGTGGGCTACAGTTCCGCGAGCACCTTCAGCGTCGCATTCGCTCGCCACGCGGGTGTGCCGCCGGCGCGCTATGGTCGGATGCGCCCAAATGGACGCCATCCACCTGCCATGCCGGCGAAATAACCGCTACGAAAAGGTCGCCGCCAATTTCCTCACAGGCGTCGCTCATTTGAGCGAGACCCACCGGCTGGCCGCCGACCCGAACAATGGGTCGGTCGCATTCCTCGATTCGCAGTCCTTTGAGTTGGATGACCTGGTCCAGCGAACGTTGCAGCTTGAGAAGCGCGTCGGAAGCCCTGATGCGCACCATTCCCATTCCACGGCCACGAGCGCGACGCGCAGCGAGCCCTCGGGCGCGATGCGAAGACCGGCATAGGCGTTGGCTTGGTCGAGGCTTGTCTGATGCGCGCGAGCGATCGCGTCGGCGAGCTGCGCCAGATCCTGGTCGGTCCCGGCTTCGCCCGGGAGGGGCGCCCGTCACTGAGGATAACGCGCGTTCATCAAAACGGAAAAGGCCGTGCCTGGAGCGCCTGGACAAAGGTGGCTACGGTCAAGGCCGCATAGGCGGCCGAACCCAGAAGAATCGCGACCCATCGTGTAGGAAGATTCAGCCGAGTGACGACGAAAGCCAGGAGCGGGATTGCCTGCTCGGCGTGAATGCCGAAGAAGTGCGCCACCCGCAGATCGCCGCCCACGCGATTCCACCCGAACATAGGCAGATGCCCGGCGGCCGCGCCCACCGCGTGGCCGGTCTGCTGGCTCATATATATTCCAAACCCGCCGCCCAGCACGACGGTCAACAGCAGGCCGGCGATGACCGCAGCCCGATATTCCGGCCTGAGGTCGTCCGCCGGTCGCCGCCAGATATTCCAGGCGAGCGGCACGTTCGCACCGACGATCAGCAGAACAGCGGCCCCCATCAGCCCATACATCACCGCATAGAATGGCGTGTCGTCGTTAAAATGCGATCGCAGGCCATGCGCGGCCTGCCAGCTGATCCATGCGAGTTCGAAGATGTTGGCGGCGATCAGGACGCCCACCGTGCGACGCATCAGCGGCGTCTCGCGCTGATCGGGCCGCACATAGCCCATGAACCACGCGTAGGTCAGCACATGGACCGCGATCGAGAACAGGAACTTGGCCGGCTTGGCCCAGACGCTGACGCCATCGATGGTCCGAGGATCTATCGTCGAGGCGGCAAGGACGGGCACGAGGAGCAGCAGCAACGCCGCGCCAAAGCGGGTCAATGCCGGTTGGCGGCGTAGCCATTCGAAGGGAATTGCCGCGCGAGACGGGACAGAGGTGAGTGTCGTGGCCATCACGTCGATTCCCGCGCAGGTAAGAGCCGCAGCCCGAGGAAAAGGAGCAGCCCCGCCGGGCCGAACAGGAAGGTAAGGCCCAGGCACGGAATCAGCGCAAAACGATTGATCCCCCGCGTCAGGCCATCCTCGACGATCCAACTCCCAACGAAGAGATCGAAGGCGAGATAATGGAGCCAGCCTGCCACAAGCGCGGCGTCTACCGCGAACAGCGCGCGCACCTGCTCGATCGAACCGAATCCGCCGCCGACCGCCTTGCTCCAGCCCTGCCCGATCAACACCACATACGCGACACCGAATAGCGCCGGGATGAACAAACGCGTGGTGCGCCTCACGCCGTCCCGCGCGATCGGGACGAACAGAGATGTGAGCAATCCAAGCCACCCGAGCATGGCGATGGTGTTGCCGGTGCCGAACGCGAAACGAGGATCCAAGTGCCTTGCCCTTCGATCTACTCAGTGCATAGATTAGCTTATGAATACTAATCTACCCAGTGTCAAGATGTCGCGCGGCTATCATCACGGCCACCTCCGCGCGACCCTGTTGGAAGCCGCGGAAAGCCTTCTCGCAGAGAAAGGCGTCGAAGGTTTCAGCCTGCGTGAAACCGCGCGCCGCGCCGGTGTGTCATCCGGGGCCCCCAAACATCACTTCCGCGATGTTCGAGCGCTGCTGACGGCGATCGCAACACTGGCATTCGACGATCTCGCCGACCGGCTTGAGGCGGCGAGTTCGGATTGTTCGGCAGATCGCATCACGCGCATCCAGCGCCAGGGTGCTGCCTACGTTCGCTTCGCGCTCGAACAGCGCGCGCGTTTCGATCTCATGTGGCGCGTCGCGCTGCTGGACATGAACGACGCTGAACGCTGCCGAGCAGGCGACCGCGCCTTCGCTGCGATGGACCGCCTGGTCAGAGGCAAAGACGCCCCTGAGCTTGAACACGGCGATCCGCGCATGGCGCCCTCGATCGCCTGCTGGTCGATTGTGCATGGATTTGCCAGGTTGGCTATTGATGGCACCTTTGGCTTGGGGGCGAATGCCGCGGAACGCGCGGCGGACGCCCTGCTGTCCCCAGTCCTGCGGCACCTCTCCGTTTGACGGCATCGATCGGGGGCAGACGCAGAGCTGGTCCCGATGGGTTCTCGGGCGTACTGCACGGCCGCAAAGCTTGCTCAGTCATGACCAAAGCCAGGCCTCAGCGGAGAGGCCGTTTCAAGTTGAGGCAGGCGATGCAGGAAGTGTCCCGTTCTGGTGCCGCTGGCGAACTCCAGCTCGATGCGTTGATCGCCGATTTGTGGTGGCGCGTTCGGCTGCTCAACACCGATATTCTCGAGCAAGAGGCCCGCGCCGGGGTGTTCGACGTGCAGCAGCCGGCATATCCGCTGCTCGCGCTGAACCTTCGTGCGCGACGCGACAATTTGGTTTCGACCATCGGCGTGCTCGAGCGGCGTGCGAGATCGACGTCTGAAGCGGCTTGAGGGCGGTCTTCGCCTCAGACCGGGAACGCCAGCTTTCTGGCGCGCTGGCGCGACACGGTGGTGATGAGACCGTTGCGCAGCATCTTGCCCACCTGCTGCGACTGGGCATTCTGCCGACGGGAACGATCCTGCCGAGGGAGCACCGCGCCGTCCGCGATCGGGCGCGCAGGGATGATTTAATTGCAGACTTCTCTGTTACGACTAGCGGCCCCCATCGACCCCATCGCGGCGGTTGTGGCTGATTCCAAATGACAACCTTTTTGCACCGGGCGGCACCCGGCGGCGTTGCAAACAATTTGTCCCGATGCGTTCGACGTTGACGCTTGGGAAGCCGCTCTCGCGGGGGCTTGGCGGTCAGCGTTTACTCTTGGTTCTTCGCGCTTTGCAGTTGGCTTCTTTACGTTGATCTTTTCGCAGGTATTCTCGTCGCCGATCTGGTAACCTGCGCGGCAGGTGATCTTTGAGCAATGATCGCCATCTGCCCTAAAACCATGATCGCAGACGAGCGGGCAGACGCGGCCTGTCCGGGCTTTGATCGCCTCCAATGCATCGAAGCTCGCGAGTGTCGTGTCGAGCTTGGTTCCGGCGTACTTGTTGAACAGTGTCAGCGAGCGCTGTGGCTTGGCGCCCCACTCAACGCTCTCCGCATCAGCAAGACAGCCGACGCGGCGGAGTTCGGATTGGACCGACCTGACGAGCTCTTGCGGCGACTCCACCGGTTCGAATGAAGGTGCGGGAGATGGCAGGGCCGCAACCTTCTGGTCAGCTTCGGAGCTGACCTTCTTCTCTGCTGCCTGCTTGTCGGCCAGAGCCTTTGCAACAGCGGCCTCTATCTCCTTGCGCCGTTGCTCGGCGGCGGCGGCTTTGGTCTCCTCGATCTGCTTGGCCTTCTCGGCGGCGAGCTGCGCATTCTCAGCAGCCTTGGCGGCTGCGGCGGCTTTGTTCTGTTCGACCTTCCTTGCGCCGTCGGCGGCAAGCCGTGCCCTTTCTTCTTCGACCTGCCGAGCCTTGTCGACCGCCGCTGCGCGGGCTTCCTCTGCCGCGATCTTGTTGAGTTGCCCCTTGGCGAGGTCGGCATAGAAGCCGTCAGCGTATCGGCTCAAGAAGGCTGTCCATCCGTCGCGGGTGCCGAGTTGCAGGGCAAGCTCGTAATTGCGGCGAACTGCGTCGTCCGGGTTTGCCTGAGGGCCGGTTGCCGTCGGCTTGGCTGCGACAAGCGGCACGTCATCGCCGCCGAGCGAACCGTACACATACGGTTCCTGTTTGTAGCTGGTGTTCTTCAAGACGTCATCGCGGACAAAGCCGAACGCCTTGCGCAAATCGAGACCGGGTGTCGGCAGTCGCTCGACAAGCGCTGCGGCGAATGGGCTGTTCTTGGAATCGCCATCCGAAGCCGTAGACCCCGCCTTGGCAGCGAACGCTATCATTGTATTCGGGCTGGTCGGCTCGACCTTGGCAAGGCCGCGACCGATGGCACGGACGGCAACCGTTCTCTTGATGGATCTGGAGAAGGGGTTGTCGCGGCAGGCATCAAGGATGATCAGCCGAAGTTGCTTGGCGGGTTCGACCGCGAACAGCGCGCGATCAAGCGCTACAGTCTCATCCAGAACGTCGCTGTCGGTCTCCAGAGTCGCATCAGTCGGAATGAGGTAGTTCGTCCCATCGAGTTCAATGCCGTGACCAGCGTAGTAAATGACGGCCACCTCGGCATCTCGCGCCCGCCCGCCGAAGTCGCGCAGAGCCCTGCGCATCTCTGAAGCGTTCAGATCGGTCCTGACGTCGACCCAGTCGAATCCGGCCTTCTTGAACATACCACCGACCAGGGCGGCATCGTTCGCGGGGTTGGAGAGCTTGGGTGCACTTCTATAGGCTGAGTTGCCCATCACCAGCGCGATCCGGCGCTCGGCCTGCGCCGAGCTGCACATCAGCCAGATCGAAAAGAACAACGTAATCCAACGGAAAGCGCCCATTTCAGCCCCGACGTTATGCGCGCAGACTATGTGCAACCTGCCGAAAGGCAAGCATCGACTCTGTGACAATCGTCACATTCCGCGGGCACCGGTCCTTCCGCTCAGCACGATCAGGTAGCTCAGTTGGTAGAGTATGCGATCGAAAATCGCGGTGTCGGTGGTTCGAGTCTGCCCCTAGGCACCATTTTCTCCCCCCTGCATCAGGTTTAATCAGCTAGCTAGCTCGCGCCGTTTGACGCGAGACCGCAGGTAGCCGCCGAGTGCGGCGAGGACTGGGCTTAGCGGCAAGTAGAGGAGGTGCAGCCACAAGCGGAATTACGGTGCACTAAATGCGCACGTTCGAACCGATAGCGAATTAAGTCCAGTGGTGTCACTGTAATCCCCTTACGAGGGATATCCCGCCGCCTTCCACGCAGTAAAATCGATCAAAAATCGCTCTTGTGTCATGTCGTCCCAAACCCCTTCGGGGCAACCTGGTGCGGGCATATCGCCGGATTTAACTTTCGTATGGATCATATCCCACTCGGTTTGAACCGCCTTCGCGTCCCAGAGATCAAATCTATTGCCGTACATCATCATATGCGCGCGGTAGCAGGGGGTAAAATAGGGCTTGATGGTGTTTGTGAAGGTGATCGGGTTACTCATAAAACATTCTCCTCGGTCGAACTCTACCTTCGTAAGTCAGTAATATGTTCTATCAACGGACTTCTATTGCAGCGACCTGTTGCGGAACATTACAGCGGCTCCGCCGTTTGTCGGTTCGGACGGAGTTTCGGGCTTCGAGACCCGACCACGAGCCACGATCACGCTGAAATCCCCCCCCTGGATTTGTCCTTGGCCGCCGTGGCAGCCCATGCAGCCTCCCATGTTATATCCGGACCCCTGATAGAACATATTCGGTTGAATTGCGGCACCAACCCCTCCGGGGAAGGGAAACTGGCTAGCATAGTCGCTGTTCGATCCACTTCCGCCTTGATTTACCAGACCTCCGCTAAAGAGTTGTAGGGTGCGGTTGGTTTCGACGACTATGTTGGCTAGATAGTAGCTGCTCGGATTGTTTTGATTTGTCGAATCGTTCTCTCCCGCTTGGGTCCCATAGACGCCAGCGTGCGTCTTGTTGATGGGCCGGTACTGCACATTAACGAGCTTGTAATACTGCCAAACAGAATTACGGACTCCATGTTGTGAGCTGTAGCTCTGGATCATTGCATGCGCTCGTTTGTTTGCATCGACTATGATCGGAGGAATGTCATTGTCGCGCTTGTTGACACAAATGTAGCCCAAAGTCGGCACGCCCTTAAGGCTCTCAGTATTGAGGTAAAAAAGCCGATTGTGCGGTCTCGCTCCTATGTTGGGTGTACAATACGATGCCGTTGGCGGCACAAGCACAACTTGTGGAGGTACGTGATCTGCAGTTGGTGCCACCGTGGTCGTGTCATTGAGCGATACCGAAGGTGTAGTCGGACAGGGTTTCTGCTGGTCAGCCCGGCAAGGTTGCGACGACTGGGGAGATCCGTCGAGATCCTCCGCAGGTCGACCGTTCTCGTCCAAGATATTGTCGGCTTGTTCGAATGTGGCGTAAATGAAGTAAGGAGCAAGCGGAGTTTTTTGGATTATATGCAATGCAACGAGTCCGAAAATTGCCTGTCGGTAGCAGCGAATGCCTGCGCTTAGTTCGTAATACCGGACCACTGTTGTATGAAATCTGCCGCTAGCAATTTCATGGGGACCAAGCACTCGCCATCCAGCTTTTACTTCAATCGAATTTGATGGCAGCAGCAGATAACTATCTCCGTTAGGAGGGTCCTGTTTATTCATCCTTACATACTTGGCGGCCTCCGCGACAATATCGCTATCAGCCCATAGATTGTGTTTGGCGATATACTCATATTCAGTGCGATTGGCCTTCGCCAGAAATCGGATCAACTGGGGGGCACTGTTGTTGGGAGAAGGTTTTTCGACAACTGCTCCAGCATACATTGAATCTAGAGTTATCTGATCGGTCTCATCGAGATTCACCCATGCTGTCTGTGAAGGACGCGTTTCTCCCGAACAGGCTGCCACGGGAGGGTTGTAATTGTATTGCGGAAGCGCGTCGTACCCAAATGAAGCTGCGGTTGTGCTGTATCCTGGGGGATCGCCAGCTCCGGGAAATACCTCGACCTTGCTGCGATACGTTTGCCATACTAACGGGCCGGCACAGTTAGTAGACTGGTCTCCCAAGACGCAGGCTGATGACGGTGTATCCCGTTGATTTGGCATTCCGCTCTGAGGCACGGCCGGCCAGCTCAAAGCAAAGAACTCTTCCCAGGCAAACTCGGCCGCTTGCTTTAGCGTCGCTCGGGCGGGACCGCCTTCAGTCTCGTTGAGTTCAAACGGGGGAGTAGAAGTGATCGCAAATGGAGGGGCTGACTGTGCAAATACATCTCCGTGCCCAGCAAGATTTCCGAGGGTCAAACCGAGTGTGGTCAACAATAAGAGAAGTCTGCTATCGGCGGCTAAAAACGAAAACCATTTCATGATCTCCCCCTGCCTTCCGGAATATTTTTCACCGAATATTCGAAACGATAATTAATACTGCAAAACGAAGAGCAACTCGCCCAACCGCAAGCATGCTCATTAAACAGCACGCAGCTACGAGACATAACTTGTAGTTGTGCATCGCATAATAAGTATCGCCGCGGTCACCTGTCAACGTACATTTCAACACGGAGATGACCTCGTACTGCCATGGGATATCGTGGCGGTTCGTTGAAAAGACCGGTTGATCCGCAGATCGCTGTTCCGATCTCAGAAAACCCGAGCGTCGTCGCGATAAAAATCGTGGTGTAGCGCCGAAACCGGCTTGTTTCTTAAAATTCCAACTGACCCGATGAAAAGATATTTTTATGCAATCCGAGGTAGCAATTCGCCTTTTGCGATTCTACCGCTTACGTTGTGCGTGGCAGCTATCCAGCTCGTACCGTGATGGTAGCGTCGGCTTTCTTCAGGGGCATGGTGTGGGCGATTGGACACGATTTGAAGAGCAGGGAGATTTTGGTCGCACGAGCAAAAGAGCTGGCCCCGGAAATCTGCACAATGCGATAAGCGGAGTTTCTGCCGGATGGACGCGCGTTCGAACCGATAGCGAATTAAGTGCACTCACTCTAGCCCGCTCCCTCCGCCTTCCTCCCCCGCCCCAGCGCAAATTGCCCGACCGCGCCCTCGACGTGAAACTCCAGCCCCGTCATTTTCGCAAACTGCTCGATATTGCCGGTGCCGATCGCGCAGCCGCCGAGGCCCATATCCGTCGCCGCCAGATAGAACGTCTGGATCAGGCAGCCGACATCCTTCAGGATCAGCGAGTATGCGATCGAGCTGTATTTCCAGGAGATCCGGCCGAAGCGCGCGGCGATCGTGATCAGGATTTGCGGCGGGCCGGATGTGCCCATGGCGAACTCGGCGGCCGTCGACAGCGCCTGGAGCTGCTGGGCGGAGGCCTCGATCGCGACCAGTGCGTGGCCGCCGGCATCGTAGTGATAAAGTCCGCGTGCGAGCCCCTCGCAGTTCGAGACCGCGAGGTACAATTCCAGCTCATACGCGCTGCCAGCGGCCGGATACGGCCTCCAACTGTAGCTGACCTCCGGACCGCCGTCGAAATCTGCCTCGCTTGTCCATTCCGACAGCACGCGGGCGGTGGTGTCGAGAAACTGCGCGAGTTCGGCGAGCGTGATCGGATGCTGGTGGTCGAAATCCCGTGTTGAATGGCGCTCGCGCAATAAATTCGCGAAGGGAGATTTCAGCTCCGTCGCGGCGAGCTTGCCGAGGGCGATGGCCTTGCCGGGCCAGCGCGGGCGCACCGCGGGCAGCGGCGGAACGCCCCGCGCATGGAGGTACGCGCCGCCAACCGGATTGACGTGCCGGCCCTCCGTGCTGCGCGTGTGAAACACGAGATCGTGGAAATCCCAGAGAACGAGATTGCGATCGCCTTCGTTCACCCGACCGCCGTCGGCGTCGTTCAAACCGAGCTTGAGCAGCATAGCGGCATCGAGCAACAAGCCGAGCAGGTCGAGATTCGGGGAAGCGATTTGCTTGCGAAGACTGCTGATCTTGTGAGGCTGCGACAGGGTAGCCAGCATCGCCGCAATGGCGGGATGGCAAATCCGGAACAGCGCGCCGGCGCGCGGCGATTCCAGCACCATCTCGTTGCCGCGCCGGCGCAGATAAGCAAAGCGCGACAACACGATCGTATCGCTGCTCGATAGCTTGGCGGGTTGCGGCCAGTAGTCGGCGATCTGTGGTTCGATCACCACCAGATCTTGCGCGTCGCGGGGAGAGAACAGGCGATAGTCGAGAAGCCCGTGCCGCGCCAGTCGCTGCACCAGAGCGTGAAGCTGCTTCGCGGGCACGCTCTTGCCGGCAAGGGAAGCGAGCGGCAGGCCGGTCGCGAGATGCCCGGCCCGCGCGATCGCCGCCGCGCTGAATTGTCCGAGACTGACCGAATCATCGCTGGAGACCGCGGCAATGCTGCCGTCGGCCTGCATGTGCAGGGAGAAACGGCCGTTCAATCGCGCGGCGATGATGGGTGCACTTGTCCTCGTCGGCTTTCTTGGGGGCGCGCGCAACGAGGCCAGCCTTCAGGTGTGTGGCAGGAACGGGGTCAGTTCGCTTTCCAGCCGCGGGCGATCCAATAGCCCAAGCTTCACCGGGACATCGTAGAGCCGGCCAGGCCCGAAGCGGCGATAGAAATGTCGCAAGCCCGGAACGAGCACGCGGACGACGGGGACCTCGACGTCGGGCCGCGTCTGGTCGAGCACGAGGAAATCATATCCTGCGCGGGTGGCAATCTCGACGCAGGCATTGACCTGGTCGCGCGTGTTGTCGTGAACGCGCAGACCCGGCGCCGGCGGGAGAAGCGGATTGTCGTCGGGAATCAGGAACGGATAATCCTCCAGCCGCAGCGGCGTGATGCCGTCAAGCGACGGCTTCTCGCCGCTTCCGCCGCCCATCATGCCAATCGACATGAACTGGGTCAGCTCGGTGAGGGACCGCAGCAAGGCGATGCGGCGATCGAAATGCGAGCCGGATCCGAACTCGATATTTTCGTGTCCGTCCTGCATCCAGTGCATGATCGCAACATAGGAGGGAATGCCGAGATCGGTCGTGATGTCGAGCACCCAGAGCCGGCGCCCCGCATCGGCGAATTGGCTTTGAAGATCCCGCACATAGGAATCCTCGAATTGCGCGAGGTCGAGTTCGGCACGGCGCACGCGGTTGTACCACCAGATCGCGTAGGCATCGCGTTCGACCAGTTCGAGAAAGCCCTGAACGATGGCCTCCTCGCGGGTGTTGCCGGCGGCGCATCCGTTGGAATCGGTGTGGAAGCCGCCATAGAAGAAATACAGCAAGCCGGTCGGAAGATATTTGAAGCGCTTGTCGCGCAACGACCAGACCGGCGACCACTCGGTGCTGGTCGCGGGATCGAACGGCTCGGGGACGGGATGTGAATCGTCATGAAGCGGGACGTGCCGGTTCTGAAACTGCATGTCGCTGAAGAACTGGACGTCATTGGGAAGCAGCGCGTCACCGGGCGGGAAATCGGCAAAGCGGCGCTTCGCCCTGATCTCGTCACCCTGGAAGATTCCCGAGTAGCGCTCGATCGCCTCCATCAACGCGCTGGCCTCACCCTGCTCGGCCGTGGAGCCCTTGCCGAAACTGCCGCCACTGAGGCCGGACCTGAGCTGGTCGACGTTCCAGGCCGGCGCGGAGAAATTGTGGTGGGCGAAGAAATTGGTGTTCATCGGCAGATCGACCTCGATCCGCTCGAGCCGTGACACCACGCCGGTCAGCGGACTGACGTGCTTGCGATAGTGCGCCACGGTCGCCCGCGACGTCACGGTGCGGTAGCCGCCGCTGGTCATGACGAGCTTTTTGCCCTCGGCAATCTCGATCGGCACTGCTGCCCGTCGCGGATTCCTCAGCTTTTTGCTGCCGCAGGCCGAACATTGCGGACGTTTCGCGACGTAGTGCTTGGCGATGACGGCCCCGGTCAGGTCGAAGCTTGCGATGTGATCGTTGAGATCGGTGCGAAACCCTGAAGCGATTGCCTTGGCGATTTCGACGGCCGCGAAGTGGATCGCGGTCTGCCCGACGGTGTCGCTGACCAGTGGCGATATGGCGACCGCCTGCGCCGTGCCGCGGTCGAGAAATCCCTTGATCTCGCGATTGCGGATCATGCGATCGTGCAGGCAGGTCCAGCACGCGCTCTCGCCCGGCTTGAACACAGGGCCGACCAGCGGAAACACGCCGGACGGCTGGACCAGCAGCCAAGGTGTCCCGTCGGCGACGCGTTCCCGGTTCAATTCGGCAAGCCGTGGCTCGAGGTAATCGTTCACGAGCGTGATGGTCAGCTTGGGCGACCGCTTGGCGATGTGAACCCCGAGCTTGCCCAACGCCGCGCTCAGTTCGCTCGCGCCTTTGACGTCGATCGATTCCACCCGCACAGGCCAATTGCGCAGGTTCTCCGCGGCGATCTCCGGCGGCAGGCCGAGGCTGGCCCAATATCCGTCAACGGCGCCCGTGTGCGATGCTCCGCTGACGACATAGCGGCGCTCCAATAGCCGCCTGATCGCTTCCTCGATCTCGGGGATGGGAAAGCGCTTCGAAAGCTGGCGAACGATGTCCGGCGCGGCCTTGCCGTTTTTTCCGATCGCGCCCGCCACGGCGCAATAGAGATCGCCGTGCAGGAAGAACTTGCGGTTCTCGGAATAGAGACAGACCGCATTGGGAGGAAGCAGATAGGCGGTGAGGTTCGGCGCGAACCGCAAAATGCCCTTGTGGGGCTGCTTCGCAGTGCGGCTCTTTCGCTTGACTGTCATCGGGGCGGCACGCTGATCCTGTTCCCGTCATGTCCGGTCGTCGGGGCACGACAAACGCCTGGGCGGCCCGGCTTGTGCCGAGCACCACCGGATGTCCTCGCATGAGTTGGAACATACTCGCTTGCGATCGGCAAGCCGAGGCCAGACGAGGTGAATGTCGGAACGACAATAGAAATTGGCCGGGTCGTTTGCGAGCCCGGCCAATGAAATTGCGATCTGTCGATGTCTCGTCAGGGCGCGCCGACGCCTAGCACCAGCGGCAGCGGCCCCATGATGCGCAGCAGCCCGTGCATGCCACCGGCAATGGCACGCCGATCCAGCCAACGCCACAGCCACCACAGCCGACGCCGCAGCGGCAGGCTCTGCAGCCCGCGCAACCTCTGCAGCCACCGCACCCTCTGGCGGCGCAGCCGCGGCAACCGCCGCAGCCGCGACAACCACCGCAGCCTCGCGCGAGCAAAACTCCGCTGAAGCTCTTTTCATCGCTAGCGAGATGGAAGGTGGCGAGGTTGACGTCGGCGAGTTCTTCCTCGCTGAGCGCAGTGAATTGGCCGGGCGTGTAGTTCAGTCTCTGTTGAGGTTCGTCTGCCGGCACCGCGGACGCCATCGCGCTTCCCGCCAGCGAAAAAGTCAGTCCGGCGAATCCGAGCGCAGGTACCGCAGCTTTGGTCATCCGCTTCTTTTTCGAAGCTTGCTTCGTGCGCTGCATGGCCGCATCCTCCGTGTTGGAAGAACGATCTTCTCCAATGATCCTACGCTGCGCAGTCAAAGTGAGCAAGATTCACGTGAACACGAAATGGAGTGGCGCTCGTTCAGATCGTGTTCATCTTCATGAACGATATCGCGGCAAATTCTTGTCAATGCTGTCGAGCAGCATGATGCAGTGCGCAATCGTCTGCCCGCGCGAACGGGGAAGCTAGTTTGGTCGATCAACCCGGACGCTTCGTTTGGTACGAGCTTCTGACGACGGATATGCCGTCGGCCGCTGCCTTTTACGCCGATGTCGTCGGCTGGGCCGTGAAAGATGTGTCGAGCCCGGAGCTGGCCTACACGCTGCTGATTGCAGGCAACGCTCCGGTCGTCGGTCTCATGAATCTTCCCGAAGAGGGCGTTCGCATGGGGGCAATGCCGAGATGGCTCGGCTACGTCGGCGTCGATGACATGGATGCGACGGTCGCTCGGATCGGCCGGCTTGGCGGCGCCATCCTGGTCTCGCCGACCGACAGCAACATCGGCCGCATTGCGGTGGTCGCCGATCCGCAAGGCGCCATTTTTGCGCTGGTCACCGGCCTGACATATGGCCGGTCGCAACCGGGCGGATCGGACCAGCCCGGGCGCGTCGGCTGGCACGAATTGCTGGCGGAAGACCGGCGCAGGGTCTTTCCGTTTTACGGCGAGCTTCTGGGCTGGCAACAGCCTGGAACCGATCCGGCAAGCGTGTACGAATTGTTTTCCGTCGCCGGGCAGACGATCGGCGGCATGCTCACCAAGCTTCCGAGCGTGTCGCAGGCGTGCTGGCTGCATTATTTCAATGTCGACGACGTCGGCGCGGCGGCCAGTCGCGTCAACGCCGGTGGAGGGCGGGTTCTCCAGGGACCGATCGAGCTGCCCGACGATTGCTGGATCGTGCGATGCGTCGATCCCCAAGGCGCCCTGTTTACGCTGCAGGGGGCGTGGGATCAGACGGGCATCGCGCGATCCTCTGCTGCGGAAGTCAGCTGGTCCGCCAAATGGGGCGGCATTGCTTCACAGGGCAGGATGGTGATCCACAAGACGAAACGGTGAGCCGCGATATGTCGCGCATCGTCACCCAATGATCCGCCCTCACACCGGAAACGTCAGCGACTTCGCAAGTCGGACCAGGTCGACCTGGCGGCGGCAACCCGTCTTCTCGAACACATGGAGCAGATGGCTCTTCACGGTGGCGACGGACACGCCGAGCAGGCCCGAGATCGCATCGCGTGTATGTCCTTCGCAGATGAGCTCGAAGATCCGAATCTCGGCTGGCGTCAAATCGTAGAGCTGGTTGAGAGCAACGTGAGACATCTGCGGTGGCCCGGAGGCTGACGCCACGAACAGAGCGGCGGCAGCGCGCTGGATCAGCCCGGCGCGCATGTGGCCGCGTCGCAGCGGTAGAACGTGGATGACGAGTGGATCACTGCTCGGGCGAAGGATCGGGATGCCGATGCCTTTTTGGCCGAGCGCCGCCTCGTCCTGCGCGGCCTGTGCAATGGCCGATTGCAACGTGGTGGTCGTCGCCGCGGACTGAACCGCGATGCGGCCGTGTCGCATCAGAACCGGATCGCCGTCTGCCAGCATCGCGGTGGCTGCGGCATTGGCGTGAACGATCTTCGAATCCTCGTCCACCAGGACGACACCGACCGTCAATGTCTCCACGGTCGCGGAAAACGTCGCGGCTTCCACCGTCGCCATGTCGAACAGATTACTGATCGTCACGGCGCGGCGAATGTGCGGCGCGAGCAAGCGCAATCCACGAAGCTGCGCATCGTCGATGGGTCCGGCGGACTCATGCTGGCTGAAGATCGCATTTCCAACCATCGTCCTGTCGCGCACGAGGCCGACGGCAACGGCGTCGAACAGGCCCTTGGGCAGGGCCCATTCGCGATAATATCGATTGCCGGAAATGATCTCTCGTCTGACGGCCTGGGATTGAACGATGGGTTCCCCGAGCGGATAGTGCTGGATACGCTCGGCGCCGCCCCAGAGCTCGATGATGTCGGGCCCATAGCCGATCGCGTTCTGTGTCATCTGGATCAGGTCGGAACCGGAGACCGCATTGACGACGGCCTTCATGTTGGTGAGGCTGGCAACCGCCGGTGGCAAATCCGAACTCCGCGCATATCCCGTCAAGAACTTCGGTCCAGCGTTCAGGTGCGATCACACAATCATAGATATCGCCGATGAGGTCTGAGAACCTTTCGACCGAAGCCTGCTGCATTCCGAATCACTCACTTGAAAAATCGTCACTTGAAAGTCACTTGGGAACCGCAGCACCCGCCGCCGGCGGGTATCACGGTCCATGAGGCAAGTCTCACTGGTAGGTCTTAGCACCGTGAGTCCGCGACGCAATGGGAATGCCGAACACGAGCACTCGGGTGGCTGCGATGATTTTACGCGGATGAGATCTCGCGCCCGTGCTGGCACACGATCTGCGCGCGGTCTGACTAAAACTGTTGCAGATGCGCCGCCGCGTATGCAACCGGTGTCGAGTTGCAGGATTTTTCAATGCAACTTCGATTGGCATTGACGCGCGATGTCGGCGTTCACCAGCAACATGATGGCGCCGCGCTCGGCGCCGTCATCGGCATCCGCATTCGAAGGCAGGCGCGCCCGATAGGGCAAACCCTGGCGCCAAATTTGAGCGACGCGCCACAATGCGATGGTCTAAGATGGTCTCGCGGCCCGCCATGGCCGTGCCCCGCAAATCCTTCGAGACTCTCCCATGCTCCCCATTCCCGTCGACATCTTCACCGAACCCGAGGACGTCTCGCCCGACAGCCTCGCCAATCTCGGGCCGCTCCGTCGGCTCGCCGGCACCTGGCAGGCGGACAAGGGCATCGATATCAATCCGAAGGCCGAGGGGCCGGAGCGGCGGACCTTCATCGAGCACATCCGCATGGACTCGATCGATCCGCAGGCCAACGGGCCGCAGCTATTTTATGGTCTGCGCTATCACATCCACATCAACACGCCCGAGGAGGACATCACTTTCCACGACCAGGTCGGTTACTGGCTGTGGGAGCCCGCGACCGGGCTGATCATGCAGACGCTGGCGATCCCGCGCGGGCAGGTGTTGCTGGCCTCAGGCCAGGCCAAGCCGGATGACAAGACAATCTCAGTCACGGCCAAGCGCGGCGACACGGCGTACGGGATCTGCTCGACCGACTTCCTGGAACAGGCTTTCCGCACCGACGTTTACCACTGCGACATCACCTTCAACGACGATGGCAGCTGGAGCTATCTGATCCAGACCGAGTTGTTCGTCCGCGGCGCGCCGTTCAACCGTCACGACAGCAATACGCTGAAGCTGGTCGCGCCGCCCAAGCTCAATCCGCTGGCGGTGATCGTGAACGATCGCGCCAAGAACGAACGCACCAAGAACGATCCTGAGACGAGCGCTGGGCCGGCGTGAGACGAAGTCCGGAGAGTATTCATGAAGCCCTACGTGATCTGCCTGATGCACTCCAGCCTCGACGGCCGCACGCATCCGAGCCGCTGGCGCCCGAAGAGTGCCGGCACCGACTGGTTCGAGACGATCCATGACGAGCTCGACGGCGATGCCTGGGTGATCGGCCGCGTCACCGGCTCCGAATTCGCCAAGGGCAAGCCCTATCCCGAGACCACGGGGGAGGCATTGCCGCGCAAAAACTGGTTCGCGCGACAGGATGCCAAAACTTACGGAGTCGTGCTCGACGCGCACGGCAAGATCGGCTGGGGTCGATCGGATATCGGCGGCGATCCGATCGTCGTGGTGCTGACCGAGAGCGTGCCTGATTCCCATCTGGCTGGCCTGCGCGGCGAGGGCGTGTCCTACATCTTTGCCGGAAAGTCCGAGATCGACCTCGCATTGACGGTCGATATCCTCAATCGCGAGCTCGGCGTGAAGCGCCTGCTGGTGGAGGGGGGCGGCGTCGCCAATGGCGCGTTTCTCCGCGCCGGCCTGATCGACGAATTCAACCTGATCCTCAGCCCCGCGATTGACGGCGCCAAGGGCGCACCCTTCGTGTTCGATTCGACCGAAGCCGACGGCGACAAGCGTGCGCCGCTCACCGCGATGACGCTGGAGAGCACGCGACAGCTCGGCGGTGGCGTCCTGCTGCTGCGTTATCTGATCCAGAACGACGCCGAGCACCCATAGCCGCCTGCATGTCGGACAAGTCAGAGCATATCGTCATTGTCGGCGCAGGCGCGTCCGGCCTGATGGCGGCCCGCGAGCTCGCCCGCGCCGGCAAACGTGTCACGATCCTGGAGGCGCGTGACCGCTGCGGCGGGCGCATCCATCCGCTGCCGGCATCGGAGTTCGGCTATCCCGCCGATGGCGGCGCCGAGTTCGTTCACGGCGAGGCGCCGGTCACGCGCGACCTGCTGCGCGAATCCGGCCTGTCGCTGCAGGCCATCGCGGGCACGCAATGGAGCTTTGACGGCATAGGATTCTCGCGCGAGCATCGCGACGATCCGCATCAGGCCGAGCTGCATGCCGCTCTGAGGGAGCTGAAGGAGGACCTCACCGTCGCCGAGTTCCTGCGCCGGCACTTTACCGGCGATGAGTATGCGCGGATGCGGCATTCGATCGAACGGATGGTCGAAGGCTACGACGCCGCCGAACCTGAACACGCTTCGACGCTGGCCTTGCGAGAGGAGTGGATGGACGGCGGCTTCCATACGCAGGGGCGTATCGTCGGCGGCTACGGTGCGTTGATTGCATTTCTGGCGGCCGAATGCCGCAAGCATGGCGTCGCGATTCATCTCGATTGCGTGGTATCGGCGATCGAGGAGGAGGGCGGCGCGGTCGCTGTCCGGAGTAGCAGCGGCGAGGTGGTCTCATGCAGCCATGTGATCCTCACTGTACCGTTACCGTTGTTGGACGAGATCGCGCTGCCGCAAGCTGCGCGGCAGAAGGCCGCGCTCGCCGCCGACATCGGCTTCGGCAATGTCATCAAAATCCTGCTGCGCTTCGGCCGGCCGTGGTGGCGCGACAGGACGGCGGATCTCGCCGACTTCACCTTCCTGCTGTCGGACGAGACGATCCCGGTGTGGTGGACGCAGCGTCCGTCTGAGAATGCCGTACTGACCGGCTGGTCCGGCGGGCCGCGCACCGCAGCGCTGACGGGACTCAATCGACAGGCGCTGATCGACGCCGGCATCGGTTCACTCGCCACGATCTTCGGCCTGTCACGCGATGAACTCGCGCGCGACCTCGTGGCGGCAGAAGCTGCCAACTGGGCGCACGATCCGTTCGCCCGTGGCGCCTATTCCTGGGCGACGCCGCGGACACGGACGGCGCAGGAGGGTCTCGCGCGCCCCGATGGCCCGGTGCTGTTCTCCGGCGAAGCGCTCTATCGCGGCCGCGACATGGGCACGGTCGAAGCCGCGCTTGCGAGCGGTCTCGAGACGGCGGGGATGATTTTGCGAGGATGAGAAAGAAGGCCCGCATCGCTGCGGGCCTGTGGCCTCACCAGCGATTGCCGCCGAAGCCGAACGTCACGCCGGGACCTCCGCCGCCATAGTAGCCGTAGGGACCATCGCCGTAATAGCGCTGGTGTCGCGGGTAATAGCCGTAGCTGCGATAATGCGGACGGTGGTAGCGGCCATAGTGAGGGCGCCCGTGGTGATGACGATAGCCGTGATGCCGGTGCCTTTGCTGCGCGCTGATGTCGGTCGGCTGGCCAATTTGCGCGTTCGGCTTGGTCTTTCCGCCGCCGGCCGCGTTGGCCGTGGTCGCGGTGAGCGCAGCAGCACCGACGGCCATCGCGACAAAGAGATACTTCATGTCATCACTCCAGTTGAGATGTCGAGTGACAACAGATGGGCGTCCCTCGCGTTCCGGCGAGAGCGGGCGTCGAAACGACGCAGGCGATCAACGCGCAATCGGGCTGAGATTTATTGTCGCGCCGCTGCGAACGAGGTGATCACCTCGTTCGTGGTCACGATGCGGGCGAATTCGCCGTTTAGGTTCGACAGTGTCATCGCGTGGATGGACTCGGCGGAATGCGTGTCGCCGTCGGGGCCGACACGGTCGAAGGTCCAGGTCGCGTCGCGCACCAGCCGCGCGTCGAAGCCGAGATTGCCGGCCATCCGCGTCGTCGTCTCCACGCAATGATTGGTGGTGGCGCCGCAGATTACGAGCGTGGCGATGTCGCTTGCGCGCAAGCGCGTCTCAAGGTCGGTGCCGATGAAGGCGCTGTTGACGCGCTTCACGATCACGGGCTCGGCGGCGTGCTCGCGCGCCTCCTCCTTGACGGCGTAGCCGGTGCGCTCGGGGCGGAACGTCGAGTTCGGCTTGGTGCCTTCGTGGCGGACGTGGAAGATCGGCGCGCCGCTCGTCCTGAATGCTGCGAGCAGATCAACGATGCGCGCCACCGCATCCGGATTGTTGCGCCGCTTGCCGGCCGCCTCCCATTCGTCGAATGCGCGCTGGACGTCGACGACGATGAGGGCGGGGAGGGGATGGGGCATCGACGGTGGCTTTCAGGCTTGTTGTCGAGACGAGTATGCGAGGCGCATGCGGCGGCAGGCAATGCCGATTTTCCCTCGTTTCGGGACGGGTCCTACGGATGTGGATCGCGCGTCATGTGTCGCTCCGAAGCACGGCTGCGATCATACACGCTGACGACGGCGGAGGACGGCGTTACTTGAACGGATCCTGGATCGACGGCGACGACTGCCGGATCCGGCGCACGCTCACCGGCGTGCCGTCGGAGACGAACAGCAGCTCGTAGGTCCGGCCCTCGCTATCAGTTGCGGAGCAGGTGACGTCGTTCACCTTCTTGGCGGCGAAATTGCCGGTCTGGCGGCAGATGCCGGTCGAGGTCTGCTCGGCCGGCACCGGCAGGCCATCGACCTTGGGTCGGTCCTTGGAGTTGAGCAGCATACGGTCGATCGGCAGCTCGTAGGAATTGTCGTCGGCCCGCTTGCCGTTTTCGCCGGAGAACGACACGACATGGTTCTCGTCGCCGGGATCGTCGACGGCAACCGCGAAATTGACCCGGCCCTTGTCGCCATGGGCGTAGGCCACCGTCTTGCAGGCGAAGGTGCGCCCCGCGACCTTCAACGTCTTGCAGTGACCGGACATCAGCGCCAGCAGGTCGATGAAGGAATGCAGCCGGGCTGGCGGATTGTTGACAGGGATCGCGCTGGAAGACTCGGCAAAACAAGGGCTTGCGAGAGAGACGAGGATTGCAGCCAGGACCGGTCGGCGGAGGCGCATCGTCAGGCTCATGTGCCAGGGGGCCACGGACGGGCGAGAGTTCCATCCTATAACCATCGAATCGCAAATTGGTTGCGATCTCGTTTGCTCGACCAAGCCCGTCTGGAATACCACCGCGCCACCCATCGGCGATTCGCCCCCAAATCGCCCAATCCCGTCCTAGCAGGCAATTGCGGCCAGACCGATGTTTTTTTCGTGGCGGACCCGTCACGCCGCCTGTTTCATGGTCCGCGCAAAGGCAGGATAAGTCTCGGCAAGTTCGTCGAAAACCCGCCCGCGCAGCAGTGCCAGCGTTGCGGCCTCGGGCCGCGGCGTTTCGCGCACCACCTCCGGCTCCCGATAGTTGAACCCGGTGTTCTCCCTGATGTCGGCCGGTGTGAACGGAGGGTGCACGGAGCGAAGCGCGAAGCCGCCGGCCACGCGATCGAAGTCGAACAGCGCCATGTTGGTCAGAAGCGCATGCGGCCCGCCATGGCGCGGGACCTCCGGCGTGATGGCGCAAGCGCTGACGAAATCGACCTTGGGCACGAACACGCGCGGCGAATGCTCCTCGCGAAACAGGATCACGCGTGGAACGAGATGATAAAGATAGGCCGAGCCGAATGAGCCGGGCCAGCGCACGCCGGTCTGCGGGTAGTCGCCGGCGCCGACCAGATTGATGTTGCCCTGGCCGTCGATCTGGCCGCCGCCGAGGAAGAAGGCATCAACGCGGCCCTGCGCGGCGCAGTCGAACAGCTCGATGCCGCCATTGGTGAAGAAATTGTGCGCCTGCGATCCCAGGATCGAGATGCGCACCGGCGGCTTGCCGTCACGCATCTGGCGGGCGCGCAGCAGCATGGCGCCGGCCGCGGGGATCGGCGACGACGCGCCGACCGCGACATGGCGGATGCCGTCGAGCAGATCGGCAATGGTGGCGATCAGGATCTCGCGCCGCTCGCGCTCGGCCGACATCAGGCCACCTGCCTGCGATGCGTCAGGAAGGTCGAGAGATAGGCGCGAAAGCCCTCCTCGCTGCGTGCCATCGCCGCATAGCGCGCGATCTCGGCCTCGTCGGCTGGATATTCGTCCCATAGCGCCAGCGGCCAGGCACCGCGTGCGGCAACCGCGATGGCATCGACATAGAGCGAGGGCAATACGCCGGCCGCGGAATCCTCCGTCTCCAGCAGATTGCGGTCGACGATGCGTTCCACGGTGACCAGCGTGCGCTTCGAGGCATAAGCGAGGCCGGCGAGCTCGCGATGCCGGCCGATGCGGACATTGCCGGCGCGGTCGGCCTCCGGCGCATGAAAAAGTGCGATATCAGGCGAGATCGCGGGCACCACGACCACCTTGCGCGCCTCGCCGACCGGACTGTCGATCACCTGCCAGTCGGGCCGCACATTGAGGAGATCGCTGCCGATGATGCCTGCGATCGGCATGAACGGCACGCCCTTTTGGCTAGCGAGCAGACCGGCATAGATCGCGGGGCAGGTAGAGTCGCGCAAAGAGAAGGCGCCGCTCTTGACGCCGGCCGTGAAGCGCGGCGCGGCGCCGGCCTCGCCCAGCGACACCGCGCTGGTTTCGAGCGAGGCGACCGCGCCGGCGCCGATCAGGAGATCGGCCTGCATGCCCGAAATCGGCACGCAGATCAGCTTGAGATCACGGATACCGGTTTCGAGCAGCGCCGCGGTCGCCGCCATCGCCACCCCGGAGCCGTCAACGGGAATGGCCAGCGATTGTCCCGGCATGACGCGCGCAGCCAGGGCCTCCAGCGCAACGATCTCGGTCATGGCGTCCTCCGGTCTTGTTTTGTCTATCCTGCCTCACGCCATCGCCGCCTGCCAGCGTGTATCGCGCAAGGACGGCCGGCGGTGCAGGCGGGCGTCGAGAAGGCTGCGGGCGCGGGGCAGCTCGCCGCTGCGCATCAGGGCGACGAGGAAGGTGTCCTCGATCAATTCGCGCTGGGCATGGCTGCCGCCGATGCGTACGACCTCAGTGAGGACGGGCGCGAGCTCGCGCACGCAAGCCGCATAATTCTCATCCGCGAAGGCGACAAGCGCGCGGCAGATCGCCGGCACCACGGGGCCGGCCGGCAGCTTGCCGTCTGAGAGCCGCTGCTCGACCATTGCAAGGCGTGCGGCGAGGGCGTCGCGATCCTGCGTCGCGGCCGCAAATAGCGCCATATGGACGTCGGCGAAGGGCAGGCCAGACTTCGGAAACAGCTCTTGCGCGGTGGCGTCGGCCTCGACCCAGAGCGGCTTTGGCACGGCATGGCCATAGGCTGAGAGGCGCCAGAGCAGCGAGGCGCTGTCGCTGATGATATTGAGTGGCGGCGCCTTCGTAGCGGAGGGCTGGAGCACGTCGGCATAGATCGCAAGCGCCCGCGCCGCATCGCCATGCTCGAGCGCGCCGAGCGCCTGGTGCCAGAGGATATGGCCGTGCAAAATTCCGGCGCGGTCATAGGTTGGAATCCATTCGTCGACGAGACGATCGGCGTCCTCGATCGAGCCGTCCTCGAACATCGCATGCAGCACCGCGTGCGCAGCGTGGGCGTTCTGCCGCCGCAGACTGAAGCCGCGCTCGGTCACCGCGCGGCCGCGGGCGACGTTGCCGTTCTCGGTCATCGCCCAGCCGTAGAGCGTGAGGAACCACCAGTCCTCGCCATAATGTTGCGCGACGCGCTCGCACAGATCCTGCCGCGCCTGGTCGTGGTCGGCCATGCCGGAAAAGGCAAACAGACCGAACGCGCCGAGCGGCAGCGACAGCACCACGGCGTCGCGCGGCCATGTGTCGATGTGCTTCAGCGCCGATGCCAGTGCCTCGGGCGGCCGGCCCTCGATCGCGAGCGCCAGCGTCTCGACATGCGAGCGTTCGCGATCATCGCCGCGCTTCGCCACGAGTTCGCGCGCCAGCGCGGCTTTTTGCCGTGCCAGATCGCCCTGCTGGTAGAACGCGTGCAGCCGCCCCCGCGCGATATGGGCGAGCGCAAAATCCGGATCGGCGGCAATCGCGCGTTCCAGCACCTCCGCCGTGCCGGTCCAGCCCGCGAGCAAGAGATCGACGCCCTCCCGATAGGCGGATGCCGATTCATGCGAAGAGGTGGAGAGTGGCAGTCCGTAGCGGTCTTCAAGCGGCATCGTCGTCTCCCGGTCTCACGCGGTCCGCGCGCGGCGTCCCTCGATCGGATAGGCCGGGTCATTGTAGCCCGGCGTCGAGGGATGGCCCGGTGTCACCAGGCGATCAATCAGCGCCTCATCTTCGGCAGTGAAGCGATAGTCGAGCGCGCGGATGTAATCGTCCCACTGCTCCTCCGTGCGGGGGCCGGCGATGACGGAGGAGACGAAGGCGGAGTTGAGCACCCAGGCGACCGCGAGTTGGCCGGCGGTGATGCCCTTGTTCTCGGCATGGCTCTTGATCTCCTGCGCGAGATTCAGCGATTCCGGCCGCCATTCGGTCTGCATCATGCGGGTGTCGTTGCGGCCGGCGCGCGTCTCCTTCTCCGGAGCCGCATCGGGCTTGTACTTGCCGGTGAGCACGCCGCGCGCCAACGGGCTATAGGCGACGATGCCGAGGCCGTAATAACCACAGGCCGGAAAGTGCTCGACCTCGGGCATGCGGTTCATCGCGTTGTAATAGGGCTGACTCGCCACGGGCCGGTCGATGCCGAGCCGATCGCAGATATTGCAGATCTCGGCGACGCGCCAGGCGCGGTAGTTCGAGACGCCGAAATAGCGGATCTTGCCGGCGCGGACCAGATCGCCCATCGCGCGCACCGTCTCCTCCAGCGGCGTCGCATGGTCTTCCTTGTGCAGATAGTAGACGTCGATGTGATCGGTGCCGAGCCGCTTCAGGCTTTCATCAGCGGCCTGCAACACCCAGCGCCGCGACAGGCCGACGCGATTGGGATCATCGCGCGTATCATTGTTCATGGGATTGGCGAGTTTCGTCGCGAGCACCCAGGCGTGACGGTTGTTGCTGATCGCGCGTCCCACGACCTCCTCGGAGCCGCCCTTCGAATAGGCGTCCGCGGTGTCGATGAAGTTGATGCCAGCCTCGTGTGCTTTCGCAATGATCCGCTGTGAGGCCGTCTCATCGGTCGGCCCGCCGAACATCATGGTGCCGAGGCAGATCGGCGAGACCTTCAGGCCGGAGCGGCCGAGTGGGCGGTACTGCATGGGCTGTTCCTCGACGTTTCGCTGGATGGCAGCATAACCAGCTCCTCGCGGCATTGCGAGCTTGGGGAGCCTACTCCGGCCCCTTCAAAATCTTGAACACGCCATTGGCCATCACCACGCTGCGGTCATCCACGCTCACCTCCGTGCTCATGAAGATCAGGCTGCGCGTCGCGCGCACCACGCGTGGGCGCGAGATCAGGAGGTCGCCGATCTTGCCGGCTTCGACGAAATGGGTGTCGAGCTGCACCGTCGCCATATATTCCTTGCCGGAGACGTAGCGGGCGGTCATGCCGCAAGTGCGGTCCGCGAACGTCATCATCACGCCGCCCTGGACCATGCCGCGGCGGTTGTGGTGCTTGTCTTCGGTCGCGAGTGCGAATTCATAATGGCCGTCGACCTTGCGTTCCCACAACGGGCCGACCAAGTGCATGAAGCCCGTGGTCTCCAGGATGGTCCAGCCGTCTGACTTGAGCTTTGCGGCGGTCTTGCTGGTCATCGTTCCGTCCATCCCTGCAACACTTGATCTCTCCACGTTTCATCAGATGCGGTCCTGGTGTAGTCAAGCATCATGAGAGCTTTCGACGATGCCACCAGGCGGAATATCGCAGAGGCCTGCGCGTCCTTCGCGCGACTGCCCGAGGCGGCCGACCCGTCGGCGCTGAAGCGCGCCGCGGTGGTGCTCGCGTTGACCGAATCCAATGACGGTGCTGACACGGCGTTTCTGCTCACCAAGCGCGCATCGAGTCTGCGCTCCCACCGCGGTCAATGGGCGCTGCCGGGTGGACGTTGCGATGCCGGCGAGACGCCGGTCGAGGCGGCGCTGCGCGAGCTCGAGGAAGAGCTCGCGCTCAAGCTTCCGGCCAATGCGGTGCTCGGCCTGCTCGACGATTATCCGACCCGCTCGGGCTATCTGATCACGCCGGTCGTGGTCTGGGCCGCCGAGAGCGCCGCGATCGTACCGAACCCGGACGAGGTCGCCTCGGTTCATCGCATCGATCTTGCGACGATCGAGCGCGATGACGCCTTCGACTTCACAGCAATCCCCGAAAGCACCCGTCGCGTCATCCGCTTCCATCATCAGATGAGACTGATCCACGCGCCGACGGCGGCGTTGATCTACCAGTTTCGCGAGGTGCTGGCCGGGCGGCCCACCCGCATCACCGATCTGGAACAGCCGGTGTTCGCCTGGAAGTGAAAGACAAAAAAGAGGTAAACGGCGCGTTAACGTGACAGTTACCGGATGCCTGCTAAGAGGGCAGCATGCATCATTCGATTCGAAAATATTTGGCGCTGGTTCCACTCGCGCTCATTCTGCTCGCACCCGTCGCGCGTGGTGGCGAGTCTGACGCGCTGTCGCCGTCCGTCAGCAATGCCAAGGCCCAGCTCTTGTCGCAGTTTTTTGCGCAGGGCGGAGGCGCATCGCCAGCGGTGCTCGAATATCGGCGCAAGCTGCAGGAGTACCAGGCCATCCGCGGCGCCTTCGATGCCGAGGCCGGCGCCTATTGGGGCCAGGTCACGGAGAAGCGGCGTGGCCGCAACGCCAAGCGGCGCAGCGGGCAGCAGATCACGCTCGACGATTACGTGCTGGAACAGCCGCCGGTCTATACCGGGCCGAAGCGGCCGGTGAACCCGGAGCCGGAGGAAAGGCCGGAGCGTCCCGCCCGCAAGCCGCTTCCCGTGGCCTCCGATCTCCTGCGCGCCGCGCAGGACCTCTATCAGTTTACGCCGCAGCGGCCGACCTCCGAGGTTGAGTTCAAGCGCGTCTATGCGCGCTATGCACTGGCGTCCGGGCTCACGCGCGAGCAGGCGGTGCGGGTCTATTCGTTCGAGACCGGAGGCACCGGCAATTACGATGTGCAGGCGGGCATCGAGCATGGCGGCAAGCGCGCGATCTCGACCGCGATGGGCTACAACCAGTTGCTCACCACCAACAGCGTCGAGCTGCTGGCCGAGCAGGGACATGAGTTCATCCGTGCGCTGAGCGGGAAGGTGGCGCAGACCTCAGGCCCGGCGCGGAAATCGCTCGAATTCAAGCTCGCCGTGCTCAAGCGCATGGTCGCGCATGCGACGTCGGTCCCGGACACCTGGTCGGAGCATGAGAAGATCGGCGACACCGCGCAGGGCTGGGCCATGCATGCGATGGTGCTCGACATCGACATCGGGCCGATGCTGCAAACCCACAAGCTCTTGACCTCTGTGATGTTCGCCCGCGCCAAGGGCTACACCCGTCCGCTCACCGCCGCCGAGCTCGAGATGATGAACCTCACCGGCGACGGCACCGGCCTCGACATGGTGACGATGCCGCAAGCGATGCGCGAGCAGGTGCCGACCTCGAACTTCTTCCAGCGCGGCGGCTATGAGCGCAACCCGGTCGCGATCCGCCACAACACGGTGGCGAAGCTGCTCGCGGTGACCGATGCACGGATGGACTCGAACAGCAACAATGCCGGTGCAAGGGAGCTGGCGGCGGCGTTTTAGCCGGGCTGCCGCAGGGTGGGTTAGCCCTGCAGATGTGCGAAGCGCATCTGCTCGGCGTAACCCACCTCCTTCGTTCCCGCAGAGACAGGCAGTGGTGGGTTACGCCTTCGGCTAACCTACCCTACAAGCTCAAGCCCCTACTGATCCGCCCCGAACTTGAACTTGCCGTCGCCTTCCAGATACTGGCCGCTGCGCATGTAGAGCTGACCGTTTTGGCCAATGAAGAACAGCGTGCCCTTGGGCACTTTCTTGGCGCCCTTCAGCAGCTCGCCGGCATTGCTGGTGCCCATCTTGTAGGAAAAGGTCCTGCCTTCCTTGTCATAGGCATAGCCCCTGTCCGGCTTGAGCTCCCACGGCGTTGCCGCGTTTTGCGCGACTGCGGGGGCGGCAAACGCGCCCAGCGCGGCTGCAACTGCAAATATCCTGACTGAAAATGCCATCATCCATCCTCCCCGCCGTGGGGGCCCTTCTTGAACAAATCACGAACGGCATGTCCGGGTCAATTCGCAAAACGCTTTGCAGCACATCACGTCTTGCCCAGCAGTTTGTGATTTTCCCTTCGTCCCCTCGCGACTATGTTCCGCTTTCAGTCTAGAACGCAACACGACAAAGATATTGGTGGGGATGATTCGAATGCGCCACGTCATTAAATTTTGCTGGGCTGCCGCATTGTCGCTGACTGCGCTGGCGCCGGCCGCTCGGGCTGCCGATGATTACCAGCTCAGCCACAACCAGCGGATTTCATGCAGCCGCGGCCTTGCCCCGGGCAAGCTCAACACTGCGACTTGCAGGTCCTACACCTATCTCTTCAATACCAAGACTTCGGAGTATTTTCGCTGCCAGGTCTCGCTGGCGCTGACCCGCGACAACAAGGAAGTCATCAACGTTCAGACCGACGGCGGCTGCACCAAGAAGCCGCGCGTCTTCGAGGCCGACGGGCACTATGATTTCGACGCGACCGAGACCGAGCCGCCGAACACCAATTCGTTCTTCGGCCCCGGCGGCTACTCGATCTGGGCCGCCGACATGACCGCGCAGAAGGTGCGCGGCTGCATCACCATCTCCTCCGGTCTCGGCTCCGACATCTCCAAATGCCTGGACATGACGTTCCAGTGACCGCTTGCCAGTGACGGCTCGCTATTGAAACTGGCTGGCGACGGCGAGGCGTGCTCCAACGACCGGGCTGCGCCACGTCGCCGCACCGGCCGGGTTCCTTGAAAAAATCAAGCCAAAACGGCCGTTTACCGCAGCCCTGTTTTATCTTTTGGATGGGTTGACCCGCCTCCCTCATCCGGCCAATTTCGTCGCTGGTTTGGGGAGTACAACAACCATGAAACGGACGATCTTCGGCGTGGCCGCGGCTTTTGCTCTGGCGGCGTCGGCACCTTGCGCGCAGGCGCAATCCTTCATCAACGTGCTGACCGGGGGCACCTCCGGCGTCTACTATCCGCTCGGAGTCGCGATCGGGAAGATCTACGGCGACAAGATTCCGAACGTGAAGACGCAGGTGCAGGCCACCAAGGCGTCGGTCGAGAATCTCATCCTGCTGCAGCAGGGCCGCGGCGAGCTGGCGTTCACGCTGGGTGACTCGCTGAAGGCCGCCTGGGAGGGCGACGAGGAGGCCGGGTTCAAGACCAAGCTCGACAAGCTCAGGACCATTGGCGCGATCTATCCGAACTACATCCAGATCGTCGCGACCGCCGAGAGCGGCATCAAGACGCTCGCGGACCTCAAGGGCAAGAGCCTGTCGGTCGGCGCGCCGAAATCGGGTACGGAGCTGAACTCGCGTGCGATCCTGGCCGCGGCCGGCATGACCTACAAAGACCTCGGCAAGGTCGAATATCTGCCGTTCGCTGAATCCGTCGACCTCATGAAGAACCGCCAGCTCAGTGCGACGTTGCAATCGGCAGGTCTCGGCGTGGCCTCACTGAAGGATCTCTCGAGCTCGAGTGCGATCACGGTCGTGGCCGTGCCGAAGGAGACCGTCGACAAGATCGGGCCCCCCTTCATCTCGACGGTCATTCCGGCCAACACCTATTCTGGCCAGGACAAGGACGTGCCGACCGCGGCCGTGGTCAACTATCTCGTGACCTCATCGGCCGTGTCGGACGATCTCGCCTACCAGATGACCAAGCTGGTCTACGAGTCACTGCCGGAACTCGCCAATGCGCACGCAGCCGGCAAGGAGATCAAGCTCGAGACGGCGGCCACCGGCAGCCCGGTTCCGCTGCACCCCGGCGCGATCCGCTATTACAAGGAAAAAGGGCTGATCAAGTAGGGTCGGCTCTCGGTATCGGACGTCATGGCCGGGCAAAAGCGCGAAGCGCGTCTTCGCGCAGATGTCCCGGCCATCCACGTTCTATGGCCAGGCGAGAAAGATCGTGGATGCCCGGGACAAGCCCGGGCATGACGGTCAGGAGACGCCGTGCCAATGTTATAAGCGCTGGACGGTTGGGGACGGATTGAGATGCAGGAACAGCCAGAGGGCACCCAAGCGCCCATCAAGGTCGAGTTCGACAATTTCGAGCATGGTTTTCCGGAAGGCTTTGGCCCGGGCTGGTGGGGCACGCTCGCTTACTGGATCGGCATCGCCTTTGCGACCTTCCAACTCTATGTCGCCGCTTTCAATTATCTGCCGAGCCAGGTGGTGCGCGGTGTCCATGTCGGCTTCCTGGTCCTGCTCACCTTTGGCCTGATCGCCAACTTCACCGCCAAGAGCAACTTTGGCCGCGCGTTCGGCTGGGTGATCGGCGCCGCCGGATTCTTCTGCGGGCTCTATCAATGGATCTTCTATGCCGATCTGATCGCGCGTGATGGCGATCCGACCAGGCTCGATCTTGCGGTCGGCACGCTGCTCGCCGTCTTGATCTTCGAGGGGACGCGGCGGCTGATGGGCGCGGCGCTGCCGCTGATGTGCGGCGCGTGTCTCGTCTACTGGTTCTTCGGGCAGTATCTGCCGTCACCACTCAATCATCGCGGCTACGATTTCGACCAGATCATCACCCATCTCGCCTACGGCACCGAAGGTTTTTATGGCGTGCCGATCTACGTCTCGGCGACCTACATTTTCCTGTTCATCCTGTTCGGCTCGTTCCTGGAGCGCGCCGGCATGATCCAGCTCTTCACCGACGTTTCTCTTGGGCTGTTCGGCAGGACCCGCGGCGGTCCGGCCAAGGTTGCGGTGTTCGCCTCCGGCATGATGGGCACGATCTCGGGCTCCGGTGTCGCCAACGTCGTCACCGTCGGCCAGTTCACGATTCCCCTCATGATCAGATTCGGCTATCGCCGCGCCTTCGCCGCCGGCGTCGAGGCCACCGCCTCGATGGGCGGCCAGATCATGCCGCCGGTGATGGGCGCGGTCGCCTTCATCATGGCGGAGACGCTCGGCGTCCAGTATTCGGAGATCGTGAAGGCGGCGGCGATCCCCGCGATGCTCTATTTCGCATCGGCCTTCTGGATGGTGCATCTGGAAGCCGGCAAGCACGGCCTCACCGGCATGAAGCGCTCCGAGGTTCCGAACGCCTGGAAGGCGCTGGTGAAAGGCTGGTATCTCGTGCTGCCGCTTGCGGCGCTCGTCTACATGCTGTTCGAAGGCTTTACCCCGCTTTATGCCGGCAGCATGGGCCTCGCACTCACGGTGGCGCTGATCCTGGGGACCAGCATCATCGCGGGTGTCTCCGGCGCCGCCATCCGTTACGTCTTCTGGATCGGCCTCGCGCTCGTCGTCGCCGCGCTCTCGCGTGACGGCCTGCAGATCGTTCCAGTCGCTTGCGTCGTGGTCGGGCTGATCGTGATCACGGCGTTCGTCCGCGGCGGGTTCGCTGCGTTGCGCTCCTGCCGTGACTCGCTTGCCGAAAGCGCCAAATCCGCCATCACCGTCGGCATGGCCTGCGCCATCGTCGGCGTCATCATCGGCATGATGTCGCAGACCGGCGTCGGCACTATTTTTGGAAGCTGGGTGATCGGGCTCGGTGAGAAGAGCCTGTTCCTGGCGCTGATCATGACCATGCTGCTGTCGATCCTGCTCGGCACCGGCATCCCGACGATCCCGACCTACATCATCACCGCCGCGCTCGCGGCGCCCGCGCTGGCGAAGCTCGGCGTGCCCTTGATCGCGAGCCACATGTTCGCGTTCTATTACGGCATCATGGCCGACCTCTCGCCGCCGGTTGCACTCGCAGCGCTTGCCGCGGCGCCGATCGCGAAGGAGAATCCGGACAAGATCGGCTGGGAAGCGATGCGGATCGCGCTCGCCGGCTACGTCATTCCCTTCATCTTCGTCTATTCGCCGGCGCTGATGTTGCAGGCCGGCGACCCCATGGCGGCCAAGCTCGGCTTCTACGGCGCGGTGGCGCTGGCGAGCTTCAAGGCGCTGGTGGCGATCGCGCTGTTCGGCATGGTCGCGATCGGCTTCCTGTTCACGAGGATGACGTTGCTCGAGCGCCTGGTCGCGCTCGGCGCCGCGATGTGCCTGCTCGGTGACTTCCCGTTCAGCGACACTGCGGGCTTCGTGCTCTCCGCAGCGCTCGTGCTGTGGCAATGGCGGCAGCGCCCGCCGGCGATCGTCGAGGCGATGTGAGTCTCTGCTTCGCAACAGCGGGAGGCGTGAAGGCGCTGGCGCTGTCCGCCTTCACGCTGGTGTGGACGCATTCGATCGCGAAGGTCGACTGGCAGGAAGACTGGCGCGTCACACCGGCCGGCCTCGAACTGGTGCAGGCCCGCGTCAAGGGCACCGGCCCGGGCATGGAGCCGCCGCCCGAGGCACGACTCGTCGACGGCTGGTTTCAATGGCAACCGCGGCACGCACCAATGCCGGAGGTGGTGCTCGGCAATTCCGGCGCGGCCGGAGAATGGCGGTTGTGCCATGACGGGGCGTGCCAGACTCTTTCTGAGATTGTCGGCCACCCCATCGGTGCTAACGTCACCAAAATGAGCGCCTGTAAAGATCCGTAGCCCGGATGGAGCGAAAGCGTAATCCGGGAACAGCGGCCCCGGATTGCGCTGCGCTCCATCCGGGCTACAAAGAACAAAAAGGGAGACACGCGATGGACCGGCTCAAGGGCAAGGTTGCGATGGTGGTGGGCGCCGGTTCGATCGGGCCCGGCTGGGGCAACGGCAAGGCCACCGCCGTGACGTTTGCGCGCGAGGGTGCGCAGGTGTTTTGCGTCGATCGCAATGGCGCTGCCGCCGAAGAAACCGCCAAGATCATCACTGGCGAAGGCGGCAAGGCGACGGCGTTCACCGCCGATGTCTCGCGCGCAGCCGAAGTCGAAGCGATGGTCGCGGCGTGCCTTAAAGCTTACGGCCGTATCGATGTGCTCGACAACAATGTCGGCATCGCCGAGATGGGCAGCGTGGTCGAGGTGACGGAGGAGAGCTGGGACCGCGTCTTCAGCGTCAACCTCAAGAGCGCCTATTTCGCCATGAAGCACGTCATTCCCGGAATGGTGAAGCAGGGCGGCGGCTCAATCATCAACATTTCCTCGATCGCCTCGATCCGCCACATGGGCATCTCCTACGTCACCTACGGCACCTCGAAGGCCGCGATGAACCAGATGACGCGCACCACCGCGATCGACTTCGCCCGGCACCATGTGCGGGTGAACGCGATCCTGCCCGGCCTGATGAAGACGCCGATGGTGGAGCATTCGGCGGGCCTCGCCGCGAGCTACGCCAAGGGCGATGTCGAAGCGATGTGGCGCGCGCGTGATGCGCAGGTGCCGATGGGCCACATGGGCGACGCCTGGGACGTCGCCAACGCCGCGCTGTTCCTGGCCTCGGACGAGTCGAAATATGTGACCGGGATCGAGCTCGTGGTCGACGGCGGGATCACCTGCAAGGCGGGGGCGTAACTCGAATCTCCGCCTTCGCCAGGACGACGAGCTATCCCCCCGCGCTCAGCTCCGCGCGATCCAGATCCTCCTCGATCCGGTGAAACGCGTCATCGCCGATGACCTCGGTGGCGCGCAGGCTGAAGATCGATTTGCGCGCGGCGTCGATGGCGCGGCGGCGCAGCGGGTCGGCGGGCAGTTCGCCGGTGGCGACGCCGCCGTTCGGGTCGTCGTCCGCCCGCATCAGCACGGCGCGATATTCGAGCCGCAGGATTTCCGCTTCCTCGGACGGATCGTCCTCGATTGCATCGAGTGCGGCACGATAGGCGATGGCGCGGGCGCGCGCGACCTCGACGGCGACGGGGTCGTCGTCCCTGAGGTCGAAGGCGAGGATCAGCGGCCGCAGCGTCAGACCCTGGACCACGAGGGTGCCGAGCACGACCGCAAAGGCGCTGAACAGGATGAAATCGCGATAGGGAAAAGCCTCCGGCAGCGCAAAGGCGGCAGCGAGCGTGATGAGGCCGCGCATGCCGCACCAGGCGATGATGAGGCCGCCCTTGGGCGAGGCGACGGCTTTCGGATCCTTCGGGTGATAGACTCCGCGCGCGATCAGCACGTGCAACGACGTGCGATAGAACGTGATCCAGGCAAGCCGGACCACAATGACCGTGAGCAGGATGCAGCCAGCCGCCACGCAATACTCCCAGCGCACGTCCGCGTCGAGCCGTATCCAGATCGGTCGCATCTGCATGCCGATCAGCATGAAGGCGAGCACGTTGAGCACGAACACCATGGTCTCCCAGACCGCATAGGACGGCACCCGCAGCCGCGCCGGCATGCGGGCCGGTGCGCCGCGCGCCATCGTGATCGCGTAGACGACGATGGTGAGGATGCCCGAGAGGCCAAGATGCTCGGCGCCGATCCAGATCATGAAGGTGGTGGTGAACTGCACGATGATCGAACTCGGGGCCTCCGTGATCCGCTCCAGCAGCAGCGGGACGACGCGCGCCGCCACAAACCCGGCGACGGCGCTGCCGACCAGCGCCAGCGCGATGGTCGGCGCGACCTCACTCCATTTCAGGTGCTCCATGGCGACCGCGCCCACGGCGATGCGGTAGATCAGCAGCGCGGTCGCATCGTTGAGCAGGCTTTCGCCCTCCAGAACCTTCACCATCCGATAGGGTAGCTTCACCTGGCTCAGGATCGCGACGGCGGCCGCGGCATCCGGCGGCGCCACGATGGCGCCGAGCGCAATCGCGGCGGCCCAGGGCATCTCAGGCATCAGCCAGTGCGCGACAACGGCCACGCCGATCGTGGTCAGGCCGACCGCAGCCACGACCAGGGTCGAGACCGGAACCCAGTTGTTGCGGAGATCGCGCAGCGAAGTGTCGAATGCGGCATCCAACAGCACCGGTGCGACAAAAAGTGCCAAGGCCAGGCCAGGGTCGAGCGTCCAGGACGGGCCCGACGGCAAGAAGGCGATCAGCGCGCCGCCGATCGCGAGAAAGGTCGGATAGGGGACCTTGATCCGCCGCGCCAGCGCCGATAATGCAACGGCGCCGAGCAGAAGCGCGATGATCCATTCGAATGTCGTCACGACGATCCCCGAAACCGATTTGAGCGGTGCCACAAGCTAGCACCAATCCGGCCGTATGATGGATAGTGCGGCCAGAAAGCAAGAGCTTCCGATTACAACGAACATGCGTCCTTCCGGTCTGATTCAGTTGTCCGGCGTTGTGCTGCTGGGTGCGCTCGCGCTCGGGGCGGCCCATGCCGCGACCGGGGACGAGCCGGCCGCCGTCGTGCAGGTCGACGTTGCGCCATGTCTGGCCGCCGCTGCGGCCGACGACATGGACAAGGCGGCCTCGGCCTGCGCCGCAGTCATCGACAACGAGAAGACCGCAAAGCCCGACCTGATCAAGGCGCTGATCGCACGCGGCGCGCTCCATGCACGGCGTGATCAGATCGACCGCGCCATCGCCGATGACAGCCGCGCGCTTTTGCTCGATCCGACACTCGCCGATCTCTTCAACACCCGCGGCGAACTCTGGCTGAAGAAGGGAGACCGGCCCAAGGCGGTGCAGGATTTTGGGGCGGCGCTCCGGATCGATCCGAATCACGAGAGGGCCAAGGCCAATCACAAGGCGCTCTCGCGCGAGCTCGAGCGGATCGGTGCGCAGATGGCGGTGGCCGGCAAGCCCAGCTTCAATTGCGCAGGCGCGCGCCGCCCCGTCGAGAAGGCAATCTGCGCCAACCGCGAGCTCGCCGACCTCGACCGCGAGGTCTATGCCGCCAATGCGCGCGTGCTGCGTGAGGCGCGCAATGCGGGCGAGGCGAAGGCGCTCCAGCGCGAGCAGGATGACTTTATTGCACGCCGGAACGCCGGGTTCGGCCGGCCGGGCTATGATTTGAGGAAGGCGATGCAGGAGCGGCTGCAAAAGCTGAACGGCGCGGACGGATATTGATGGTGTTCGCCTCATAGGAGGTCGTCATGCCCGGGCTTGTCCCGGGCATCCACGTTCTCTGTGCCGCGGCGAAGGCGTGGCTGGCCGGGACAAGCCCGGCCATGACGGCGCGAAAGCCCCATTTTGAACCCACTCTCCGTCCGCCGCGACAATGGTAAAAACCTGATGTTACGGAGCCTTCCTCATGTGCGGCCCGCGTTCTTCCGCGCAAATATCCAAAACCGCGTTGCGCGCCTTACTCCTCAGCGCGGCGGTCAGCCTCGTTTTCGCCGCCCCGGCGTCGGCTGCCGCCGATTGCGTGATGGGAAGCAAGGCCGCGCCAGCGGAATTGACTACGGCGTGCAGCGCCATTATCGACCAGATCTCGAATCCAAACTCCGACCGGGTCGCGGCGCTGCTGGTTCGTGCCGATGCCAATGCGCGGAGCTCCGGCGGCCTCACGCAGGCGCTGCGGGATATCGACCGCGCCATCGCGCTCGACGGCAAGAACGCGCGCGCCTGGCGCCTGCGCGGCGATCTGTTGCGAGAGGCGGGTGGCGATCTCAACCGCGCCACGTCCGATCTCAGCAAGGCGATCGAACTCGATCCGCGGGATGCCGAGGCTTATGAGCTGCGCGGCGTAGCCTATACCACTCAGCGCCGGCTCGACCGTGCGCTTGCCGATTACGACCAGGCGATCAAGCTGAAGCCGGATTATGCGCAAGCCTGGTCCGATCGCGGCGCGACCTATTATCTCAACGGTGACAACGAGAGAGCGGTCGCCGATCTCAGCGAGGCCTTGCGGCTCGATCCGAATCGGCCGCGCAGCTACACCAATCGCGGTGCCGCCTACAAGAAGCTCGGTCAGCTCGACAAGTCGGTTGCCGACGACAGCGAGGCGATCAGGCTCGATCCGAAAGCGCCGGAATATTACGACAATCGCGGGCTCTCCTATGCCGCGATGAAGGACTACGACAAGGCGATTGCCGATTACGACCAGGCGCTGCGGCTGGCACCGCGGCCGAACTTCTTCACCAACCGCGGCGATTCCTATCAGTTCAAGGGCGAGGGGCGGCGCTCGGCGACTACGAGGCTGCGCTGAAACTCGATCCGAATTTCGCGCAGACCTACAACAACCGCGCCGTGCTCTACACGAAGATGGGCGACCGCAAGAACGCGCTGGCCGATTACGAGAGCGCGCTGCGGCTCGATCCCGGCAACGCGAATGCCGCGGACGGCCGCCGCACCATGATGGCGGAGATCGCAAAGTTCGGCGCCGAGGCTCCGCGCCCGCTGGCCGCGAATTCCGGCAATGGCCCGTCGTTCGATTGTGCGGCGGCGAAGCGCGAGGTCGAGAAGGTGATCTGCGCTGATCCGCAATTGGGCGTGCTCGACCGCCAGATCGCCGAGACCTATGAGCGCGTGCTGAAATCAGCGGGCAAGCGCTCGGCGGGCGCCCTGCGCAGGTCCCAGCGCGATTTCCTCGCCACCCGCGACGCCAGCCTCCGCCGCCCCGGCGACGATCTGAAGAAGGTCATGCAGGATCGGTTGCAGCGGTTGAACGCGATGGAAGGCTAGTCGCTTTTCTTCGCCTTTCCCTGCAAGAACGGTGAGACAGGTAGCTTCATCTTCCTTTTCAGCTTGAACCGCGGCCCGTTCCCGGGAAAATACGCCTCAAACAAGGTCGGCACTTGATCCCTGTCATGGCGGGACCGACGTCCTGCCGTCAGGTCAAGGCAAGGCCAATAAAGGGAACGGGAGCGCTTGCATGAATGCCCAGGGAAACGTCGAGGGAAAGAGCCTTTATCACGAGGTCTATGCGCGCTCGCTGGCCGATCCCGAGGGCTTTTGGGCCGAGGCGGCGAAGGAGATCGACTGGATCGAGCCGCCGAAGAAGATCTTCGACCCCGCGCAAGGCGTTTACGGCCGCTGGTTCACCGGCGGTGTCGTCAATACCTGCTACAACGCGCTCGACCGTCACGTCGAACGCGGCCGCGCCGACCAGGTCGCGCTGATCCATGATTCGCCGCTGACCAATTCGGTCACCAAATTCACCTATGCCGAGTTGCTCGCGGAGGTGCAGGCGCTCGCCGCCATCATGCAGGACTTTGGCGTCGCCAAAGGTGATCGCGTCATTCTCTACATGCCGATGGTGCCGGAGGCCGTGGTCGCGATGCTCGCCTGCGCGCGCATCGGCGCGGTGCATTCCGTGGTGTTCGGCGGCTTTGCCGCCAAGGAGCTCGCGACGCGCATCGACGATGCGCAGCCGAAGCTCATTCTCTCCGCAAGCTGCGGCATCGAGCCCGGCCGTATCGTGCAGTACAAGCCGCTGCTCGACGAGGCGATCAGGCTCGCGGGTGCGAAGCCCAGGGCCTGCATCGTGCTGCAGCGCCCGCAGCTCATCTGCGACCTCACCCCAAGGCGCGACTATGATTGGGCGAGCCTGCGCCGCAAAGCAATGAACGACGGCAAGACCGCGCCGTGCGTGCCGGTCGCCGCCACCGATCCGCTCTACATCCTCTACACCTCAGGCACCACCGGCATTCCCAAGGGCGTCGTGCGCGACAATGGCGGGCATCTCGTCGCGGTGAAATGGTCGATGTTCAACCTCTACGGCGTCAAGCCGGGCGAGGTCTGGTGGTGCGGCTCCGACATCGGCTGGGTGGTCGGCCACAGCTACATCATCTACGGCCCGCTGCTGCACGGCGCGACCTCGATCATGTATGAGGGCAAGCCGGTCGGCACGCCCGACGCCGGCGCGTTCTGGCGCGTGATCAGCGAGCACAAGGCGGTCGCCTTGTTCACCGCGCCGACCGCGTTCCGCGCGATCCGGAAAGAGGATCCGGAAGGCAAGTTCATCCGGCAATATGACCTGTCGAAATTCCGCACGCTGTTCCTCGCCGGCGAGCGCGCCGATCCGCCGACCGTGGAATGGGCGGAGCAACAGCTCAAGGTGCCGGTGATCGACCATTGGTGGCAGACCGAAACCGGCTGGTGCATTGCCGGCAATCCGGTGGGGTTGGGCATGCTGCCGGTGAAGCACGGCTCGCCAACGGTGCCGATGCCGGGCTACCAGGTCGATGTGGTGGATGAAGCGGCCAAGCCCGTCGGTCCCAACACCATGGGCTCGATCGTCATCAAGCTGCCGATGCCGCCGGCCTGCCTGCCGACGCTGTGGAATCAGGACGATCGCTTCAAGGAAGCCTATCTCACAGAATTCCCCGGCTACTACAAAACCTCGGACGCCGGTTACAAGGACGAGGACGGCTATGTCTTCGTGATGGGCCGCACCGACGACATCATCAACGTCGCCGGCCACAGGCTCTCCACCGGCGGGATGGAGGAGATCCTGGCCTCGCATCCGGATGTCGCCGAATGCGCCGTGCTCGGCGTCAAGGACGCGATCAAGGGCGAGGTGCCCTGTGGCTTCCTGGTGCTCAAGGCCGGCGTGAAGCGCGCGCCCGCCGAGATCGAAAAGGAGATCGTCGCCCTTGTGCGCGACAGACTCGGCCCCGTCGCCGCCTTCAAGCTCGCCATCACCGTCGGCCGCCTGCCCAAGACGCGCTCCGGAAAGATCTTGCGCGGCACCATCAAGAAGATCGCCGATGGCGACACCTGGACCATGCCCGCCACGATCGAGGATCCCAAGGTGCTGGACGAGATCGGGGAGGCGCTGAAGGGGCGGGTGTGAGGCGCAGATGGGGCTTGAAGTGGCCGCATTTTTCCGCTCAACCCTGATCCTGAGGCGCGTGCTTGGCGCGCGTCTCGACGGATGAAAGACTGTCATGAATGCGAAGACGTTTCTTGCGACCGTGTTTGCGGGCCTCGCTCTCTCCGCCTGCTCGGCGCGTTACCAGACGCCGACCGCGATGGGCGGTGACGACGACAATGCGGTGTGCCTGAGCCGCGGCTATGCGGCCGGCTCGCCCGAATACGTGGCCTGCCGCAAGGACCGCGACGTGCAGCGCAGCGCCGCGATGTCCCGCGCCGACAGCCGACAGCGCGATCTCGGCGAGTACATGCTGAACCATCCGGATCGGCCGTAACGGGAGCGAAGGTCTCTCCCCCGTCATTGCGAGCGCAGCGAAGCAATCCAGAATCTTTCCGCGGAGGCGGTCTGGATTGCTTCGTCGCAAGAGCTCCTCGCAATGACGGTGTTGAGGAAGCGCGCCACCCCTCTACATCGTCGTCCTGGATAAGCGAGCCAAACAAAAACGCGGCGGGTTTTTCCGCCGCGTTTGCATTCGGTCGCGAATGTCAGAGCGAGGACTACTCCTCCTCTTGCTCCTGCTTCTTGCCGCCCAGCGTCTTCAGCTTGGCGAACACGGCGTCGACGTTGAGGTCGTCGCTCGACTTCTCCGACGTCTCGTACTCGTCCTTCTTGGTGGTCTCGGAAGCGGGCAGCAGGGTGGCGCCGCCATAGGCTGCGTCGATCGGCTTTTCCTTGGCCGCGCGCGCCACCTCGAAATCGAGTTCGATCTGCGAGCAGAGGCCGAGTGTGACGGGGTCGATCGGGGTCAGCTGCGAGGTGTTCCAGTGGGTGCGATCGCGAACGCTGGCAATCGTGCTCTTGGTGGTGCCGACCAGGCGCATGATCTGGGCGTCCTTGAGCTCGGGATGGCTGCGCAGCAGCCAGAGGATGGCGCTGGGGCGCTCGTGGCGGCGCGACACCGGGGTGTAGCGCGGGCCCTTGCGCTTGGGCTGGGGCGGCAGCACCACCTTGCTCTCCTGGAGGCGGAGCCGGTAATCCGGATTCTTCTCGGCCCGTTCGATCTCCTCGCGGGTCAATTGGCCGTTGGAAAGGGGGTCCATGCCCTTGATGCCCTGCGCGGCGTCACCGTCGGCGATCGCCCGGATCTCCAGGGGATGCATCTTGGTGAAATCGGCGACCTGGTCGAAGGTCAGCGCGGTGTTGTCGAGCAGCCAGACGGCGGTCGCCTTGGGCATCAGAGGTGCGTTGCTCATGGCAAATCTCCTTTGTGCTTCGCCCACCCCTTTGGAGGCGAAGTCGGTGGTCATCAGCGATGACTGGGAATTCGCGCTATATAAGCCCGGAGGGGGTAGTCACGCAATGGTTCTGCTATAGATAGTGCCTTGACAGCGCCCGAAAGGGGGCCCAATTCCCTCTCAAGTCGCTCTAAAGTCCAATCAGACCGCTTTAGGCCCTTTTCCATCCATCGACCGTCCCTCGCCAGAAGGCGAATCGGTGATTCGGTCCCGAGATTGCTCAATGTCAGCCAAACCAGACCTCAAGATCGTGCTTTGTTCTCCTCGCGGCTTCTGCGCCGGGGTGGTTCGGGCGATCGACACCGTGGAACGGGCGCTCGATAAGTATGGCGCTCCGGTCTATGTTCGCCATGAGATTGTGCATAACAAATACGTCGTCGACGGGTTGAAGAAGAAGGGCGCCATCTTCGTCGAGGAGCTGGCCGAGATCCCGGAAAACACCACGGCGCCGGTGGTATTCTCGGCCCATGGCGTGCCGAAATCGGTTCCGGCCGATGCGACGTCGCGCAATTTGTTCTCGCTGGATGCGACCTGCCCGCTGGTGACCAAGGTGCACCGCGAGGCCGCGATCCACTTCAAGCGCGGCCGCGAGATCTTCCTGATCGGCCATTCCCATCACCCCGAAGTGGTCGGCACGCTCGGCCAGTTGCCGACCGGCGCCGTCACCCTGATCGAGACCGCCGAGGATGCCAAGACCATCGCTCCGAAAGATCCGAACAACCTCGCCTTCGTGACCCAGACCACGCTGTCGATCGACGACACCGCGGAGATCGTGGCGCTGCTCAAGGAGCGCTTCCCGAACATCAACGGGCCGCACAAGGAAGACATCTGTTACGCCACCACCAACCGCCAGCTCGCGGTGAAGAAGGTGGCGCCGGTGGTCGATGCCTTGATCGTGGTCGGCGCGCCGAACTCGTCGAACTCGCAGCGCCTGCGCGAGGTCGCCGAGCGCGAGGGCTGCAAGGTCGCGGTGCTGGCGCAGCGCGCCGCCGAAATCGACTGGAAGCGGTTCGAAAACATCACCAGCCTCGGCATCACCGCGGGCGCATCCGCGCCGGAAGTGATCGTCGAGGAGATCATGGACGCGTTCGCCGAGCGCTTCACGCTGCATGTGGAAACGGTCTCGGCCGCGGAGGAAAACGAGTTCTTCCCGCTGCCGCGTCAGGTGCGCCCCGAAGCCGCCGCCGAGTAGACCTTTATGGCGGTCTACACCGACGTTGCCGCCGACGAGCTTGCGGATTTCCTGAAGCAATACGATCTCGGCGAACTGCTCTCCTACAAGGGCATTGCCGAGGGCGTCGAAAACACCAACTTCCTGCTGCACACCAGCCAAGCAAATCAGCAGGCCTCGTTCATCCTCACGCTCTACGAGAAGCGCGTGGCGAAGAACGATCTGCCGTTCTTTCTCGCGTTGATGACGCATCTCGCCGAGCATGGCGTCAATTGCCCGCTGCCGGTGAAGGCGAGAGACGGCGAGGCGCTGCGCGAGCTGTCGGGACGGCCGGCCGCGATCATCACCTTTCTCGAAGGCGTCTGGCCACGCAAGCCGAACGCGAACCATTGCGCCGGCGTCGGCGAGGGGTTGGCCAGGATGCATCTGGCCGGCGCCAACTTTGCCATCAAGCGGCCGAACGCGCTGTCGGTCGCGGGCTGGCGGCCGCTGTTCGATGCTGCAGCACACCGTGCCGACGAGGTGCAGCCGGGTCTGCGCGCGTTCCTTGGCCACGAGCTCGATTATCTCTCGAGCGGGGTCTGGCCGAACAATTTGCCCGAGGGCGTGATCCACGCCGACCTCTTCAACGACAACGTCTTCTTCCTCGGCGACAAGCTCTCGGGCATCATCGACTTCACCTTCGCCTGCAACGACATGCTGGCCTATGACGTTGCGATCTGCCTCAACGCCTGGTGTTTCGAGCCGGATCACTCCTTCAACGTCACCAAGGCGCGCGCCTTCCTCAACGCTTACGGCCGGGTGCGAAAGCTCACCGAGGCGGAAGAGGCCGTGCTGCCGCTGCTGGCGCGCGGCGCTGCCGTCCGCTTCCTGCTGACGCGGCTGGTCGACTGGCTCAATGTGCCGCCCGGTGCGCTGGTCAAGCCGAAGGATCCGCTGGAATATTTTCGCAAGCTGCGCTTCCACCAGAGCGTCTCCAGCGTACGCGATTACGGGCTGATGCCGTCAGGACTGGTCGCGTGAGCGAGCTCCCCAATGTCACGATCTATACCGATGGCGCGTGCTCGGGAAATCCCGGGCCCGGCGGCTGGGGCGCGATCCTGAAGTTCGGCGACAAGGAGAAAGAGCTGAACGGCGGCGAGCGCCACACCACCAACAACCAGATGGAATTGATGGCGGCAATCTCCGCGCTGGAAGCGCTGAAGAAGCCGTGCACCGTCGATCTCTACACCGACAGCCAATACGTCCGGCAGGGCATCACCGGCTGGATCCACGGCTGGAAGCGCAACGGCTGGCGCACCGCCGACAGGAAGCCGGTGAAGAATGTCGAGCTATGGCAGCGCCTCGATGCGGCGCTGAAGGCGCATGAGGTGCGCTGGCACTGGGTCAAGGGCCATGCCGGCCATCCGGAGAACGAACGGGCCGATCAGCTGGCGCGCGACGGCGTCGCTGTGGCAAGGTTGAAGACACGGGTGGCGGAGTAGGGCGATTGCTCGCTCTCTCAGTTCGTCATGGCCGGGCCTGACCCGGCCATCCACGCCTTCCTGCATGCGACCAAGAACGTGGATGCCCGGGAGAAGCCCGGGCAATGACGTCATCCTTGGAAAAAGCCGGGCCTGAACGCTTACAGCTGCCCGAGCAGCGTATCACCGCCGGACACCTCGACCTTGCCGGGCATTGCTTCGAGGTTCAGTTTCTTGACCACGCCATCCTCGACCAGCATCGAATAGCGCTTGGAGCGGATGCCGAGGCCGTTGCCGGAGGCATCTAACTCCATGCCGATCGCCTTGGCGAATTCGGCGTTGCCGTCGGCGAGGAAGATCGCCTCGTCGCGCTGGTCGGTGTCGCGCTTCCAGGCGTTCATGACGAAGGCGTCGTTGACGGAGACGATGGCGATGGTATCGACGCCCTTGTCCTTCATGGCGTAGGCGTTGAGGAAGATGCTCGGCAGATGCATCTTGTGGCAGGTGCCGGTGTAGGCGCCGGGCACGGCAAACAGCGCCACTTTCTTGCCCTTGAAGATGTCGTCGGTGGTCTTCACCTGCGGGCCTTCCGCCGTCATCACGCGGAATTTCGCCTCGGGCAGCTTGTCGCCAGTCTGGATCGCCATCGTCAGTCTCCCTGAAAATCGGTAGGGCTTTTTAGACCGTGTGGCGGCACTGCACAATGTTGCTGGCGGGGGAAGCGGCGAGGGCGGCGACCCTTCACCGTTATGTCATCAGCCCGCAAAGCCGCCGCTGTCGAGGAAGGCCCGCTCCTCCGCGGTGCTGTCGCGGCCGAGCAGGCGGTTGCGGTGGGGGAAGCGGCCGAACCGCGCAATGATATCGGCGTGCTCCCGAGCGTATTTCAGATTTTCGGCATTGTCGGTGTTTTCAAACAGCGCAACGCAGTGCAACTGGTCAGGCAGGTGCTCGGAATGCATGAAGGGCAAATAGAGGAACTCGAGCAGGAGGGGATCGATCCTGCGATCTGCGCCCCGCGCGATGGCGCGGCGGGCGACGTCACGCGCCAGCGGATCGCTGGCAAAGGCTTCCGGCGTGCCGCGGAACATGTTGCGGGGAAACTGGTCGAGTACGATGACGAGCGCGAGTGCGCCGTCGTCGCAGTCCTCCCACGACACCAGTTCGCCTGCCGCGGCCTTCTGCCAAAGCGGAAGAAAGCGGCGGCGGACCTCCGCGTCGAACGCGTCGCTGGGCTTGTACCAGCGCTCGCGACCGGCTTCGCGCCAGAAGGCGAGAACGCCGGCCGGCGTCATGTTGCCGATGTCAGTCATGAGCCAGCGAGGCGGCCTTACGCCGCCTGAGCCTTCTTCTCGTCGCGCAGCTCGCGGCGCAGGATCTTGCCGACATTGGTCTTGGGCAAATCGGCACGGAATTCGATCTGCTTGGGCACCTTGTATCCGGTGAGCTGCTCGCGGCAGAACTTGATGACGTCCTCCACCGTGAGGTTCGGGTCTTTCTTCACCACGAAGGCCTTCACCGCTTCGCCGGACCCGCTGTCGGGAACGCCGATCACCGCGCATTCGAGCACGCCCGGATGGCTCGCGATCACTTCCTCGATCTCGTTGGGATAGACGTTGAAGCCGGAGACCAGGATCATGTCCTTCTTGCGGTCGACGATCCTGGTGTAGCCCTTCTCATCCATGATGCCGATGTCGCCGGTGCGGAAATAGCCGTCGGCGGTCATCACCTTCGCGGTCTCCTCCGGCCTGTTCCAGTAGCCCGACATCACCTGCGGGCCCTTGGCGCAGATCTCGCCGGCCTGGCCGAGCGGGACTTCATTGCCGTCGTCGTCGCGGATCGAGATGTAGGTCGATGGCACGGGGATGCCGATCGTGCCGTTGAACTCGGCATTGGTGGCGGTGTTGCAGGTTAGCGTCGGCGAGGTCTCCGACAGGCCGTAGCCCTCGGCGATGGAGCAGCCGGTCACGGCCTTCCACTGCTCGGCCACCGGGCGCTGTACGGCCATGCCGCCGCCGTTGGAGATCTTCAACTTGGAGAAGTCGAGCTTCTTGAAGTCTGGATGGTGCATCAGCCCGTTGTAGAGCGTGTTCACGGCCGGGAAGCTGTTGACCTGATACTTCGCCAATTCCTTGATGAAGCCCGCGATGTCGCGCGGGTTGGGGATCAGCAGATTGCAGCCGCCGGCGCGCACCGCGAGCAGGTAGCAGGCCGTCAGCGCGAAGATGTGATAGAGCGGCAGCGCGCAGACGATCATCAGCTGATCGACATGCGGTGGCGCGGCCATCGCCGGTTGCAGCCAGGCGTCGTTCTGCAGGACGTTGGCGACGATGTTGCGGTGGAGCAGCGTGGCGCCCTTGGAGACGCCGGTGGTGCCGCCGGTATATTGCAGGAAGGCGACGTCGCCCGGCGACAGTTTCGGCTTGTTGAAGGTCGCACCGCGACCGGCCGAGATCGCGTCGTTGAACGACACCGCGCCCGGCAGCGACCAGGCCGGGACCATCTTCTTAACGCGGCGGACGACGAGATTGACGATCACGCCCTTGAAGCCGAGCAAATCGCCCATGCTGGCGACGATGACGTGCTTGACCTCAGTCTTCGCGATCACCTGCTCGACGGTGTGGGCAAAATTCTCCAGCACGATGACGGCTTCGGCGCCGGAATCCTTGAGCTGATGCTCGAGCTCGCGCGGGGTGTAGAGCGGGTTGACGTTGACCACGGCAAAGCCGGCACGCAGCACCGCGGCGGTGGCGACGGGATATTGCAGCACGTTCGGCATCATGATCGCGACGCGGGCGCCGCGCTGCAGGCCGCGTCCCTGCAAATAGGCGGCGAGCGCCAGCGACATCTGGTCGAGGTCGCGATAGCTGATCGCCTTGTCCATGCAGATGAACGCCTTGCGGTCGGCGAACTTCGCAAAGCTCTCCTCGAGGAGGTCGACCAGCGATGCGTATTGCGTCGGCTCGATATCAGCGGGCACGCCGGGCGGATATTGCTTGAGCCAGATGCGCTCCATGGAAACTCCCCTCTCTCACAAGAGCCCGTTGTGTCTCGGGCTTGCCTCATTGCCGACAGTATCGAGCCTGCCGGAACGGCTGGCAAGCGGTCGAGGCTTAGGGCAAAGGTCGGAAAGTGGCTACTGGAATCGTCGCAAATGGCTGCCGCAGGTGCGAAGTGCGGACGCAGCCTGACGGGCCTGGAGCGTTAACCTAGCTGTTGTTGGGCGCCGGCTTCGGTTTGGTGACAGCCTTGGGCTTGGCCGGCTTGGGAGCCTGATCGCCGCTCGCCACTGGCTTCTCGGCAGGCTTGGCCGCCGCATCGGGTTTGACCGCGGCGTGCTTGCTCGCCGCCGGCTTGGCCGCGGTCTTGGCGTCACCTTTGGCGTTAGGCTTGGCAGCCTCCGGCTTCGCCGCCGCTGTCTTGGCGTCCGCTCCCGCGCTAGGCTTCTTGGCGATACGCGACTTCTTACCACGCGCCTTCGGCGGGTTTTGCTGATCGGTGTCGGCTGCGACCGCCGCGACCAGGGCTGCGCCGGTGCGGGTCGGACCGGTGTAGACGACCACGGGCTCTGCTGCAGCCGGGGCCGAGGCCATCAGTTCGGACGCCTTCATCAGGGGCGGCTGAAGACCCGCGGTGAAGAACGTCACCTGAGCTTCGCCCCCGGTGGCGGAGGCCGATCCGCTGGTGCCGCCATTGGTCGCGATCAGCGCATCGTCGTCGTCGCTGGCCGGCCGCTTGTGGTGACCGCCGCACATCTCCTCGCGCAAATTCGGCGGCGAAGCATCGACCGGCACGAGGTTTTCGACCGTGCCGAGCGAGGGACGCAGCCACGACAGATTGTCCTGGCTGAAGCCGCGCTCGAGCAGCTGCGCCGCCTTTACCGCGCGCGCAGTTCCGGAGCTGGCGCCGAGCACCACCGCGATCAGGCGGCGGCCGTTGCGCGTGGCTGACGCCACGAGGTTGTAGCCGGAGGCGCAGATGAAGCCGGTCTTGAAACCGTCGGCGCCGGGATAGCGGCCGATCAGCTTGTTGAAATTCGCGGTGACGCGCTTGCCAAAGCGGATCGCCGGGATGTGCACGAAATATTCGTACTCCGGCAGGTCGCGCAGGAACGAGCGCGCGAGAATACCGAGGTCGCGCGCCGAGGTGACGTGTCCATCCGCAGGCAGGCCGTTGGGATTGACGTAGTTCGTCTGCGTCATGCCGAGCCGCTTCGCGGTGTCGTTCATCATCGCGGAGAAGCCGTCGATCGAGCCGCCGACGCCTTCCGCCAGCACCACGGCCATGTCGTTCGCCGACTTGACCATCATCATTTTCAGCGCGTTGTCGACGGTGAGCTGCGTTCCCGGACGGAGGCCCATCTTCGAGGGCGACTGCGAAGCCGCCGTCGGTGACACCGTCAGCAGCGTGTCGAGCGTGATCTTACCGTCCTTGACCGCCTTCAGCGTCACATAGGCGGTCATAATCTTGGTGACGGAGGCCGGATACCAGGGGACGGTCGCATTCTCCGCCTGCAGCACCTTGCCGCTATCGGCTTCGATCAGCAGCAACGCTTCGGCATGCGCATTGCGCGAGGCGAGCAGCGCACCGACTGCGAGGGCCGCAGCGAACAGGTTGAACAGGGACTTGCGAAGCAGCGGGCGAAAGGCGTGCACTATCCGATTCCGGTCCTTGGAGATCCGCCGGTTCCGGACGGCTCTCGTGATCTCTGTTCGGTTCTGAAATCCAGCGCCGCCGCTTGCGGCCGCGCAAACCTATACCGGCTCATGTGTCGAGAATAGGGGTTTCCGGGTCGTATTCCGCAATGAAATAGGCTGAATTTCGACGATGCTAGGGGGACTTGTTAAGGGGACTTGGCGGCAGTCGCGACTGCCTCAGCCGCTGTCACGCTGGGCCGTGCGTTCTGATTCACCATGAACTGGGCTTTCGCGAGCTCGGCGAAATGGCCGCCTTTGGCCACGAGTTCATCGAAAGTTCCGCTTTCGATCACCCGTCCGTTCTCGAACACCAGGATCCGCGTGGCATTGCGGATGGTGGAGAGGCGGTGGGCGATCACGAAGGTGGTGCGGCCCTTCATCACTTCATCGAGAGCAGCGTTCACCTTGGCCTCGGTGACGGCATCGAGCGCGCTGGTCGCCTCGTCCAGGATCAGGATCGGCGGGTCCTTCAGCAGCGCGCGCGCTATCGACAGCCGCTGCCGCTCGCCGCCGGAGAGCATGCGGCCGCGTTCGCCGGCATTGGTCTCGAAGCCGCCGCTGCGCTCGATGAAGTCGAGCGCCTGCGCGCGCTCGGCCGCCTTGCGCATCTCGGCCTCGGTCGCATCCGGCTTGCCGACGCGCAAATTCTCCGCGATCGAGCGGTTGAACAGCAGCGCTTCCTGGAACACGACGCCGATGTTTCGCCGCAGCGATGTCAGCGTAACGCCGCGCACGTCCATGCCGTCGATCCTGATGAAGCCGGATTGCGGATCGAAGGCGCGATGCAGCAGCGCGATCGCAGTCGACTTGCCGGCGCCGGTCGGGCCGACCAGCGCGATGGTCTGGCCGGGCAGCGCGGTGAAGGAGAGGTCTTCGATCGCCGGCCGCTTGCCGTCATAGGAGAAGGTGACGTCGTTGAACTCGACCAGGCCGGAGAGCCGCCCCGCATCGATCGCATCGGGCCGGTCGTGCACCGCGGGCACGGCATCGAGCACGTTGAAGAACTCGCGCAGGCGCGGGGCTTCCATGAAGACGTTATTGATGAAGCTCACGACCTGCTCGAGCTTCTGGATCAGCAAGGTCGCAAAGCTTACGAACATCACGATCTCGCCGACCGAGGTCAGGCCCTGGTCGTGCAGCGCGATGCCGAGCGTGAAGATCGCGAGCACCGTGATGGTGGTGGAGGCGCGCGTGATCACGGTGACGAGCGCCCACCACGACAGCACCGGCATCTGGGCCGCAAGCAACTGGTCGGCGATGGAGCGCAAGCCCTTCACCTCGGATTCGACGCGAACGAAACTCTGCACCAGCGCGACGTTGCCGAGCGCGTCGGAGGCGCGCGCGGAGAGCTCGCTGTATTGCTCCTCGACCGCCATCTGCATGCCGAAAGTCTTGCGCACGACGAAGGTCGTCAGCACGGTGAAGACGACGCAGAGCACGAACAGCAGGATCGCCATCCGCCAGTTCAAATAGAGCGACAGCGGCAAGAGCACCACCACCGACAGGATCGCGGCAAAGTGCTCGCGGAAGAAGCCGAGCCAGAGCCGCCACAGCGCGTCGGTGCCGTTGAGCATCACCTTCATCAGCCGGCCCGAATGGGTGCCGGAGTGGAAGGTCAGCGGCAGTTGCAAAATGTGCTCGAAATAGCTGGTCAGCACCGCCTGGCGCTGGCGGTGGGAGAGCCGGTCGGCCTGCAGCGCCACGATCGCGCTGCAGCCGATGGTGAACAGGCCGAACGCGACCCACGCCATGAGGAACGGCCAGGCCGAATTCGAGCCGGCGACCGTGTTGCCGGAGAGCACGTCGACGATCCGTCCGAACAGCACCGGCTCAGCGAATTGCGAGCCGGCCAGCAGGAGATTGGCGAATGCCAGGAGCCAGCCCAGCCGCGCCTCTTTGCCGAGGAGCTCGAGGACACGAGTGTAGAGGCTGAAGATGGACATACGATACGCTGGACCGTGAGAAGGTCGTCAGTCAACCAGTTGAACGATTGCAAGGCTACACTGGTGTGGACGGCTCAGGCCACCTTCAAGGTGGGAATATGGCTGACGTCCACCGTCTGTTCCGCGTGCCAGGTGTCGCAGGCAGCCTGCATCCGGACCCAGATCCCTGCGCCACCCCCAAACAGCTTTCCGACGCGCACCGCCACCTCCGGCGACAGTGGCTTCTTCTCTTCCATGATGTCGTGAAGGTGCTGTCTCGAAATGCCCAACAGGCGCGCGATCTCGACCTTGGTCTTGCCTGAGGCCGGCAGCATGTCCTCGCGAAGCACCGCGCCGGGATGAACGGGGCAGCGGCGGAGATTTCTCTTGGCAGGATATTCGACCATGGCAGCTCCACGCCGAGTTACTCTCGGCTCGGTGTCAGTGATATTGCTCGAAATCGACCCGATATGCATTGCCGTTCTCGAATTCGAAAGTGATGCACCAAGGACCATTCACATGGACGGTGTATCTGACCGGCTTCCCGTGCAGACGATGGAACTCAAAGCCGAGCACATTCATGTCCTCAGGAAGAGCGGCACTATCGAGTTGATCGAGCCATCGCAGGATTCTGGCGTGCATCTTCGAATCGATCTTTGCTGTCCTTCCCTTAGACCAAAGATCGCCAAGAGCCTTGTTCCGGAAAGACTTGATCAACGTGCTGCCAAAAGCTGATGCGAAGATCAACGTAAGCTATCTGCTTACAAACGTCAACCGGTCGCCGGTTCCGCGTTGTTATGGCCTGATTCACGCCAACATGAACGGCTGATGAGCGGCGGTTGCGTCATGATCACGCAAGATCGTTCAGCTTGTGTTGGGGTTGGGGAACCCAACATGGGATGCGGGTGTTTGAAGGACATGAGCCTGTCTCGAGGCACCGTTGAAGGTCCCAAGGAGGGTCCAAGAGGAGATCCAAGTCATGTTTGACCGATTTTCGAAGTGTGCCGGCCGCAAGGCCGTTCTCGCCACCGCGGCGGTGCTAGCGCTGACCAGCGTCGCTCCCACCGCATCGATCGCAGGCGGCCGTCACTGGCATGGCGGCGGCGGCGCGGCCTTTGCCGGCGCGGCCATTGCCGGCGCCATTGGCACTGGCCTTGCGATTGCCGCAACCCGTGACGCCTACGCCTATGACAACGGGCCCTATTATGGCGGTCCCGCCTATTACAGCGGACCTGCCTACTATGGTGATGGACCCTATTACGGTCCGGGCCCAAACTATCAATATCAGCGCTATGGCGGCACGGCTCCGTCCGAGCTCTGCGGCCAGGGCTACTACACCAACTGCTACTAGCTTTAGCTACGAAGGATTGACCACAACAGGCTGTCGTGCTTGCCGCGACGGCCTGTTTTGCCTTTATTGTCGGGCGTTAACGCGCTCGCCATTGCTTTAGAGTAGTTTTCAGAACCATGAGTGATTCGCTTGAGCGGCTATATCTGGCTGTGCTCGCGGCCAGAGATCTTGATCCGGCAACATCGCGTACGGCCCGGCTGTTTCAGCGTGGGCCCTCCAAAATGGCGAAAAAGCTGGCCGAGGAGGCGATCGAGGTCGCGATCGACGCCGTCAACGGCGACAGCAAGGCCGTGGTCCGGGAAAGCGCCGATCTGCTTTACAATCTCACCGTGCTCTGGGCCTCGGCCGGCGTGCGTCCTGAAGACGTCTGGCGCGAGATGTCGCGGCGCGAGGACATGCTCGGCATTGCCGAGAAGCTGCCCAAATCGCCGATGAAGCTGCCCAAAGTCGCGTCACCGTCCATCTCTGCCCGGCGGCCAATTGCCGCGCTCGAGGGCCGCGCGGCGCGCAAGCGGCACTAAAGCGCGATGAAATTGGGTCGAAGCGTCATCGCGCTTTAGGTCGTTGTTTGAGCGTGATCTTTTCGGAAAACCGCTACACACTTTTCCGGATCACGCTAGAACCGTCACAAAACTGGCGATGGACAAATCCGTCCCATGGTGCTTCATCGCGGCGCCATGCTCAAACGTATCTACGACTGGTGCATCGACGCCGCTCACAAGCCCTACGCGCTCTGGATCCTGGGTGCCGTGGCCTTCGCCGAAAGCTCATTCTTTCCGGTCCCACCGGACGTGATGCTGGCGCCGATGTCGTTGGCGCGCCCGCAGCGCGCATGGATGTTTGCAGCCATTTGCACTGCGGCTTCAGTGGCGGGCGGCGTCCTGGGTTATGCCATTGGCTCATTACTCTACGACTCGGTCGGCCTGTGGCTGATCCATCTCTATGGGCTTGGCGACAAGATTGATGCGTTTCGCGACTCCTACGCCAAGTGGGGTGCCGTCATCATCATCGGCAAAGGGCTCACGCCCATCCCGTACAAGCTCGTCACCATCGCTTCGGGATTTGCCGGCTACAACATCTGGCTATTCGTGCTGTGTTCTATTGTCGGCCGTGGCATTCGGTTTTTTCTGGCAGCGATAGTCATCAATCGCTATGGCGATTGGATCCGGGTCAGGCTCGAGCGAAATCTCGGCTTGTGGGTCGCGCTCGGCGCCCTGGTGCTGGTGCTCGGCTTCGTCGTGGCGATCAAGCTGATCTAGGATTTGGATCCACAGCGCTTTGACGCCGCGCCGGCTTCGGCTACGGTTGCCGGCATGATGGTTCGATCCGGCAATCCGGTCCTGCGGCTCGGGACGCTGACTTCAGGAGTGCTGTTGGCCCTGCTCGCTGCCGGCGGGCCCGGATGGCCACAATCGGCGCCGCCGACGTTCGGTCTGCAGGAACAGGGGCCGCAGGCCGCGCCGCCGCCATCGACGCCCGCTGCGCCGGCGCGTGAGGACAGTCCCGGGCTGATCCACGAAATGGGCAAGCTGTTCGACAAGCTGCCCTCGATTCTGCCGCCGATCAAAAGCCCACGCGAGACCATGAACGATCTGTCGCGGCTGGCGCGGCCGTCCACCATGGTGTCGGGACGCGTGGCCTGTCCGGTTTCCTCCAACGGTGCGCCCGACTGCAAGCTCGCCGCCGACCAGCTTTGCCAGAGCAAGAGCTACAAGGAAGGCAAGAGCCTGAACACCGATTCCGCCGAGAAATGCTCGGCCAAGGTTCTCATTCCGGGCAGGCAACGCAAACCGGATGATTGCCGTACCGATACCGTCGTCACCAGCGCGCTGTGCCAGAACTGATGCGAGTGAGCCCGCGCGCGAGCAGCAAGGAGCGCCCATGAGCCGTACGGAGCAGGATTTCCTCGGACAGCGTGAGATCGCCGACGACATCTATTACGGCGTCCAGACCATCCGGGGTAAGGAGAACTTCCACATCACCGGCATTCCGATGAACCAGGAGCCTTACTTCGTGAAGGCGCTGGGTTACGTCAAGAAGGCCGCGGCGATGGCCAACCGCGATCTCGGCGCGATCGACACCAAGGTGGCCGACGCGATCATCCTTGGCTGCGACCGCGTCATTGCCGGCGACATGATGGATCAGTTCGTCACCGACTTCATCCAGGGCGGCGCCGGCACCTCGACCAACATGAACGCCAACGAGGTGATCGCCAACCTCGCGCTGGAAGCGCTCGGCTTCAACAAGGGCGACTATCAGCACGTCAGCCCCAACGATCACGTCAATTACGGCCAGTCGACCAACGACACCTATCCGACCGCGTTTCGGCTGGCGCTGATCCTGCGGCTCGAGAGCTACATGACGGCGCTGCGCCAGCTCCAGGAAGCCTTCTTCGCCAAGGGCCGCGAGTTCGACCGCGTGCTGAAGATGGGCCGCACCCATTTGCAGGACGCGGTGCCGATGTCGCTCGGCGCCGAATTCCGCGGTTGGGGCACCACGATGGGCGAGGAGGTCGACCGCATCTCCGAGGCGCGCGCGCTGCTGCGCGAGATCAATCTCGGCGCCACCGCGATTGGCACCTCCGTCACCGCGGCGCACGGTTATCCAAAACTCGCGGTCCGGCATCTGAGCGCGCTGACCGGCGTCGACTTCATCCTCGCCGGCGATCTCGTCGAGGCGACCTCGGACACCGGCGCTTATGTGCAGCTCTCCGGCGTGCTCAAGCGCACCGCGAGCAAGCTGACGAAAATCTGCAACGACATCCGCCTGCTCGCCTCCGGCCCGCGTGCCGGCTTCAACGAGATCAATTTGCCGCAATTGCAGCCGGGCTCATCGATCATGCCCGGCAAGGTCAATCCGGTCATCCCCGAGGTCGTCAACCAGACCAGCTTCCTCGTCATCGGCCTCGACACCACGGTGACGCTCGCTGCGTCGGCCGGCCAGCTCCAGCTCAACGTGATGGAGCCGGTGATCTCGTTCGCACTGTTCTTCTCGATCCGTACCATGGAGCGCGCCGTCAACAGCCTGCGCGAGAACTGCGTTGTCGGCATCACCGCGAATGAAGAGCACACCCGCAACATGGTGCTGAACTCGCTCGGCATCGTCACGGTGCTGAAGCCGCTGCTCGGCTACAAGCAATGCGCCGAGATCGCGCGCGAGGGCTACAAGAGCGGCAAGTCGCTGCACCAGATCGTGGTGGTCGAGCGCAAATTGCTGACGCAGGAGAAATGGGACGAGATGTTCTCGTTCGAGCGGCTGATCAATCCGGACATGATGGAGTGATCTCATCGCTCGCAGGTGCCACACCTCTCCCACAGGGAGAGGTCGGCGCGTAGCGCCGGGTGAGGGGTTACGCTCGCTCGTGGGACTTGATCCCCTCACCCGAATTGCTGCGCAATTCGACCTCTCCTTACGGGAGAGGTGAGAGAGGAATTCCGCGGGTTGGAATTGCGGTAACGGCGTCCGCCACGGCGGCAAAACGCAATACTTGACAGTGGAAAGATTGCCTTGTTGGTATGGCTCCCAACCTTCAATGCGTCTGCCAACCAAGGATCGTTCCGCAATGTCCATGCCTGCTCTGTTCAAGGGACGCCTGTCGATCCCCGTGATCGGTTCGCCGCTCTTCATCATCTCGGTGCCCGATCTCGTGATCGCACAGTGCAAGGCGGGTGTGGTCGGCTCGTTTCCGTCGCTGAACGCGCGGCCGCCGGAGCTGCTCGACGAATGGCTGGCGCGGATCACCGAAGAGCTCGCGGCCTATGACCGCGCCCATCCCGACAAGCCGTCGGCGCCGTTCGCGGTCAATCAGATCGTGCACAAGTCGAACAACCGGCTCGACCACGACATGCAGCTCTGCTCCAAGTACAAGGTGCCGATGGTGATCTCGTCGCTCGGCGCGCGCGAGGAGCTCAATCAGGCCGTGCACGGCTGGGGCGGCATCGTCTTCCACGACGTGATCAACCAGAAATTCGCCCACAAGGCGATCGAGAAGGGCGCCGACGGCCTGATCCTGGTCTCGGCCGGCGCCGGCGGCCATGCCGGCACCATCTCGCCGCTCGCCTTCGTCGCCGAGACCCGAAAGTGGTTCGACGGTCCGATCGCGCTGTCGGGTGCGATCGGCAACGGCAAGGCGATCCGCGCCGCACGCATTCTCGGCGCCGACTTCGCCTATATCGGCTCCGCCTTCATCGCGACCAAGGAAGCCAACGCGGTCGAGACGTACAAGGAGATGATCGCCGGCTCGACGGCCGACGACATCGTCTACTCCAACCTGTTCACCGGCGTGCACGGCAATTATCTGAAGCCGTCGATCCTCGCCGCCGGCATGGATCCGGAAAACCTGCCGACCTCCGATCCTTCCAAGATGAACTTCGGCACCGACGCCTCCGGCGAGCGCGCCAAGCCGAAAGCCTGGAAGGAAATCTGGGGAAGCGGCCAGGGCATCGGCAGCGTCGAGGGCATCGTGCCCGCAGCCGAGATGATCGCGCGTTTCAAGAAGGAGTACGACGAGGCGATCGATCCGCCGCTGTAAATTCTGGTCGTCCCGGCCTGGTGCGCAAATTGCGCACCAGGCCGGGACGACACCATTTGCTGAACTCCGAATATGCCCACGGAGAAACGATGACCGCCATCTACCGCGTCGACGGCAACAGCGTCGTCACCAGCCCTGATGCCGCGGGGCCATGGGACCGGCGCATGCAGCACGGCTCGGCGCCGTCCGCGCTGGTGACGTGGGCGGCGGAGCGCATTCCGACGCCAGTGCCGATGAACATTGCGCGCGTCACCATCGATTTGATGCGCCCGGTGCCGGTGGCACCGCTCACGATTGAGAGCGAGGTTCTGCGCGAGGGCCGCAAGATCCAGCTCTGTGAAATCAGGCTGCTCGCCGACGGCGTGCAGGTTGTCGGCGCCACCGTGCTCAAGATCAAGCAGCACGCGCTGCCGTTGCCTGATGACGTCAGGGATTTGCCGGTCATGCTGCCGTCGCCAGAGGATTCGCTGGTCGAGGACGGCCACGGCGCGACCAGTCCGTTCGCGGGCATGGTCTCGATGCGCGCCGCGCGCGGCCGCTTCGGCCAGGCTGGCGCCGGCGCGATCTGGTTTCGCCTCGACCATCCGCTGGTCGCAGGCGAAGCTGTCTCACAGGCGATGCGCGCCGTGATCGCTGCCGATTTCTCCAACGGCACCGCCTCGACGCTCGACTTCCGTGCCTGGACCTACATCAACGCCGACCTCACGGTGAGCCTCGCGCGCCAGCCGGTCGGTGATTGGATCTTGCTCGACGGCGAATCCTGGATCGGCCCCGACGGCGCCGGGCTCGCGATATCGCGGCTGGCCGACCGCCAGGGCTATTTCGGCCGCGCGGTGCAGAGTCTGGTGATCGAGAAGCGGTGAGCGTCACCGTAAGCACTGCTGTTGCTGCGTGGGCCGATTGAACGGCAGGCTTCCGCCGCCGCGGAAGGGATGCTTGGTCGTGTTCGACCAGGGCATCCTGCCTGTTCACAGCCCGTAGAAGATCTTGATCTCCCACAGCACCACGATGATGGCCGTGATCAACGTGACCGCGGCGACCGCACTTTCCAGGGAAGCGACTCTCATTGCTCACTCCGCTTCCCAGCCCCATTAGCGGTCTAATTGATTCCCTGATTCGCCGGCAATCGGACGGCCACCACAGATACGTACTCCGCCATGCATTGTGGTGCCGAGGCCACAACGACACCGTAAAATCCCGGGGGTTTGACCCCACCATCCGGTCCCGTCTGCTCCAGCAGCCTGTGCGGTATCGCACCAGGGCGCGCGATATCGCCGGTCGCGTCCCGCGCCCCTCAGCACGGTCCCGCATGGCTCCGCGCGCCCCGCGCTTAACGGCAGATTAACCATCGCCGGCCAAGAATCCCTGTCACGGCCGCCAATCGGGACCGAGAGGGACAGGCGAATGGATTTCGATTTTCTCAACAGCAAGACAGCCGCAACGCTGGACGAAATCCGCGGCCGCGTCGCCCATGCACTGGCCCGCCATCCACTGTGCCGCAACGTCCGGTTCGACATCCTCAGCGTCCCCCGCACCCGCCGGGGCGGCAATTGGACGGTGACGCTGCAATCGGTCGAGCCGCGCGCGGTCTGGGAGGCGTCCGAGATCGTCGCCGACATCCAGGACTCCTACGATCTAGCCGCCGCTGCCTGATTTCACTTGGCTTTCGGTCTTGTCGCGGGAGGCATTGTGATTGTCGCCGCAAAGGCACACTCAAGCCTTAATTCGTGCCCTTTTCCCGGGCATCTCTAACAACATCGTGAAGCGGTTCTTCCGGAGAGACGTTTGTCCAGAGCCATCACCATCCTCGTGCTGACCTGCTTTCTCGTCCTCGGCGCCGCTACCACCGCCATCCTCGGCCGCGACAGCGTGCCCAGCGTCAGCGCCGAGATGATCACCGAGGCGCCGAAGCCGCTTGCCGCCAACCGCGCCGCCAAGGCCGACCGGCTGGTTCCGACGCTGGCGCTGGCCTCGGCCGCGATCGATCCGGTGCAGGTTCCCCCCGACAGGCTGTCGCAGGCACAAGTGCTGACCGAGCCGCTGCGCCAGGCCTTTGCTGCCGCGACACGGTCCGATTTTCCGATCTCCAAAGCGAACGTCAACGAGGCGCCCGCTGCCGCGGAAGCGCCCGCCGCAGTCGAAGCTCCGGCCAAGCCGAAGGTCGTCGCGAAGCCGCCGCCGCAAAAGACCTATTCGCTGCTGTCCGACGTGCAGATCGCGGGCATCAGGGATCGCCTGAAGCTGTCCTCATCGCAGGAATATTACTGGCCTTCGGTTGAGACCGCGCTGCGCAACGTCGTCCGCAAGATTTCGGCCAACAAGCTCTCCAATCCGAACGGGCCGCGTGTGCCGATCGATCCGAACTGCGACGAGGTCCAGGAGCTGAAGTCGGCCGCGATGCCGCTGTTGTTCCAACTGCGTGACGACCAGAAGGAAGAAGTGCGCAAGCTCGCCCGCATCATCGGGCTCGAGAAGGTCGCACAGCAGATCTGAGGCATAGTTCCTCGAGGAAACTGCGCGCCCGTCAGGAACATCCGGCAATCGACAAGCGTTGCCCGCTCCAAACAGGGAGTGGACCAATGCGTGCCTCGACAGCCTATTTCGTCGGTGCCGGATCGATTGTCGCCGCCATCGCCATTGGTCTTGGCGGCGGTATCGTCGCCGGCGATATCATGCATCCGATCCCGCCCAAGCAGGGCCCGGACACCAGCAAGATCGAGCGGCGCGCGGAAGCCGCCGCGCCGGCTACGACGAATGCGCCGTCTGAGCCTGTGCAATACCTTACCGGTTCGCAAAGTTTCGGCGCGATGATCGCCGCGCCTGCGCAGGCGCAGAGCGAAGCCAAGACTGAAGCCAAGACTGAAGCCAAGCCTGATGTGCAGACCACTCAGGCGAACGCCGAACCCGCGGCACCGCCGCCTCCGCGGACGACGGCGGCGGTCGAGCCGCCCAAGCCTGCGCCACCTCCGCGAGCGACAAAACCCGTCGACCAGCAGGCCTCAACCGAGCCGGCATCCTCTCCCGACAACGCCTATGCCAAGGCCAGGGATTCCGACGTGAAGCGTGCCGCGTCCGAGCGGCGACGTGCGGAGCGGCATGAGCGCTGGGCCGAGCGCCGCCGCTATGACCAGCGCGATGCACGCGGCGGGCGCGATCAGACCGACTGGGATGACGTCGCCCGCAACGTTCGCGCGGATTCCGACACCCGTGATGTTGTCGTCAGCCGTCCGCGCGGCGGCTTCAGGCTGTTCGGCCTGGATGACGACGATTAGCCCGCCGGCACTCAGCTCGTGATGCAGGCGGCCGAGCGCGCGAACTTCTCCTGCAGAAGTTCACCCGCCGTGCGACGCCACCACTTTGCGGCAGGCGTCCGAGAGCTTGGTCTTGTTCTCGCGCAGGCAGGCATTCATCTGCGGCGGCTTGCCGATGTGCTCCGCGCAGAATTTGCCGGCGTCGCTGCGGCAGGCCATCTGCTCCTGCAGCGTGGGGCCGGATTGCGCCGTGGCGGGAAGGATGGTCGTGGCGAGCAACAGCGCGGCGAGTACCGAAGTCTTCATGAGGCACCTCTTAGGATTGTTCTTGGGGATTGAATCGTCGGCTTGGGATCAAGCGGGGGGACCATCTCGCGCAGGCTTGGTGCCGGTCCATGCCATGTTCATGGCATCGCGAGGGTCGGGTTGGCGCCGCGATGCCTGCCGCCCCCCATCTTCATGGCATGTATCCGCGCTGCATCTTTTGCCATTGAGGCTGCACGTCGGCTGCGAGACCCGGTGATTGCATCGGGGCGCCGAACGGGAGCAGGAGAGCAAAAATGTCGACAAGAATGGGAGCGCTGAATGCCGGCCTGACGATCATGGTGCTGGCGAGTGCTGCGACGGTGGCGCTGGGCGCAAGTCCGGCGCAGGCTGTGGTCTATTGCAAGACGGTCGGCGTGCCCAAGGGCTGCATAGTGCGGCCGGACGCGGCGGTGGTGGTTGTGCCCGGAGCGCCGGTTGCAGCTGCGGTCGTGGCAACGCCTGGCGTGGGTGCGCCCGGTGTTGGTGTTCGCGCCGGTACGCCGATGAATCGCGGCGGCCCGGTCAATCGCGTCGGCGTGCGCTAATGATTGTCTTTGGATTGAGTTGATTGCGTCCTTCGGGCGCAGGGAGCCTGCGAACGAACCCCCCGTCCTTCGCAAACCAACATCCCGGCCCGATCCCTCTCCCCGCACGTCCCATGCGCCCGGGGAGGGGGCTTTTCAGCCTGCGGCCGCGTCGCTGTCGGGAAAAACTTGCGGCAAGTGCAGCCGCACGCGCGTGCCCGACGTATCCGAGCTCAAATCGAGGACTGCGCCGCTGCGCGCCGCGCGGCTCTTCATGTTGCGCAAGCCGCGAGCCGTCTGGCTCGCGCCGTCGTCGCCAAGGGCAAAGCCATGACCGTCGTCTGCAATGCAGATCACGCCATACGCTCCCTGGCCGTCATCGCGCGTTTCGATGGTCACGATGATGTGGCGGGCGCTCGCGTGCTTGACCGCATTGGTCACGGCCTCGTCCAGGATGCGCACGATCTGGATGACGTGCCAGGGCCTGAGCTCGGGGTGCAGTGGCAGCCCCTGCGGCGTCGCCACGCGCCAGTCGAGCGCGATGTCATGCGGCCGCAATTGCATCGCCGCGCGCTCGCGCCAGGAGCCGAGCGCCAGCATGAGGTCGCCGCCGATGTCGTCCATGGAATCGATGACCAGGCGCAAATCCTTCAGCGCGGCGCGCGCCGCGTCCGTGATGGTCGCGCCCTCCTGCCCGCGCTCGGACAGCGCGACGATGCTGATCAGCTGGCCGCCGAGACCGTCATGCAGGTCGCGCATCAGTCGCGTGCGCTCGTTGGCGAGGGTTGCGGCCCGCGCGCGTGATTCCTCGCGGGCGAAGCTCGCCTTCAACCGCTCCTCGGCCTCGCGCACGCGCGCGACGAGCTGACCGGCAAAGCTGTCGACCTGGTTTAGGGCACGGGCGAAGCGCCAGGTCAGCCCGGCGCCGATCGCGATCAGCAGCGCCGAGTAGGACAGCCGCGAGACGAACGTGCGCTCGTTGGGCATGATCTCGAACACAGACAGCATGTCGTGGACCCAGCAGGTCAGCACGATGGTCGCCGCGCAGCCGAGTATGAAGCTGGCCACGTCCTGTCGCCGGAGCGCGGCGTAGGCCGCGATGCCGGCCATCAGGACCAGGCAGAACCCGACCGTCGGGATGCCGAGAAGCGGGAAGAGAATGCGCGGCAGCGGCGGGCCTGCGATCAGGCCGCCTGCGATTACGATGATCCCCGGCACGAACAGCAGCACGCCGTAGCGCGGCCAGCGCCAGCCGAGGAACAGCACGGTCGACAGCACGATCAGCGCGCTCTCGATCGGCGCGGAGGAGAGCAGCACCCCGGCAAGTCGGGACGAGGTGGCCGGCGGCAATGGCGGCGGCAGGAAGGCCTGTATTACGCCGAGCACCATCGCCACCGCCAGAACGCCATAGACCGGCTCGTGGCGCCGCATCAGCCACATGATCGCGAGGATGACCGCGAGGATCGATTGCCAGGCGGAGAATACCACCGGCAGCGTCACGAACAGCAGCGTGCGCGTCTCGAAGGCCGGACGCAGGGCGGCGTCCGGGCCGACATAGACGGTGTCGAGAAAGCCTCGCAACGGTCCCCACACGAACAGCCGCACGGTGATGTCGTTCGCTCCGTCGCGCAGCAGCGAGGCCGGGATCACCGCGATCTCCGGCGTATTGCGGTCGGGCCGATTGGCGTTTGGGTCGCGCCGGGAATCCAGGATGGCGACGCCGTTGACCGCAACCTCCACGCCGTTGCTGAAGCGCGGCAGGAAAACCGACCAGGTCGTATCAGCAGCATCGGGCCTGAAGGCGAATTTGCCCGAATAGCGCGGCGGATCGTCGAGCGAATAGCGCGCCGCCGTAAAATGCGGCAGCGTGACTTGCCGCGTCGTGCCGGCTTCGCGCAGGGAAAATTCGCTCACCGCAAAATCGTCGGGGTCGCTGGGCTGGAGCAGCCGTAGCCCGAGCATGGTGGCGACCACGATCAGTGCCTGGAGCAGCAGATACGGCGCGACGCGCGCGAGCCGCAGCCTGTGCCGCGGGACCACGGCCTTCGCGGCAATCTCGCTCACAGCTTGATCAGACCCTGCTGCACCGCCTCGAAGACGGCTTCACCGCGCGTGTGCACCTCGAGCTTGCGGTAGACGTTCTTGATGTGGCCGGGCACGGTCTGGCGTGACAGACCGAGATGGCTCGCGATCTCGGCGTAGCTAAAACCCTTGGCGATGCCCCAGAGAATGTCGATCTCGCGCGGCGTCAGTTTCGCGGTGTTGAGCACCGGCCCGGGCGGCGGCTCTGCCGAGTTCTGCGCAGTCCCTTGTGTTCTGCGCACGATGAAGCGGGCGATCGAGGCCGAGATCGGCGAATGCCCGGCGACGAGATCGCGCACGGTGGTGGCGATGTCGGTCGGGAAGGCGTCCTTCAGCAGATAGCCGGTGGCGCCGACGGTGATCGCGGAGATCACGCTTTCCTCGTCGCCCAGCGCCGAGATCACCATGATCTCGGTGTCCGGAAAGCGCCGCCGGGTCTCGCGGATCAGCTCGACGCCGTGGCCGTCGGGCAGCCGCAGATCGGTCAGCAGCACGCGCGGCGCGCCACTGGTGAGCGCATCGCGGGCCTCACTGAGCGAGCCGGCCATGCGCACCTCGTAGCCGGCCTTCACCAGCGCGTCCTGAAGACGCCAGCAGGTCGGTGCGTCGTCCTCGACGAGGAGGATGGTGATGGCCGCACCGGTCTCGCCCTGGTCCGTCATGATCGTGGTCCCGGCCGCGTGTCCCCCGCGGCGCGCGCGCCAAGTTTAGCCGCGGCGCGGAGGACGTGACACCCATAATCATGGGGGCGGGGGCGCCGGCAACCGCTGCAGGCGGATCGTCGCCGTTCCGCTGTTGTTTTTGTAGAACTGGACGCGCCGTCCCTGGAGCGGAACGAGCCAGCGTGGTGCGAGCCGCGTGGGGATGAGGCGCGGGAAGAGCTGGACGGCGTCGTTGACGTAGAAGAACAGCTCGCCGGCCTCGGGCGCCTCGAACTCCGCGACGAACAGTTCGGACAATCCCTGCTTGCGCCAGAGCGCGCGCGCCGCCGGCAGCGCCGCGGCCGGGATCGGCTCGAAATCCCCGAACGGCTTCCAGGCGCGACTCAATTCGCTATCCGGGTTCTTGAACTCCGCGGAGTCCTCGACATGGATCGGATAGTCGTCCTTGCTCTCGTCCTCATAGTCCGGCACAGTCGTGTGGATCCGTCGCGGCAGATCGTTCGCCGGGAGCCCGTTGACGGCCTGCAGCGGCAGATCGTTCGATCCGCGCGCGCCCACGCGGAGGACCGGCTGAAACCAGTCCGCGCCCTGAAGCCGCAGGATCGGGACGGCCAGGCGGTGGGTCGGATCCGGCGGGGTCTTGAAGCCGTTCAGGCCGGTCATGATGGTGCGGTCGAACCATGGATCGGCCATCTGGATCCAGACGCGGTATTTGCGCCCCTTCTCGACCGCGAGTCGGCTTGGCCAGCAGAAATCGCTGACGTCGAACAATTCTCCGTCGCGGGCCGTGACCGGAATGTCGCCGACGGCATGCGGCGATGCGCTGCTCTTGCAGAAATCGCCGACGCCCGCGCGCCAGTCGAGATAGCCGCGGGACAGCAACAGCAGACCCGAGCCGAAAATGGCGGCGAGGAAAACAGCTGGCATCAGCACGTTGGTGAAGGCCATACGCACCGGCCAGGCATGCAGGCGCATCCAGCGGCCGATCGCGAGCAGCCAGCCGGATTTGCTGACCCGGCGTCGCGATGCCATCCGGTCGGGCCTGTACCAGGCCAGCCGGGCGCGTTCCTGAATGCTGTCGCGCAGCACCGCATTCCTGTTCCACGCGATCAGGATGATGATGACGAGCACCGTCGTGACGAACGGATAATAGAGCGCGATGGCAAGCCATGGCGCCGCGTAGGACGGCAGCACGCTCGCGAGCAGATCGGCGAACGGCTTGACGACGGTGCCCGTGCCGTTGTCGATCGCCGTGATCCATTTGAGCAGGGTGGTATCTTCAAGTCCGTGCTGCTTGGACGATCCCACGACGGAGCGCGCGATCCAGGGCCATGCGGCCAGGATGCCGAGCGTGATCAGCAGCGAGAAATAGGCGACGCGGCGCCACCACACGGTGTCGAGAACCTGCCGCGCCATCTCGGGATTCGGCGGGCTCATCGCCATGAAGGCGTCGGCTTCCGCCGCCCTATGGCCATCGCCTTCTCTTTTCGCGTAGGCGGACCTCATGGCCTTGCGCGTTTCGTCCCGCGTCAGCGGCAGCACCTGTCCATCCGGCAGCAGCACTTTGGCATTTGCCGGAAGCATCAGCGGCGCATAATTGTCGCATCCGTGCAGCATGCGTTCGACCACGCCGAAGTGCACCACCGGCGGTCCGCCATCTTCGACGCGGTCGTGGATCGGCCGCGGGCCGTAGCGGTACAGCACGCCGGCGCCGCTGCGCGAATCGTGCATCGGCCCGATCGCCGACTGGTACTCGCGGAAATGCGCGATCGTGCCGTCCTGGAAACGGAGCTGGTTGCCGAGCTGCTCGACCATCCACACCAGCGGCACGAAGGACAGCGTGGATTCCGGATAGCCTCCGCCGATGTCGGAATGGGAGCCTGCGAACCACACCTCCTTGACGGCCTGCCCCTCGGCAAGCCCGGCCTGATCGATGCGCAGCGGGTGGAAGGTGGTGCGTTCGTCGTCAAGCGCGAGCGCCTGGCAGGCGTGCTTCACCTTGCCGGAGAGCCGGTAGTTTCGGAACGAAATCGGCCAGATCGCCCAGTCGATAGCGACACGGAGCTCCTCGATCGGTACGCCGAACGCCTCGACCGTGTCGAACAGTCCGAGGAATTCGATCTTGACCTCCTTGCGGCCGTCCATGGCCTCGCGGACGCTGGCATAAGAGCGATGCCGGAAAATGAGATCATAGAGATAGATCAGCACGTCGCGGATCCAGCGCACGACCCAGATTGTCGGCAGGCTGCGATAGCCGACCGACTCCTTGCGATACTTCCGCCATGCGGCCATCGTGTTGCGCTGCATCTCCGCATGCGACACAGCGACCTTGTCGATCACCGCCGGCACCAGCCCCTGGCTCGCGATCAGGGCTGCCAGCGTGCGCGCGGTGAAGGCGCCGCGGCTGAAGCCGAAGATGTAGATCTCGTCGCCCTCGCGCCAGTTCCAGCACAGGAAGCGATAGAGCTTGCGCACGTTGGCCGGCACGCCGATGCCGGTGGCGCCGTCGAGTGCGGCGAGCGGCGCCCAGCCGGCGGTGCCGACGCCCTTGATGTAATAGGCGATCTGGTCGGGCTTGGTATGGTCGAGCGCCTCGTAGAGACGCCAGACGCTGGATTCCTGGGTCGTGAAGGCGTTGCCGGTGCCGTCGGCGAACAGCACCAGCTTGCGCGGCGGACGGGCGTCGGCCGCGATCTCGTCAGCATCCGGATTGTTGTGCGCGTGTTCCGGTCCCGCCCCATCCCGGTGTGACATGGACTCCTCCGAAAATTCAGTTGGGGATGCTTTAAGCCCCGCTCGGGCGGCATCCTTCAAATTCAATCAATGGTCGCGAAATGAAATAATGGATGTATTTCATCCACAATCGCGCTGAGGTAGCAAGAAGAATTGCGCCGTCGTGCTCCGGCTTTCTATGATCTCAGCCACAATCGGCAAAAGAAATGCCCGGGCAAGCCCCGGCACGATTTGCTCGCGGCTTCAACGATCTCCCTTATTTCAACAGCTGCTTTCGCCGCCGGTTTGGGCTTACGACGACCGCGGCGCTGGGCAAGTGAAGGCTCGTTCTTCGCGGCCGTTGTAGGGTGGGTTAGCGACGTGCCGAAGAACGAGGGCGGGGTGCGTAACCCACCTCTTCTGCTTCCCTGGAGACACACCGTGGTGGGTTACGCCGAGCGGTCTGCGCTTCGCGCAGTCCGCAGGGCTAACCCACCCTACAACGACTCCACCCGCGGCGGCGGATAGCGCCGCGCCAGCATCGACAGCGGCAGGCGCCGCTCGTCCGCCGGCAGCTCCAGCCAGGCCAGCACCAGCGGCCGCTTCCAGTCACCGACGCCGAACTCCATGTCCACCCATTTCTGTGGCTCGGGGCCATCGAGGCCGCGGACCCAGACGAAATAGCGGGGCAGCTCGTCGGCGTCCGTGTCCGTCGTACGTCTCCTGGCCATCACACGCTCGCTACATCGACACGCTTTGTCCGTAGGATATAGGTATTGGCTCGGCGAAGTCGAACTCAGGTCCCGAGGATATGGACGAAACGGTGATCGATCGTTGGGGTGACGCCTCGGAGGCGGTGACGAGGCTGACCGGATCCTGGTCGTTCAACCGGGTCATCGAAGGTCAAGGCACGATGCAGGGCGTTGCGATTGTCACCCCGCGGGATGAGGCGACGTTGGCCTATCACGAGCAGGGGCGTCTGCGGCTGCTGAACGGCACCGAGCTCGAGGCAGAGCGAGAATATGTCCTCCGCAGGACGGGTGGAGGCTTCGACGTCTTCTTCAAGGAGACGCCGCCGCGGCTATTCCACACCATCTCGCTGTCCGCATCCGACGGCGGAGCCCTGAGCGGAAGCGCGGGACATCTATGCAGTCTCGACGACTATCAGTCGACGTACGCGTTCCTGCCCAATGGACGTTTCACTATTCGTCACGTGGTGTCGGGCCCACGCAAGGACTACACGATGACGACGATCTACGCGCGCGTCACGTGACGCGCGCGGCCGCGTCGTTGCGAGGGGGATGGGATCAAGCTTCGTCGAGCCAGTCCGTCTTCGTCAAGAGGCTTCGCCGCACACGCTGCGCCCTTGCGGTCTTGGGTGCCACGCGCAGCCCGAACGGGCGAAGCGTGGTGCCCCTGGCCGGAATCGAACCAGCACTCCTTGCGGAACTCGATTTTGAGTCGAGCGCGTCTACCAGTTCCGCCACAGGGGCCCTCGGTCGGCCCTTTGAAGGGGGCATCGCGAAGCCGGCGGACTATAGCCATGGAAAAAGCGGGGTCAACCCGCGCCAAAGTGATCCCGGGCGTTCTCGACAGGGACCTGGACCAGGGTTAGAGCCTTAAAGCAACGCCAGATCCGGAGAGGCTGCCGTGACGACCCAGAGTGCCGCGATACCTGCGTTTCGAAAGGCCGCGAGCAGCCCCGCCCTGACGGCCTCGCTGGCCGTGACCCTGATCGCGGCGGCGACGATCGCAGGGGCTTGGTTCTTCCAGCTGGTGCTGGAGATCCTGCCCTGTCCGCTCTGCCTCGAGCAGCGCTACGCCTATTATCTCGCGATCCCACTCGGTGCGCTCACCGGGCTTGCAGCAAGGAGCGGCGCGCCGCGGCCGCTGCTGCTTGCGGGGCTCGCGATCCTCGCGCTGGCGGCGCTCGCCAATGCCGGCCTCGGCACCTATCATTCGGGCGTCGAATGGGGGTTGTGGAAGGGGCCGACCGATTGCACCGGTCCGGTCGTCAATCTCGGCCGCGCCGGCGATCTGCTGTTACGGCTCGACACCGTCAAGGTGGTGCGCTGCGACGAGGTGCAGTGGCGTTTCCTCGGCCTTTCTCTGGCCGGCTACAACGTGCTGATCTCCCTGCTCATGGCCGCGATCGCCGCCTGGGGCTTTGTGCGGACGGCGCAGCGTGGGTAACTAGATCGCGCTTGCGCCTTCGTGCTGGAAACCGAGATAGCTCGCCGCCACCTGCTCGTTGGCTGCGACGTCGCTGGCCTTGCCGCTGAGCACGAACTCGCCGAGCTCCATCACATAGGCCTGGTCGGCGATCTTCAGCGCGGCCTGGGCGTTCTGCTCCACCAGCAGCACGGAGACGCCGCTGGCACGCAGCTCGGTGACGATGCGGAAAATGTCGGCAACGATGATCGGCGCGAGACCGAGGCTCGGCTCGTCCAGCATCAGCAGTTTCGGCGCGCCCATCAGCGCGCGGCCCATCGCGAGCATCTGCTGCTCGCCGCCGGAGAGCGTGCCGGCGAGCTGCTTGCGCCGCTCCTTCAGGCGCGGAAACAGCGTGAAGATCCGCTCCATCGAGGCTTTCGCCTTTCGCCGCTCGATGCGGAAAGCTCCTAATTCGAGATTGTCCTGGACATTCATGGTCACGAACAATTCGCGGTGCTCGGGGACCAGGCCGAGGCCGATCGCGACGCGGTCCTCGATGTCGAGCCGGGCCAGGTCCCGGCCGGCGAAGGCGACGCGGCCCTTTAACGGCAGGATGCCCATGATGGCTGACAGCAGCGTGGTCTTGCCGGCGCCGTTGGCGCCGACGATGGTGACGATCTCGTTCTCGCCGACTTCGAGCGAGACGGAACGCACCGCCTCGACCTTGCCATAGGCGACGTGCGCGTCAGTGACGGACAACAGCGCGCTCATGCCGTCACTCCCAGATAGGCCTTGATCACTTCGGGATTGGTCTTGATCGTGGTGGGCGTGCCTTCCGCGATCTTGGTGCCGAAATCGAGCACCACGATGCGGTCGGCCAGGTTCATCACGAAGCCCATGTCGTGCTCGACCAGCAGCACGCTCATGCCGCCGTCGCGCAAATCGCGTAGCAATTTTGCGAGCTGCTGCTTCTCCATGTGGCGCAGGCCGGCGGCCGGCTCGTCGAGCAGCAGCAGCATCGGATCGACGCACAGCGCGCGCGCGATCTCGACGATGCGCTGCTGGCCGAGCGACAGCGAGCCTGCGAGCTGATGCATCTGGTCGGCGAGGCCGACGCGCTCGATCTGGCGGGCGGCTTCGGCAAGCAGTTTTGCTTCGTCGGCGCGGTCTAGGCGCAGCATCGAGGCGAGCGGCCCGGAATCGCCGCGCAGATGCGCGCCGATCGCGACATTCTCCAGCACGGTCATGTCGGGCACGAGCTTGACGTGCTGGAAGGTGCGGGAGATGCCGAGCTTGACGATCTCCTGCGGCGGCGCGCGATCCACCTTGTTGCCGAGCACCGAGATCGAGCCGGATGTCGCCGACAGCACCCCGGTGATCAGGTTGAAGGTGGTGCTTTTTCCGGCGCCATTCGGTCCGATCAGCGCGACGATCTCGCGGGCCTGGACGTCGAAGGAGACGTTGTTGACCGCAATCACGCCGCCGAATTGTTTTCGCGCTTTCTCGACGTGAAGCAGCACGCTGGACTCGCCGGGCGAGCGGGGCCGGGCCTCGAGCTTCAGCGAAGTGTCCGGCTTCCTGCCACTGGTGCGTTCGGGCAGCAGCGACATCAGCCAGGGCCAGACGCCGCCGGGCGCGAGCTGGAGCAGCGCCACCAGCATGATACCGAACACGATGGTCTCGACCTGGCCGGAGCCGGGCAGGATCAGCGGCAGATAGCTTTGCAGCACCTCTTTCAGGATCACGACGATCGCCGCACCCAGAACGCCGCCCCAGACATAGCCGGCGCCGCCGACCACCGCGATGAAGAGATATTCGATGCCGGCCTGCGCCCCGAACGGCGTCGGGTTCACCGCACGCTGGAGATGGGCGTAGAGCCAGCCGGAGAGCCCGGCGAGCACGGCGGCGTGAATGAAGACCAGCATCTTGGCGCGCGGCGTGTGCACGCCGAAGGCTTCGGCTGCGACGTGGCCTCGCCGCAGCGCGCGGATGGCGCGGCCGGTGCGGGAATCCAGCAGGTTCATCGTGAGGAGGGCCGAGAGGATCACCGCGACCCAGATCGCGTAATAGATCGAGCCGGGCGAGAGCATCTTGAACGTGCCGATCGACAGCGGCGGGATCGCCGAGATGCCGTCGTTACGCCCCAGGAACTCGAGCTTGCTGAAGAGATAAAACAGGCCGAGCCCCCAGGCGAGCGTGCCGAGCGGCAGATAGTGGCCGGAGAGGCGGACCGTGACCAGGCCAAGCAACACCGCCAGCAACCCGCTGACCACGAGCGACAGCGGCAGCGTCAGCCATGGCGACAGGCCGTAGGTCGTCGTCAGCACTGCGGTCGTGTAGGCGCCGAAGCCGACGAAGGCGGCTTGTCCGAACGAGGTCAGGCCGCCGACGCCGGTGAGCAGCACGAGGCCCATCGCGACCAGCGCGGTGAGGCCGATATTGTCGAGCAGCACGATCCAGAACGGCGGCATGCCCGGGACAAACGGGATCGCCGCCATCAGAGCTGCGAAGACGAGGATGGGAAGCCGGCTCTGCATCTTGGCCTCAGTCCTTCTCTTCCTCGACCGCAGGCGCGGCGAGCGAGCGCAGCAGCAGCACGGGGATCAGGAGCATGAACACGATCACCTCCTTGTAGTTGGAGGCATAGAAGGACGAGAACGCCTCGACGATGCCGACGAAGAGGGCCGCAACGGCCGTGAGGGGATAGCTGACGAGGCCGCCGATGATCGCGGCAACGAAGCCCTTCAGGCCGATCAGGAAGCCGCTGTCATAGTAGAGCGTCGTGATCGGCACGATCATGATGCCCGACAGCGCGCCGATCACGGAGGCCAGCAGGAAGGCGATCTGTCCCGACAGCGTGGTGCGGATGCCGGCCAGCCGCGCGCCGAGCCGGTTGACGGCGGTGGCGCGCAGCGCCTTGCCGTAGAGCGTCAGCCCGAAGAACAGCCAGAGCCCGACGATGAAGGCGACGGTGATGCCGTAGACCGTGAGGCTCTGCCCGGTGAAGCGCAGCGAGCCCGCGGTGAAGGCGCCGGAGAGCACCGCCGGTCCGCGCTGGCCCTCGGCGCCGAAGAACAGCAGGCCCAGTCCCTGCAGCGCCAGATGCACGCCGACCGAGGCGATCAGCAGCACCAGCACCGAGGTGTGCGCCAGCGGCTGGAATGCGATGCGGTAGAGATAGAGGCCAATCATCGCCACAATCAAAAGCGACAGCGCGATGCAGACCGCGACCGGCGGCCTCTCACCGGCGAAATAGAGCGTGATTGCCAGCACGACGGCCGGCAGTACGATGTTGGCGAGGACGCTACGCAGGATCAGGCGGCCATGCAGCGCCTTGCGGGCCACGAACAGGTCGAAAACGAAGGCGACGATGCCCATGGCCAGCGCGAGCTTGGCCGTGCCAGGCATCTGGCCCGAGGCCAGCGAGGCATAGGTCAGCGCGCCATAGGTGACGAATTCGCCCTGGGGGATCAGGATGACGCGGGTGACGGCAAACACCAGCACCAGTGCCAGTCCGAGCAGCGCATAGATCGCGCCATTGGTGATGCCGTCCTGCAGCAGGAACAGCATGATGGTGGTGTTCAAGACCGGACGCTCCCCCTCGAAGATTAAGGACCTGTCCTCGCGATTGCGGGGGATGGTCCGTTCACAGCCATTGAAATACGCTGACGATATTTGATATGGTCCATAACAATTATCAAATATAATCTCAAGGGCAGCAAACGACCCGTCCCGAATTTAGCGGGATTACGAGCATGAGGCGATGACCGTTTCGAAAACCGCTGAAAAAGCCCCTGAAAAATCCGGAGAGGCCACCAAGAGCCGCAAGGATGCGGCCGAGGGGCCGGGGCCGGGGCAAGGGCAGGGTTCTGCCGAAGCCCTCCAGCTTGGCGAGCTGTCCGAACAGCTCGGCTACGTGCTGAAGCGGGCGCAGCTCAAGGTGTTCGAGAACTTTTTGCGCTGCATGGCCTCGCTCCAGCTCACGCCGGCGCAGTTCTCGGTGCTGCTGCTCGTCGAGAAGAACCCGGGCCGCAACCAGACCGAGGTCGCCTCCACCCTCGGCATTCTCAGGCCGAATTTCGTCGCCCTGCTCGACAATCTCGAGAGCCGCGACCTCTGCGCCCGGATCCGCTCCACCAACGACCGCCGCTCGCACATCCTGGTGCTGACCGACAAGGGCAAGGCCGTGCTGACGCGGGCGAAGAAGCTGGTCGCGACAAAGCACGAGTCGCGGCTCAACGAGCTCTTGGGCCAGGCCAACCGCGAAGCCCTGCTCGAGATGCTGTCAAAGATCGCCAACGAGTTTTGACGGCCGCTGTCCCGGCTAAGCCGCGGCGATCCGGGCCGGCATGGCGGGCACGTCCGCGGTGAGGAAGCGGCGCTCGATTTCCGTTGCGGGCAGGGGCGGGCTGAACAAATAGCCCTGCATTTCCGTGCAGCCCTCGGCCGTGATCCGCTCACGCTGCTCGTCAGTTTCCACGCCCTCCGCCGTGGTCGTCATGCCCATCCCGTGCGCCAGAGCAGCCACCGCCCGCACGATACTGAGGGACGCGGCATCGTTGCCCACCCCGCTGACGAAAGACCGGTCGATCTTGATCTTGTCGAAGGGGAAGCACTGCAAATAGGTCAGTGACGAATAGCCGGTGCCGAAATCGTCCATGGCGATCCTGATGCCCAGCGCACGAAGCTGGTGCAGCGTCGCGAGCGCTCCATTCCGGTCCTGGATCAGCACGCTCTCCGTGATCTCGATCTCCAGCCGTCCCGGATCAAGCCCGGTGGCCGCCAGCGCGTTCACGATCACCTCCGTCAGGCCCGGCTGGCGGAATTGCACGGCCGAAATGTTGATGGCGACGTGCAGATGGCTCGGCCACCGGCTCGCGGTGGCGCAGGCCTGCCGGATCACCCACTCTCCGATCGGCACGATCAAGCCGTTCTCCTCCGCGAGCGGGATGAAGCTGCCCGGTGCGACCAGTCCGCGCCGCGGGTGCCGCCACCGGATCAAGGCTTCGAACCCGCTGATCTCGGGGCCGTCGGTCTTCACGATCGGCTGGTAGTGCAACTCGAACTCGCCGGCCGCAAGGCCGTTGCGCAGGTCGAACTCCAGTGCACGCCGATTTTGCGCCTCTTCGTCCATCGCCGGCTCGAAGAAGCGGTGCACGCCGCGACCGTCGTTTTTCGCGCGGTAGAGAGCGAGGTCGGCATTGTGCAGGAGTTGTTCGGGCGTTGCGCCCTCGCGCGGCGCAATGGCGATGCCGATGCTCGCGCTGGTGCTGGCCTGGTGTCCGCCAAGCGCGAACGGCGCGCTCAGGGCGCTGACGGCATCGCGCGCCAGGGCCTCCGCGTCGCCCTGCCCGGAGATCGGCGTCTGGAGGATCACGAATTCATCGCCGCCCATGCGTGCAATCGTATCGCTCTCGCGCGCGAGCCGGCGCAGCCGACGGCTGACGTCCTGGAGCAGGATGTCGCCGGCCTGGTGGCCGAGGGTGTCGTTGACCGCCTTGAACTTGTCGAGATCGATGTGATGGACCGCGAACATCCCGCCCTGTTCGAGCGCCTGCTTGAGCCGCTGGCCAAGCAGCACACGATTGGCGAGGTCTGTCAGCGCATCGTGATGCGCCATATGCGCGATCTGAAGCTCCGCCTTCCGTTGCTCGGTGATGTCTTCGTGGGTTGCGACCCAGCCCAGATCCGGCATTGGCCGGTGCCTGATCTTGAAGGTGCGCCCGTTTCGCATCTCGACGATGCTGTCGGCGGCCTCGGCCGACGTGGCGACTCCAGTCCGCCAATTGGCGTATTCCTCGCGCGCCATCGCCGGCACGCTGCCGGCTTCGAAGCGCATGTCCAGGATCTCCGCGAGCGGCGTGCCCGGACCGACGCGATCGGCCGGCAGACCGTACATGTCGATATAGTGCGCATTGCAGACCCGCAGCCGATGGTCGGCGTCGAAGAAGCAAAGCCCGTGCGACATGTTGTTGATCGCGATGTCGAACTGGAAATTGCGCTCCTGGAGCCGCGCGCTGAGTTCTTCGCGCTCGGTGATGTCCTCGTGGGTCGCCATGCCGCCGCCGCCGGGCAGGGGATGGATGGTGTAGGCGATGATCCTTCCGTCGGCGAATTGCTGGACGGTCTCCTCGCTGGCGACGGAGCCTTCGGTGCGGGCGCGGATATAGGCGCCGGCCTCGCCACGAATGTTCAGGCCCAGCTTGAGCCGATGCGCGATCAGGTCCTTGATCGGCGTGCCCGCGCGAACCTGTTCGGGTGAGAGCGCGTACATCTCGCGGTAGCGCGGATTGCAGAAAATGACCTTGCGGTCGCGGTCAAAGAGGATGATGCCGAGCCACAGATTGTTGGTGGCGCATGCGAGCAGCTCACCCAGCACGAGTGGATCGACGCCTCCGACCTCCTGGTCACTCTCAGCCATGCGATTGTCCCCGAATGCGGATTAGAGCAGGCGGTGGTGAACGAACCCAAACGATTTGCCCAAATTAGAGGCTGGTTCTTCAAACTGCGGCGAACACGAGGTTAAGGGCGGCGGCGCCGGCGGCCAAATGGGCGTCCGGCGCGGACTCAGAGATCGTTAACCATGGTGGCCCGGGGAACTACGGAGGGATCCGGCCTGTCGCGGCATCAGTCGACGAGAATCACCCTGATATCGTTCACATTGGTCAGCGTCGGCCCGGGCATTAGCAGATCGCCAGTCGCCTCGAAGAACGTCGTCGCGTCGTTGTTGTCGAGATAGGCCTGCGGCGCGAGCCCTTGCGCCTTCATCTTCGCGAACGTCGCTGCGTCGATCAGCGCGCCGGCGGGGTCGGTGGGATGGCCGCCGCCGCCGTCGGCGCCGTCGGTGTCACCGGCCAGCGCCGAGACGTTCGGCGTGTCCTTCAACAGGTCGGCGAGCGCCAGCGCGTATTCCTGGTTGGGGCCGCCGCGGCCATTGCCGTGCACGGTGACCGTGAGCTCGCCGCCGGAGAGAATTGCGATGTGTTTGCCTTGCGCGCGCGCCTGGAGTGCGCGCCTGGCGTGATCGGCGGCGACGTCGCGCGCCTCGCCTTCGAGGTCGGCGCCGAGATCGACCGTCTCGTAGCCGGCATCCTTGGCGAGCTTCACCGCAGCGTCGAGCGACTGCTTCGGTCGCGCGATCAATTCGAAATGCGCGCGCGCGAAGGCGGCGTCGCCCGGCTTGCAACTTTCGTTGGCGGGGTCGTCGAGCGCGCGGCGCACGGCATCGTCGATATCGAGCTTGTACTTCGCGACGATCGCGCGCGCGTCCGAAAGCGTGGTCGGATCCGGCACGGTGGGACCGGAGGCGATCGCAGAGGGATCGTCATGCGGTACATCGGAGATCGCGAGCGTCACGATTTCGGCGGCGTTCATGCCGGCGCGCGCCAGCCGCCCACCCTTGATGCGCGAGAGGTGCTTGCGCACGACGTTCATCTCGCCGATCGGCGCGCCCGAGCGCAGCAGCGCCTTGTTGACCGCCTGCTTCTGCGCGAAGCTGATGCCGTCCACCGGCGCGATCCAGTTCGCCGAGCCGCCGCCGGTGAGCAGCACCAGCAGCAGATCGTCAGGTCCGGCTTCGCCCGCGAGCGCGAGCGTGTCAGCCGCGCCCTGCAGCCCGGCTTCATCAGGCACGGGATGGCCGGCCTCGACCACACGGATGCGGCGTGTCGGCACGCCGTAACCATGGCGCGTGGTGGCGATGCCGAGGAGGCGCTCCGGCGCCAACATGAGCGTATCGAGATAGTGCCGCTCCGCAGCCGCGGCCATCGCGGCGGCGCCCTTGCCGGCGGCGAGGCAGATCACGCGCCCCTTGGGCGAAGGGCGCAGATGCGGCGCCAATATCGTGTTCGGATGGGCCGCGGCAACGGCGGCGTCGTAGAGCGCGCGGAGCAGGGGACGTCGGTCGGTCATGACGATGGCTTTCAGCAGACTCTTGAACAAGTTCTTGGGCAGACTCAAGCGGCGGCGGGGGCGTCGCCATTGCTCTGCCTACCGCATCATGCGCCAAAGCGTAAGCAGGCTTTACCGTCATTCGATTGTGCAATCGCGTGATCATAATCGCCATGCAAGCAAAAGCCCCCGCGATCATCTCGCAGGGGCTTTCCATTCGTTGACTGTTCGGGCGGCTAGCCGCCGACGTCGGCGCTGATCACGTCGCCGAACAGATCCCATTTCTCGCCCTTGAACTTCTCGAGCTGGAGCTGGCTGATCGGCGCGAAGTCGGTCGGGGAGGTGTTGATCTGGATCCCCGGCAGCAGCACTTCGGTGCGGAAGTTCTTCAGGCTGGCAGCCTGCTTCATGACGTTCTCGCGCGTGAGATCGTCACCGCACTGCTTCAGGACTTGGACCAGGGTCTGCGCCACGCCGTAGCCGACGATGGTGCCGTGGTCGAGCTTGTCGCCGTCCGGGAAGTATTTGGTCATGAAGGCGAGGAAGCCCTTCATGCCGGGATCGTTGTTCCACTGCGGATCCGAGACGTCCTTCAGATAATCGGCGGAGATGATGTCCTGCGCGTTCTCGAAGCCCGCGGGCTTGAGCACGCTTCCGACCGAGCCCGAGACGTTGTTGAGGAAGTGCAGCGGCTTCCAGCCGACCTCAGCCACCTTCTTGATCGCCTGTGCGGCGAATTTCGGCGTCGTAATGTTCATGAAGACGTTGGCGCCGGACGATTTCAGGCTGACGATGTGGCTGTCAATGGTCGGCTCCGAGGTCTCGTAGCTCTCCTCGGCAACGATCATCGACGCAGCCTTGGCGCCGAGGCCGTCCTTGAGGCCCTTGACATAGTCCTTGCCATAATCGTCGTTCTGGTAGAGCACGGCGATCTTGGCGTCCGGCTTGTTCTTCAGGAGCCACTTCGCGTAGATCTGCGTTTCGCTCTGGTAGTTGGGCTGCCAGCCCATGGTCCAGGGGAAGTTCTTCGGATCGTTCCACTTGGTGGCGCCGGTGGCGACGAAGAGCTGCGGCACCTTCTTCGCGTTCATGTATTTGTGGATCGCCGAATTCGGCGGCGTGCCGAGCGAGTTGAAGATGAACAGCACCTCGTCGCTCTCGACCAGCTTGCGCGCCTGCTCCACCGTCTTTGGCGGCGAATAGGCGTCGTCATAGGAGATGAAGTTGATCTTGCGGCCGTTGATGCCGCCCTCGTCATTGATCTTCTTGAAATAGGCGGCTTCGGTCCGCCCGATGATGCCATAGGCGGACGCCGGTCCGCTGTAGGGCATGATGTTGCCAACCTTGATCTCGGTGTCGGTCGCGCCGGTATCGTATTTCTTCTGGGCTGATGCAGTGGAGGTCGCGGCTGCAATGAGCGCGAGCGCCAATGATGCGGCCGCAAGCTTGCCGGTGACAGCGGGCATTCCTATCTCCCTATTTTCTTGGTGTGTGTGCGTTCCTTTTTTTGTCTTGACTGTTTTTGGCCGACGCAGCCGCAATTCAATACGATTTGGCCGGCGCCTTCAACAGAAAGCCCCCGCGACGGGGTCGCAGGGGCTGCTTCTTTAGTAGTCAGGAGCACCGCAATTTACCATGTGCGACTGCGAGAAGGCGGCACCTCCTTGAGTGGCTTGATGACAGCGAAGCTATTTAGAGTTGATCCCCCTCAGTGACGGAGCTCACTCGAGATGATGTCGCCGAACAGCTCCCATTTCTTGCCCTTGAAGCGCATCATCTGGAGCTGCTCGATCGGGGCGAAATTGTCGGGCGCGGTGTTGATCTTGATGCCGGGCAGCAGCGTGTCCGGTTCGAAATCCTTCAAGGAGGCCGCCTGCTTCATGACGTTGTCGCGGGTGAGATTGTCGCCGCACATCTGCAGCACCTTCACCATGGTCTGGGCGGCGGCATAGCCGAACACCACGCCGGCATCGAGCTTGTTGGCCTTCGGATCGAACTGCGCGAGGAAGTTGTAGAACTTCTTCATGCCGTCATCGGCGTTCCATTGCGGGTCGGAGCCGTCCTTGATGTAGCTCGCCGACAAAATGCCTTGCGAGATCTCGAAGCCCGCAGGCTCGATCACGCCGCCGACGGACGCCGAGACGTTGGAGATGATGTGGATCGGATGCCAGTTGATCTCGGCCGCCTTCTTGATCGCCTGGGCTGCGAATTTCGGCGTGGTGATGCTGATGAAGACATCGGCGCCGGCGGCCTTCAGCTTCACGACATGCTCGTCGACCGCAGGCTCCGAGGTCTCGTACGGCTCCTCCAGCACGATCATGGCGGCCTTGGCGCCGAGCCCGTCCTTCAACCCCTTCAGATAGTCCTTGCCGAAATCGTCGTTCTGGTAGAGCACGCCGATCTTCGCGTCCGGCTTCTCCTTCAGGATGTACTTGGCGTAGATCTTCGCCTCGCTGGTGTAGCTCGGCTGCCAGCCCATGGTCCACGGATATTGCTTGGGATCGTTCCACTTCGAGGCGCCGCTCGCCACGAACAGCTGCGGCACCTTCTTCTCGTTCATGTATTTGCGGATGGCACTGTTGGTGGAGGTGCCGAGCGAGCCGAAGATCAGCAGCACGTTGTCGCTCTCGACCAGCTTGCGTGCCTGTTCCACCGTCTTCGGCGGCGAATAAGCGTCGTCGTAGGAAATGAACTTGACCTTGCGGCCGTTGATGCCGCCCTCGGCATTGACCTTGTTGAAATAGGCTTCCTCGGCCTTGCCGATCGCGGCATAGGCGGAGGCCGGGCCGCTATAGGGCATGATGTTGCCGATTTTGATCTCGGTGTCGGAGACGCCGCTGTCGTAGCTCTTCTGCGCCAGCGCGGGATTGCTCATTGCAGTGCACAACGCCAATGCGGCCGAAAACGCTGCAACCTGTAATCGAACGACAGCCATTGCTCTCCTACCCCGCTTGGATCGGCGCCGCATTGAACAAGATTGATCCCCGACGTCAACAAAAAGCCCCCGCGATCGCTCGCGGGGGCCTTTGTCAGTTTGGACTATTGCGTCAGCGGATTATTCCGGAGCGACATCGCCGCTCAGGATGTCGCCGAACTGTTCCCACTTCTCGCCCTTGAAGCGCTGCATCTGCAGCTGGCTGATCGGGGCGAAATCGCTCGGACTGGTGTTGATCTTCACGCCTGGAAGCAACGTATCTGGCGTGAAATCCTTCAGGCTCGCCGCCTGCTTCATGACGTTGGCGCGGGTAAGGTCGTCGCCGCACATCTCCAGAGTCTTGACGAGCGTCTGCGCGGCGCCGTAGCCGTAGACGATGCTCGCATCCGTCTTGTCCGCACCGGGCATGTATTTGTCGAGGAACTCGGACCATTTCTTCATGCCGGGATCGTCATTCCAGCGCGGATCGGCGCCGTCCTTGGCATAGGCCGCGGACAGCACGCCCTGCGAGGCCTCGAAGCCCGCCGGCTTCATCACGCTGCCGACCGAAGCCGATACGTTGGTGATGATCTGGAGCGGCTTCCAGCCGAGCTCGGCGGTCTTCTTGATGGTCTGGGCACCGAACTTCGGCGTCGTGTAGATCAGCAGCACGTCGGGATTGGCGGCCTTGATCTTGACGATGTGGCCGTCGATCGACGGCTCGGAGACCTCGTAGCTCTCTTCCATGATGATCATGGACGAAGCCTTGGCGCCAAAACCGTCCTTGGTGCCCTTGAGGTAGTCTTTGCCGAAATCGTCGTTCTGATAGAGGATCGCGACCTTGGCGTCGGGCTTCTCCTTCATCAGCCATTTCGCGTAGATATGCGCTTCGCTCTGGTAGGAGGGCTGCCAGCCCATGGTCCAGGGGAAGCTCTTCGGGTCATTCCACTTGGTAGCGCCGGTGGCGACGAACAGCTGCGGGATCTTCTTGGCGTTGAGGTACTTCTGGATCGCGCTGTTCGAGGGCGTGCCGAGCGGGTTGAACACGGCGAGCACCTCGTCGCTTTCGACCAGCTTGCGGACTTGCTCGACCGCCTTCGGCGGCGAATAGCCGTCGTCATAGGTGACGTAGACGATCTTGCGGCCGTTGATGCCGCCCTTGTCGTTGATCATCTTGATATAGGCTTCTTCGGTCTTGCCGATGATGCCATAGGCCGACGCCGGACCGCTGTACGGCATGATGTTGCCGATCTTGATCTCGGTATCGGACGCGCCGGTGTCGTATTTCTTCTGGGCGAATGCTGCGCCGGAGGCGAGGCTTGCGACCGCCGTTACCAGTGCGGTGGTTCGCAGTGTTTTTCCGAAAGACAATTTGGTCTCCTTACCTGATTGAGGGTTTCAGTTTTTTCTGAGCCGTCCGGCGAGTTGCTGGCCCAGGATCGCGACTTGCCTTGCGCCATGCGGCACGAGGTAGATGACGGCGAACAGCAGCACGCCGAACACGGCGCCGGAGAGGCCCTTCGAGATGCCCTCCGCGATGTTCGGCACGAAGATGATGAAGGCGGCGCCGACGATCGAGCCGGGCAGCCAACCGACGCCGCCGACGACCATGCCGAGGAACAGCTGGATCGCGAGCGTGATGGTGAAGCTGTCGGGCGCGACGAACTGCACCGCGATGGCGCTGAGGCCGCCGGCGACGCCGGTGATGCCGGCGGAGACGCCGAATGCGAGCGTTTTGTACAGCGCAACGTTGATGCCCATGGCGGAGGCCGCGATCTCATTGTCGCGGATCGCCATGAAGGCGCGGCCCGAGCGGGAGCGCAGCAGGTTGACGGAGAAGATGTAGATCGCGAGTACGACGACGAGCGAGAAGTAGTACAGCCACATGTCTTGCGACATCGGCAGGCCGAACGGCGCATCGGGCTTGGTGACGACGAGGCCCTGCACGCCGCCGGTCCAGGGCTCGAGGAAGTTCAGCTTGAGCAGCTGCGGCATCGCGGTGGCGAGCGCGAAGGTCGCGAGCGCGAGATAGACGCCGGAGAGCCGCAGCGCCGGCTGGCCGAACAGGAAGCCCGCGCCGAAGCAAACCACGCCCGCGACCGGCAGGCAGAGGAAGTAGGGGATGTTGAACTGCTCCATCATCACCGCTGTGACGTAGGCGCCGATGCCGTAGAACGCGCTCTGGCCGAGCGAGAACTGGCCCGAGCCGCCGGTCAGGATGTTCAGCGCCAGCACGGCCAGGCCCAGATACAAGAGCTGGGTCAGCTGGAAGATCACGAAGTTCTTCGCAAACAACGGAACGGCGATCAGAGCCAGAAGCACCACGATCGAGGTGCCCGTGCCCAGCGTCATGGCCCGCTTCGGAACGGCTTCGACCGCCGCGTGGCCTTCGGCGACGACTTCTTCTGCTGCGCTCATGATCAAACTCGCTTGACGATGTGCCGGCCGAACAGACCAGCGGGTTTGACGACCAGGACGGAGATGATCAGCGCGAGCGCGATCGGGAGTTTCAGCTCGTTGCCGACGCCGGGGATGTAGGTGCCGGCGAGGTTCTCGAAGATGCCGACCAGGAAGCCGCCGACCACGGCGCCGAACGGGCTGGTCAGGCCGCCGAGCACGGCTGCGGCGAAGCCGTAGATCAGCACGCCGCCCATCATATTGGGCTCCAGGAACACGACCGGTGCGATCAGCATGCCGGCGATCGCGCCGATCGCAGACGCCATCCCCCAGCCGAGCGCGATCATCCAGCTCGTGTTGATGCCGACGAGACGCGCCGATTCAGGCACCGAAGCGGCCGCCCGCATGGCGAGGCCGATCCTGGTGTACTGGAAGAAGAAGTAGAGCGCGATCAACAGCAGCACGGTGACGCCGATCATGCCGGCCTGGTGGGTCGAGATCAGCTGGCTGCCGAGGAACGGCGAGGAGCCGAACGGGGTCGGATATTGCTTGATGGTGAAGTCCCAGATCAGGCCGGCCGAGGAGTTGATGATCGCGAACAGCGCGATGAAGCCGGCGACGTTGGTCAGCACCGGCGCCTTCGCCAGCGGCTTGAACAGGATGCGCTCGATCGCGATGCCGCCGACGAAGGAGAGCGCCAGCGTGATCACGAAGGCGCCCCAATAGGGCACGCCCCATTGCATCAGCTGCCACGAGATGAAGGTCGAGAACATCGCCATCTCGCCCTGCGCGAAGTTGAGATGGTCGATCGCCTGGTAGATCATGACCACCGCGAGCGCCATGCAGGCGTAGATCGCGCCGGTGGAGATCCCAGCCAGGACCTGGTTGGTGAACAGTTCCATTGTCCCGGCTCCTCAGTAACCCAGATAGGATTTGCGGATTTCTTCGTTGTTCGCGATGTCCTTGGCATTGCCCGACATCACGATACGGCCGGTCTCGATCACATAGGCCTGGTCGGCGAGCTCGAGTGCGAGCTGGGCGTTCTGCTCGACCACCAGGATCGACACCTTGTCTTCGCGGTTGATCTTGCCGAGGATGCCGAACAGGTCGCGCACCACCAGCGGAGCGAGGCCGAAGGACGGCTCGTCGAGCAGCATCAGGCGCGGCCGCAGCATCAGTGCGCGCGCGACCGCGAGCATCTGCTGCTCGCCGCCGGAGAGCGTGCCGGCCTGCTGGGTGTGCCGCTGCTTCAAAACCGGGAAATGCGCATACATGCGCTCGATGTCGGAGACGATGCCGGCATTGTCCTTGCGGGTGATGGCGCCGAGCTGGAGGTTTTCCTCCACCGTCATGGTAGTGAAGGTGCCGCGGCCCTGCGGCACATGGGCGATACCGAACCGGACGATACTTTCGGTGGAGCGGTTGTTCAGCGGCTTGCCGTCGAACTCGATGCCGCCGGTGGAGCGTACCATGTTGCAGATCGCGCGCAGCGTCGTGGTCTTGCCGGCGCCGTTGGCCCCGAGCAGCGTCACGAGCGAGCCCTCGCTGAGCGAGAAGGAGAGGCCATGGAGCGCCTGGACCTGGCCGTAATAGGCGCGCAGGTCCTTGACGTTGAGCAGCGTCGTCATTGGTCCTTGCTCCCGAGATAGGCCTTGATCACGTCGGGGTCCGCCTGCACCTGGGCGGGCGTGCCTTCCGCGAGCTTCTTGCCGAAATTCAGCGCGACGACGTGGTCGGCGATCGACATCACGAGGCCCATATGGTGCTCGACCAGCAGCACGGTCATGTGGCGCTCATCCCGGATTTTGCGGATGAGGTCGCCGAGGACGTGGACCTCTTCGTGGTTGAGGCCACCGGCGGGCTCGTCGAGCAGCAGGATCTTCGGGTCCGCGGCGAGCGCCCGCGCCAGTTCGACACGCTTCTGGGTGCCGAAGGGCAGGCCGGAGACGGTGGTGTGGGCGACGTCCTCGAGGTCGAGATAAGCGAGGATCTCGTGCACCTTCTTGTTCACGCCGGTTTCGGTGCGGCGAATCCAGGCGAGACGCAGCGAGTCGCTGATGATGTCAGAGGAGGTGCGGGCGTGGGTGCCGACGCGGACATTGTCCATTACCGAGAGGTTCGGAAACAGCGCCACGTTCTGGAAGGTGCGGCCGATGCCGATCTCGGCGATCCGGTGCGGCGGCCGCTTCAGAATGCTCACGCCTTCCATCAGGATGTCGCCGGACGACGGCTGATAGAGGCGGGAAAGGCAGTTGAAGAGCGTGGTCTTGCCCGCCCCGTTGGGACCGATCAGTCCGAGGATCTGGCCCTTGTGCATGTCAAAGGACACGCCGTTGAGCGCGACGATGCCGCCGAACACGACGCTGACGTCGCGAACCGCGAGCAGAGGCGATGTCCCCTGCGCGAGCTGTACCTGCGTCATCTCGTCTCGCCCATACGATTCGGTGGGCGAAGGGGCGATGCAAACCGCTCCCGATGATGACAAAGGCTATCTGATCCCCTCGGCCACACGCGCAACTTTTCCTCCTGATTTCAGCTTTTTGCTGAGTTGTTTTTGTGAATGCGGCATCAGACCCCCAAGTGCCGCTTCGATGTTCCTTACCATCGTCAGCAGACGCGGTCCAATGTCGTTGATCAAGCGCTCTTCCGTGAAGCGGAATGCCGGCGCGCCGCAATTGAAAGCGTAAGGCCCGGTTCCGTCGTTCAGCTTGAGCGCGACGCCGGCGGCGCCGATGTCGTCGTGCCAGTCGCCGACCGAAATCGCAAAACCGTGTTTCGCCACCGTCTCGCCGGAACGCTCCAGTCCGTCGCGCATCTTGGGCCAGCGGCTGCCGTAATGTTCGCGCAGGACGCGTGACAATTCGGCGCGATCGTCCTCGCCCAGCGCCCAGAAATAGGCGCGGCCCATCGCGCTGGTTGCAATCGGCACGCGGGAGCCGACGTCAAGTTGAACGCCGACGGTCTCGCTGCCGCGGCTTTGTCCGAAATAGATCATGCTATGGCGGTCGCGGCCGCCGATCGCGACCGCGCCGCCGGTCGCGCGCATCATGTCCTCGCGAAACGGCTCGGACAAATGCCGAACACCGAGATTGGCTAACGCCGCGTAACCGAGCGCCATCGCGGCGGGGGCGAGCTGATACTTCTCGAAGCGGGGAACCGGTGTAAGATAACCGAGCTTCGTCAGAGTATAGGTCAGCCGCGAGACGGTTGGCTTGGGCAAATTGGTGCGGGCCGCGATCTCCTGATTGCCGAGAAGCCCGTCGCTGGGGTGGAATGCGCGCAATACTTCAAGCCCGCGGGAAAGCGCGACGACGAAATTCCGATCGGTCGCTGTCTTCTTTCCTGTACGCTTCATCCCTGATCTGCTTCTTGCGCGGAGTCGTTGACAACGTCCGTGCTTCAAAATAACCCTGCCGTCAAGATGCGGAATTAAATTCCGCACTGCGAAATCGAATAAAAGTAAACCCCACCAAGGAGGGTATGCCGTGAGCGAAGTGGTCAAGCTTGAACGTCATGACGAGGTCGGTATCGTCACGGTCAACAGCCCTCCGGTGAACGCACTCAGCGCCGCGGTCCGCGGTGGTATCCTGGAGTGCATCAAGGCCGCAATCGCGGATCCCGCGATCAAGGGCATCGTGCTGACCTGCGCCGGCCGCACCTTCATTGCGGGTGCCGATATCACCGAATTCGGCAAGCCGCCGAAGGCGCCGGCCCTCAACGAGGTGCTGGCCGAGATGGAGAATTCGCCGAAGCCGATCGTGGCGGCGATCCACGGCACCGCGCTCGGCGGCGGCCTCGAGGTCACGCTGGCCTGTCATTTCCGCGTGGCTGTCAAAGAGGCAAAGCTCGGCCTGCCCGAGGTGAAGCTCGGCCTGCTGCCGGGTGCCGGCGGCACCCAGCGCCTGCCGCGCGCGGTCGGACCGGAGCTCGCCGTCAAGATGATCGTCGGCGGCGATCCGATTGGCGCGGCGGAAGCGCTCAAGAACGGCCTGATCGAGGAGATCGTCGAAGGCCCGACCCTGGGGGCTGAACTCTTTATCCGCAAGGTCCTCGCCGAGAAGCGTCCGCTGCGCCGCCTGCGCGATGACGATTCCAAGATCGCGGCCGCCAAGGCCGACCGCTCGATCTTCACCAATGCGGTTGCCGCCATGACCAAGAAGTCGCGCGGCCTGGAAGCGCCATTCGCGGCCGCCGATGCGGTCGGTGCGGCCATCGACCTGCCATTCGACGAAGGTCTGAAGAAGGAGCGCGAGGGCTTCCTCAAGCTGGTCGCCAGCGACCAGTCCAAGGCGCAGCGCTACGCCTTCTTTGCCGAGCGCGAAGCCGCGAAGATCGCGGGCGTCCCTGAGGGGACGAAGTCGCGCCCCGTCAACCGCGTTGCCATCCTCGGCGCCGGCACCATGGGCGGTGGCATCGCGATGTCGTTTGCCAACGCTGGTATTCCCGTCACCCTGATCGAGACCGGCGAAGAGCAGCTCAAGCGCGGCATGGGCATCATGCAGAAGAACTGGGAAGCGACCGCCGCGCGCGGCGGTATCCCGGCGGACGCGCCGGCCAAGCGCATGGCGCTGATCACCGGCGTCGTCGGGATCGAGAACGTCGGCGATGCCGACCTCGTCATCGAAGCCGTGTTCGAGACCATGGCGGTGAAACAGGAAGTCTTCGGCAAGCTCGACCAATACGTCAAGCCGGGCGCTGTGCTCGCCTCCAACACCTCCTATCTCAACATCGACGAGATCGCGAAGGCGACCAGGCGTCCGCAGGACGTGCTCGGCATGCACTTCTTCTCGCCGGCCAACGTCATGAAGCTGTGCGAGATCGTGCGCGCCGACAAGACCGCGCCGGACGCGCTGGTGACGGCCGTCACGATCGCGCGCAAAATCGCAAAAGTGCCGGCCGTGGTCGGCGTCTGCGACGGCTTCGTCGGCAACCGCATGCTGGCCCAGCGCGGCAAGCAGTCGGAAAAGCTGCTGTTCGAAGGCGCCCTGCCACAGCAGGTCGACGCCGTGGTGACGAAATTCGGCATGCCGATGGGACCGTTCGCGATGGGCGATCTCGCCGGCCTCGACATCGGCTGGCGCTCGCGCAAGGACCGCGGCATCAAGTCGGAGATCGCGGATGCCTTGTGCGAAGCCGGCCGCTTCGGTCAGAAGACCGGCAAGGGTTACTACAAATACGAAGCCGGCTCCCGCTCGGCGTTGCCGGATCCCGAAGTCGAGAAGCTGATCGACGAGACGCTGCTGCGTCTCGGCCGCAAGAAGCGCATCGTCAGCGACGACGAGATCCTCGAGCGCATGATGTATCCGATGATCAACGAGGGCGCGAAGATCCTCGAAGAGGGCATCGCGGCGCGTCCCTCCGACATCGACGTGGTCTGGCTCTATGGCTATGGCTGGCCGATCTACCGCGGCGGCCCGATGTTCTGGGCCGACACCGTCGGCCTCAAGCATATCGCCGATCGCCTCGCCTTCTACGCCAAGGAGACCAACGACCCGAGCCTCGAGCCGGCGCCGCTGCTGAAGAAGCTCGCGGCCGAGGGCAAGACCTTTGCGTCGCTTGCGGCGGCGTCGAAAGCGGCTTGATGGCCGCTTCGTCTCAACCCCTGTCATTCCGGGATGCGCCGCAAGGCGCAGACCCGGAATGACCGTCTCTGTCAGTGACTCGCTCAAGCAATCAAGAATAATGACCCATCCCGGCGAACAGTTTTATCCCGAGGGCGTGCACTGGGACGACACGATTCCCCAGGGCACGCTGCCTGACCTGCTCTCGACGGCCGCCGCGAATTACGGCCCGCGAACCGCGCTGGAGTTCCGTGATCATCCGATCACCTACACCGCGCTCGCCGCAATGGCCGAGCGTGCGGCGGCCGCGTTTCTCCGCGCCGGCTGCGGCAAGAACTCCTCGGTCGCGCTGTTTATGGGCAATACGCCCGATCATCCCGTCAATTTCTTCGGCGCGCTGAGGGCCGGCGCCCGCGTCGCGCATCTGTCGCCGCTCGACGGCGAGATCGCGCTGACCCACAAAGTCTCCGATTCCGGCTCGCGCCTGCTGGTGACGTCGAACCTCCAGGCCTTGTTGCCGACCGCGCTGAAGTTTCTGGAGAAGGGGCTGATCGATCGGCTCGTCGTCTGCGAGGACAACGATTGGGGCAACGCCGGCACGCCGCAGGCGGCCATCCCTGATGATCCCCGCATCGTCACCTTCAAGGCCTTCGTCGAGGGCGCCACGTTGCCGGCACAATGGCCCGCCGTCGCGGTCGACGACGTCGCGCTGCTGCAATATACCGGCGGCACCACCGGCCTGCCAAAGGGCGCCATGCTCACCCACGGCAATCTCACCTCCGCGGTGTCGATCTACGATATCTGGGGCAAGCCGGGGCGGGCGGCGCGCGGTGACGTCGTCGAGCGCGTGATCTGCGTTCTGCCGCTGTTCCACATCTATGCGCTCACCGTCGTGCTGTTGTCCTCGCTCCAGCGTGGCAATCTGATCTCGCTGCACCAGCGCTTCGACGTCGAAGCTGTCATGCGCGACATCGAGGTCAAGCGCGCAACCTATTTCCCGGGCGTGCCGACGATGTGGATCGCGATCGCCGCACTTCCCAATCTCGACAAGCGCGACTTCTCCTCGCTGAGCGCGATCGGCTCCGGCGGCGCGCCGCTGCCGGTCGAGGTCGCCAGGTTCTTCGAAAGCAAGGTCGGCAAGAAGCTCAGGAGCGGCTGGGGCATGACCGAGACCTGCTCGCCCGGCACCGGCCATCCGCCGGTCGGTCCCGACAAGCCGGGCTCGATCGGCCTGATGCTGCCCGGCATCGAGCTCGACGTCGTCTCGCTGGAAGACCCAACGAAAGTATTGCCACCAGGCGAAGTCGGCGAGATCCGCATCAAGGGTCCCAACGTCACCAAGGGCTATTGGAACAAGCAGAAGGAATCCTCGGAGTATTTCTCCGACGGCCGTTTCCTCACCGGCGACATCGGCTATGTCGACGCCGACGGCTATTTCTTCCTGGTCGATCGCAAGAAGGACATGATCATCTCCGGCGGCTTCAACGTCTATCCGCAGATGATCGAGCAGGCGATCTACACCGTATCAGGCGTGCACGAGGTGATCGTGCTCGGCATTCCCGACCAGTATCGGGGCGAGGCCGCCAAAGCTTTCATCAAGCTCAAGCCGGACGCAAAACCGTTCTCGCTCGACGAGCTGCGCGCGCAGCTCGCCGGCAAGGTCGGCAAGCACGAATTGCCGGCGGAGGTCGAGTTCGTCGACGATCTGCCGCGCACGCCGGTCGGAAAGCTGTCGCGCCACGAATTGAGGCAGCAGCAAAAGCGGTCACAATCCGGTCCACGCGTATAAGGCCGAGACATTAAACAGGAGGATCCGATGGATCTCGCATTCACGAAGGAAGAGCAGGCGTTTCGCGAGGAAGTGCGGTCATTCTTCCGCGATAACGTGCCGCCGGACACGCGGCGCAAGCTGGTCGAGGGCCGTCATCTCTCGAAGGACGAGATGGTGACGTGGTGGCGCATCCTCAACAAGAAGGGCTGGGGCACCAGCCACTGGCCGACGCAGTATGGCGGCACCGGCTGGACCTCGGTGCAGCACTACATCTTCAACGAGGAGCTGCAGTCCTATCCGGCGCCGCAGCCGCTCGCCTTCGGCGTCAGCATGGTCGGCCCCGTCATCTACACCTTCGGCAACGAAGAGCAGAAGAAGAAGTATCTGCCGCGGATCGCCAATGTCGACGATTGGTGGTGCCAGGGTTTTTCGGAGCCCGGCTCCGGCTCGGATCTCGCCTCGCTCAAGACCAAGGCCGAGCGCAAGGGCGACAAGTGGATCATCAACGGCCAGAAGACCTGGACCACGCTGGCGCAACACGCCGACATGATCTTCTGCCTGTGCCGTACCGATGCAACCGCCAAGAAGCAGATGGGCATCTCCTTCATCGTGTTCCCGATGAAGTCGAAGGGCGTCACCGTGCGCCCGATCCAGACCATCGACGGCGGCGTCGAGGTCAACGAAGTGTTCTTCGACGACGTCGAGGTGCCCATCGAGAACCTGATCGGCGAGGAGAACAAGGGCTGGGACTATGCCAAATTCCTGCTCGGCAATGAGCGCACCGGCATCGCCCGGGTCGGCGTCTCCAAGGAGCGGCTGCGCCGCATCCGCGATCTCGCTTCCAAGGTCGAGTCCGGCGGCAAGCCGATCATCCAGGACGCGGCGTTCCGCGAGAAGCTCGCGGCCTGTGAGATCGAGCTGAAGGCCCTCGAGCTGACGCAGCTGCGTGTCGTCGCCGACGAAGGCAAGCACGGCAAGGGCAAGCCCAATCCGGCGTCCTCGGTGCTGAAGATCAAGGGCTCCGAGATCCAGCAGACCACCACCGAGCTCCTGATGGAAGTGATCGGCCCGTTCGCCGCGCCCTACGACGTGCACGGCGACGACGGCTCGAACGAAGCCATGGACTGGACCGCCCAGATCGCGCCGAGCTACTTCAACAACCGCAAGGTCTCGATCTACGGCGGCTCCAACGAGATCCAGCGCAACATCATCGCCAAGGCGGTGCTGGGGCTGTGATGCTTTCTTCTCCCTCTCCCCGCTCTTCGCGGGGAGAGGGTTGGGGTGAGGGGCCTCTCTCCGCACGTGAGACTGTCGAGAGACTGGTACCCCCTCACCCGCCACGCTTCGCGTGTCGACCTCTCCCCGCAAGCGGGGCGAGGTGAAGAGGCCTCCGCGCAACGTTGACGCCAGTTACTTGAGGAAACAGAAATGGATTTTGATCTGAACGAGGAGCAGCGGCTTCTCAAGGACAGCATCGACGGCCTGCTGACCGATTCCTACGATTTCGAGAGCCGCAAGAAGTACATGAAGGAGAAGGGCGGCTGGAGCAAAGCCGTCTGGGGCAAGCTCGCCGAGCAGGGCCTGCTCGGCCTGCCCTTCGCAGAGGCCGACGGCGGCTTCGGCGGTGGCGGCGTCGAGACCATGATCGTGATGGAAGCGCTCGGCAAGGCGCTGGTGCTCGAGCCTTATCTGGCAACGGTCGTGATCGGGGGCGGATTCCTGCGTCATGCCGGCTCCGATGCGCAGAAGGCAGCGCACGTACCCGGCATCATCGACGGCAGCAAGACGCTGGCATTTGCCCAGCTCGAGAAGAACTCGCGCTACGATCTGTTCGACGTCGCCACGACGGCGAAGAAGAAGGGCGACGGCTGGGTGATCGACGGCGAGAAATTCGTCGTTCTCAACGGCGAGAACGCCGACACCCTTGTCGTCACCGCCCGTACCAAGGGCGATCGCCGCGACAAGACCGGCATCGGCGTGTTCCTGGTGCCCGCGAGCGCCAAGGGAGTCACCAAGAAGTCGTATCCGACCCAGGACGGCCTGCATGCCGCCGACGTCACCTTCACCGGTGTCGAGGTCGGCGCTGATGCGGCGATCGGCAATCCCGATGACTCGCTCGCTCTCATCGAACGCGTGGTGGACGAAGCCCGGGTCGCGCTCTGCGCCGAAGCCGTCGGCCTGATGGACGAATCGCTCAAGACCACGGTCGAGTACATCAAGACGCGCAAGCAATTTGGCGTCGCGATCGGCTCGTTTCAGTCGCTCCAGCACCGCGCCTCCGACATGTTCGTCGCGGCCGAGCAGGCGCGCTCGATGTCGATGTTCGCGACCATGGCGGGCGATTTCGAGGATGCCAAAGAGCGCGCCAATGCCATCGCAGCCGCCAAGGTGCAGATCGGCAAGTCGGCAAAATTCGTCGGCCAGCAATCGATCCAGCTCCACGGCGGCATCGGCATGACCATGGAGGCCAAGATCGGCCACTACTTCAAGCGCCTCACCATGATCGAGAACACCTTCGGCGATACCGACTACCACCAGCGGCGCGTCGCGGATGGTGGTGGATTGATCTGACGACTGTCATCCCGGGACATCGCAAGATGAGCTCGGGATCTCGCCTCATCGTCATTGCGAGGAGCCATTGCGACGAAGCAATCCAGACTTTCTCCGCGCAAAGATTCTGGATTGCTTCGCTGCGCTCGCAATGACGGAGTAGATGGCATCAGCGGAGCCCAACACCAATGAAAAACACCCCGTTCGATCTCACCGGCAAGGTCGCCATCGTCACAGGCTCCAGCCGCGGCATCGGCCGCTCCTCGGCTGAATTGCTCGCCAAGCTCGGCGCCAAGGTCGTGGTCTCCTCGCGCAAGCTTGATGCCTGCAAGGAAGTCGCCGACGGCATCATTGCGGCCGGCGGCGATGCCATCGTCATCCCCTGCAACATCGCGCGGAAGAACGAAGTCGAGGCGCTGATCGCGGGCGCGATCAAGCACTACGGCAAGATCGACGTCCTCGTCTGCAACGCCGCGGTGAACCCGTATTACGGTCCGCTGCTCGACATCACCGACGAGGCCTTCGACAAGATCATGGGCTCGAACGTCAAGAGCAACATCTGGCTCTCGGCGCTGGCGATCCCTGGGATGGCCGCGCGTGGAGGCGGCTCCGTCGTCATCATCTCCTCGATCGGGGGCTTGCGCGGCTCGACCGTGATCGGCGCCTACGGCATTTCGAAAGCCGCCGATTTCGCGCTGTGCCGCTCTCTGGCCGGCGAATGGGGCCCGAAGGGCGTCCGCATCAACTGCATCGCACCCGGCCTCGTCAAAACCGATTTCGCCCGCGCGCTCTGGGAAGACGAAGCCAACCTCAAGCGCCGCACCGCCACCACGCCGCTCCGCCGCATCGGCGAGCCCGACGAGATCGCCGGTGCCGTGGCCTACCTCGCCTCGGATGCGTCGAGCTTCATGACCGGCCAGACCATCGTCATCGACGGCGGCGTGACCACGGCTGCGCCGTAGGGTTCCGCGCTGATCTCTCCACGGGTCGTCCCGGCGAAGGCCGGGACCCATAACCACAGGATTACGTTTGACGAAGACTCGTGGTTATCAGCCCACGACATAACTGCTCCTTGGGGTTATGGATCCCGGCCTTCGCCGGGACGACAGCGGAGACAAGAACGACCCTCCGGGATATTGACCTCCACGCCCTAATCGGCTCCTTTTGGCGCGACACAATGATCCCTCTCGGGAAAACGCCAAGAAAACGCCAAGGGTGCTTCCATGTCTTTCGTCCTCGCCATCGACCAGGGCACCACCTCCTCGCGCGCCATCGTCTTCCGCGGCGACATCTCGATTGCCGCGCGCGCGCAGCAGGAATTTCCGCAGCATTTCCCGGCCTCGGGCTGGGTCGAGCACGAGCCGGAGGACATCTGGACCTCGACCGTGATGGTCTGCCGCGACGCGATCGAGCGGGCCGGCATCACCGCGAAGGACATCGCCGCGATCGGCATTACCAACCAGCGCGAGACCACCGTGGTGTGGGACCGCGCCACCGGCCAGGCCGTGCACCGCGCCATCGTCTGGCAGGACCGCCGCACCGCCGACATCTGCGCGAAACTGAAGGCCGACGGCCGCGAGCCCGTGATCTCGCAAAAGACCGGCCTGATCATCGACCCCTATTTCTCCGGCACCAAGGTCGCCTGGATTCTCGACCACGTCCCCGGCGCACGCGCGCGCGCCGCGCGTGGCGAGCTGATGTTCGGCACCGTCGATTGCTATCTGCTCTGGCGCCTCACCGGCGGCAAGGTGCACGCCACCGACGCCACCAACGCCTCGCGTACGCTGCTGTTCAACATCCACACCGGCCAGTGGGATGACGAGCTCTTGGAGATCATCGGCGTGCCTCGCTCGATGCTGCCCGACGTGAAGGATTCTTCCGCCCGCTTCGGCGAGAGCACGCCGGACCTGTTCGGCGGCGCCATTGCCATCTCCGGCATCGCCGGCGACCAGCAGGCCGCGACCATCGGGCAGGCCTGCTTCCGCCCGGGCATGATGAAGTCGACCTACGGCACCGGCTGCTTTGCGCTGCTCAACACCGGCACCACGCCCGTGGCGTCGAAGAACAAGCTGCTCACCACCATCGCCTACCAGCTCGACGGCAAACGCACCTACGCGCTCGAAGGTTCGATCTTCGTCGCAGGCTCGGCCGTGCAGTGGCTGCGCGACGGCCTCGGCATCATCAAGCACGCCGCCGAAACCGGACCTCTCGCCGATCAGTCGGACTCCATGCAGAGCGTCTATCTCGTCCCCGCCTTCGTCGGCATGGGCGCGCCCTACTGGAATCCGCGCGTGCGCGGCGCGCTGTTCGGCCTCACCCGCAACACCGGGCCTGCCGAGCTCGCGCACGCCGCGCTGGAGAGCGTGTGCTACCAGACTTTCGACCTCTGGGCCGCGATGCGCGCCGACTGGCCGGATTCCGACACCGCGCACATCGTGCTCCGCGTCGACGGCGGCATGGCCGCCTCCGACTGGACCATGCAGCGCCTCGCCGATCTCTTGGACGCGCCGGTCGATCGCCCGGTGATCCAGGAGACCACGGCGTTAGGCGCCGCCTATCTCGCCGGCCTCAACGCGGGCGTTTATCCCGAGCCGACCAAGTTCGCCGACAATTGGCGGCTGGAGCATCGCTTCAAGCCGAACATGAGCCAGGCGACGCGGGAGCGGAAGTTGGCGGGCTGGGCGCGTGCGGTGAAGGGCGTGCTGGCGAGCGATGAGGGGGAGGATTAGGAGAGTCTCGTGGCCCGGGCTCTCTCCCCACCGTCATTGCGAGGAGCTCGCGACAAAATTGCGAAGCAGTTTTGCGCTGATGCGACGAAGCAATCCAGGCTGCTCGCGGAAAGATTCTGGATTGCTTCGCTTCCGCCTTCGCTCTTCGAGCTTCGACGGACAAGCCGCTCGCAATGACGGCAGGACTCCCGGCTGGTCGGCTGCACGGTGATTCCGCTTTGTTGCGGCGTGCGCAATGCTCTCTTTCCGAGAAATCTGTTGCGGTGAGCGCGCATTGACGGTGAACTGATCGGCCCTGCCTTGTCCAACGCCAGAGAAGAGCGAGACCCATGTTCCTGATCGGCCAATACGATTCCCCCTTCGTCCGCCGCGTCGCCATCGCGCTGCGGCTCTACGGGCTTGCCTTCGAGCACAGGCCGTGGTCGACCTTCGGCGATGCCGACAAGATCGCACCGTACAATCCGTTGCGCCGGGTGCCGACGCTGGTGCTCGATGACGGCGAGGCGCTGATCGAGAGCACGATCATCCTGGACTATCTCGACGAGCTGGTCGGTGCGGACAAGGCGATGCTGCCGCGAAGCGGTGTCGAGCGTCGCCGGCATTTGCGCATCTGCGCGCTCGCCTCCGGCCTCGGCGACAAGGCCGTCAGCCTGCTCTATGAGCGGGTGCTGCGAAAGGAGCAGCTCGCGCTGTGGGTCGAGCGCTGCCAGGCGCAGATCGGCGACGTGCTCGCCGTGTTGGAAGCAGAGCGCGCGAAGGTCAAGACGCCGTACTGGCTGGGCGAACGCATCGGCCATGCCGACATCGCGGTGGCCTGCGTCGTCCGCTTCACCCGCGAGGCGCATCCGCAATTGTTCGACGCCGCGCGTTATCCGGCGCTGTCAGCGCATGCCGAACGCTGCGAGGCGCTGGCGCCGTTTAGGGAGATCGTGCAGCCGCTGGCGCCGCCGAAGGGGTGAACGGGGAAGGCGGCTGCGCCCGGTCTTTACCTCTCCTGGAGGAAGAGGTCGGAGCGCATCGTAGATGCGGTCCGGGTGAGGGGGACCGCCCTCTCGATAGACTTGGATCCCTCACCCGGCGCTGCGCGCCGACCTCTCCCTGCGGGAGAGGTGTCGCACCGGGACAGCCGCTGGAGATTGATCATGATCAGTTCGCATTAGGCGAACCCGACCTTGATCAGGAATGTCAGGAAAATGCCGCCCACGATGGCGCAGACCACGGCGCCGATCAGTGGCCCCAGCGCGCCTTCCCGGCTTGCAGGCTCCAGCACTGCATGTCCCGGTCGTTCCGGATCGTAATAGACTTTGACGTTCTGCCCGGGATGATATTTCGCCGCGGCCTGTTCGGCGACATCGCGCAGCCCGGAGATCATGGTGCCGCCCCAATTGACTTCAGTGCCGATGAAGTCGCGCTTGTCGACCTTGTAGGCGTAGCGAAGATCGACCTGATAGCGGTGTTGGAGCTTTGACGTCGTCGGTTTGTCGTCATGGTCGGTCTTCTCCTCGACGATCTCCTCGATCACGTCGGAATGGGTGATCCTGCCCGCCGCGGTCGGCCAGCGCAGGCTGGCGCTCGCCAGCCGGCGCGTGCTGACATACTCTGCGACGCAGTACACGCCGCCCAGGAGCACGATGATCGGCAGCGCGAATGCGAACAACGGAACGCCATTGTTGGCGTAAAGCACGTGCCCCGCGAGCGAATGCGCGGTCAGGGTGGCGGCAATCAGACCGAACACGATCGTGAATGCGACGAGCGCCGCGACGTTCTGCGCCGCGGCGGGCTCCAGCAGCGCCTCGGCCGGGCACGCCGGATCGACATGGACGTCGACATGGGCGCCGACCGGGTATCGTCCCGCCAGCTTGGCGGCGAGCACCCTCGTCGTCATGGCGATGCCGCCGACAAAGATCTTGTCGCTTTCCAACTCCTCGCCGCCGGCACGATAGCGATAGCGGATGACGGGCTTGGCATCGTTCTGATCGTCCGAAACGTGCGTCGCCGGCTGGTCGACCGTGGAGACCGTGATGATGCCCTCCACCTTGTCCCAGTGCCGCGCGGCCTGCATCCGGCCCCGCATGCGGACCAGAGCGAACAGCATCAATCCAAACAGCAGCACCGAGACGCCGGCGGCAATCTGCGTCCACATCAATCCTTGGGCATCCAGCATCCGATTTTCCTGCTCATTGGCGACGACCGTCATTGGTCGCGGCGAGCGCGGGTTGCGTTCACGGCGCTGGCAGCGTTCCGGCAAATCGTGCAGCCGCTGACGACGCCGAAGGCGCAGCGTCCACGCTGGCGACGATAGGCAGGGCGGGTGATGATGGGATATTACAGCTGTTTTGCCCGACGGAGCAAGTAGTGTTCTGTAAAAACGAAATTGTATAAGCGCTTCAACCCCATCTCTACTGTGCATGGGGTTGTTTTTCGCTTTTGAGTGCGGAGGCGCCTATCCCGCGCCGGCGCGCTTCTTCTGCCAGACCAGATGCACTGCGCAGGTGCAGCCGGGCGGATGCGAGGCGAGGTCTTTTGAGGCCTCGTCGTTCGCGGGCGTCGCCGCGAAAGCCTTGTCGGTCTCCTCGCGCGGCGGGATGTAGTTGAGCACGGGCGCGAGCCAGCGCTCGGTCTCGGCCACGCTCATGCCCTTGCGCGCGGCGTAGTCCTCGACCTGGTCGCGCTCGATCTTGCCGACGCCGAAATAATAGCTCTCGGGATTGGCGAAATAGAGCCCGGACACGGATGAGCCCGGCCACATCGCAAAGCTCTCGGTCAGCTTCACGCCGGAGGTCGCCTCCGCGTCGAGCAGCTCGAACAGCGTCGCCTTCTCGGTGTGATCGGGCTGCGCGGGATAGCCGGGCGCGGGACGGATGCCCTGATATTTCTCGAGGATCAGCTCGTCGGTCGAGAGCGCCTCGTCCGGCGCATAGGCCCAGAACTCGCGGCGCACGCGGGCATGCATGCGCTCGGCGAACGCTTCGGCGAGACGGTCGGCGAGCGCCTTGCACAGGATCGAGGAGTAGTCGTCATTCGCCATCTTGAAGCGGTCGGCGACCACATCTTCGCCGATGCCCGCCGTGACCACGAAGCCGCCGACATAGTCGGGCGTGCCGGCAGGCGCGATGAAGTCGGCGAGCGCCGCGTTGAAGCGGCCCTCGCGCTTTTCGAGCTGCTGGCGCAGCGTGTGCAGCGTCGCGATGCTCTTGGTCCGGCTCTCGTCGGCATAGAGCACGATGTCGTCGCCTCGCGCGTTCGCCGGCCAGAAGCCGACGGTGGCGCGCGCCCGGAACCATTTTTCCTTGACGATCAGGTCGAGCATCTTGCGCGCATCGTCATAGAGCGAGCGCGCGACTTCGCCGACCTTGGCATCGTTGAGAATGGCGGGGAAGCGCCCCGCGAGCTCCCAGGTCTGGAAGAACGGCGTCCAGTCGATATAGGGCACGAGCTCGGCGAGGTCGTAGTCGTCAAAGCTCTTGATGCCGAGGAAGGTCGGCTTCACCGGCTTGTTCGCGGCGAAGTCGACCGGCACGCGGTTCTTGCGGGCTGCATCCAGCTTCAGCCGCTTCTTGTCGGCCTGCGCGCGCAGATGCGCCTCCGAGATCTTGGCGTATTCGGCACGCACCTCGGCGGCGTAGGCCTCGCGCTTCTCGGGCGAGAGCAGCGCGGAGGCAACGCCGACGGCGCGGCTGGCGTCGTTGACATGCACGACCGGACCGGCGCGATAGCTCGGGTCGATCTTCACGGCCGTATGCACGCGGCTCGTGGTGGCGCCGCCGATCAGCAGCGGCAGCTTCAAGCCTTCGCGCTGCAATTCGCCGGCGAAGAACGCCATCTCGTCGAGCGAGGGCGTGATCAGGCCGGAGAGACCGACGATGTCGGCCTTCTCCGCTTTCACCGTCTCGACGATCCTGGCGGCGGGCACCATCACGCCGAGGTCGATGACCTCGTAATTGTTGCACTGGAGCACGATGCCGACGATGTTCTTGCCGATGTCGTGGACGTCGCCCTTGACGGTCGCGAGCACGATCTTGCCGGCGGACGAGGAGCCCTCGGTGCCGATGCCGTTGGCGAGGTTGCGCGCCTTCTCCTCCTCCATGAACGGCATCAGCCAAGCCACCGCCTGCTTCATCACCCGCGCGGATTTGACGACCTGCGGCAGGAACATCTTGCCGTCGCCGAAGAGATCGCCGACCACGTTCATGCCGGCCATCAGCGGGCCCTCGATCACGTCGAGCGGACGCTTCGAGGCCTTGCGGGCCTCCTCGGTGTCCGTCTCGATGAACTCGGTGATGCCGTGGACCAGCGAATGCGACAGCCGCTTCGCCACCGGCCATTCGCGCCAGGCGAGGTCGGCTTCCTTGGTCTGGGTCTTGTTGCCGCGGAATTTCTCCGCCAGCGCCAGCAGCCGTTCGGACGCGCCCGGATCGCGGTTGAGGATGACGTCCTCGCAGACCTGGCGCAGCTCGGCATCGATGTCGTCATAGACGATCATCTGCCCGGCATTGACGATGCCCATGTCCATGCCGGCCTTGATGGCGTGATACAGGAACACCGAGTGCATGGCCTCGCGCACCGGCTCGTTGCCGCGGAACGAGAACGACAAATTGGAGACGCCGCCCGAGATGTGCGCGCCCGGCAAATTCTTGCGGATCCAGCGCGTCGCCTCGATGAAATCGACGCCGTAATTGTTGTGCTCCTCGATACCGGTCGCGATCGCGAAGATATTCGGATCGAAGATGATGTCTTCCGGCGGGAAGCCGACGCGATCGACAAGGATGTCGTAGGCGCGCTTGCAGATCTCGGTCTTGCGCTTGAACGTGTCGGCTTGGCCGACCTCGTCGAAAGCCATGACGACGACCGCCGCGCCGTGGCGGCGGGCGATCTTGGCCTCGTGGATGAACTTGTCCTCGCCTTCCTTCATCGAGATCGAGTTGACGACCGGCTTGCCCTGCACGCATTTCAGGCCGGCCTCGATCACCGAGAACTTTGACGAGTCGACCATCACGGGGACGCGGGCGATGTCGGGCTCGGCAGCGACGAGGTTGAGGAAGGTCACCATGGCGGCTTCCGAATCCAGAAGGCCCTCGTCCATGTTGACGTCGATGATCTGCGCGCCGTTCTCGACCTGGTCACGCGCGACTTGCAGCGCCGCCGTGTAGTCGCCGGCGGTGACCAGCTTGCGGAAACGCGCGGAGCCGGTGACGTTGGTGCGCTCGCCGACGTTCACGAAGGGAATCGCATCCGTCAGAATGAACGGCTCGAGGCCGGAGAGCCTCAGGCGCGGCGCGATCTCCGGCACGATGCGCGGCTTGTGCGGGGCGACAGCCGCGGCAATCGCCGCGATATGATCCGGCGTGGTGCCGCAGCAGCCGCCGACGATGTTGACGAGACCGTCGCGCGCGAACTTGCCGACCAGCCGCGCCATACATTCCGGGGTCTCGTCATACTGGCCGAATTCGTTCGGCAGGCCGGCATTGGGATAGGCGCAGACCAGCGTGTCGGCGACACGGCCGATATCGGCGATATGCGCGCGCAGGTCTTCGGCGCCGAGCGCGCAGTTGAAGCCGATGGTGACGGGTTTGGCGTGCCGCACCGAATTCCAGAACGCCTCCGGCAGTTGGCCGGAGAGCAGGCGGCCGGATTTGTCGGTGATGGTGCCCGACACCATCACCGGCATGTCGATGCCGCGCGCTTCGGTGATCTCGGCGATGGCGTAGAGCGCCGCCTTGGCGTTCAGCGTATCGAAGATGGTCTCGACCAGCAGCAGATCGACGCCGCCGTCGAGCAGACCGCGGATCTGCTCGCCATAGGATTTGCGTAGATCGTCGAAGGTGACGGCGCGGTAGCCGGGATTGGACACGTCGGGCGAGATCGAGGCGGTGCGGTTGGTGGGGCCGATGGCGCCGGCGACGAAGCGCGGCTTGCCGTCCTCGGCCTCGACGCGCCTTGCGGCATTGCCGGCGAGGCGGGCGCCTTCGCGTGCCATCTCGTAGACGATATCGGTGAGGTCGTAATCGGCCTGCGCGATCGAAGTCGTGGAGAAGGTGTTGGTCGCGACGATGTCGGCGCCGGCGCGCAAGTAAGCGGCGTGGATGTCCTCGATCGCCTGCGGCTGGGTCAGGATCAAGAGATCGTTGTTGCCGCGCAGGTCACGATGGAAATTCTTGAAGCGCTCGCCGCGAAAGGCAGCTTCGTCGAACTGCAGATTCTGGATCATCGTGCCCATGGCGCCGTCGAGCACGAGAATGCGCTCGCGGGCGGCATTGATGAGGGCGGTTCGCTTGGGCGAGGTGGATACGGTCATGGTGTCTTAGGCCGCCTTCTGCGCGCTCTTGGCGCGAATGCCGAGCAAATGGCTGATCGCGAACACGAGATCGGCGCGGTTCATGGTGTAGAAATGGAAGGTGTCGACGCCGTGCTTTGCGAGCTTCTGCACCTGGCCGGCCGCAACGGTGGCGGCCACCAGCTTGCGGGTCTCGGAATCGTCATCGAGGCCCTCGAATTTCGCGGCGAACCAGTCCGGCACGGTGGTGCCGGCGCGGGTGACGAAATTGCGCGCCTGCTTGAAATTGTGCATGGGCATGATGCCCGGCACGATCGGGATATTGATGCCGCGGGCGCGGACGCGGTCGAGATAGCGGAAGTAGAGGTCGTTATCGAAGAAGACCTGGGTGATCGCGCGCGTCGCGCCGGCATCGACTTTTGCCTCGAGCGTATCGATATCGGCGTCGAAGTCGCGGGCTTCGGGATGCTTCTCGGGATAGGCCGAGACGGACACCTCGATATCCGCGTGGCGCTTCTTGATGCCCGCGACCAGCGCGTCGGACGTCTGGTAGCCGTCGGGATGGCTGGAATAGGGCGTGCCGATGCCGCCGGCGGGATCGCCGCGCAGGCCGACGATGTGGCGGACGCCGACCTCGTGATAACGGTCGACGATCTCGTCGATCTCGCCGCGCGAAGCACCGACGCAGGTCAGATGAGCGGCCGGCAGCAGCGCGGTCTCATTGAGGATGCGCGAGATGGTGGAATGGGTGCGCTCACGGGTCGAGCCGCCGGCGCCATAGGTCACCGAGACGAATTTCGGGTCGAGCGGGGCCAGCCGATTGATGGTGTCCCAGAGATTCCGCTCCATATCTTCCGTCTTGGGCGGAAAGAACTCGAAGGAGATCGCAGGCCGCTTGACGGCAAGGTGCCCGTCTTGCCCGTCGGCTTGGGCAGGATTGGTCGGATCGATCATGGCACCACTTACTCCAGTCTCGGGCGGCCGGCGGTCGGCTCTAGCTCGGGAGACGCTAAGATAGGACAAAGAGGGGTTTCTCGACAGCCCATCGATCGTGGGAAATGGCCCACTATCAGATTAATATTGTCAAATACCCCATCTGATCGAATTTGAGTGGGAAGATGTGACAATTAAAATATATAAAGATATCAATAAAAAACAGCGCTTTGAGCTGTCGACATCCCAAATTCTGTTGTTGGGCAAGGTGAATTTCGAGCTACATCGGCTATGATCGTCCCAACGCCTCGCCTCGAGCGAGCGCATGGTTTCGCGGCCCGCACACGCCAGATCTGCGCAGTCAGCCCATTGCCGCCGCGCGGCCCTCCACTACGTTAGCGCGCTATGATTCCGCTCTCAGTCCTCGACCTCTCCGTCGTCACCACAGGCACAAAGCCCGCCGTGGCGCTGCGCAACAGCATCGACCTGGCGCGTCATGTCGATGGGCTCGGCTATGTCCGCTACTGGCTCGCCGAGCATCACAACCTCGCCTCTGTCGCGAGCCCGGCACCCGATGTCATGATCGGACAGATCGCGGCGGTGACGAAACATATCCGCGTCGGCTCCGGCGGCGTGATGCTGCCCAACCATGCGCCTCTGATCGTGGCCGAGCGCTTCAAGATGCTCGAGGCGCTGTTTCCCGGCCGGATCGATCTTGGGCTTGGCCGCGCGCCCGGTACGGACGGTGCTACGGCTTACGCGCTCAGGAGCCGGCTCGACCGCCGTGAGGGCGACGATTTCCTGGAGCGGCTGCACGAGTTGATCTTGTGGCAGACCCGCGAATTCCCCTCGGGCCATCCTTATAACAACGTTGTCGCGATGCCCGACGATACGCCGTTGCCGCCGATCTGGCTGCTCGGCTCGAGCGACTATTCGTCGGAATTGGCCGCCCAGGTCGGCATGGGCTTCGCCTTCGCCCATCATTTCGCGTCCCACGACGCCATCGATGCGATGATCCACTACCGCAATCGCTTCCAGCCCTCGGCTTGGAGCACGAGCCCCCGCGCGATCCTCGCGGTCGCCGCTATCGCGGCGGATACCGACGAAGAGGCCGAAAAGCTCGCGACGTCTTTCGATCTCAATCGCCTGCGCCGCGACCGTGGTCAATATCTGCCGCTGCCAAGTGTTGAGGAGGCGCTGGCCTATCCCTATACGGACTCCGAGCGCGTCTCGATTGCGCGTAACCGCTCGCGCCTATTCGTCGGCAGCCCGGCGACAGTGCGGAAGAAGCTTCAGCCCCTGATGGATGCAAGCAAGCCGGACGAGTTGATGGTGATCACCGCGGTCTACGACCACGAGGCGCGGAAGAAGTCGTATTCGCTGCTGGCGGAGGCGTTCGGGCTGGTGAAGCAGGCGGCGTAGGCCGAACTACTCCATCGTCGCCCGGAACGGGTGTCCCGGATATACGCCGACGATGCGGAATTCGCGCGAGAAGAATTTCAGCTCCTCGATCGCGAACGCGAGGCCCTTGTCGTCGGGATGGCCGTCGACGTCGGCGTAAAACTGCGTGGCGAAGAAATTGCCGTCGACCATGTAGCTCTCGAGCTTGGTCATGTTGACGCCGTTGGTGGCGAAGCCGCCCAGCGCCTTGTAGAGCGCGGCGGGCAGGTTGCGCACCCGGAATACGAAAGTGGTGACCAGCGGGCCCGAGCCTGGCGCGGCCCATTTAGGCTCGCGCGCCAGCACCACGAAGCGCGTGGTGTTGTGGGCCTCATCCTCGATGTCCTCGGCGAGGATGTCGAGGCCGTAGATCTTTGCTGCCAGGCGCGAGGCGATCGCGGCGACGGTCTTGTCATTGCGCTCGGAGATGTCGCGGGCGCTGCCGGCGGTGTCGGCATGGACAATCGGCTTGATGCCGAGCTTGCGGATGATGCGCCGGCACTGACCCAGCGCGTGCACATGGCTCTCGACGCTTTTGATGTCGGAGAGCTTGGTGCCCCTCACCGCCATCAGCTGATGCCGGATTGGTAAAAACCATTCGCCGACGATGAAGAGGCCGGAGGCCGGCAGCAGATGATGGATGTCGGCGACGCGGCCGGCGACCGAATTCTCGATCGGGATCATGCCGAGATCGGCTTCACCCGAGGAGATCGCCGACAGCGCGTCCTCGAAAGTGGCGCAGGGCACCGGCTCGGCGTCGGGATAGGCCTCGACGATGGCGATGTGGGAATTGGCGCCAGGTTCGCCCTGGAATGCGATTTTCAGCTTGCTCATGATCTGCCTTGTAGCAGCGGCTCAGGATTTGGAAAGGATGCCGCGGGCAGTCTCGAGGTCCGCCGGCGTGTCGACCCCGCGGGGGACCGTGTCGACGATGGTGAAGTCGATGCGCATCCCGGCCTCCAGCGCCCGGAGCTGCTCGAGCCCTTCCTGCAATTCGAGCGGCGAGGGCGGCAGCGAAACGTAGCGCTCCAGCGCGGCGCGGCGATAGGCGTAGAGGCCGATATGGTGGTAGCGCGGTCCGTTGCCGGTCGGCGCGGTCGCGCGGGTGAAATAAAGTGCACGCATGCGCCGGCCTCCGAGCGAGGTTCCGATCGCCTTCACGACACTCGGGGCGAGGTCCTCTTCCTCGGTGTGGATCTGCGAGGCCAGAGTCGCGATATCGACCGCGGGGTCTTCGAGCGGCGGCAGCACGTCGCGGATATTGTCGGTTGTGATCGTCGGGAAATCGCCCTGGAGATTGACTACGATCTCGGCCTGTCCACCCGGATCGAGCTTCTGCATGGCCTCGTGGATGCGGTCCGAGCCCGAGGGATGGTTGGGGCTGGTCATCACCGCCACGCCGCCATCCGCCGTCACGGCGTCCGCGATCTCCTGCGTATCGGTTGCGACCGCGACCCGGCCGACCGCGGCCTCTTGCGCCCGGCGCAGCACGTGGATGATCATCGGCAGGCCCACGATGTCCTTCAGCGGCTTGCCAGGCAGGCGGGTTGACGCCATGCGGGCCGGGATTAGCACCAGAATGCGGGGATTGCTCATCGGTTCAAGAGCCTGGAAATGGGGCGTTTTCCGCACCAGGAAATGGGGTGGGGATGGGCTGAAAGCCGCATCGCTTATACGGGTTGCCAGACCCCGGGCAAACCGATATCTGAATGGCAAAACTCGGGGAAACAATAAGGAACGTTTGATTCTCCCGAGGCTCGTCCTGGCGGCCGACCGGCCGCTGTTTCCTTCTTGCGGTGTGGGGCCTGGCCGGAAATGGACTCTTTCGAACTCAATAAGATCCTCGGTGCCGTGCTCGGCACCTGTCTCATTCTGCTGGTGACGAGCTTCACCGCCCAGGCGCTGTTCTCGCCGAAATTTCCGGAAAAGCCGGGTTTTGAAATCGCGGTGAAGGAGACGGCTGGCGACAAAGGAGGTGCCCCGGCTGCTGCTGCGCCCTCCGAGCCGATTGAAAAGCTGCTTCAGACCGCCTCCGTCGAGAAGGGCGCCTCCGCCGCCAAGAAGTGTCAGGCCTGCCACACCTTCGAGAAGGGCGGTCCGAATCGCGTTGGTCCGAACCTCTACGGCATCGTCGACGATCGCCGCGGCGAAGACCGCAACGGTTTCAATTTCTCGGCCGCGATGAAGGCCAAGGGCGGCACCTGGACCATCGACGACCTGAACAAGTTCATCGCCAACCCGAAGGGGTTCATCCCGGGCACCGCGATGGGCTTCGCCGGTATTCAGAAGGACTCCGAGCGCGCCGACGTCATCGCTTACCTGAACAGCCTCTCCGACAGCCCGAAGCCGCTGCCGACCGCGGCGAAATAAGGCTCTTCGGCATCGTTCATGGAATGCGCGGCCAGGCTGAAAAGCCTGGCCGTTTCCGCTTCAAGGCCTCGCAATGTCGTTATCGGGGCGTTTGGTCGCAGCGAACCGCCCAACCCGGCTTCCAACATGAGGAAAAAGCAACATATTCGGTCGAAACCTCGCCTATATTGAGCTCTTAAAGGGGTAACCTCCTTCAAGACTGGGATGTTGATTTGGCCATTACCCGACGCGATCTCCTGCTCACCGGCGCGGCCGTCGCTGCGCTCCCCGCCTTCGGCTCCGTGGCGGGGGTTTCGATCACCGGATCCGCACAGGCGCAGTCCGCCGGCGAGCTGCCTTGGCGTCACGCCGTTTCGACTTTTGGCGACGTGAAATATCCCGCCGGCTTCAAACATTTCGACTACGTCAATCCGGGCGCGCCAAAACAAGGCATCGTACGCCTGTTTGAATTCGGTACTTTCGACAATTTCAATCTGGTGATCGCCGGATTGAAGGGATCGCTCGCAGGCGGCGCTGCCCTGATCAATCAGACACTGACCGTCAGGTCGCAGGACGAACCCTCGACCGCGTACGGACTGTTGGCCGACGCTGTCGCCTATCCCGACGACTTTTCCTACGTGCTCTATCGATTGAATGCAGCGGCACGCTGGCACGACGGCAAGCCGGTGACGCCCGATGACGTCATTTTTTCATTCAATGCGTTCAAGACGAACAGTCCGATGTACGCCGCGTATTATCGGCACATCGTCAATTGCGAGCAGACGGCAGATCGGGTCGTTAAGTTCACGTTCGACAAGCCCGGCAACCGCGAGCTTCCATCCATCGCCGGCGAGGTTCCGGTCCTGCCGAAACACTGGTGGGAAGGCAGCGGGGCCGATGGGCGCAAAAGAGACGTTACGTTGACGACTCTTGAGAGCCCGCTGGGATCTGCGGCCTTTCGCATCAAGGAGTTTGTTGCGGCCAGGACGCTGGTGCTGGAACGGGTCCAGGATTATTGGGGGAAGGACCTGCCGCACAGCGTCGGTCAGGACAATTTCGACCAACTCCGCTACGAATTCTTCCGCGACGACACCGTCGGACGCGAGGCTTTCAAGGCTGATCAGCTGGACTGGTTCACCGAACGTAGCGGTAAGCAATGGTCGACGGCCTATGACTTTCCGGCAGAGCGCGAAAAGCGAGTCATAAAGGAAAAGTTCCCGGATGCGAGCTCTGGGCAGATGCAGGGTTTTGCGTTCAATCTGCGCCGTCCGCTGTTTGCCGACGTCAGAGTGCGCCGCGCATTCAACTATGCCTATGATTGGGAGGAATCCGATCGGCAGCTCTCGAACGGAGAGTACCATCGCGACAGCAGCTATTTTGATGGTATCCCCGATCTCATGTCGTCGGGCCTTCCTGAGGGAAAGGAGCTCGAGGTTCTAGAGACGTTGCGCGACAAGGTGCCGTCCGAGCTCTTCACCACACCTTACAAGAATCCGGTCGGCGGCAATGCCGAAGCGTCTCGCAACAACTTGCGCGAGGCGGCGCGGCTCCTGAAGGAAGCTGGTTTCGATATTCGTGATCGAAAGCTGATCGATCCTTCAGGGAAACCTGTCAGCGTTGAATTCTTGTCTGCGGAGCAAGGCGACGAGCGCAGCGTGCTCTTCTACAAGCCTTACCTCGAACGGCTCGGCATCGCAGTCAATGTTCGCACGGTCGATAGCGTGCAGTACCAGAATCGCTTGCGAAGCTTCGACTTCGACATCACGACGGCTGTATGGGGACAATCGCTCTCGCCCGGCAACGAGCAACGTGATTTCTTTGGTTCGGATGCGGCCGATCGGCCCGGTTCGCGGAATCTTCCCGGAATCAAGAATCCCGCAGTCGACGCCCTGATAGATCGGATTATTTTCGCCAAGGATCGTGCAGAGCTGGTTGCAAGCTGCAAGGCCCTGGACCGCGTCTTGCTCTGGAATTGCTATGTCGTCCCGCAGTTTGCCGCGGGATTTCAGCGCGCAGCGCGGTGGGATCGTTTCAGCCATCCCGAGCCATTGCCTAAGTACGGCGTCACTGGATTTCCAAGCTTGTGGTGGTGGGATGCCGAAAAAGCCGCCAAGACGGGTGGACGCTCTTGAGCCGGCCCCTTGGCAGGCCGCTGTTCTCTCGCCGCCAGGCGCTCGGCGTTGGTTTCAGCGCGCTCGGCGCCGCCTGTTTGCCGGGCGCGGCGACCTCCGAAACTCTCGCCGAGGCCCACGGCATGTCGGCCTTCGGCGATCTCAAATATCCGGTCGACTTCCACCATTTCGACTACGTCAATCCCGACGCGCCGAAGGGCGGCGTGTTCTCGCTCATTCCCTCCGTGCGGGCCTACAATCAATCCTATTTCACGTTCTCGTCGCTCAACGCCTACATCCTGAAGGGCGAGGGTGCGCAGGGCATGGACATGACCTTCGCGCCGTTGATGGCGCGCGCCAACGACGAACCCGACGCGATGTACGGGCTTGCGGCAAAATCGGTGCGGATCTCGCCGGACAAGTTGACCTACACCTTCACGATGCGGCCCGAGGCCCGCTTCCATGACGGCTCCAGGCTCACCGCGCAGGACGTCGCCTTCTCGCTCAACACGTTGAAGGAGAAGGGCCATCCGCTGATCGTGGTGCAGCTCCGCGATTTCGTGAAGGCCGACGCGCTTGACGAGGCCACGGTGGTCGTCACCTTCGCGCCGAACCGTGCGCGCGACGTGCCGCTCTATGTCGCGAGCCTTCCGATCTTCTCGAAGGCGTATTACGCGGCGCGTGCTTTCGATGAATCCACACTCGACACGCCGCTCGGTTCGGGGCCTTACAAGGTCGGAAAATTCGAGGTCAACCGCTACATCGAATATGAGCGCGTCAAGGATTGGTGGGGCGCCGATCTGCCGGTGTGCCGCGGCAGTTACAATCTCGATACCGTGCGCTACGAATTCTACCGCGATCGCGACGTCGCCTTCGAAGGCTTCAGCGGCAAAAGCTATCTTTTTCGCGAGGAACTGACGGCGCGCATCTGGGCCACCCGCTATGATTTCCCGGCGGTGAAGGACGGCCGCGTCAAGCGCGAGCAGCTGCCGGACGAGACGCCCTCCGGCGCACAGGGCTGGTTCATCAATCTGCGCCGTGACAAATTCAGGGATGCTCGGGTGCGGGAGGCTTTGATCTACGCCTTCGACTTCGAGTGGACCAACAAGACCATCATGTACGGCGCCTATGCGCGCACGGTCTCGCCGTTCCAGAATTCGGACATGATGGTCTCCGGCCCGCCGTCGCCTGAAGAGCTCGCGCTGCTCGCACCGTTCCGCGGCAAGGTGCCCGACGAAGTGTTCGGCCAGCCGTTCGTGCCGCCGGTATCGGACGGCTCAGGACAGGACCGCACCCTGTTGCGCAAGGCGGGTGAGCTGCTCAACGAGGCCGGATACGTCATCAAGGACCGCAAGCGGGTATTGCCCAATGGCGAGCCCTTCACGATCGAATTCCTCAACGACGAAGCCTCGATCCAGCCACATCACGGACCTTATCTAAAGAATCTCGCAACCCTCGGCATCGATGCGACCTTCCGTCTGGTCGACGCCGTGCAGTATCGCGCGCGGCTGGAAGATTTCGATTTCGACATGACGATCGAGCGCTTCTCGATGTCGGCGACGCCCGGCGATGCGATGCGGGCGTTCTTCTCCTCCCAGGCCGCCAGGACCAAGGGCTCGTACAATCTCGCCGGCATCTCCGATCCGATCATCGACGCGCTGATCGAGAAGATCATCGCCGCCCAGACCCGGGCGGAGCTGACCACGGCCTGCAGGGCCTTCGACCGCGTATTCCGGGCCGGGCGCTACTGGGTGCCGCAGTGGTATGCGAACTTTCATCGCGTCGCCTATTGGGACCAGTTCAGCCATCCCGACAAGCCGCCGAAATATGCGCAAGGCGTCGGCGCGCCGGAGAATTGGTGGTTCGACGCCGCCAAGGCGGCCAAGCTCGAGCAGGCGAAATAATCATGAGCGCCTATATCGCCCGCCGCATTCTCCTGATGATTCCGACCCTGCTCGGAATCCTCTTCGTGTCGTTCGTCGTCGTGCAGTTCGCGCCGGGTGGTCCGGTCGAGCGCGTGATCGCGCAGCTCTCCGGGGCCGACACCGGCGGCAGTTCGCGCATTTCCGGAGGCGGCGACTTTGCGCAACGCGCGCCCGGGCAGCTGGGGGCCGGTGGCGATGCCATCAACTCCAAGTACCGCGGTGCGCAGGGCCTCGACCCCGATTTCATCAAGAAGCTGGAAGTGCAGTTCGGTTTCGACAAGCCGGCGCCGGAACGCTTCGCGCTGATGGTGTGGAATTTCGCCCGCTTCGATTTCGGCAAGAGCTATTTTCGCGACGTCAGCGTGATCCAGCTCATCAAGGAGAAGTTGCCGGTCTCGATCTCGCTCGGCATCTGGCTGACGCTGATCACCTATCTGATCTCGATTCCGCTCGGCATCCGCAAGGCCGTGAAGGACGGCACGCGCTTCGACACCTGGACTTCGGCGATCATCATTATCGGCTTCGCGATCCCGGGCTTCCTGTTCGCGATCCTGCTGATCATTCTCTTTGCCGGCGGCTCCTTCTGGAATCTTTTTCCGTTGCGCGGCCTGACCTCGGACGGCTGGTCGCAGTTTCCCTGGTACTGGAAGATCATCGATTACTTCTGGCATCTGACCCTGCCGCTGATCTCGATGGGGCTGAGCGCATTTGCGACAATGACGCTGCTCACGAAGAATTCGTTCCTCGATGAGATCCGCAAGCAATATGTCATGACCGCGCGCGCCAAGGGTTGCAGCGAGACCCAGGTGCTCTATGGCCACATCTTCCGCAATGCGATGCTGATCGTGATCGCGGGTTTTCCGGGTGCCTTCATCCACGCCTTCTTCTCCGGCTCGCTCCTGATCGAGACCATCTTCTCGCTGGACGGGCTCGGGCTGCTGAGTTTCGAGAGTGTGCTCAACCGCGACTATCCGGTCGTGTTCGGCACGCTCTACATCTTTTCGCTGGTCGGCCTCGTGGTCAATCTGATCTCCGATCTGACCTATATGTGGATCGATCCGCGGATCGATTTCGAGGCAAGGGAGGTCTGATGGCGCTGACCGCCCCAACCCCGATCGAGACGACCACGGGCTCTCCGCTCGGCGAAGCCGTGCCGGCTACACGCAAGCCGTTCGCGCCGTCGCCGCTCAACAGGCGGCGCTGGGAAAACTTCAAGGCGAACCGGCGCGGCTACTGGTCGTTCTGGATCTTCATGGTCCTGTTCGTGGTGTCGCTGTTTGCCGAGCTGATCGCCAACGACCGGCCGTTCCTGATCAAATATGACGGCCATCTCTATTGGCCGGCCTTCGTCACCTATTCGGAGACGACTTTTGGCGGCGATTTCGAAACCGCGGCCGACTACCGCGATCCCTATTTGCAAAAGCTGATCAAGGACAAGGGCGGCAGCATCGTCTGGCCGCTGATCCGTTATTCCTACGACACCCACAATCTCGATTTGCCGACGCCTGCGCCGTCACCGCCGACCTGGATGCTGACGGAAGCCCAGTGCAAGCCCGTGGTCGAGAAGAAGGGGCTGAAGAGTTGCCGCGACCTCGAATACAACTGGCTCGGCACCGACGATCAGGGTCGCGACGTTGTCGCGCGACTGATTTACGGCTTCCGCATCTCGGTGCTGTTCGGCCTCTGCCTCACCATCGTCTCCTCGGTCGTCGGCGTCGCCGCCGGCGGCATCCAGGGCTATTTCGGCGGCTGGATCGATCTGACGTTCCAGCGCTTCATCGAGATCTGGACGGCGATCCCGTCGCTCTATCTGCTGCTGATTTTGTCGTCTGTGCTGGTGCCCGGCTTCTTCGTGCTGCTCGGGATCCTGTTGCTGTTCTCATGGGTGTCGCTGGTCGGCCTCGTGCGCGCGGAATTTTTGCGCGGGCGTAATTTCGAATACATCCAGGCGGCGCGCGCGCTCGGCGTCTCCAACAAGGTGATCATGTTCCGGCATCTGTTGCCGAACGCGATGGTCGCGACCATGACGTTCCTGCCGTTCATCGTCTCGAGTTCGGTGATGACGCTGACGGCGCTGGACTTCCTCGGCTTCGGACTGCCGCCCGGCTCGCCCTCGCTCGGCGAGCTGCTGTCGCAGGGCAAATCCAACGTGCAGGCGCCGTGGCTCGGCTTCACCGGCTTCTTCTCGGTCGCGATCATGCTGTCGCTGCTGATTTTCGTCGGCGAAGCCGTGCGCGACGCCTTCGATCCGCGCAAGACGTTCAAGTGAGGACGTGATGGACGCGATCAACCAGCCCTTGCTCGCCGTGCGCGACCTCTCAGTGGCCTTCCGCCAGGGCGGCGCCACCACGCTCGCGGTCGACAAGGTCTCGTTCCAGATCAAGCGCGGCGAATGCCTGGCGCTGGTCGGCGAATCCGGCTCCGGCAAGTCGGTCAGCGCGCTCTCGATCCTGAAGCTGTTGCCTTATCCGAATGCCTCGCATCCCTCGGGCAGCATTCGCTTCAAGGGACGCGAGCTGATCGACCAGTCGGAGCGAGAGATGCGGGAGATCCGCGGCAGCGACATCTCCATCATCTTCCAGGAGCCGATGACCTCGCTCAACCCGCTGCACACGATCGAGGCGCAGATCGGCGAGATCATCCAGCTGCACAATCCGACCAGCAATGCCGCGGCGCGCAGGCGGACACTGGAGCTGTTGACCCAGGTCGGCATTCCCGAGCCGGAAACCCGGCTGAACAGCTACCCGCACCAGCTCTCCGGCGGTCAGCGCCAGCGCGTGATGATCGCGATGGCGCTCGCCAACGAGCCGGATTTGCTGATCGCGGACGAGCCGACCACGGCGCTCGACGTCACCGTGCAGGCGCAGATCTTGGCGCTGCTCGCCGAGATCCGCGCGCGGCTGGGCATGAGCCTGCTCTTCATCACCCATGATCTCGGCATCGTGCGCCGTATCGCCGACACCGTCTGTGTCATGAAGGGCGGCGAGATCGTCGAGCAGGGGCCGGTCGAGCAGGTCTTCAAGACCCCGAAACATCCCTATACCCGCGATCTGCTCGCAGCCGAGCCGAAGCCGGATCCGGCGCCGCCGCAGCCGGATGCGCCGGTGGTGATGTCGACCGATGATCTGAAAGTGTGGTTTCCGATCAAGCGCGGCCTGATGCGCAAGACGGTCGGTCACATCAAGGCGGTCGACGGCGTCAGCGTTGCCGTGCGCAAGGGCGAGACGCTTGGCGTCGTCGGCGAATCCGGCTCGGGCAAGACCACGCTGGGGCTGGCGCTGCTGCGGCTGATCTCCTCCAACGGGCGGATCGTGTTCCTGGGCAAGGACATCCAGGGCCTGCGCTTCAAGGAGATGCGGCCGTTTCGGCGCGACATGCAGATCGTGTTTCAGGACCCGTTCGGCTCGCTCAGCCCGCGCATGTCGGTCGCCGACATCGTCGCTGAAGGCCTCTCCGTGCATCAACCGAAGCTGTCGCGCGAGGAGCGCGAGGCACGCGTCGTCAAGGCGCTCGAGGATGTCGGGCTGAAGCCGGACACCCGCTATCGCTACCCGCATGAATTCTCGGGCGGCCAGCGCCAGCGCATCAGCATCGCGCGCGCGGTGGTGCTGGAGCCGGATTTCGTCGTGCTGGACGAGCCGACCAGCGCGCTCGACATGCTCATTCAGGCGCAGATGGTTGACCTCTTGCGTGAATTGCAGCGCAAGCGCGACCTCACCTACATGTTCATCTCGCACGATCTGCGCGTCGTCGCCTCGCTCGCGAGCCATCTCATCGTGATGCGCGGCGGCAAGGTGGTGGAGGAGGGGCAGGCTGCCGAACTCTTCAAGAACCCGCAGACCGATTACACCCGCGCGCTGTTTGCGGCGGCGTTCCGGCTCGACACGGCAGGCAACGGCTCGGTCGCGACGTAGCTTTTCCGATTATTTCGGGCGTGCGTTTTGTCCGCCGAAGCTCGAAGAGTGAAGGCGAAAGCGCAAATCCGGAATCCCGAAAGGTCGGCTTTCGCGGATAAACGGGAATTTGTTCGGTTCCGTCGCAATCGGCTGCTTTTGACTCAAAACGGACAACGACCCATTCGCGACAGTGACAACTCAAGCTAGAAACGGCTAAGTTGCTTTAGGACATTATCTTGGGGATTGAACATGGTCGCACAGACCCCTGTCATCGAACTCATGAAGCTCATCAGTGGGTTTCAAGTGTCGCAAGTCATCTCGGCAATGGCTGAGCTTGGTATTGCAGACGCATTGAAGGACGAAACACTCCATAGTGACGTTGTCGCGCGCAGGCTGGAATGCGATCCCGCGTCCCTATATCGGCTGCTACATGCCCTCGCGTCAGTAGGTCTCTTGGAAGAGCAGCCTGAGCGGCATTTTCGACTAACGCCGATTGGAGAATGCCTGAGGTCGGAATCGCCGAACTCTCGATCGGCGTGGGCGCGCTATGTCGGCCGACCTTATGTCCGGCAATCATGGGCAAATCTAGCCGACAGCGTAAGAACCGGAAAGAGCGCGTTTGAGCTGTTGCACCATGCGAACTTGTGGGAGTGGCGTGGGGAACGGCCCGAAGAAACCGGAATATTCGACGCGGCCATGAGCGAGCTGTCGCGTTCGGGAGGCAATGCGATTGCCTCTGCTCACGATTTCTCGGCGTACAAAGTTATTGTCGATATCGGCGGCGGACAGGGGGCACTGCTCGCTGCCATCCTAGCGCAACATGCGGGCACGCGCGGCATCCTGTTCGATCTGCCGCATGTCGTCGTCAAAGCAAAGGAACTGCTCGCAGCGGCGAACGTTGCAGATCGCTGTGAGATCGTAGGCGGCGACGTCTTCAAGAGCGCGCCGACGGGCGGTGATGCCTACCTTATTAAATCCGTGTTGATGGATGAGAGCGACGAAAGTGTCGTTTCGATTTTAGGCCGCTGCCGCTCGGTGATGTCATCGTCGGCGCATCTCATTGTGATCGAGCATCTTCTCACCCCGCCAAATCAACCGGACGTCAACTATAGCGACATGACTATGATGGTGATGACTGGCGGTCGCGAGCGTACACAAAAGGAATTCGAAGCTCTTTTTGCGGCAGCACGCTTTCGCTTTGAACGGGCCGTCAGTACCCGGTCGCCGTTTACGCTGCTAATCGGCAGCCCAAGCTAAACCGACGCTATCGGGCAACGGGGAACTTCTCCTTACCCAAAACGGATTCGACCGAGCGGTATTTCTCTTTCGCTCATTATGTCGGCCCTATCGCCAGGACTACGTTCGCAGCCTTGTATGTGGGGCCGCAGATTGGCGCAGCCGCTCTCCCTGCAGGACGCCTTGATTGGGCTGTCGCCCCAATTCATGTCCGGATGGGAGCGACGCCTATCGTTCAGGCAAGTAGAGCGCTAGTTCGGGCGGGCGCAACGGGGGCGCCGTCGCGACGCGCTTCCGCGACGTTCGCCTCAGATGCCGCGGAGGAAGTCGATCTTGCCGATCTCCACCCCGTTGTGGCGCAGGATCGCGTAGGCGGTGGTGACGTGGAAGTAGAAATTCGGGATCATGAAGCCGAACAGATACTGCTTGGCGGGGAAGGTCATGTCGTTGCCGGCGAGCTTCTGGGTGACGGTGCGATCCTCGGCCCCCGCGAACTTCTCCGTCGGCACGCTCTCCAGGAAGGCGATAGTCTTGGCGAGGCGGTCCTTCAGGTCCGCCACGGTCTTGTCCTCGTCGGGGAGCCTTGGGATGTCCATTTGGGCCAGGCGCGCCGCGCCGCCCCTCGCTGTTTCCGTGGCGCGATGGATCTGGGTCGAGAAGGGCAGCATGTCGATGGCCAACCGGCTGCCCATGAGGACGCTCGGGTCCACCTTCTTGCCCTCGGCGTAGGCCATTGCCTTGTCGAGGATGGCGTCGAGATTCTTCAGCGCGCGCACCATGCCGGGAACGGCGGCCTCGTACATGGACAGGGACAAAGCAAACCTCCAAATAGAGTGACCCACCTGCTCAGTTTACGATTTGATAGCGTGGCATTGCGCGCTGCATTTACTATGGCGATCATACTATGGCGATCGCCATAGTGCTGTCAAGCGAGGCGTGGTATTTTACGACATGGCCCGCAAAACTGACGCCCGCGCTCGCGCGATTGCCACCGCCGAACGGCTATTTCGCATCCAAGGCTACGCTGCGACTGGACTGAGCCAGATCATTGAAGAAAGCGGCTCGCCTAAAGGATCGTTTTACTTTCACTTTCCGCGCGGCAAAACCCAACTGGCAGAGGAAACGATCGATCTTTATCTCGCGAATAGAGCTGCGGCGTTCCGGCATATCTCAGCGAGTACGACAGGCGATGCTCCGAATTTTTTTAATCAGATTTTTGCGGCAATCGCGGCCGAAATGATTGCCTCCGACTTCCAGTATGGATGTCTCATGCAAAATCTGGTGAGTGAGATGTCCGTGCTGGACGCTGAGCTGACCAAACGGGTCGCAAGCGGATTTGTCGAGTTGACCGGAATTATTGCAGAGCATCTCCGGGGGTGCGGTTTCGCTCCCGCGCGCGCATCCTCCAGCGCAGCCGCATTGGTCGCCGCCATCGAAGGCGCACGAACGATTGCCCGTGTCGAACGTGCGCCGGCTATATTTGAGGCGCTGGCGGATATCTTCTGCCAAAGGGGCCTGTGATCTTCCTCCGAGGAAGTGGACGAGTTTAGCTCGTGGATCGGCGCCGCCTCGTCCTGCGCATGACGTAAACCGGCTATTGGCCCGTTGCCGCAAGCTGCAGGCTCCATCCGTAGGTCTGCTCGCCGGGATCAAGCGGACACGAGTCGGCCCGAGCGTGATCGCCGCTCGTGACCCGTTGCCGAAGACCGCATGGCTCATCCGTCGGTCGGCTCGCTGAGATTAACCGGACATGGCTCGGCCTGAGCCGGCTCGCTTGTGGCCCTCAGCTGAACAACGAAAGGGCCGCCGCTATGTCGGCTGTCGGCTGTCCGCGGTAGAGCGGGCGTTGTGCGATGGCTGCGTTGACGGGTGCTCCTGACCAAAGCGGACAGCCGCGAGCCCCACACAGGGTCCCCGTCATGAGCCTGAAATGACCATCGCCAGTGCACACCCGACGAGGGTCTTCTAAAAACAAGGCCGGCTTTGAGCCGGCCTTGGGTCCCCTGCTGTTCGGAAGCTTAGTACCTCGCCACCACGGGGCCGCCCCAGCGGTAGTTCAGGCGAACGGTTGCGACATCGACGTCCTGACGGATCCGGTCAACCGTCGAGGCCAGGCCAGCGGCGTTCGTCAACGTCAAGGTATGGTCGCCCATGAACAAGTGGTCGTACTCAACGGCGACCGACCAGTTCGGAGTGAACCCGTATTCTAGTCCGACTCCAGCGACGCCACCCCAGCGCGTGTCGCTAGCCGAGTCGAACACCGCACCCGTTGCAACTACGCGGTGTTCGTAACGATTATCGGTGACGGCCGCGCCGCCCTTTACGTAGAGCAGCACGTTGTTCCAAGTGTAACCAACTTGGCCGGTGAACAGACCAAAGCCGCGCACGCTGGTGCGTTGGGTCGCATCTCCGGGCACCAGGATGAACTGATCGCTCACACGCGAGCCGGTGAAATCAGCCCAGTTGCCCTGCGCTTCCAAGCCAAACACCCAGCTAGCGGCCTGCCAGCGATACCCGATCTGACCACCAACCGTGCCGCCGCTAACGTTGTTACAGCCCTCAGGTGCCACCGCTCCACCGGGCACAAGAATGTCCCAGCAGCTGCGAGTCCAGCCGCCGCCGCCGTTCACGCCGAGGTAGAAGCCGCTCCAATTGTAAGCCGCAACTTCCATGGGCGGGGCCTTGGTGTAAGGACGTGCCGCGAGATCCGCAGCGTTAGCAGTTGCCGATGCCGCCAGCGCTGCAACCAGTCCAAGCGCACCAAACGCAAATTTCTTCATGTTAAATTCTCCCACCCGGGCCGCGAACGCCTTCGGACCTACCTGGAGTGTACGTGGAGTCACGCCCATTGGCTGTAGCGGTCAAGCCACACTCGCCAGCTCCCGGTCCTGACCTCAAGCGCGCTTGCAGGACTCATCCAGGTAGGAGTCAAAGCATGCTCCAATTGTCGCACTGGGAACGTTTCGCAGGTGGAACCGCCGGGACAGATTGTTGCAACCCACACATCTGTATCAATCAGCTGTATCAATCAGCGCTCGTAATTACCCGGATCATGTTCTCCGCCGAGCATGGGGCACAAATGAAAATATTTTTCGTTGCTGCAGCTATTTTGATCCCAACAGCTTCGTATGCAGCAGACATGGCGGTCAAAGCACCACCCCCGTCCGCGGTCTACAACTGGACCGGTTTCTACATCGGCGGTTTCGTGGGCGGCACCGGTGCCGACCGCAACGCTTCGGCGAGTGAGCCCCTAAGCGCGGCTGGCCGCTATGACGGCCCGAACCGTTTAGACACAAGTTACGGCCTTGGCAGCAGCTTCATTGGAGGCGGCACTGTCGGCTACAACTGGCAGAAGCATGGCAGTAATCTCGTGCTCGGTATCGAAGGCGAAGCCGGCTACATTCACTTGAGCGGGTCGAGGCAGGACGTCAACGCCGTTCTCAACGGCATTGGACTTCCCGACAGCGTCAACTCCACTCGATTGGGCGATGCCTATGGCGTGATCGCCGGCCGGGTGGACCGCTAATCTCGGCATACAACGGAGCTACACTAACTCCGGTATGACCACCCCAATCCGTTGCCACTCCCGTCCTCCTTACCAACAGATCCGGGCGTTCACGTCGCCTTCCGAGAGTAAAGCAGACGCGATGCCTTTTCGACGGCGCGGCTAGAGCGGCTTGATCGCCACGCCTTCACTTCCGGCCGCCTTGATCCGCGCAATGACCCGTTCGATGGCGCGATCATCGTTGCGCGTTGGCGTGGACCCATGGTGCTGCCGTCGCGGACGATGGCGACATGGCCTTTCCCGAAGATTAAATCGCCGCGCAGCAAGCGGTTTCGCTTACGCCCGCTAATCGCATTGATCTATGCGGCGCGTTCCTGGTCGGATCGTTGCTCGGCCGTGGTCGCTGTTTCTTCCAACTTCTTTTCGTAATTGCCCGCGAGCCTCTCAATACTATCCGCCCACATTCTCAGCATTGAGACCTGAAAGCGGATCATCGGCTTCAACGCATTCATGCCGATTGCTGTCGCTGCGGCGACGCGCCTTTGCGGGTCGTTCGCGATACGGTTTGGAGTAGCGGTCTGGTCTGTCATGGTTGCTCGCTCCTTCTGTGTTGGACCTAAAGTCACCTCTCGGGTTGTGAATTGCGTGCTTCCAAGCACTCGGCAAAAACTTGATCGGCCGCGAGTTGGGCACGTTGGTCGTCATGCAATTCATCCAGTTTCTTCAAGTAGGCGACCGCGGCCATTTGCATGAGATTGAAATCGTCTTCGCCGGTATCGCGAAGATTGGCGATGTAGCGGTAGAGGGCGAAACGCCTGTCGTCATTCTCGCTGACGCCGTTGTGGAGCAGCAAGTAGTTCCGCCAAGCGAACGCACACGCGCCTTCTCTGGCTTGAGAACTCATGGGCACCTCCCAACTGCCAGAGAAAGACTGACGGCGCGTTTCGTTCCGCAAATCTCCGAGTTGTAACGTTGTTCCGTAGCTGCGCTGCGAGGTGCCTATCAGCTGGGGCGGGTTGCCTTTCGAGTGACGGGTTGCGCCAATGATCGTGCATGTGTTCCCATCGGGGAAACGGACGAGACTTCAGGCTATCTGCGCTGGAGTGTCAAAGCCGGCTTCGCGCCAACGATCTTCCCCTTATTCCACGGTACGCGCTCGGCGAGGCCCCCATTGGAGCTTGGGACATCGGGTCATGGTGACTTCCTCAATTGATGAGGCCAGTCATTCTCGGGCGAGCAACCTTCTCAACCTACGTCCGCCTGCAAACAATTGAAAGTGAACTTTGCTTCAATTGGATCATCTGGAGGGACGAAAATGACCGATTGCGGCCATCACCAAACGCCGCTCATATGTCGCGCATCCGTCCCATCAGGTAACTTCGCTCGACAGCATCCACCTCTAGGATGAGGAGCTGCTGTCGAATTAGTTCAGCATGCGCGACCACATCGTGCCAACCCGGGTCGTTCAGGATCGCGAGATGGTCATAGTCATTCGTCGCTCTGTAGGAAACGAGCGCCTCGTGAAGTGAGGCCAATAACTCGAATTCTTTGGAGGTTAGATGTCCAAGGTCCGCCCCAAATTGGAGCTGATCGACGTCAGGATATGAGCAACAAAACTCTACGTACGACCAGTGCGGACTGCTGGTTGGCGGCGTGAGCCACGTTCGATGCTGGTACTCTATATCCGCGATCTCATAGACGGAGCCGAACCATTGGCGTCGAAAGTCTACCAACTCCTCAGAATTGATGCCTGCCAATTTCGATACCCCGCATCTACGTTCCATCCGCGCGACTGTCGTTAACACCAGATGGATTTCGTCACTTTATCAGACGGAGCTGGCGATGTCGCTTCGCCCAAAGCAGACACGGACCACGGCGCCTTCAATGTCGCCTTCCGGGAGTAAGGCAGATGCGACGCATTTCGACGACGCGGCTAGAGCCGCTTGATTGCGATGATCTCGCTGCCGGCCGCCTTGATCCGCGCGATGGCCGGCTCGATCGGCTCGATCACCGTTGCCATGTGATGGGCGTTGGCATGAACTATCGTGCAGCCGTCGCGGACGATGGCGACATGGCCCTTCCAGAAGATCAGATCGCCGCGCAGCAAGTTGCTTCGCTTATGCGGCTCCAGCGCGCGACCGAGCCCAGCCTGTTGCATGTCGCTGTCGCGCGAGCAGCCGATGCCTGCGGCCGTCAGCGAGACCTGGACGAGGCCGGAGCAGTCGATGCCGAGGCTGCTCTTGCCGCCCCAGAGATAGGGCGTGCCGACGAAGCGCTCGGCGACCGCGACGTAGTCCGGCTCGCGATGGTCGAGCGTTGAGAGATGGGCTTTCGGCAGGAACAGACCTTCGCGCGTGACGGCAAAGCTGCTATCCTCGCGGGTGATCGTGAGCTTCGATCCCAGCGCCAGGGTGTCGGCCGGCGGCAGCTTGATCGACGGACCGGGAAAGGCAAGCGTCCGCAGCGCGCTGACCCTGTGTGTCGGTGCGGCCGCAGGCTTCGTCAGCGCGGCGTCCGGCAGCCAGCCAACATAGCCGTCGCCACCGAGCTGGCCCCAGGCCCAGCCCTCGCCGTTGCGGTCGTAGATCGTCACGCGCTCGCCGCGCAACGCTTCGGTCATCAGCATCGCGTTCGAGGACGGCTGCTCGCGGACCGGCGCGATCGGTGCGACCACCTCGAACTCCTCGCCGGTGACGAAGCGATCGGCCTTCACCTTGCCTTCGAGATATTTCGCGGCGAGGTCGCCCCGCGCCGCTGTCAGCCGCGGGTCATGCATAGCGTTCGCTCAGCAATGCGTAGATGGCGCGTGCGGCCTGGCACTCGCCACCCTCGGGACGCGCGGGTTTTGCCGACGGCGTCCAGCCATAGATGTCGACATGCAACCAGCTTCTGGCCTGTTCGACGAAGCGTTGCAGGAATAGGGCGCAGGTGATCGAGCCGGCAAAGCCGCCGGACGGCGCGTTGGTGATGGTGGCGGTCTTGGAGTCCAGCCACGCATCGTAAGGCGGCCACAGCGGCATGCGCCACATCGGATCGTTCTCCTTCGCCGCGCAGCGCGCGACGTCGGCGGCAAGCGTCTCATCATTGGTGTAAAAGGGCGGTAAATCAGGTCCCAGCGCGACGCGCGCGGCGCCGGTTAGCGTGCCCAGATCGATCAGCAGCTCGGGCGTCTCCTCATCGGCCAGCGCCAGCGCATCGGCGAGCACCAGACGGCCTTCCGCGTCGGTATTGCCGATCTCGACCGTGATGCCCTTGCGCGACGTAAAAATGTCGAGCGGGCGGAAGGCATTGCCGGCGACCGCGTTCTCCACCGCCGGAATCAGCACGCGCAGCCGCACCTTCAGCTTCGCGTCCATCACCATGCGCGCCAGCGCCAGCACGTTGGCAGCGCCGCCCATGTCCTTTTTCATGATCAGCATGCCGCTCGACGGCTTCAGATCGAGCCCGCCGGTGTCGAAGCAGACGCCCTTGCCGACCAGCGTGACCTTGGGATGGGAGGGGTCGCCCCAGACGATGTCGATCAGCCGCGGCGCGCGGTCTGAGGCCATGCCGACGGCGTAGATCAGCGGAAAATTCGCCTTCAAATCCTCGCCGATGGTGTAGGTGAAGCTTGCGCCGAACTCGGCGGCAAGGTCTTGCGCGGCGGCCGCCAGCTCTGCCGGGCCCATGTCGTTCGAGGGCGTATTGATGAGATCGCGTGCCAGCATCGCGGCATCCGCCATGCGGTTGATTTCGACCGGGTCGACGCCCTCCGGCGGCACCAGCCGGACATTGGGGCTATCAGCCTTGCGGTAGCGCGCAAAACGGTAGCTGCCGAGCGCGAAGGCGAGGGCCGCCAGTCGTGCATCGTGCGGTGCATTGGCAAAGCGGTAGGTGCCCGGCGGCAGCAGGCCGGGCAGGGCGCCGGGCCGGAACGGATCACGCGATCTGGCGCCGTCGTCCTCAAGCCCGAACAGCACTTGCGCGATCGCGCCGTCGGGCGCGGGCAGCGCGAGATAGCCGCCTGGTTTGGCGGCGAAGGCGCTTGCCGTGGCGAACTGGCGCTGCGCCGGCGGCAGCGTCTCGGCGACCTGATCCCAGCTCGACTTCGTGACGAAGGTGATCGGGATGGCGGTCGAGGAGGTCGCGAAGACGGAAGGCATTGGCGGGTCCGGCTCGTCAGATCAAACGGGTCATTCGGTCGGAGGAGACTTCGCAGAGATTTGTCGTGGCTGCAATCGGCTTTGCGGTCACCACGCAGTGAGCCGCTACTCGCAAGGAAGACGCCATGCTAGGTTCCGGCAGCTTTGGCCAGGCGCGCAGAGAACGCCGGTCATCGCAGACGAAGCGCCGGGAGGAATTGCAATGGAATTTGTGTGGAGTGTGGTCACATTCATTGGCCAGGCCATCGAGGCGGTTTTTGGCTATGTCGAGCATCATCATTGGGTCTTCGCATTCCTTGCCGGCGGCTATGTCTTCTACCTCCACGACCGTTCGGTTCACGCGCGGTTCGATGCGCTCGACAAGCGCATCGATGAAATCCGCAAGCGTCTCGCCGTCGAATATTGATCGGGCCGGGCGAAACATTGTGCGAGCTGATCACGTATCTTCGTTGAGAACCCTGGAGCCCTTTCCGTTCCGATGGATCGCAACGGGGCTCTAGATTCTTGTTTTGACGCATTTTCATTACGCGAACCGGTATCCACTTCGCTGGAAGACGCTCTAGTTCACGAGAGCAATTGTTGCGGGGCTTTACTAGCGCCACGGTTGTGGCATTATTGGCGAATATTTTAAGTTGTGCGGTGCGCGTCTGCACGTATCGAGCGCAAGATCGCTGCTGGATTCGGTTGATGCCAATCTGAACCTCTTCGTTGAAGCCATTTCTCTCAATCGTTTGGCGACGCAGCATTCGCAATCAGCGGCGCAACATGGATAGATCGTTTGTCATTGCGCAGATATCCGACCTGCATCTGGACGGGTCAGGCCGGCTGCTTGCCACGATCGAGACCCTCACCGGCGCGCTGCGCGAGCGGATGGCGGGCTTCGCGGATGTGTCCGACCGCATCCTGCTGATCACGGGCGACCTCGTGGACGACCCGACACCGCGAGCGCTCGACGAAGCGCTCGCGGTCATCGCGTCGCTCCGGCAGACCGGCCTGTTCACCGATATCCAGGCGGTGGCCGGCAATCACGATGTCAAGCGTCCGAGCCAGCGCGGCGGCCGGCACGACGCCTACGATTATCTGCACCTGCCGCGGACCTCGAGGAGCATCTATTACCGCCAGGCCGGCCTCGACCTGGTGCTGCTCGATTCCAACAGTGCAAGCCTGACGACACTTGCCAGCGGCAATATCGACGAGCGGGCCTACAATGCGATGGTCGCGCATTCTGCCCGGCTGAGCGTCGAGCTCGCGGGCAGCATTGGCTCGGCCGGACGCGCCGATTATTCCGAGCCCGCGGAAAATCTGGTGCGTGTGCTGGCGCTGCATCATCATCCGCTGCCGCAGGCGACCGGCGAGGGCAAGCGGTTTCTCGGCGTCCCCGACGAGCCGCTGATGTATCTCGCCGCGCCGGCGACCTTTCTCGAAGCGGCCACCTCGCTCAACGTCAATCTGGTCCTGCACGGGCACCGGCATGTCGAGGGGCTCACCCGGTATTCGATCCCCGATCCCCGCGCGCCCCGGAGCGGCGGCGAGGATTTCTGGCGCACGATCTATGTGCTCTCCTGTCCGTCGTCCACCGGGCAGGGGGGCGACGCCGCCGGCTTCAACATCATCCATTTCGGCCCGACCTCTGATGCCGAGCGGCCCGAATATGGGTTCGCAATCGCGCGCTATTCGCGGCCGCGCAACGATGGCGGCTTCAGGCCGCTCGATTCGAATCTGCCGGATGGACTCATCAGCCTCCCGGTGGGGCGAGATTTGTCCCGCGATCCTGCCGTCCAGTCGGCGATCGAGATCGCCTCATGCGCGTCGCTGAAGCGAGATCAGGTCCTGCGGCTCGTCCGTCGGCTGCTGTCGCGCCGCGCATTCTACGATGACAGCGGGCAGAGCTGGGCGGACAATCTCTACAGCTATCTCGTCACCTCTCATGCCTGGGCCGATCTCGACGGCAGATTCGCAAGGTCGGCACAGTGGCCCGACGCCGCGGCACTGGCAGAAGTGAGGGCGCTGCTTCGCCAGCTGATCGGACAATCCTCCCAAATGCTGGGCATCGACCGCGCCACGCTCGACGAACTTCGTGCCGATCGCCTGGTCAATCGTGACGATCTCCTGCGTCGATGGCCAATGCCGCCGTGTGACGGCGACGATGTTCAGGGGCGGGTGCGACAGCGGCTGCAATTGCTGCGGGACCTGAACGATCAGGTGAAGCTGCTCGGCCTCGATCTAGGCCTGGGCGGCGCGATATCGCCGGAAGGCCGCGGACTCCCGCGTTAACCGGCCATTAGGGTTAACAGTCTATTGCTGGCGCGTTCGGCTCGATCAATCGGCTCGAGAGTCAAAGCGTCATGCGTCAACGGTTCCGTCCTGCCCGGCTTCTTGCCTCCGCCTCGCTGATCGCGCTGGTGGCCGCGAGCCTCGGCGGCTGCACGGCAATGTCAAAGCTCTCCGACGTCACCGGCTCGATCGGTCCGAAGGCGGAAGCCGCCCCGGCCGATCCTGCCCAAGCCGCCGAGGCCTACGGCGAGCGCTACCGTGCCAATCCCAAGGACGCCGCCGCGGCGCTGGCCTATGGCCAGGCCCTGCGCGCCAACGGCCAGCGCGCCCAGGCCGCCGCCGTGCTCGAGCAGGCGACCCTCGCCAATCCCGGCTACAAGCCGCTGCTTGCCCAATACGGCCGCGCGCTCGCCGACAACGGCAATTTCCAGCAGGCCTTCGACGTGCTGTCGAAGGCGCATTCGCCGGACAATCCGGACTGGCGCCTGCTCTCGGTGCAGGGCACCACGCTCGACCAGATGGGCCGTCACGACGAGGCGCGCGCCTATTATGCGAGCGCGCTGAAGATCGCCCCCGGCGATCCCGGCGTGCTCTCCAATCTCGGCCTGTCCTACATGCTGACGAAGCAGCTACCGAAAGCCGAGGAAGCGCTGCGGCAGGCTTACGCTTCGCCGCGCGCAAGCGCCCGGGTGCGGCAGAACCTCGCTTTGGTGGTCGGCCTCCAGGGTCGCTTTGCCGAGGCCGAAACCATCGTCAGGGCCGACCTGCCTCCGGACCAGGCCGAGGCCAATGTCGCCTATCTCAAGGACATGCTGAACCGCAACGATGGCTCGCGCGGCGCCCCGAAGCGGACGCCGGTCGCCTCGCTCAGCCAGTCCGACTGATCCATCGCCGCTTGCGCCATCGCGCGCATTTCCATCGGCGCTTCAGACGCTTTCCACGATCCACACCGACGCGAGCCAGCATTGCCCGGCTACTGTGCATGGGGTTGTTTTCGCGCTTTTTGTCGTGGGGGTCCGATCCCGCCGCGCCTCAATGCAGCTCGGAGATCTTGATGCCGGTCGGCCCGAGAATGACGACGAACAGCACCGGCAGGAAGAACAGGATCATCGGCACCGTCAGCTTCGGCGGCAGCGCCGCGGCCTTCTTCTCGGCCTCGTTCATGCGCATGTCGCGGTTTTCCTGCGCCATGACGCGCAGGGATTGGCCGAGCGGGGTGCCGTAGCGTTCCGCCTGCTGAAGCGCCAGACACACTGATTTGACGCCTTCGAGCCCGGTGCGCCTCGCCAGGTTTTCGTACGCCACTTTGCGGTCCTGCAAATAGGACAGCTCGGCGGTGGTCAGGGTGAATTCCTCCGACAGCGCGATGGACTGCCCCACGATTTCTGTGGCGACCTTGCGGAACGCCATTTCCACCGACATGCCGGATTCGATGCAGATCAGCAGCAGGTCGAGCGCATCCGGAAAGGCGCGCTTGATCGAGAGCTGGCGCTTCGAGATCCTGTTCCTGAGGAACAGCATTGGTGCCTGGAGGCCGGCATAGGCCGCGCCGACGCAGATACCGATCTTGATCGGCATCGGACGGTCCATATGGGCAATCAGGAACACGTACGCGATCGAGCCGACGAACAGCACGAGCGGGGCCACCATGCGGGCGAACAGGAACGTGACGTAAGGGGCATGACCGCGGTAGCCCGCCATGATCAGCTTGTCGCGCGCGGCCTCCTGCGCCAGCCATTTGGTGAGGTTGAAGTCCTCGACGACCCTGGAGACCAGCTGCTTCGGCGTCTGGCGCAGCGAGACCTTCTCGCTCTTGTTGAGGCGTTCGCGCTCGCGCTGCCGGATCCGCTCCCGCTCGCTCGCCACCGCCTTCATGCGCTTGGAGAGGCCTTCGCCGGCAAACAGCGGCATCACCAGCGTATACACGGTGGCGCTGGCGGCGATGGCCGCCAGCAACATGGTCATGAAGTGGACGTCGTGCAGCTTCGTGATGAGCAAATCAACCATACGGCACCATCAAAAATCGAAGTTGATCATCTTCTTCATCACCATGATGCCGATCGACATCCAGACGACGCAGCCGACCAGCATCAGCTGGCCGGTGGGATGGGTCCACAGCAGCGAGATGTAGCCGGGCGTCGTCAGGTAGACGAGGAACATCACGATCGGCGGCAGTGAGCCGATGATGCCGGCCGAGGCCTTGGCCTCCATCGACATCGCCTGGATCTTTTCCTTCATCTTCTTGCGATCGCGCAGTACCTTGGAGAGGTTGCCCAACGCTTCGGAGAGGTTGCCACCCGACTTCTGCTGGATCGACACCACGATGCCGAAGAAGTTGGCTTCCGGCAGCGGCATGCGATCGTAGAGCCGCGTGCAGGCTTCGCCGAGCGGCATGCCGATCGCTTGCGTTTCGATGATCTGGAGGAACTCGCTGCGCAGCGGCTCCGGCGCGTCGGCGGCGACGACCTTGATGGATTCGAACAGCGGCAGGCCGGCCTTGATGCCGCGCACGATGACGTCGACGGCGTCGGGCAGCGCTTTCAGGAACTGGTTTTCGCGGCGCTTCTTCAGGAAACCCAATGCCCAGCGGGGTAGGCCGAAGCCTCCGGCAAAGGCGAGACCGGCAGCGCCAAGCAGACCGCCGCCGCCGAACAGCGCGCCGAAGAAGAACAGGCCCGCCACGACGGCGGACACGATCCAGAATTTCTGCGGCGTCCAGTCGAGCCCGGCCTGCGACAAGCGGATGTGAAGCGGAACGCTCTTCTCCTGCGCGCGCCTCGCCTCGAGATCCTTGAGCGAGCTCTCGACCTGCTCACGGCGTGATCGCTGGCTCTTCTCGGCCTGCTTGGCCGCGGGCGCATCGGCGCGCGAGATTGAGGCGCGGCGGCCTTCGGCCTTCCGTTCGCCGGACAGCAGCGGATAGAGGAAGACCCAGGCGAGGCCGCCGACGGCGGCGGTGGCGAGGAAGGCGAGGGCGAGGACCTGCATGTTCATGGTTGCGCTGACCTGCTCACGTCGTCGGTGCCACTTCCGCGGCGTCGAGCGCAGCGGCAAGGCGTTTCTCTTCGCCGTAATAGCGCGCCCGTTCCCAGAATTTCGGTCGGCCGATGCCGGTGGAGCGGTGCTTGCCGATGATCTTGCCGTTGGCGTCTTCGCCGACCAGGTCGTAGAGGAAGACGTCCTGGGTGATGATGGTATCGCCCTCCATGCCCATCACCTCGGTGATGTGGGTGATGCGGCGCGAGCCATCGCGCAGGCGCGCGGCCTGGACGATGACGTCGATCGAGGCGCAGATCATCTCGCGAATGGTGCGCGAGGGCAGCGAAAAGCCGCCCATGGTGATCATCGATTCGCAGCGCGACAATGCTTCGCGGGGATTGTTGGCGTGCAGCGTCCCCATCGAGCCGTCGTGGCCGGTGTTCATGGCCTGCAGCAGGTCGAAGGCCTCGGGTCCGCGGACTTCGCCGACGATGATGCGTTCGGGACGCATACGCAGGCAGTTTCGCACCAGCTCGCGCATGGTGACCTGGCCTTCGCCCTCGATGTTGGGCGGGCGGGTTTCGAGCCGCACCACGTGAGGCTGCTGGAGCTGGAGTTCGGCCGCGTCTTCGCAGGTGATGACGCGCTCGTCGTGCTCGATGTAGTTGGTCAGACAGTTGAGCAGGGTGGTCTTGCCCGAGCCGGTACCGCCGGAGATCAGCACGTTGCATCGGACGCGGCCGATGATCTGGAGGATTTCCGCGCCTTCTGGCGAGATCGCGCCGAACTTGACCAGCTGGTCCAGCGTCAGCTTGTCCTTCTTGAATTTGCGGATGGTGAGCGCAGGACCGTCGATCGCGAGCGGCGGCACGATGGCGTTGACGCGGGAGCCATCGGCGAGGCGTGCGTCGCAGATCGGCGAGGATTCGTCGACGCGCCGGCCGACCTGGCTGACGATGCGTTGGCAGATATTGAGAAGCTGCTGGTTGTCGCGGAACCGAATCCCGGTTTTTTGGATCTTGCCGTTGACTTCGATGAAAACGGTGCCAGCCCCGTTCACCATGATGTCGGCGATGTCGTCGCGGGCGAGCAGCGGCTCCAGCGGGCCATAGCCGAGCACGTCGTTGCAGATGTCGTCCAGCAGCTCTTCCTGCTCGGCGATCGACATCACGATGTTCTTGATCGCGATGATCTCGTTGACGATGTCGCGGATTTCCTCGCGCGCGGACTCGGAATCGAGCTTGGCGAGCTGGGCGAGGTCGATGGCCTCGATCAGCGCGCCGAAGATGGTCGCCTTGACCTCGTAATAATTGTCCGAGCGGCGGGTCTCCATGGCCGGAGCGGGCCGCGAGGGGGCTAGCGGCGGCGAGGCAACGGCCGGCGGGGGCGGCGCGCGCGACACCGTCGGCGCCGGAGCCGAGGCAGGCTCTGGCGACACGGCACCGGGCTTGGGAGCCCGAGGGTCGGTGTCTGTTCCGCTACGCTTACCGAACACTTAACAACTCCATGCGGCGACCTATTTTCCCCGCAACTTGTCAATCAGCGGTGAAAGCAAGGACGACTTTTGTTTCTTCGTCTCGCTGCGGCCGGTCAGGCGTTGGGCGATCTGGAGGAACATCTCGATCGATTTGTGGTTGGCGGAGATCTCCGCGATCATCTGGCCGTTGTTGGCGGCCGCGCCGAAGATCTGCGGCTCGAACGGGATCGAGACGACCGGCTGGCTCTCGATCGCCTTGGCGAATTCGGTCGCGGCGATCTCCGGGCGCTTGGGAATGCCGACCTGGTTGAGGCAGTACAGCGGGGGCCGATCATTGGGGCGCGCGGCCTTCAGGAGATCGAACAGGTTCTTGGTGTTGCGCAGATTGGCGAGATCAGGGGCGGCCACGATCAAAATGTCGTCGGCGCCGATCAGGGCGCGCTTGGTCCAGCCCGACCATTGATGCGGGATGTCGAGCACGATGCAGGGCATGGTGGCGCGCAGCGTGTCGAATACTGAGTCGAAGGCGTCGGTACCGAAATCATAGACCCGGTCGAGCGTCGCCGGCGCCGCCAGCAAGCTGAGATGGTCCGTACATTTCGACAGCAGGCGGTCAATGAAGGCAGTGTCGACGCGATCGGGCGAGAACACAGCGTCCGCGATGCCCTGCGGCGGGTCCTGGTTGTAGTCGAGCCCGGCGGTGCCGAAGGCGAGGTCGAGATCGGCGACCACTGCGTCCATCGCGAGGTCTCGCGCGATCGCCCAAGCGACGTTGTGGGAAACGGTGGAGGCGCCGACGCCGCCCTTGGCGCCGACCACGGCGACGATACGGCCGACCGCCTTGGCTTCCGGCGCCGAGAACAAATTGCAGATCGAGCGCACGACGTCGATTGCGCCGACCGGCCCGAGCACGTAGTCGCTGACGCCGCGGCGCACCAGTTCGCGATAGAGCATGACGTCGTTGATGCGGCCGATCACGACCACGCGGGTGCCGGCATCACAGACCGTGGCGAGCTGGTCGAGCCCGGTCAACAAATCGTTGCGGGCGTCGCTCTCGAGCACGATCACGTTCGGCGTAGGTGCCGAGCGATAGGCTTCGATTGCAGCCGCCATGCCGCCCATCTGGATCTTCAGATGAGCCTTGCCGAGACGGCGATCCTCGCCGGCCGATTGCACGGCGGCGGCGGTCTCCACGGTTTCGCAGAAAGCCTGGACCGAGACACGCGGCGCGGGCGCAATATGCTCCTCGACCGGCGACGGGGCCTCCGGCTGCTCTTCCTGAGTCTGGCGCGCGTAGCTGATCATTTGCCGGTGTCGCTGAGTTTGGCCTTTTCGGCCTCGGGATAGATGATCGCCGTCGGCGTCCCCTTGCGGTATTTCTCGAACAGGGTGATGCGCCGCGCCGTATAGCTCGGAGTTTCAGGCCGCGGCTGCTCGAGGTCCGACGGATTGTCGACCATGGCCGCAAGGTTGCGCTGATAGGCGCAACCGAAATTGTAGTAGTCCTTGTTCTCGAACCAGCTCTTGTTCTTTATCGAAGGGCCGAGATCCTCCGGCCACAGGCCGCAGGGGCCCGCGACCGCGGCGATCCTAGAATAGGTCATCCGGATCGGCGGCAGGAAACGTTTGTCTTCCGGCTGGTAGGGACGGGCGATGATGCCGCGCGGGGGAACGCCCGCCGCCGCCAGCATCGCCTGAATCTCATGCATCGATTCCGCGACCGGACGCGCATTCGGCGTTCCAGACGGCACGTCGATGTGAATGGCGCCGGTGCCCTCGTGCAGCCAGGTCGATGCCAAGCCCATCACGTCGGCGCGCTGGGCTGCGGTCAAGCCGCCACGGGCGTGACCGACGAACACGACGATCGAGCGGTTCTGTTCCTCGATCGCGATCGGGTGACGCTTCTTGTAATCGTCGGGAATGGAAGCGGTGGCCACCTCGTCGTGCTGGCAGCCACCGAGCGCAAGCGCAATACCGACGAGCACGCCGGCGAGGTGGCGGGTCTGGGGTCGTGTTGTGGTCATAACTATGTCCCCGTTCCGCCTTAGTCGGTGATGAAGCCGTAAGTGCCGCGGTAGTTGCGTGCCGGCTCGGTCTTGCCGGGCACGCCGTAGATGCGGTTGATGTTGCCGATCAGCTCGGCCTGCGGGTCGGCGGGCGCCGAGAAACCGTCATCCGGCCGCGACAGGTCCTTTTGCGCCACCGCGCGCACGATGTAGGGCGTCACGATGACGACGAGCTCGGTCGTGTTGTTGACGAAGTCGCGGCTGCGGAACAGCGTGCCGAGGATCGGGAGCTGCATCAGGCCTGGCAATCCGCTGATGGCCTGCTTGGTCTGCTGCTGGATCAGGCCGGCCATCGCCATCGCGCCGCCGGAGGGAATTTCCAGCGAGGTCTCGGCGCGGCGGGTCTTGATCGAGGGCACCGTCAGCGAGTTCACCGATGTCGAGGTCACGGCCTGCGACAGCGTGATCGCATTTTCGTTCGATAGCTCCGACACCTCGGTCATCACGCGGAGGCTGATCTTGCCTTCGCTCAGCACCACGGGCGTGAAGTTGAGCGAGATACCGAACTTCTTGAAGCTGATCTGGGTGGTACAGACATGCGTGGTGGGATCGCAGGCATAGCCTGCCGGCACCGGAAATTCGCCGCCGGCGATGAATGTCGCGGACTCACCGGAGATCGCGGTCAGGTTCGGCTCGGCCAGCGTTCGGATCACGCCGGCTGTCTCCATCGCACGCAGGGTCGCCTGTACCGAGGGAGTGGCGCCGAACTTCGTAGTCAGGCTGTTGCCGTCGACGAGATTCTTGCCTAGGGCGGTGAACGGGTTGGAGTTGCTGAAGCTCACCACCGACGTGCCGTAGTTCAGATTTGCAGTAAGGTCGATGCCGAGCTGCTTGACGATGTTGCGCGCGACTTCGGCGACCGTCACCTTCAACATGACCTGGTCGCGGCCGCGGACCACGATCGAGTTCACCACCTTGTCGGCGCCGCCGGCGAGGCGGGCTGCGAGATCGTTGGCCTGCTGCGCTTCGATCGGATTGGCAGCCGTGCCGCTCAGGACGACGCCGTCGCCGAGACCGTCGATCTGGATGTCGGAATTCGGCAGGATCTGCTTCAGCGCCGCGCGCACGCCGTTGAGGTCGCGCTTGACCGCGATGTCATAGGCGGCGATCTGCTGGCCGGCGGAATCGAAGAACACGATGTTGGTCTGGCCGACCGAGGCGCCGATGATGTAGGCGCGCTGGGACGAGCGGACCACCGCATTGGCGATCTTGGGATCGGCGACGAGGACGTCCTTGATGTCGCGCGGCAGGTCGATCACGATCGACTTGCCGACGCCGAGCGAGAGGAAGCGCGCATTCATCTGGCCGTCGGCCGTGACCGGCGTGGCGGGACGGTAATCTGCGGCAATCACGGGCGTCAGCGCGGGGTTCAGTGTCAGCGCGAGAGCGGCCGAGAACGACAGGGCGCGAACCATCGAGGTCCGCATCGTCGCCAGATCTGCCCTGCATTTCATATCGACTGTCCTCATCGTGCCTTCGTCGCCTGGCTCTGAATGCCGTACCGGATGATCGAAACGCCGTCGCTTTTCTGCGCGGATTCATCGAGCGTGATCTCGCTCATTTTGACGTCGGCAATGCTGCGCAGCGCCAGCGACAGCGTTCCAGCCTGCCGGGACGAGGAAAGCTGCCGGGTTTGTGCGGGATTGAGTTCCAAGGTTACAGTCTTGCCGACCACCGAGTTCTGGCCGTCCTTTTCCTTCGGCGCCTGGTCGATGGCCAGCACGCGGACATTGGCCAGGATGATCTCGGACGTGACGATATCGGAGGCGCCGGCGCTCTGGTCCGGGTTCTTGAGGCGGCGCGTGAGCAGCACATCGACGCGATCGTTCGGCAGGATGAAGCCGCCTGCGCCGGTCTCCGGCGAGATTTCGGTGGAGATGGCGCGCATGCCGCTCGGCAGAATGGCGGCCATGAAGCCGGAACCATCGGCCTTGACCAGCTTCTGGTCGCGGATCGGCTCACCCTGGATGAAGGGGGCGCGCGCAATCGAGCCGGTGACCTGGGTTGCGCCATCGGGGCGCTCGCTGCGGCGGATGAAGGTGGAGCTGGCCGTCGCGGTCGGCCAGGTCTGCCACTGCACGTCTTCCGGCTTCACGGTCTGCCCGAGGCCGATGTCGTTCTTGGCGACCAGCACGTCGGTGGTGGGAAGCTGCGCGACCGGAGCCGTTGGAGGCGGCGCAGAGTCCGAGCCGCTCGCCAGATACGCGGCGATACCGCCGGCGCAGATGGCGACCGTCAGGACGACTATGCGTGCCCTATTCATACGCTTCACTTTCCACAATACGCCGCGACGCTGCCGCCGCCGTAATCGGCAGTTGACCAGCTATTCGTCAAAGCATGGTTAATGAGGCGTATCTAAATCGCCTTAACGCCGGGTTGATACCGGGCGTTCAGCGTAATGCGAGGTGAGCGAGGTCGATCGCTCTCACCCAGTCGGTCTCGGGGTAGATCATCAGAGCGCCAATCGCGAGCGCGATGCCGTAGGGAATGCCGCTCTCCTTGGCATGCAGCCGCGCCAGCCAGGCCTGGCCCGCAAGTCCGTAAGGCAACGGCCATTGCCGGAACTGGAGCAGGAGCAGCGTCAGCGCTCCGCCGAACAGCGACGCGTAGAGCAGAAAGTCCATCAATTGCGCGAAGCCGAACCAGAGCGCCACGGACGCTGCGATCTTGGCGTCGCCGCCACCCATCCAACCCATCGCAAAGCAGGTGAACGCCACGACAAGGAGAAGTGTGCCGGCGCCGACATGGCTCAACACCTCGTAAGGTGCCATGCCACCGGCGAAGGCGAGCACGAAGAAGCCCGCGACCAGTGCCAGCGAGACGCGGTTCGAGATCGTCATCGTGAAGAGATCGCTGGCGGCTGCGAACGCCATCAGGGCCGGGAAGAGCATAAGGCGCGCGAGGTCGAGGATCATGGGCTGCGTCTTGAGGCCTGGGTCTGTCGCCGGATCGAGGCGTCGGCGCATGCTAGCCGGCAGTGCTAAACAAACCGACAACGGCCGTGGCAGCCTCGGAACTAGCACCGGATACCGGCGGTCTCACCATATGCTGGCGATGCGCAATGCAAGCGTGACCATGGCGAGCAGCAGCGCAAGGCAGACCCAGTAGGCCGACGCGTCGATATGCGCCGTGTCCGCCTCGTTCGCCGCAACCGCGGCATCGGTTCTTTGCTTACGCAACGCCACTGGAACCCACACTGTCCACAAAAACAAAGGCCCCGGAGGTCCGGGGCTTTTGCGGTCGTCCGTCGGTCGGCTTACTTCAGCGAGGAACTGATCGAACCGAACTTGGTGTTCAGCGTGGAGCCGAGGTTGTTGACGACGGTGATGATGGCCAGCGCGATGCCGGCGGCGATCAGACCGTATTCGATGGCGGTGGCGCCGGATTCATCCTTAGCGAAACGCGCAATCAGGTTCTTCATGAACTAAACTCCATCTGGTTGAGGTCGCCTCGTTCGGCGCTGTATTGACGCGACGACCATGTGAGCCGAGCTCTTTCGGCGAAGTTAATTCGATCAGTCAAACCCGCGCCTTGCGCGATGCTTTTGGCCAGAGTGAATTTCACCTTAAGGCGACCGCTGCAATGCGCCCCAGCTCCGAACGCGCCGTCAACTTCACCCTCCCTTAAATTTCACGGAGTAGGCGTAAGTGGGATCAGCAGCCTGGAAGAGAAGCAATGATGTCGAGCCTGCCCATGCAAGTCGCCCTGATGCTCGGCGAAACCATCGAGAAGGTGATCCCCGTTACTTTCATGCTCGCGGTTGTGTTCACCGTGCTCGAACATTTCTGGGCCTGCAATCCCGGTCCTTCGTGGTGGCGCAAGCGGGAGATCGTGACCGACATCTGCTATTGGTTCTTCGTTCCGGTGTTCGCCCGCACCATGCGGATCGGACTGTTGATCGTCACCGCGGGCATCGTCTTCAACATCCATGGCGCTGACGAGTTGATCGCCTTCTACGACAATGGCCACGGCCCGCTGTCGCAACTGCCGCTTTGGGTGCAGGGCGTGCTGTTCCTGGTGCTGGCCGACTTCATGCTGTACTGGCTGCACCGGCTGTTTCACGGCGGCGGGTTCTGGAAATACCATGCGATCCATCACTCCTCCGAGGAGATCAGCTGGATTTCGGCGGCCCGCTTCCACCCGGTCAATCTGATGCTCGGCACGATCGGCGTCGACGTCGTGCTGTTGATGGCCGGCATTTCGCCGAACGTGATGATCTGGGTCGGCCCGTTCACGACCTTCCACTCGGCGTTCGTGCACGCCAACTTGAACTGGAGCTTCGGGCCTTTCCGATATGTACTGGCGACGCCGGTGTTCCACCGCTGGCACCACACCTCGCTCGAAGAAGGCGGCGACACCAATTTCGCCGGCACCTTCCCGATCTGGGACGTGCTGTTCGGGACCTTCCGCATGCCGAAGAGTGAACTGCCGCAGGATTACGGCAAGGACGAAGCGACCATGCCGAAGGAGATCGCGGGCCAACTCGCCTATCCGTTCCGCCACTAAAGCTTTTTCCGTTCCGATCGAATCGGAACGGAGGCTCCAGATCTTTGTTCTGACGCGTTTTCTTCACGCGAGCCGGTATTCACTTCGCTCGAAAACGCTCCAGGACAGCATCCGGGGTCCCAAAGAGACAAAATGCCGATCCGTTCAAACAATACTTGCCGAATTTGCGGAACGTTCACGAATTGCGGGCAGGTTAACCGGGTCGGGCGCCGGCTCCGCTTCCCGATCGATTCCGCCGGTTTGTGACGTCCCGGGGTAAGAGTATGCGTAAAGAGTTTCTGCGCCGTCATGCGCGCGTCTGTCTCGTGGCTGCGGCTGCCGTGCTGGCTTCGCCATCTATTGGCCTCGCCGAGCCGACCGTCGATACCATCGCGGTCAATGTCGACCAGGCCAAGCTCGTGCGGCTGCCCGGCAAGGTGGCGACGATCGTGGTCGGCAATCCCATGATCGCCGACGTCACGCTCCAGCCCGGCGGGATGATCGTCGTGACCGGCAAAGGCTACGGCGCCACCAACTTCATCGCGCTCGACCGCGGCGGTGAAATCCTGGTCGATCGGCAGATCCAGGTCGAAGGCCCGAGCGACCGGCTGGTCACTGTCTATCGCGGGGTCGAGCGGGAGTCCTATAGCTGCATGCCGCTCTGCCAGCGCCGCGTCACGCTCGGCGACAGCGAGGGCTACTTCAACGCCACGATGGGGCAGGCCGGTTCGCTGAGCAGCAACGCCAGCGGCAACGGCAATGGCGGCGCTGCCGCCAAGACGAACTAGCAAGATCAGCCGAGAGGCCAACGCGCGGGACCTTGCGGTCCTGCGCGACGCTGTCGTGTGCGGCGGGCTTTCGGTTCTTGCTGCGTCCGCGGGCTGGCGTCGGTAACCCGATCTTAATGACTCGGCCCGGCCGGCGCGGATCGCCTGAAACACTTAAACAATCAGTTTCCGCTACTGATCGGAGCAGAGATCGCTGCCGTTGGGGAATTTGACGCGATGCCATCGCCTGCACCTTCATGGTACACGCTCTGGACCGCACCGCACCGATTTCGCGGCAATCGCCGCGGATCCGCAGCGGTCGAGTTCGCGCTGGTCGCGCCGATCTTCTTCGCGCTGCTGTTTGCCATCATCGAGACCGCGCTGGTGTTCTTCTCAGGCCAGGTGCTCGAGACCATCACGCAGAATTCTGCGCGCGTGGTGCTGACCGGCCAGGCGCAGTCGGGTTCGGTGACGGTCTGCGCGGTGGGCGGCGTTGCCACGCCTTGCACGCAAGCGACGTTCAAGAGTTACGTCTGTAGCCAGGTCCCGGCGCTGTTCGACTGCAACAGCCTATACGTCGAGGTCACCAGCTTCTCGTCTTTCTCGGCGGTGACGCTGCCGACCCATCTCGACGCGGCTTGCAATTTCGACACCAACATGAACTACAGCGCGGGCAGTGCCGGCGACATCGTGGTGGTCCGGCTGTTCTATCAGTGGCCGCTGTTCGTGACCGGACTCGGCTACAACATTGGCTGCGGCAGCACCAGCAAGAAGCTGCTCGTGGCCACGGCCGCGTTCAAGAACGAGCCTTACTAAGAGCAACGGATCGGCGGAGCGATGCAGACGATTGCGAAATTCTGGCGGGCGACCCGTTTCTCCGCGTACGAATTCCTTGCTGATGGCACGGGGCTCGCGGCCACCGAATTCGCGGTGATCGTGCCGCTGATGCTGGTGATGTTCTTCGGCACGGTCGAATTCTCGTCGGCTGTGGCGATCGATCGCAAGGTGACACTGATGGCGCGGACGCTGTCGGACCTCACCTCGCAGTCGACGTCGGTCGCCGATACCGACATGACCAATTTCTTCGCTGCCTCGACCGCTATGCTGACGCCATATTCCGCGACGTCGGTGTCGGCAACGATCACCGAACTCTATGTGGATTCGACACAGACGGCGCATGTTCAGTGGAGCAAGGGGGCGGCGCCGCGGACCCAGAAGTCGTTGGTCTCAATTCCAACGACGCTCGCGATCGCCGGCACCTATCTGATCTTCAGCGAGGTCAGCTATATATACACACCATCGGTCGGCCACGTGCTCAAGAGCGCGATCACGCTGAGCGACGTCGCCTATACCCGCCCACGCCAGTCGTTCTGCGTCTACTACAGCCCGGACACGGCCTGCACGACCTACTGAGCGTATCCGCTCTTCGGACATGAAAAAGGCCGTGCATCCCGCACGGCCTTTTCCGTTGTTCAGTGCGCTTGCGTTGATCCGGGCGCGCCCCGCAGGGCGCGCTGGAGATCAGCCTGCGTCGCGGAGGTTGTCGGCAGCCGACTTGCCGGACCGGCGATCGGCGACGATCTCGTAGGAGATCTTCTGGCCTTCGCGCAGCGAGCCAAGGCCGGCACGTTCGACGGCGCTGATGTGTACGAAGACGTCCTGGCCGCCATCGTCGGGCTGGATGAAGCCAAAGCCTTTGGTCGCGTTAAACCACTTCACGGTTCCCATGCTCATGGGGGTAGTTCCTTCTCAGATAACACAATGTAAGAGCCCGCTCGCGCAGGCAGGTTAGATCGAATTTCTGGAAGGGTCGTCAGCGTGTCTGAACCGGCTGTACCGGTGGATGCTAATGTCGTCCGGCCGAAAATCGATTAGCTGATTTTATTGGAAACAAGGCACCAAAACAATCCTGACGCGCACGATTTTTTGATCCGCCGTGATCTCCACGGCGGATCAGCATACAAGTCGGCATTTTACGTTCGCGTTCGCGTGTGGATGGCCTTTAGCGGCGACGGAACTGGCCGCCGCGCTGTCCGGGACGCGGAGGTCCGCCCGCCCCGCTGGGACGTTCGTCCTTGTGACGGAAAATCAGCCGGCCCTTTTCCAGGTCATAGGGCGACATTTCCACCGTCACGCGGTCTCCCGCCAGCGTCTTGATGCGGTTTTTCTTCATCTTGCCGGCGGTGTAGGCAACGATCTCGTGTCCGGCGTCGAGTTGCACGCGGTAGCGTGCGTCGGGGAGGATTTCGGTGACCAGTCCTTCGAACTGGATCAGCTCTTCCTTAGCCATGAATTTCTCCAGGTCGTGGACGGCTAGTGCGAATGGGGTTTGCGGGTCGGTTGGCCATTTGGCCGACTCTCGCGGCGCAAAAAGGCCACGCCTTGTATCCCATCAGGTTTCCCGGCGCTATGCGCAGAACGCTGTTCCGGGCGGTCGGTTGGCGAAGTGTGCATCTTTCCACCGGAGCGACGACGGACAGACCCCTTCGAGGACTTCGGGCCATTACCAGGCCTTCCTTCGACACGCCTTCCGTCAGCATGCCGTGTCTCGCCATTCCGGCCTTCGCCGGGCCGTCCGTCGCCCTGCTTGCCGGCGCTGTGGTGGCGTCCGTCGGCATGCCTTTCGTCGGTACGCCGTCCCTCACCATGCCGTGCGCCCTGCGGACGCTGGCCCGGGCGGCCGCCTGGCCGGCCCTGCCGTTGCTGCTGCGGGGGAGCGCCCGCATCGCGGCGGCCGGCATCGGTGCGGTGATCTTCCCGCGTCAGCGCCACCTTGATCAGCCGCTCGATGTCGCGGAGATAGCTGAGCTCCTCGCCGCCTGCGACCAGCGAGATCGCGGTGCCTTCGGCGCCGGCGCGCGCGGTGCGGCCGATGCGGTGGACATAAGTCTCGGGCACGTTGGGCAGGTCGAAATTGATGACATGGGTGATGCCGTCGACATCGATGCCGCGGGCGGCGATGTCGGTGGCGACCAGCGTGCGGATGTCACCCGAGCGGAACAGGGCGAGCGTGCGCTCGCGGTGGTTCTGCGACTTGTTGCCGTGGATCGCGCTGGCGGCGATGCCGGCCCGCTCAAGCGTCTTCACGACCTTGTCGGCGCCGTGCTTGGTGCGGGTAAAGACCAGCGCGCGGTTGACCTGCTCGTCCTTCAGAAGCTTGGTCAGGAAGGCGGGCTTGGCGGCGAAGTCGACCTGGATGATGCGCTGGTTGATGCGCTCGGCGGTCGAGGCGACCGGGGTCACTGCGACGCGCGCGGGGTCGCGCAGCATCGAGTCGGCGAGCTCGGCGATGTCCTTTGGCATGGTGGCCGAGAAGAACAGCGTCTGACGCTTGATCGGCAGCTTGGCGACGATTTTGCGGATGTCGTTGATGAAGCCCATGTCGAGCATGCGGTCGGCTTCGTCGAGCACGAGGAATTCGACGCTTCCGAGCTTCAGCCCGTTGCTCTGCACGAGGTCGAGCAGCCGGCCGGGGGTGGCGACCAGAACCTCGACGCCCTGCATCAATGAGCGGACCTGGCGGCCCATCGGCACGCCGCCGATGGCCAGCGTCGAGCTCAGGCGGAGGTGGCGGCCATACGCGTTGAAGCTGTCGAGGATCTGCCCCGAAAGCTCGCGGGTGGGCGACAGCACCAGCACACGGCAGGTCTTGGGCTGCAGCTTGATCCGGTGCTCGAGCAGGCGGTGCAGGATCGGCAGCGCGAAGGACGCGGTCTTGCCGGTACCGGTTTGGGCGATGCCGACGACGTCCCGGCCGGTCAATGCCAGCGGAATGGTTTGGGCCTGGATGGGGGTGGGGGTGACGTAGTTCTCTTCGGCGAGGGCACGCGCGATGGGTTCGGCAAGGCCGAAGTCCTGAAAGGAAGTCAAAAGAGGGCTCTTTTCATGTCAAAAGCGGGCGCCCGGCGCAGTCAGCGGGGCACGCGCAAAGGGGTGTCGAGAAGACACCTGCGTGTTTGGGGTGTCGGATGGCTTGGGAGATATGGGGCAAGCCAGACGCCCATACGGGCTTAAGAACACGCGGCTCGCAACGACCGCTCGATTCGCAAACGATCTCTCCTCCATATGGAACATTGACGCGGCGCTTTCAAGGCAGGCGTTTATCTGGCGTCGATTGCGGTGCAAAAATAGTTATGCCGGAATTTTAGCCAGAGGCGGCGGCTTGCTCATAAAATAATCTGCCTGCCGCAGAAGCGTACATTTTATCTGCTCAAATTTTGAGCAAAGACGCTGCGCCGAAAGTTTGATTGCGATAAAATTATCTAGATTGATCAATCGCTTGGCAGGTGTCCGGCCCATGGCATGGTTCTTGCGATTCCGTTAATCGCAGGCGGCCGTGGGGCCGTTTCGCAGCGTCTTTTCACGTCTGCGTCAGGGAGATGATACATCCATGCTTAACAAATCCATTCACGATATAGCGGCGTCATTTAGCCGCCGTGGCGTTCTCGTCGCGACCGCCGGACTGATGCTCGGCCTGGCTTCCATTTCCGGCGTGAAGGCCGCGGACGACACCATCAAGGTCGGGGTCCTTCATTCTCTCTCCGGCACCATGGCCATCAGCGAAACCACGCTGAAGGACACCATCCTCTTCCTGATCGACGAGCAGAACAAGAAGGGCGGCGTGCTCGGCAAGAAGCTCGAGGCCGTCGTCGTCGACCCCGCTTCGAACTGGCCGCTGTTCGCCGAGAAGGCGCGCGAGTTGATCACCAAGGACAAGGTTGCCGTCGTGTTCGGCTGCTGGACCTCGGTGTCGCGCAAGTCCGTGCTCCCCGTCTTCAAGGAACTGAACAACATCCTGTTCTACCCCGTGCAGTACGAGGGTGAGGAGAGCGAGCGCAACGTGTTCTACACGGGTGCTGCGCCGAACCAGCAGGCGATCCCCGCTGTCGACTATTTGATGAAGGACGAGAAGGTGAAGCGCTGGGTGCTTGCGGGCACCGACTACGTCTATCCGCGCACCACCAACAAGATCCTGGAGGCCTATTTGAAGTCCAAGGGTGTCGCCCAGGAAGACATCATGATCAACTACACGCCGTTCGGTCACTCCGACTGGCAGACGATCGTGGCCGACATCAAGAAGTTCGGCTCGGCCGGCAAGAAGACGGCGGTGGTCTCGACCATCAACGGCGACGCCAACGTTCCCTTTTACAAGGAGCTCGGCAACCAGGGCATCAAGGCGAAGGACATCCCGGTGGTCGCGTTCTCGGTGGGTGAGGAAGAGCTCGCCGGCCTCGACACCAAGCCGCTGGTCGGCCATCTCGCCGCCTGGAACTACTTCGAGTCGATCAAGACCCCTGCGAACGAGAAGTTCATCAAGGATTGGCAGGCCTACACCAAGAACCCGAAGCGTACGACCAACGACCCGATGGAAGCGCACGTGATCGGCTTCAACATGTGGGTGAAGGCGGTCGAGAAGGCGAAGTCGATCGATCCGGACAAGGTGATCGACGCGCTTCCCGGCATCGAGACGCCAAACTTGACCGGCGGCGTGGCCAAGATGCTGCCGAACCATCACATCACGAAGCCGGTGTTCATCGGCGAGATCAAGGCGAACGGCCAGTTCGACGTGGTCTGGAAGACGCCGAGCCTGGTTGCGGGCGACGCCTGGTCGAAGGAGCTCGACGGCTCCAAGGACTTGATCGGCGACTGGGTCGGCAAGAAGTGCGGCAACTTCAACACCAAGACCAACAAATGCCTCGGCTCCGGCTCCTGATCCGGATCTGACGTTCGACTGCACGATGGGAGAAGACGGCTATTCCGCCGCCTTCTCCCCACTTCTGCCGGGGTGATTCACAGTGCCAGCCAATTTATCCGCCCGTTTCTGCACCTTTGTACTCTCGCTATTCCTGATTGCGTTCGCGCTGCCGGCCTTTGCCGGTCCGTTCGAGGATGCGGTCGCCAAATTCGCCACCGACGATTATTCCGATACGGAAGAGGCGATCGGCGTGGTCGCAAGCAGCGGCAATCCGCTGGCTTTTCCGATCATCAGCGCGCTGCAGGACGGCCGCCTGATGGCCGATCCGGACAGCAAGAAGGTTTACGTCACCGGCACCGACGGCAAATCGGTCGACGCCGCGACCGGCCAGCCGGTCGCCAGCGTGCCGGACAGCGCCAGCGCCGTCCGCCTCAACAACCGCCTGCGCCGCAGCGTCGATGCCGCGATCGGCAGCCTGACGCTGCAATCGCCCGATCTCGGAGCGCGGCTCCAGGCCGCGCAATCCGTCTTCAAGTCGCACGAGGAAACCGCGCTCGCGCCCGTCGAAAGCGCGCTCGCCAAGGAAACCAACAGATCGGTCAAAACCGCGCTCGGTGAGGCGCGCGCGGCGATCCTGCTGTTCAAATCCGACGCCACCGAAGTGCAGAAGCTCGAGGCCGTCGCCACTATCCGGGTGCGCGGCGACCAGGAAGCGCTGGCGCTGCTGTCCGACATCGGCACCGATCAGCCGGCCTCCGTCACCAAGGCCGCGGCGAGCGCCATCGGTTCGATCCAGAGCTCGCTCGCGGTCTGGTCCACGGTGCAGAATGCCTGGTACGGCCTGTCGCTCGGCTCGGTGCTGCTGCTCGCTGCAATCGGGCTCGCCATCACCTTCGGCGTGATGGGCGTCATCAACATGGCCCATGGCGAGATGGTGATGATCGGGGCCTACACGACCTTCGTGGTGCAGGAGGTGATCCGCACCCGTTATCCCGCTCTGTTCGATTATTCGCTGCTGATCGCCGTGCCGCTCGCCTTCCTCGTCGCCGGCGCCATCGGCGTGCTGATCGAGCGCAGCATCATCCGCTTCCTCTACGGCCGCCCGCTGGAGACGCTGCTCGCGACCTGGGGTCTGTCGCTGGTGCTGCAGCAGGCGGTTCGCACCATGTTCGGTCCGACCAACCGCGAGGTCGGCAACCCCTCCTGGATGAGCGGCGCGTTCGAGCTCGGCCAGATCACCATCACCTATAACCGGCTCTGGATCCTCGTCTTCACCCTTGCGGTGTTCGCGATCCTGCTCGCCATGCTGCGCTACACCGCACTCGGCCTCGAGATGCGCGCGGTGACACAGAACCGCCGCATGGCGGCGTCCATGGGCATCGCCACCTCGCGCGTCGACGCGCTGACCTTCGGGCTCGGCTCGGGCATCGCCGGCATCGCCGGCGTGGCGCTGTCGCAGATCGACAATGTTAGCCCCAATCTCGGCCAGAGCTACATCATCGACAGCTTCATGGTCGTGGTGTTCGGCGGCGTCGGCAATCTCTGGGGCACTCTCGTCGGCGCCTTCACGCTCGGCATCGCCAACAAGTTCCTCGAGCCGGTCGCCGGCGCCGTGCTCGGCAAGATCGCCATCCTGGTTCTGATCATCCTGTTCATTCAAAAGCGGCCGCGCGGCCTGTTCGCGCTCAAAGGCCGTGCGGTGGAAGCATGACCCCTCACATGCTGACGCGGTCGCTGGACCGCGGCGCGATGATCTTTCTCGCCGTCGTCGCGGCCTGCGGAATCCTGATCCCGCTCTCCAACCTGCTGCTGCCGGCGGGCTCGTTCCTGCAGGTGCCGACCTATCTCGTTGCGCTCTGGGGCAAATATGTCTGCTACGCCATCCTGGCACTTTCGATCGACTTGATCTGGGGCTATTGCGGCATCCTCTCGCTCGGCCACGGCGCCTTCTTTGCGCTCGGCGGCTACGCCATGGGCATGTACCTGATGCGGCAGATCGGCACCCGCGGCGTCTACGGCAATCCGATCCTGCCGGACTTCATGGTGTTCCTGAACTACTCGAAACTGCCGTGGTACTGGCACGGCTTCGACATGTTCTGGTTCGCGGCGCTGATGGTCCTATTCGTGCCGGGCCTGCTCGCCTTCTGCTTCGGCTGGCTCGCGTTCCGCTCCCGCGTCACCGGCGTGTACCTGTCGATCATCACGCAGGCGATGACCTATGCCCTGCTGCTCGCCTTCTTCCGCAACGATTTCGGCTTCGGCGGCAACAACGGCCTGACCGACTTCAAGGATATCCTGGGCTTCAATGTGCAGGCCGAAGGCACCCGCGGCGCCCTGTTCATGCTGAGCTGTCTCGGCCTGATCGTCAGCTTCCTGATCTGTCGCGCGGTCGTGTCCTCCAAGCTCGGCAAAGTGTTGGTCGCGATCCGCGATGCGGAATCACGCAGCCGCTTCCTCGGCTACCGCGTCGAATCGTATAAGCTGTTCGTGTTCACGCTGTCGGCCTGCATGGCGGGCGTCGCCGGTGCGCTCTATGTGCCGCAGGTCGGCATCATCAACCCATCCGAATTTGCGCCGGGCAACTCGATCGAGGCCGTGATCTGGGTTGCGGTCGGCGGCCGAGGCACGCTGGTCGGCGCGGCGCTCGGCGCCGTCGTCGTCAATTACGCTAAGACGGTCTTCACCTCCGGCGCGCTCGCGCCCTACTGGCTGTTCATGCTGGGCGCGATGTTCATCCTGGTGACGCTGCTGTTGCCGAAGGGCATCGTCGGGACGTTCAACGCGTGGCGGGACTCGTCGAAAGAGAGGCGCCCGGCCGCGACCACTGCAAGTGCGGCGGCCGAGGACGGCGTCACCGAACCGAAAATGGCGGAGTAGGCGCAATGAGCGTGATGGATACCCGCGCGACCTCCGCGATGCTCTACCTCGACGGCGTGCACGTCTCATTCGACGGCTTCCACGCCATCAACAATCTGTCGCTGACGCTCGCGCCCGGCGAGATGCGCGCCATCATCGGCCCGAACGGCGCCGGCAAGACCACGATGATGGACATCATCACCGGCAAGACCAAGCCCGACGAGGGAACGGTGCTGTTCGACGGCGTCACCGACCTGACGCGGCTGGACGAGACCCGCATCGCCGAGCTCGGCATCGGCCGCAAATTCCAGAAGCCGACCGTGTTCGAGAGCCAGACCGTGCAGGACAATCTGCTGCTGGCGCTCAATGTCGATCACAGCGTCAAGGGCACGTTGTTTTGGCGCGGCAGCAGGGCGGAGTCGGAGCGCATCGAGAAGGTGCTGGAGACGATCCGCCTCACCGACGCCCGTAACCGCCTCGCCGGCAGCCTCAGTCACGGCCAGAAGCAATGGCTGGAGATCGGCATGCTGCTCGCGCAGGACCCGAAGCTGCTCCTGGTCGACGAGCCCGTCGCAGGGATGACCGACGTCGAGACGCATCTCACCGCCGAGCTGCTCAAGGAGATCAACAAGACCCACACCGTCATGGTGGTCGAGCACGACATGACGTTCGTGCGCGAGCTCGGGGTCAAGGTCACCTGCCTGCATGAAGGCACGGTGCTGGCGGAAGGAACCATCGACCAGGTCTCGTCCAACGAGCGGGTCATCGAAGTCTATCTGGGACGCTGAGCGATGCTTGAGGTCAAGGACATCAACCTGTTCTACGGCGCGGCGCAGGCTTTGCGCGGCGTCTCGATCGCGGCCGAGCCGGGCAAGGTCACCTGTGTGCTCGGGCGCAACGGCGTCGGCAAGACCTCGCTGTTGCGCGCCATGGTCGGGCAGTATCCCATCTCCTCGGGTGCGATCGTGTTCGACGGCAGCGACATCACGGGGCTCAAGCCTTATGAGCGCGCGCGCAAGGGCGTCGGCTTCGTGCCGCAAGGCCGCGAGATCTTTCCGCTCCTGACGGTCGAAGAAAACCTCAAGACCGGCTTCGGGCCGCTCAAGCGCGAGGACAGGCACATTCCGGACGACGTGTTCTCGCTATTCCCGGTGCTGCAATCCATGCTCGGCCGGCGCGGCGGCGACCTCTCCGGCGGCCAGCAGCAGCAGCTCGCGATCGGGCGCGCGCTGGTGATGCGGCCGAAATTGCTGCTGCTCGACGAGCCGACCGAGGGCATCCAGCCGTCGATCATCAAGGACATCGGCCGTGCCATCTCTTATCTGCGCAATCTCGGCAACATCGCCATTGTGCTGGTCGAACAATATCTCGACTTTGCCTGCGAACTCGGCGACAGTTTTGCGGTGATGGATCGCGGCGCGGTGAAATTCACCTGCGACCGTACCAATCTCGACGCGAGCGAAATCAGCCGCCAGATGGCGCTCTAAGCGAAGAACCTGCCGCGACCGGCTGGGGAGACGGATGCGCAGCGAACTATCAGCCACGTCCACCGTGTTCGAGGCCAACCGCGCCCGCGGCGCTGTCAGCTTCGACGTGCACGCCCGCGACGGCGTGACGCGGCGCGGTGCTTTGCATGAATCCGGCTCGCTCCGCGTGCGATTTCCTTCGCCGGAGACCGACGGCCTGTCTGGCGTGTTCATCAACACAGCCGGCGGCGTTGCCGGTGGCGATCGTTTTGATATCGAGATATCGGCTGCCGAAGCCACGCGCCTGACGCTGACCACGGCTGCCGCCGAAAAGATCTATCGTGCGCCGGGGGCGGCATCGCAGATCAACATCGCATTGAAGGCCGGCGCCGGCGCGCATCTCGCCTGGTTGCCGCAGGAGACGATCCTGTTCGACCGCGCGCGCGTCCAGCGCTGCTTCGACATCGAGCTCGATGAGGCGGCCTCGCTCCTGCTGTGCGAGATTGTGGTGTTCGGCCGCACCGCCATGGGCGAGCGGATGGAGCAGGGCGGGTTCGTCGACCGCTGGCGATTGCGCCGTGGCGGCAGGCTGGTCTTCGCCGAGACTGTCAGGCTCGATGGAAATATCGGCGCAAAGCTCGCGGGATCCGCGGTCGCCAAGGGCGGCGCTGCAATCGGAACGGCCCTGATTGTGCCGGGCGATGAGGCGCTGCTCGATCGCCTCCGCGACGTCTCGGACTCGTTCGCCGGCGAGGTCGGGATATCCGCCTGGAATGGCTTTGCAATGGCGCGGTTCTGTGCCCAAGATGCGGCGCGTTTGCGCGCTGACATGATGGCGGTGCTGGCGCGCACCGGCGCCGCACTGCCGCGGCTCTGGTTGAATTGACGGCCGGCTGAATTGACGTGTTGAACGGAAGAGATTTCGCATGAACCTGTCTCCCCGAGAAAAGGACAAGCTTCTGATTTCGATGGCGGCCATCGTGGCGCACCGCAGGCTCGACCGGGGCCTCAAGCTCAATCATCCCGAGGCAATCGCGATCATCTCCGATTTCATCCTCGAGGGCGCCCGGGACGGCCGCACTGTCGCCGAGCTGATGCAATCCGGCGCGCAGGTGCTGACGCGTGAGCAGGTGATGCCGGGCATCCCCGAGATGATCCACGACATCCAGGTCGAGGCGACATTCCCGGACGGCACCAAGCTCGTCACCGTCCACGAGCCGATCCGATAGGAGCCCAACATGATCCCCGGCGAATTCTTCATCCAGGACGGCGAGATCGAGCTCAATGTCGGCCGCAAGACGGTGACGCTGATCGTGGCCAACACCGGCGACCGCCCGATCCAGGTTGGCTCGCACTACCATTTCTTCGAGACCAACCCGGCCCTGAAGTTCGACCGCAAGAAGGCCCGCGGCATGCGCCTCGATATCGCCGCCGGCACCGCCGTCCGCTTCGAGCCCGGCCAGACCCGCGACGTCCAGCTTGTGGCGCTGGCGGGGAAGAAGACCATCTACGGTTTTCGTGGCGAGGTGATGGGGAAGCTGTGAGCGGTCAGGAACGAAGCATGTGGCGGTACGGTTAAGACGGTCATGGAGGATACTGCCATGCTGTCGTCAATCCAGCTCATTTCTGAAGCTGCCGAGCTCGCCGCGCAGCGTCACACCGGTACCCCGCGCAAGGCGCGGCCAAACGAGCCCTACGTCAATCATCTTGCCGAGGTCGCGAACCTGCTGGCGACCGCGACAGACGGTGCTGATGCCGAGCTCGTTGCAGCCGGATGGCTGCACGACACGGTCGAGGACACCGAGACCAGCCGCGAGGAGCTTGCGCAAACGTTTTCTGATCGCGTCGCCTCGCTCGTCACCGAATGCACCGACGACATGAACCTGCCGAAGACAGAACGGCGGCAGAAGCAGATCGAGGACGCCCCGCATAAATCGCCAGGCGCGAAGCTGATCAAGATCGCCGATAAGATCAGCAACATCCGCGCGCGCATCGTACCGGATCCGAGCAAACAGCAGCGCGACGATCTCGCCGACTATGTGAGCTGGGCGGAAAAGGTCGTTGCGGGATGCCGCGGCGTCAACGCCCGACTGGACACAGCGTTCGATGAGACGGTGAGGACGGCAAAACGCCTGTTGTGATGATTTGACGAATGGGGGCTGACATGTCCGTGAAGATCAAGCGTTCCGTCTATGCCGACATGTTCGGCCCGACCACCGGCGACAGGGTGCGGCTCGCCGATACCGATCTCGTCATCGAGGTGGAGAAGGATTTCACCATTTATGGCGAGGAGGTGAAATTCGGCGGCGGCAAGGTGATCCGTGACGGCATGGGCCAGTCGCAGGTGACGAACAAGCAAGGTGCGGCCGATACCGTCATCACCAATGCGCTGATCGTCGACCACTGGGGCATCGTCAAGGCCGATGTCGCCATCAAGGACGGCATGATTTCGGCGATCGGCAAGGCCGGCAATCCCGACATCCAGCCCGGTGTCACCATCATCATCGGTCCGGGCACGGATGTGATCGCGGGCGAGGGGAAGATTCTCACAGCCGGCGGCTTCGACAGCCACATCCATTTCATCTGTCCGCAGCAGATCGAGCATGCGCTGATGTCCGGCGTTACCTCGATGCTGGGCGGCGGCACCGGTCCCTCGCACGGCACCTTCGCGACCACCTGCACGCCCGGCCCCTGGCATATTGCGCGGATGATCCAGTCGTTCGATGCTTTCCCGGTCAATCTCGGCATTTCCGGCAAGGGCAACGCCTCGCGCCCGGCACCGCTGGTCGAGATGATCAAGGCCGGCGCCTGTGCGCTGAAGCTGCACGAGGATTGGGGCACGACGCCGGCGGCGATCGACAATTGCCTGTCGGTGGCTGACGATTACGACGTTCAGGTCATGCTGCATTCGGACACGCTGAACGAATCCGGCTTCGTCGAGGATACGATCAAGGCCTTCAAGGGCCGCACCATCCATGCCTTCCACACCGAAGGCGCCGGCGGCGGCCATGCTCCCGACATCATCAAGATCGCGGGGCTCAAGAACGTGCTGCCGTCCTCGACCAACCCGACGCGACCTTTCACCCGCAACACCATCGACGAGCATCTCGATATGCTGATGGTGTGCCACCACCTCGATCCCTCGATCGCGGAAGATCTGGCGTTCGCCGAAAGCCGCATCCGCAAGGAAACCATTGCGGCCGAAGACATCCTGCACGACCTCGGTGCGCTCTCGATGATGTCGTCGGATTCGCAGGCCATGGGCCGTCTCGGTGAGGTCATCATCCGGACCTGGCAGACCGCTGACAAGATGAAGAAGCAGCGCGGGTCGCTGCCGCAGGACAAGGGCAAGGACAACGACAATTTCCGCGTCAAGCGCTACATCGCCAAATACACCATCAATCCCGCGATCGCGCACGGGGTGTCGAAACTGATCGGCTCGGTGGAGAAGGGCAAGCTCGCCGATCTCGTGCTGTGGTCGCCGGCCTTCTTCGGCGTCAAGCCGGATTGCATCGTCAAGGGCGGCATGATCGTCGCCGCGCCTATGGGCGACCCGAACGCCTCCATCCCGACGCCGCAGCCGGTGCACTACCAGCCGATGTTCGGCGCCTTCGGCAAGGCGCGGACGGCGTCCTCGGTCGTCTTTACCTCGAAGGCTGCGGTCACTGGCGGGCTGGCGCGAAAGCTCGGCATCGACAAGAATCTCTATGCCGTCCAGAACACCCGCGGAAAAATCTCGAAGAAGAGCATGATCCACAACGACGCCACGCCGAATATCGAGGTCGATCCGGAGACCTACGAGGTGCGCGCCGACGGTGAGCTGCTCACCTGCGCGCCCGCCGAGGTGCTGCCGATGGCGCAGCGATATTTCATGTACTGAAATAGCGCCTCAACGCATGCCCCAGGAATATGTCTAGGGCGCATGTCTCATTTCAGGCCCGGGGGGCGGCTTTTCCGGTTTTGCGTTCGATCCCTGCTGGTCTAAGGTCCCGCCCGGTATCAAACCTGAGAAGAAAAGCCGGGAGGATTTCTCGTGATTTACGTCGTTGCCACCTTGACCATCAAGCCCGAAACGCGCGCCGAATTCATTGCAGCTGCCACCGCCTGCATCAAGGAGACGCGGAAGGAACCCGGCAATATCGCCTATGATCTGCATGAGAGCGTCACCGATCCCAGCAAAATGGTGTTCGTCGAGCAATGGGAGAACGCCGAGGCGCTGGTGCCGCATCGCGGCCAGGAGCACATGAAGACGTTCGGCCGCGTCGCCGTGAAGTGTTTTACGGCGCCACCGAAGATCGAAGTGATCACGCCCGAAAAGGTCGAAGTACGGTAACGGGGTAAAAGCGCATGATCCGGGCGACGCAGGTTAAAGGGCAGCACCGCTTCACGGAGACGCCCGCGGATACGGCGGTGCTCGATTTCGATGATCGGCACCGCCGCCGCATGGCGATGACGGGGACGCGGGGGCTCGAATTCCTGCTCGACCTGGAGAACGCCGTCGCCTTGCGCGGCGGCGACGCGCTGGTGCTGGAGGACGGCCGGCTGGTCGAAGTGGTCGCGGCACCCGAGCCGCTGCTTGAGATCCGCGGCCGCGATCCGCACCACCTCATCCGCGTCGCCTGGCATCTCGGCAATCGTCATCTGCCGACGCAGCTGATGACGAAAGCCTTGCGTATTCGCCGCGACCACGTCATCGAAGCGATGGTGAAGGGGCTCGGCGCGCGCGTGATCGAGATCGAGGCGCCGTTCGATCCCGAAGGCGGCGCTTACGCCGACGCCGGTCATGCGCATGGCCATGATGACCAGGCGCAACATGATCACGGGCATCATGGCCACCATGGCCATGACCATCACGGTCATGATCACCATGGCCACGATCATGCCGCGCATGACCATGGGCACGATCATCATCACCACGACGAGCATTGCGATCATCCCGACCATCACCACGGCCATGCTCATGACCACAAATGAGCTGGTCACGGCCGGCGACCTCGCCGGGCGCGAGGCGGCGGCGCTGTACCGGCTGATGACGTGGCTATCGCCGGCGTTTCCGGTCGGCGGCTTTTCGTATTCCAGCGGCATCGAATGGGCGGTCGAGGCGGGTGACATCACGGACGTCGCGACGCTCACCGACTGGCTCGATGCCATGCTCGGCGACGGCTCCGGCTTTTGCGATGCGACCTTTCTGGTCCACGCTTACCGCGCCGCGGAGGCCGGCGAGAAAGCCTCTTTGAGCGATATCGCCGAGCTTGCCGCGGCCTTCGTGCCGTCGCGCGAACGGCAGGTCGAGACGACCTCGCAGGGCCGCGCCTTCATCGACATCACGCGCGCGGCGTGGGATGCGGAGGGCCTGGATGCCATGGTCGCGGCATGCCGCACGCCACTGGTCTATCCGATTGCCATCGGCGTGGTTGCCGCGATGCACGGCGTGCCGCTGGCGCCGACGCTGCACGCCTTCCTGCATGCGCTGGTCTCCAACTGGATCTCGGCGGCGAGCCGGCTCGTTCCGCTCGGCCAGACCGACAGCCAGCGCGTTCTGGTGAGGCTGGAAGCCGCCGTCGCTGTGACCGCAAAGCGGGCGCTGAACGCGACACTGGACGATCTCGGCAGTTCGACCTTCCGCGCCGATCTCGCCAGCCTGCGGCACGAGACGCAATACACACGGCTGTTCAGGTCGTGAGTTGTTTGGTGACCAACCGATCGTCGTCCCGGCGAAGGCCGGGACGACATTAGGAGAGAGCATGTCGAAATCTCACGGCCCCTTGCGTGTCGGCGTCGGTGGCCCGGTCGGATCGGGCAAGACCGCGCTGATGGACCTGCTCTGCAAGACCATGCGCGAGCGCTACGACATCGCTGCGATCACCAACGACATCTACACCAAATGGGATGCGGAATTCCTGGTGCGCTCGGGCTCGCTGACGCCGGATCGCATCGCCGGTGTCGAGACCGGCGGCTGCCCTCACACCGCGATCCGCGAGGACGCTTCGATGAATCTCGCCGCAGTGGCCGACATGCGCGCCAAATTTCCCGGGCTTGACCTCGTGCTGATCGAATCGGGTGGTGACAATCTCGCTGCCACTTTTTCCCCGGAGCTCGCCGACCTCACCATCTATGTCATCGACGTTGCGGCGGGCGACAAGATCCCGTCCAAGGGCGGCCCCGGAATCACCCGCTCCGACCTTCTGGTCATCAACAAGATCGACCTCGCCCCCCATGTCGGTGCCTCCCTCGAAAAGATGGACATTGATGCCAGGCGTATGCGCGGCGAGCGCCCCTTTGTCATGACCAACCTGAAGAAGAGCCAGGGGCTCGACCGCATCGTCGGCTTCATCGAGACCAAAGGTGGGCTGAAGCGTGCGGATTGAAACAGGCGGGCTGACGGGCCGCGGCGACATGGCGCAGGTATTTTCCGCCGTTAACGTCTGAGGCAAAAGCCGGCCTGCGGAACAAATTTCGGACACGGCGATTGTCTACCTCCGGTGCCCGGAGCATGCCGACCCGGTCAAACCATCGGCCGGGCGGATTAAGCTTTTTGGGCGACCCAAGTTGCGTACAGATGCCTCCTCCGTCATTATCTCTGCCACTGGGGTCCACCCTGTTTCGGCACATGGCCGTTCGAGCGGCGTTCATATGCTCCGTGTTAATTGCCGACCTTCTGCTTCCGGCTGAGTAGTCGCGTGGTCCGGCTGGGTTTCATCATCGGCTTCATCGCTCTGCTCGGAGCCTTGCTCTCCGGGCTTGCGGCTTATCGTGTCCACGACCAGGAGCTGGCGCTGGACCGGATTGCGTTGGCGCGCGCGATCGACGTTCACGCGAGCCTGGTCCAGGACCGGTTGACCGAGCGCGAGCTGCTGGCGCGTGTCGCCTCAGGCCTGTTTCGCGCGCCCTCGGTGCTGAAGCCGAACATGCTGGAGCCCCTGCGTTCGGCGATCTACGCCTTCAAGACTGATTTCGTGGTGGCCGGTTGGGTCGCCCGGCTGCAGCCGAGCGAGCTTGCCGCGGCACAGATCGCGATCGCGGCCGCCGGCTTCCCGAAGCCGCAGATCCGCGACTACGGCGACAAGCCGATCAATCCGGCGAGCCTCACCCAGCCGATCGACGTGCTGATGGACCTCGAGCCACGCAGCGACGAGACCAAGGCGCTGCCGGGTCGCAGCTACGATGACGACCCGGTCCGCAGCGCGATGTTGACGCGTGCCAGGGTCGAGAAGCGGTCGGTTGCCTCCGACCCGGTGCCGCTCTTGAGCGGGCGCGGGCCGATCGGCATCATCGTGGCCGCTCCCGTGATTCCCGAGGGCGCGGCCGAGCCGGCCGGCTTCATCACGTTTTCCTACGAGCTCGCCTCGCTGATGCTGACCAATGACGATCTGTCGTTGTTCTCGGTCGCGCTCAGGGACCCGCGCAAGCAAAACAGCGAGCTCGTTGCCAACGACCAAGGCATCGTCTCTATCCGCATGACGACGCCGGATGGGCCGGCTCCATCGGCGACGCGCACCGTGAGCTTCGGCGGCCGCGACTGGCAGCTCGGCTATTACGCCAAGAGCAATTCGGCGCGGCGCGCCGAGCAGACCTCGATCATCGTGGCGGCGATCGGCTTCGCCATCACCGCGATGGTCTGCGGCCTGTTCGGTTACGTCGCTTACAACAATCTGCGGCTCAGCCGCGAAATCCAGGTGCGGATCGGCTTCGAGCGGCGACTGACGGCGGTGATCGACGAGCTCAACCACCGGGTCAAGAACATCCTCGCGGTGATCCAGTCGATCGTGACACGCACGTTACGCCACGGCTCGGACATTGACGTCGCGCGCGAGCTCCTGATCGGCCGCATCCACGCCATGTCCAACGTGGTGTCGCTGCTCAGCGAGAGTCAATGGCAAGGCGTCAAGCTGAAAGGTCTGTTCGAAGCACGTGCCATCCCGCATGCCGATCGCATCGCCGTCAGCGGCCCCGACATCGCGGTCAGCGCGCGTGCCGCGCAGAGCCTGTCGCTGCTGTTCTTCGAGCTTGCCTCGCACTCGGACGAAGGCCTGTCGCTGGTCGGCAAGCATCCGCACATCACCGCAAACTGGACGGTGACGGGTGAAGCGGGCGCCGAAGTCTTCCAGTTCCGCTGGGAGGAGTTCAACACCAGCGAGGCGACGCGCCGCCCGGATTCGGATTTCGGCTTGATCCTGCTCGACCGGGTCGCGCCCGAAGCGCTCGGCGGCGCCGCCAAGCGCTACTTCACCGACGTCTCCTATGTCTACGAGCTGACCGCGCCGATGGAAACGGTTGTCGACATGACCGAGCGCGATCGCACGGAAAAGCTGTCGCAGCCGATCAAACCGGCGCGGTAGATCTGCTGCGAGCAAGCAGGTTTCAAGTCGAAGCCGATCGAGCCGCGATTGCGGTCATCTCGAGTTTAACGCCCGGACCGAGATCGGCCACGCCGACGACGGCGCGCGCCGGCAGATTCGCTTCTGTAAAGTGCGCCTTCCAGGCCGCATTGAAATCAGCTTTCTCGCTCAGATTCGTAACGAAGACGGTCACCTGCAACACGTTGGCAAGGTCGGACCCGAGAGTCTTCAGGAGACGCGACAGCTGGCCAAGCACATCGTTTGCCTGGCCGGACATGTCGAGGCTCGTCTCTTCGGCGACGATGCCACCGATGTAGAGCACGTCTCCATGCTCGACCACTTCGTGGAGCAGTCCTTCGTAGGGCAAGATGCGTTTGATCATGATGAGACCGATACTCCAGTGAGAATGGACGTGGGGCTTTGGTGCATTCAGGACCTGGTCTAGCCCTTAGGCCGCAACACCAGGTCGACCAGATTGCGCGCGTAGGCCGGCGTGACCGGCGCGATGCCGAAGACGTAGCGGTAGAACAGGCTGCCATAGATGGCATCGTAGAGATCCTCCGCCGGTCCCTCGGCGAGAATGCTGCCGTCCTTCTGGCCCGCGGCGATCATCTCCACCAGCGTGTCGCGGCGGAATTGCAAATAGCGGGCGTAGAACAGCTCCGCCGAGCCGGTCTTGGAGATGCATTCGGAGATCACGGCAAGCTGCACCTTGCCGAACTCGCCTTGCAGGGCCTCGGCATAGGCCGCGGCATGGCGCCGCGCCCGGACTGCAGGCGTGCCTGCGCTCACCGGCGGCAGTGGCAGCATCTGGGCTGCGTGATGAAGAAAGGCATCGATTAGCAGTGCCTCCCGCGAAGGCCACCATTTGTAGATCGTCATCTTGGAGACGTTGGAGTGGCGCGCGACCGCATCGATCGTGGTCGCGGCAAGGCCGGTCGCGGCCATCAGCGTATAGGCGCTTTCGAGGATGGCGTTGGTGGTCTCGATCGAGCGTGGCCTGCCGCGCCGGGGGGCGCCCTCGGCCGCATCGCTCGTGCCTTTCGCCATGACCAAGCCGGTCTCTCCTTGCGTAGAGGCCGCCATTCCCGCGGGGCTGCCTCGTCCCGCATAGCGTAGCCGCGGTCTCCGGCCTAGCGAAATCGCGCGACGATCGGCTAGGCCCGCTGCCGCAAAGCCGCCGGCTCGTCCTGGCGCTTCGACCAGGAAATATAATAGGCCACGGCGGTCATCGCCGCGAAACCGGCGAGGCTCACCCCGATCTGCATCACGACCAAATTGACACCCGTGATCAGGACGAGGTGGCCGGCGAAGGAGAGGAATACGCCGACGCAGAACACGGCGAGCCATTCCTCGCCGCATTTGATCACCATCCGGAGCGGCTTCCATTGCAGCCCCGGATGGTCGGCCGGAATGAGATGGGTCGCGAGGAAGGCAAGCGCGAGGAAATGCATCACGCGATAGGGCGCGAGGTTTTCCCTGTCGGTCGGCGCGATGCCGTTGAGCACGACATCCGGCAAATAGACGGACAGCGCCGGCGAATGGCGCATCAGGGTGATGGCCATCGCCGACACGAGATAGGCGCCCGCGAGCGCGCGAAGCCAGGACAGGTTGTGCAGCGCGCGTCCGGACGCGCCGGTGACGGCAAACCAGCCGCCCAGCACCATCAGCATCTGCCAGCAGTACGGATTGAACGTCCATTCCTGGTCGGGATAGGCGTGAAAATTCCAGCCGAACCGGCGCGCGGCAAGATACAGCGCGACCGATGCGGCCAGCGCCAGATTCGGGCGTCGCAGCAGCCCCCACAGTGCGAACGGGAAGAACGCCATCAGCGGAATCATCAGCTGCAGGAGGTCGAGGTTGAGCGGTTGTTCTTGCAGCACCAATCCCTGGACCAGGATGCGCAGCGGATGCTCGAGTATCCCGGAGATGTTGTAGTCGCTGATGATCTCCGGCGCCATCGATTGCGAGGCGACATAGGCGATGGCGTCGATATAGATCACGAACAGCACGACATAGGCGGCATAGAGCCGCCAGACGCGGCGGAAGATGCGCGTCGCGGCGACGACATAGCCGCGCTCCAGCGTCATCCTGCCGTGGATGATGGCGACGCCATAGCCCACCACGAACACGAACAGGTCGGCGGCGCCACTGAAGCCGAAGTTTCGCAGCGTCAGCAGGTTGACCACGTTGTTCGGGATGTGATCGACGAAGACCGACCAATTGGCAATGCCGAGCGTCAAATACAGCCTGGCGTCGTGATGGAATGCGGTTAGGTTCGCCTTGACGGACGGTTTCATTGCAGAAAATGACTTTTGGAATCAGGGGCGATGCTTTTAGCGGCAACCGTCTGCCTGTCCGAGTAGCGTTTGCGTGAAGGAGAGCGGATTCACCAGGACCGATGAAATATTGCGCAGAGGCCAGCCATCGGAGTCCTGCGACCCTGCTGTTTTGGTCGGCGGCGCAACTTTCTTGATGCAGTCTCGCCCTTACTCGGCCGGCTCGACTGATGCTTCATCCGTTGCGCCGGCGCGACTTGCCATGATTCCGAGCGCGACGCCGCCGATCGCCAGGATCGGCAAGAGCCGCTTGACCCCGATCGCGCGGACGATCTGCAAGCCCGTGGCGAGCAGCATCGGATCGGCGAGCATGCTCGACGCGGCCGACTTCGCGGCGCGCTCGGCGGCGACGCGGGCGCGCGCCCGCACCTCCCGCTTGTAGGCCCAGTAACTTCCTGCTGCTGCAAGCGTGAGCAGGAAGAAGACGCCGGCGCCCGCGAGGCAGGCCTGCACCGGGCCGTATTTTTCGAGGACCGAGATGAAGGCCGCCGCGCAGAGGAAGCATGTGGTGATGAAAAGTGCGAGCGCCGCACCCGCCGCAAGCGAGGTCAGCCGCATGGTCGTGCCCGTTGATGCGCTGATGCTGTCGATGATGCGCTGAAACACGGCCTTGCTCCTCAGATCCCGACAAGCCAGACGCAGCGGAGCTGGCGCGCCGCCGTAACCGTTTCGTCCTCTGCCTTACCGGCGCCAGGCGATGCCGACCAGGAAGCCGATGCCGAGTGCGATACCGACGGTCGCGAGCGGCCGCTGTGTGATCGCGTCTTCCAGCGTCTCCTCGATCGAGCCATAGGCGTCCTGTGCGGCGCCCATCATCGCGCTGCCGCGCTCCGAGAAATCGTCGAGCGTCGAATCCATGTTGTCGCGGTTGTCGCGCGCCTGCTTGTAGCCACGCCGGGCCTGCTTGCCTGTCGCGTTGGCAAAGGTATTGAGCGCGTCGGTGATCTGGTCGGTGAGGGCGGCGATATCGTTTTTCACGGCTGCTACATCCTTCTCGAGGCGTTCTGCTGTGGCTTTGTCGGTCCGGTCTCTCATCCTGGCTTCGCCGTCGGCTATTGACATCACAGGCTCCGAACTGTTGGCGGTAAGGTCTGCGGAAAACGTTTCGTTGTGATGGAAGTTCCCTCGTGAAAATCGCTTACTCCTGCGGAAGCTGCGGCGAATTCTCCGGTATCAAATGCTCCTTCAGGATCAGCCCCACGATCAGGAGCGGGGACGACAGGAACGCGCCCATCGGTCCCCACAGCCAGGTCCAGAACGCCAGCGCGATGAAGACGGCGAGCGCGTTCAGCGCCAGCCTGCGGCCGATGATCGTGGGCGTGACGAAGTGCCCCTCTATGAAGGTGATGCCGCCAAAGGCGAGCGCCGCCATCAGGCCGCCGCCGATGGTCGGGAAGGCGACCAGCCCGACCACGACCAGCACGACGAACATCGCAATCGGCCCGATGATCGGAATGAAGTTGAGCGCTGCCGCGAGCGCGCCGAGCCCGGCCGGATTGGGCATTCCGGTGATCGCGCAGACGATACCGGTGGCGATGCCGACACCGACATTGATGACGGTGACGGTCAGCAGGTAATTGCCGAGATGGACCTCGATCTCGTTGAGGATCCGCAGCGTGCGCAGCCGTGCGTCTCGTTCGCCGAAATTCATGATCAATGCCCGCCGCAGGTCGCGCCAGCTCGCGATGAACAAAATCAGCGTGGCGAAGAACAGCAGGAATTCGGCGAAGGTCGGCGACAGGAATTCCAACGTCGGCTGCACCCATTCGACTCTCGGCAGGGGGAGACTCGGCAGGCCGTCCGAGCCGCCGACTATGGTTTGCAGCTCCTTCAACAGCGCCAGCGGGCGGTCGAAGAGATGCGCCTTCTCCCTCAGCTGCGCGCCCAGCTCCGGGAGGCGTGAGCTCCACTCCATCGCGGGCACCGCGATCAGCGCGACGACGAACGCGACCACCGTCGTCACCGCGATCACGAGCAGCACGGCGCCGAGGGCGCGCGGAACCCCACGCTTTTCCAGGAAAGTCGCGGCCGGCGACAACATGGTGCCCGCGACGATCGCCATCACCACGGGTAAGAAGAACGCCTTGGCCACGTAGAGCACTGCGACCGCGGCGATCAGAAGCAGTCCCGCGAGCGCAAAGGCGACGAACTCGGTGCGGCGGATGACTGGCGGCAGCTCGCTCCGGCTTTCGGGAAGTGGTGTGCCTTCGCTGCTGCCGGAAATCAAACGTTCACTGGGAAGGACATGCACAATCTCTCTCCCCGCACGGAGGCCCGACCCGCACGCCCATTGTCCATTGATGACCGGGAAAACACTTTGACAGCGCTGCGGTTCCATCGCGGCTTCGTGAAGTCGCGCTCGCTTGACTGTGACGTCTCAGCCGCACTTCGGCAGGGAACTTGAGTCGGCCCGGTGGCGTTTGTTGGGAAGCCGCATCACTCAAGATGCACACATCCAACGGGGCAGCACATGACCAAGTTCTCTGCAGTCCACCGCCGGCTTTCGCCGCGCGCGCTCACCGCCTTTGCCTTTGCGACAGCCTTGCTGACGGTGCCCTTCGCGGCCCAGGCGCAAACGCTCGGCTATTCGCCGATGCAGCTGCAGGCGTATCCGCAGGACCAGACCTATTCGCAGGGTACCACCATCGAGGCACCGCAGGCCGCCGACGAGGACGCGGCGCTGCCCGATCGGCTGCGCCGTCAGATCGTAAGCTTCGACCGCAACGAGCCGGCCGGCACCATCGTCATCGATACCGCCAACACCTATCTCTACTATGTGCTCGGTAACGGGCGCGCCATGCGCTACGGCGTCGGCGTCGGCCGCGAAGGCTTTACGTGGTCGGGCGTGCAGAGCATCACCCGCAAGGCGGAATGGCCGGACTGGCATCCGCCAGCCGAGATGATCGCGCGCCAGCCTTATCTGCCGCGCTTCGTCGCCGGCGGCCCCGGCAATCCGCTTGGTGCGCGCGCGATGTATCTCGGCTCCAGCGAATACCGCATCCACGGCACCAACGATCCCACCACGATAGGCAAGTTCGTCTCCTCCGGTTGCATCCGCCTCACCAATGAAGACGTCAGCGACTTGTTCAGCCGTGTCAATATCGGCGCCAAGGTCGTGGTACTGCCGAAGAACGCGCCGCTGATGGCAAAGGGCGGTGACAAGGGGAGTGATTCCTGGCGCAAGCGCCCGGCCGTGACGACGCTGCCATCGGGCCGCCAGGCGTTGAATATCCCGGCATCGTCGGTCGACTAAAGACTGAGGTGAGGACACATGAGTAGACGTTCGATCGGCAAACTGGCTTGCGGTGCGGCGACGCTCCTCACGGTTGCTTCCCTCGGCCTCGTGCTGACGCCGCCCGCGCATGCGGAAGATTTCTTCTCGGCGCTGTTCGGTGGATTCGGCAGGCGGCCGCCGCCGCAAATCCAGATGCCTTTCGCCAACGATGATGCGCCGCGCTACGACGCGCCGCGCCAGCGGGCGTCCTACGGCGGCGGCGCGGCCTATTGCGTGCGGGGCTGCGACGGCCGCTACTTCCCTGCGCAAGGAAATGATGCCGAGAGCAAGGCGCAATCCTGCAAGAGCTTCTGTCCGGCTTCAGAGACCTCGCTGGTCTATGGCAGCAACATCGATGAGGCCACGACCGATGGCGGAAAGTCCTATTCCGATCTGCCGAATGCCTTCCGCTACCGCAATGAGACCGTCGCGGGCTGCACCTGCAACGGCAAGGATTCCGCCGGGCTTGCACCGGTCAAGGCCGAGGACGATCCGACCTTGCGCAAGGGCGACATCGTTGCAGGTAGCAACGGCCTCGTTGTCGCCAATCGCAATGCCAACGACCGCCGCGGTGTCGCGATGAATTTCTCGCCACTGCCGAACTCGATGCGCGCGAAGTTCCGTCAGGTGCCGGTGGTCGCGAAGGAGTAGGGTGCGGTTTCGAGTGGGCGCTTACGCCGCGCGGATTTTGCCGAGGAAATCGCTGACCTGATCGCCGAGCTGACGGCTCTGGGTCTCCAGCAGTTCAGACGCGTGCTTGACGTTGTCAGCGGCATCGGCCGCGGTGTCGGCGTCAGCCTTCACGCCAGTGATATTGTCGGAGACGTTCTTGGTCCCCTGCGCGGCATATTGCGTGCTGCGGGTGATCTCTTGCGTCGCTGCGCCCTGCTCCTGGACGGCTGCGGCGATTGCGGTGGCGACCTCGTTGACTTCGCCGATGATGCCGCCGATGGCCTGGATCGCGTTGATGGCGTCGCCTGCGACCTTCTGGATATCGGCGATCTGCTCCGAAATATCCTCCGTCGCCTTCGCTGTCTGGCTTGCCAGCGACTTCACTTCGGATGCGACGACCGCGAAACCACGTCCGGCCTCGCCCGCGCGCGCGGCTTCGATCGTCGCGTTCAGCGCGAGCAGATTGGTCTGCGCCGCAATCGTGTTGATCAGGCCGACTACCTCGCCAATCCTGTTGGCCGAGTTGGCGAGGCCCTGCACGGTGCCGTCGGTGTCGCGGGCCTGGCTGACGGCGCGGCTGGCGATGCCAGCGGCGTGGGTGGCCTGCTGGCTGATGTCGTTGATCGAGGCCGAGAGCTCCTCGGCGGCCGCGGCAACGCTATCGACGCTGCCCGAGGCATCACCCGACGCCTTGCCCGCCATCTGTACCCGCTCATTGGTCTGGCGCGAGACCGCGGAGAGCTCCGAGGCCGTCTTGCGCATCTCGCCGGAGGCTTGGCTCAATTGTGCCAGGGTGTGATGCACCAGGCCCTCGAATTCTCCGATCGAGGCCTCGATCGTGCGCTGCCGCGTCGCCGCGCCGGCATTGTGCGCACGTTCCTGCGCCTCGATCTGCAGCTTGTCGGCCGCCTGCTGCTTGAAGGTTTCCAGTGCGCCCGCGAGTGCGCCGATCTCGTCCCTGCGGTCGAGATAGCCGCTGTCGACGGTGAGGTCGCCGCCGGCGACCTTGAGCATGGCGTCGCGGATATTGTGCAACGGGCGGATGACCCGGCGCGTGACCGTGAGCATCGCTCCGACCGTCAGAAGCGTGGCGAGGACCAGCATCGCGATCTGGATCGCGAGCGCGCGGCTCGCGGCGGCGTATTGGCCCGCCGCGTAGTCGCGCGCCTCGTCGAGCGCGCGCTCGGCCACTGCGACCGCCGTTCCCATGCGCTGCGACGTCTGCGGCGTCCACTGGTCGGCCGTCATGTCGGTCTTCGACCCCACCATGATCTGGTCGATCAGCCGGTCGCGCAGCGCCAGATAGTCCGCGTTGAAATAGGCGGACTTGGCCGCATTCATCGCGCCCGCGAGCTCCGGCGACAGTTTCATGCCGAGCGTTGCGGAATCGAGGCCGCTCCAGGCGTTCTCGATGGCGCCGACGAATTTGGTGTAGGTCTGCTGTGCCTCCAGTGGGAGGCTCCCGGTGGCGACCAGTCCGGTCGCGACTAAGTCGGAGGCTTCGCCCGCGGTATTGCGCAACAGCCAGGCGGCCTGCTTGATCGACAGCAATTGGTCGATCAGGGGATCGTTGTGATTGATGACGCCGGTCAGGCGTGCGGAGATCTCCTCCAGCGTCGCCAGCAGTGCGCCCGTCTGGTCCGTATAGTCCTTCGAGAGCGCGGCCCGCCGGGCCTTCTTCGGCTTGCGCATCTCGTCCCAGGCTTCGCTCTGGAGCGTCACCAGCCTGTCGACCTGCCGGTTCAGGTTGCCGAGCAGGGTGGCCTGCTCGGCAAAGGGAATCGTGGGCAGCAGCGCGGCGGTGGCGCGGATCGCCGGCATCTCGGCGTCATGAATGCCGCGGAGGAATTTCTCGATCTCCGGCGACACCGGCGCTTCGCCGTTCAGCACACGCGGCGTCGAAGAGCGATCGGTGCGAAGATTGTGCATCGCCTTGAAGGCGTTCGATGAGGCCTCGGCCACGGCAGCGATATGGGCGGTGGCACGCAGCCGTTCCCAAGACTGCCAGGCGGTGGTCACCAGCAGCGCCACCACGCAGGCCGCCAGAAGAGCAATGACGGACTGCAGCAGCGCCGAAACGGTCACACGTCGAAGCATGATGGATCCCCCAATCCCCCATTTTTTCGCAAAAAGGAATAAACAGAGTTGTAACACGCGCGAAATTCGCTTCGGGCGAGGCCCGCGGCGTGCGCGTGCAGGCGCGCCCGCCGCGGGAAATGCCAGGTGTTAACGGATCGTTACGCCGCGCGGATCTTGCCCAGGAAGTCGCTGACCTGGTCGCCGAGCTGGCGGCTCTGAGTCTCCAGCGTCTGCGAGGCCTGCTTGACGTTGTCAGCGGCTGCGGCCGCGGCGTCCGCGTCCGCTTTTACGCCGGTGATGTTGTCCGAGACGTTCTTGGTGCCCTGCGCCGCATATTGGGTGCTGCGGGTGATTTCCTGCGTCGCCGCACCCTGCTCCTGCACGGCAGCCGCAATCGCGGTGGCGACCTCGTTGACCTCGCCGATGATGCCGCCGATGGCCTGGATCGCGTTGATGGCATCGTCCGCGACCTTCTGGATGTCGGCGATCTGCTCGGAGATTTCTTCGGTCGCCTTCGCGGTCTGGCTTGCCAGCGATTTCACCTCGGAGGCGACAACGGCAAAGCCGCGCCCGGCCTCGCCGGCGCGGGCGGCTTCGATCGTCGCGTTGAGCGCGAGCAGATTGGTCTGCTGTGCGATGGTGTTGATCAGGCCGACGACCTCGCCGATGCGGCTCGCCGATCGGGCAAGTCCTTGCACCGTGCTATCGGTCTGCCCCGCCTGAGTCACGGCCCGGCTGGCAATGCCGGCGGCATGCGCCGCTTGATGGCTGATGTCGTTGATGGAGCAGCTCAGCTCCTCGGATGCAGCAGCGACACTGTCGACGCTCAGGGAAGCATCTCCGGAGGCCTTTTCGGCGAACCGAACGCGATCATTGGTCTGCCGTGACACTGCCGAGAGATCGGATGAGGTCTTTCGCATTCCGCCGGAGGCCTCGCTTAGCTCATCGAGTGCCTTGCGCACGAGCCCTTCGAATTCACCGATGTGGCCCTCCATAGCACGCTGACGCGTCGCGGCCGCGGCATTGCGCTCGCGTTCCTTGGCCTCGATCTTCAGCTTGTCGGCCGCCTGCTGCTTAAACGTCTCTAGCGCGCCTGCCAGCGCGCCGATCTCATCCATCCTGCCTTCGCATCCAGTCTCGACGGAAAGATCGCCGCCCGCGACCTTCAACATGGCGTCGCGCATGTCATGCAGCGGCTTGATGACCCGCCGGCTCACAGCCAGCATCGGCCCGACGGCGAGGCAGATGGCCAGGAGCACCAGCACCAGCTGCAGGATCAGTCGGCATCGTCTCGCTCTTGAAATACCTGGCGGTGTTCTAGCCGGGAGGTCTTTACCTAGCCGCGTGAGAACGGAAAGCGGGCGTGCGTCGTTGCTGCCGAAACAAAAAGCCCCGGCGTGAGCCGGGGCTTTCGATGTTCGACTAATCCGGCTCAGCCCGCCGCTTTCGCTTCGCGGCGGCGCGCAGTGAGAATGTATTCAGTGTAGCCGTTCGGCTGCTCGCGGCCCTTGAAGATGAGGTCGCTAGCCGCCTTGAAGGCTGTGCCATCGAAGGCGGGCGCCATCGGCTTGTAGATCGCGTCGCCCGCATTCTGCTTGTCGACGACGACGGCCATGCGCTTCAAGGATTCCATCACCTGCGCTTCGGTGATCACGCCCTGATGCAGCCAATTAGCGAGATGCTGGCTGGAGATGCGCAAGGTGGCGCGGTCTTCCATCAGGCCGACGTCGTGGATGTCGGGCACCTTGGAGCAGCCGACGCCCTGGTCGATCCAGCGCACGACGTAACCCAGAATGCCCTGGCAATTGTTGTCGATCTCCTGCTTGACGTCATCAGGCGCCCAGTTCGATTTCGACACCGGAATGGTGAGGATGTCGGAAAGCTTCGCACGAGGTCCGCCCTTGGTCAGCTCCTGCTGGCGCGCGATGACGTTGACCTGGTGGTAGTGCAGGGCGTGCAAGGTCGCCGCGGTCGGCGAGGGGACCCAGGCGGTGGTGGCGCCGGCCTGCGGATGCGCGAGCTTCTGGGCAAGCATGTCCGCCATCTTGTCGGGCGCGGCCCACATACCCTTGCCGATCTGGGCATGGCCGGGCAGGCCACAGGTCAGGCCCATGTCGACGTTCCAGTCCTCATAGGCCTTGATCCAGGCCTGCGCTTTCATCTCGTTCTTGCGGATCATCGGACCCGCTTCCATCGAGGTGTGGATCTCGTCGCCGGTACGGTCGAGGAAGCCGGTGTTGATGAACATGATGCGCTTGGAGGCGCGCTGGATGCAGGCCTTGAGGTTGACGGTGGTCCGCCGTTCCTCGTCCATGATGCCGACCTTGAGCGTGTTCTCCGGCAGCGAGAGCATCTTCTCGACGTGGTCAAAAATCTCGCAGGTGAACGACACCTCGTCCGGGCCATGCATCTTCGGCTTGACGATATAGGCAGATCCCGTGCGGCTGTTCTTGACCTTGGAGTTGCCTTTGAGATCGTGAATCGCAAGAAGCCCCGAGACGGCGGCATCGAGCAGGCCTTCCGGGATCTCTTCGCCGGTCTCGTCCAGCACCGCGTCGGTGAACATGTGATGACCGCAATTGCGCATCAGCAGCAGGCTGCGGCCGTGCAGTTTCACTTCGCCCTTGCCATCCGGCGTCTTGTAGCTGCGGTCGCTGTTGAGCGAACGCGTCAGCGTCTTGCCGCCCTTCTCGAAATCGGCCGACAGCGTGCCGTTCATCAGGCCAAGCGTGTTGCGATAGACCAGCACCTTGTCTTCGGCATCGACGGCGGCGACCGAGTCTTCCATGTCGAGGATGGTCGATACGGCAGATTCCATGATCATGTCGGCGACACCGGCCGGGTCGTCCTTGCCGATCGTGCTGCTGCGATCGATCTTGACCTCGACATGCAGGCCGTTGTTGGCGAGCAGCACCGCGGAGGGCGCGGACGCATCGCCCTGGAAGCCGGCGAACTGTGCGGCGTTCTTCAGCGCGGTGGCATTGCCGCTCTTGAGCTTCACGGCTAGCTGGCCCGCGACGACGCTGTAGGCGATGACGTCGGTGTGGCTGCCGGTCGCCAGCGGCACGGCAGCGTCGAGGAACGCCTTGGCCTTGGCGATGACCTTGTCGCCGCGTGCCTTGTTGTAGCCCTTGCCGCTCTCGGCAGCGTCGTAAGGAATCGCATCGGTGCCGTAGAATGCATCATAGAGTGAGCCCCAGCGCGCGTTCGCTGCGTTCAGCGCATAGCGCGCATTGGTGAGCGGCACGACCAGCTGCGGACCGCAAATCTTGCCGATCTCCTCGTCGACGTCAGCGGTCTCGACCTTCTGCGTCGCAGGCTCCGGGACGAGATAGCCGATATCCTTCAGGAAAGCGGTGTAGGCGTCGACGTCGAACGCCTTGCCCTTGTGGGCGCGATGCCAGTCGTTGATCTTGGCCTGCAGCGAGTCACGGAAGGCAAGCAGTGACCGGTTCTTCGGCCCCAACTCCTTGATGATGGCGGCAAGCCCGGCCCAGAATGCATCCGGCGCGATCCCGGTTTTCGGGGCCGCTTCCTTGGCGATGAAATCGAAAAGGACGGGGGCGATCTTCAATCCGTGGGCATCGACGCGTTTCATGATGGTCTTTCTTGTTGGAAATGGCTGTTTTTGGCTGTTTTTGACCCGACAGCAGCAAAATGCGCCCACGAGGAGCAGCTTTCGAGGTCTTATTAGCCTCAAAATCGGGGCGGTGAGAAGACCCTCAGAAGTTGTCAAAATGTCAAGGTGAGGTCGCGGCCGAGGGCACCGCTGTCATTCCCCGACCCGGCTACGCCAAGGCTTCGCCGCGGTTGATGTCGAGGCCCCCCGAAGCTTTGGGGCAGGCGGCAAGCGGGGAATCCAGTACGCCGCGGCTTCTCCGTATCCCAACGCTGTCTCTGGAATACTGGGTCGTCCGGTCAAGCCGGACGACGACAGTTGGGACTGGACAGACTCAAATGTTCGCGGCGAGATCCACGACTTCATCGAACAGCACGCCGGTTGTCTTCAGCATCTGTTCGATCTCATCCGCTGCGTCCGCAACCGTCCGTGTCGACGTGTCGATCACGAGCTCGGCTGCCTCGGGCCGCTCGTAGTCGTTGCCGATGCCTGTGAAAGAGGCAAGCGCGCCGGCGCGGGCCTTCTTGTAATGGCCCTTTGGATCGCGCTCCTCGCAGATTTCGGCCGGTGTCGCGACATGGATCTCGCGGAACGAGCTGTCTGCGATACGGCGCGCGGTGGCGCGGTCCTCGCGGGCGGGCGAGACGGCGGCGACGATGGCGATATGGCCGTTGCGGGCGAGATGCGTCGCGACTTCGGCAAGCCGGCGGATGTTCTCGCTGCGATCGGCGGCGGAAAAGCCGAGATCGCTGTTGAGCCCGGCGCGCACCGTGTCGCCGTCGAGCAGGATCGGCGAGCCGCCATTGGTGAAGAGACGCCGCTCCAGCGCCTTCGCCAGCGTCGACTTGCCGGAGGCCGGCAAGCCCGTGAGCCAGACCACGGCGCCGTTGTGGCGATAGCGTGCGGAGCGCTCATCCGGCCGCAGCGCCGATTCCACCGGCACTATGTCGACTGGCACGGCGCGCTGGCCGGCATCGACCGACAGCACGAGGCCGCCGCCGGCGATCCGCCCGGAGACCTCGATCACGAGGCGGCCGGTGCGCGGATTCTCGGTGTAGGGATCCGCAGCAATCGAGCTGGACAGGGAAATGTCTATCTCGCCGACATGGTTGCGGCCGATCGCCTTGTTCTCGCGGCTTTCGAGCTCGCCGGGATCGACCGCCTTCTCGATCGCCACCACGGTGGCGCGGCTTTCCTTCGGTCCCGAGCGGACCAGGATCTGGTCGCCCTTGGCGAGCGGCTTGTCGTGCAGCCAGAAGATGCGTGCGCGCAGCCGCCGCGTCTCGCGCGGGGCGACGTTGACATGCGAGATGATGTCGCCACGCTCGATGAACAATTCGCGATCAAGCGTGATGCCGACCGAGCGGCCGGCGCCCTGACGCGTCGCGACCGGCGTCACCGGCCAGTTCTCGACCGTCTTGATCTTCGCGATCTTGCCGGCCGGCATGATCACGATCTCGTCGCCGGCAATCAGGCTGCCGGATTCGATGCGGCCGGCAACGATGCGGCGATCGTCGAACTTGTAGATCGCCTGCACCGGCAGGCGCAGCGCCAGCGCCTCCAGCGGCCGCGCCGGCTCGAGCCGGTCGAGCGCCTCGACCACGGTCGGGCCTTTGTACCAGTCGATGCGGTCGGTGCGCTCAGCCACGCCGTCGCCGTCGCGGGCGGAAATCGGAATGACGGCCGTGGGCGTTACGCCGAGGCCGTTGAGATGCGCGGAGATCTCGTCGCTGATTGCCTTGAAGCGATCGGCGGAGAAGTCGACGCGGTCCATCTTGTTGACGACCACGGCGACCTGCTTCACGCCGAGCAGATGCAGGAGATAGCCGTGCCGCCTTGTCTGGTCGCGCACGCCCTCGAGCGCGTCGATGATCAGCACCGCGCCGTCGGCCTGCGAGGCCCCGGTGATCATGTTGCGCAGGAATTCGGCGTGGCCGGGCGCGTCGATCAGCACGATGTCGCGCGAATTGGTGCGGAAGCGAATCTGCGTGGTGTCGATGGTGATGCCCTGGTCGCGCTCGGTCTGCAGCGCATCGAGCAGGAACGACCATTCGAACGGCATACCGCGCCGCGCACTGACGGCCTTGAGCATTTCGAGCTTGCCGTCAGGCAGGCTGCCGGTCTCATGCAGCAGGCGGCCGACCAGCGTCGACTTGCCATGGTCGACATGGCCGACGATGACGATGCGGACCTGCGGTCGCGTCGTGCCATTTGGCATCGAATTGGTGCCGTTCGGCGTGGCAGGCGAAGCGGGGGTGACGATCATGTTCATACGACGCTCGCGTCCTTGAATCAGAGATAGCCGGCGACGCGCAGACGCTCGAAGGCGTCCTCGGTCTCGTGGTCGAGCGCACGGCCAGCGCGCTCCGGCACCTTGGTTTGCTCGAGCTCGATCAGGATCTCGTCAATGTTCGACGCGGTCGAAGCGACCGGATTGGTGATGTCCTGATCGCCCAGCGAGCGATAGCGCTTGCCGTTCTGCGACAGATAGAGCGGAATGATCGGGATGTTCTCGCGCTTGGTGTAGGCCCAGATATCGGCCTCGGTCCAATGCAGGATCGGGTGGATGCGCAAATGCGCGCCCTGCGGCGGCGACGCATTGAAATGATCCCAGAACTCCGGCGGCTGGTCGCGCACGTCCCAATTGCCTTCTAGCCCGCGCGGTGAGAACACGCGCTCCTTGGCGCGGGTGGCTTCCTCGTCGCGGCGGATGCCGGCGATCAGGCCGTCAAAGCCGTATTTGGTCAGCGCCATCTTCAGGCCTTCGGTCTTGCGCGCGGCGGAACGGGCGGCCGGCGGCAGCGTTGGGTCGACGGCATCGATGGGCGGGCAGGGCTCGACGCGCAGATCGAGCTCCCACTCCTTCCCGTAATGATCGCGGAAGCGATACATCTCCGGAAACTTCTTGCCGGTATCGACATGGAGGGCCGGGAACGGCAGGCGGCCGAAGAAGGCCTTGCGCGCCAGCCAGATCATGACGTTGGAGTCCTTGCCGAGCGACCACAGCAGGGCGATCTTCTTCAGGCGGGCAAAGGCCTCGCGGAAGATGTAGATGCTCTGCGCTTCCAACTGGTCGAGATGGTCCATGCTGGGGGCCGCCAGCTCGACCGGAATTTGCTGGGAAATGGGAGTCTGGAAACCCCGTCCATCTGCACCGGATTCGGTCCTAAGAAGATGCATCTCTGCCACTTTGCGTTTGGAGGCGAAAATTCTATAGTTGCAGCGCAGAAGAGAAAAAGAAATTTTCTCTTTGCGCGGTCGAAACGACACATATATAGAAAATAATTCCAGTCAACCCCGGATGTGGGGGAAGCGAGTATCGCATGCGGTTCTTGCCGGTGTTCCTCGATCTCAAGGCCGGTCCCGTGGTCCTCATCGGCGCGGGCGAGCTTTTGCGCGCCAAATTGCGTGTGCTCGCGGCCGCCGCTGCGCGCATCCGCGTGCATGCGATCGACGGCGATCATGACCTGGGCGGGCTAAGTCCTGATGACACGGCGCGGGTTGAGTTCGCTGACGGCGATCCGCTCACGGCCGATCTCGCCGGCGTCATCGCCATCGTCTGCGCCGGCGCGGGCGATGTCGGCGTGGCGATGTCGGCGCGGGCGAAGTCGCTCGGCCTTCCCGTCAACGTCATGGACGATCTCGACCATTCCAGCTTCATCTTCCCGGCGATCGTCGACCGCGGCGATGTCGTGGTCGCGGTCGGCACCGGCGGCACCTCGCCGGTGGTGGCGCGGCGCGTGCGCGAGAAGATCGAGGCGTTGCTGCCGGCCCGTATCGGCGAGCTCGCGGAATTCATCGGCGGCTTCCGCAAATCCATCAACGAGCGCATTGCGGAGTTTCCGCTGCGCCGCCGCTTTTGGGAGCGCGTCATCGACGGCCCGATCGGCGCCTCCGTGCTCGCCGGCCGCAACAGCGAGGCGAATGCGGCGCTCAAGGCTATTTCCGATCCGTCGGCGTTCGCGCGTGCCGACAAGCCGGAAGGCTCGGTCGCGCTGGTCGGCGCCGGCCCCGGCGATCCCGATCTCCTCACCATCAAGGCGCTGCGCGCGTTGCAGGACGCCGACATCGTCTTCCATGACGAGTTGGTCTCGCCGGAAATTCTCGACCGCATCCGCCGCGACACCACGCGCGTTCCGGTCGGGCGCCGCGTCGGTAAGCCCGGTATCGGCCAGGACGCCATCAACAAGCGTATCATCGAGGCGGCGCAGGCCGGCCAGCGCGTGGTGCGACTGAAGGGCGGCGACCCCTTCGTGTTCGGCCGCGGCGGCGAAGAGGTCGAGGCCTTGCGCGCGGCTGGCGTGACCTATTCGATCATTCCCGGCGTTACCGCGGGGCTCGGCGGCGCCGCCGATTTCGAGGTGCCGCTCACCTACCGTCATGAAGCGACCCGCATCACCTTCCTCACCGCGCACAGGGCGCGCGACGCGGAAGCCGTGGATTGGTCGACGTTGACCGACACCAAGATGACCGTCGTGGTCTACATGGGCATGACCGCTGCGCCCGCTATTCGCGCTGGCCTATTCGCCGCGGGCCGCTCGCCGGAAACGCCGGTTGGCGTTTTCGCCCGCGTCACGCGGCCCGATGCGCAAGGCGCGATCGGAACGTTGCGCGACTTGCCCGAGCTCGTGCGGCAGACCAGCGGCGGTCCCGCCATTCTCATCATCGGCGACGTGGTCCGGCATGCCGGTTCGCTTCACCGCGAAACACCCAAGCAAATCATCTCTGACCTATTGGATGCAGCCGAATGACCTCCCCCCTTGAACAGAAGAAGATCAAAATCGCCGGCCCCTCGATCGTGACCGCCAACCGCACCTGGGACGGCATCGTGGTTTACCGTACCGCGGCCAAGAGCTGGTCCGCCGACTTGTTGGAAGCCGCGATCGTGCGCACCTCGGACGAAGCCAAAGCGTTGCTTGCGGAGTCCGTCGCCGATGACGTCGGTGCGATCGGTCCCTATATCGCTCCGGTGCAGGTCGGTGCGGACGGCAAGATCGAACCCGGCAATCTGCGCGAACAGATTCGTCGCACCGGTGTGACCATCGGACAGCCGGCCCAGGCTTAAGGCACTCTCTTATGTATGCTTACGATGAAATCGACCGCACGCTCGTCAATGAGCGCGTCTTGGAATTCCGCGACCAGGTGAAGCGGCGCCTCTCCGGCGAGCTCACCGAGGACGAGTTCAAGATGTTGCGCCTGCAGAACGGCGTCTATCTGCAACTGCATGCCTACATGTTCCGCGTCGCGATTCCCTACGGGACGCTGGCGTCGAACCAGTTGCGTGCGCTCGCCCATGTCGCGCGCAAATATGACCGCGGCTACGGCCACTTCACCACGCGGCAGAACATCCAGTTCAATTGGATCAAACTCGCCGAGCTGCCGGATGCGCTGGCCGATCTTGCGGAGGTCGGCATCCATGCGATGCAGACCTCCGGCAACAACATGCGCAACGTCACCTCGGACCAATGGGCCGGCGTTGCGCCGGGCGAGATCGAGGATCCCAGGATCTGGTCGGAGCTGATCCGTCAGCACACCACGCTGCATCCGGAATTCTCGTTCCTGCCGCGCAAGTTCAAGATCGCGATCACCGCGTCGGACCACGACCGCGCCGCGATCAAGGTCCACGACATCGGTCTGCGTCTGATCAAGAACGAGAAGGGCGAAACCGGTTTCGAGGTGCTGGTCGGCGGCGGTCTCGGCCGCACGCCGTTCATCGGCAAGACCATCAAGCACTTCGTGCACGGCCGCGATCTCCTCAGTTACATCGAGGCAATCCTGCGCGTCTACAACCAGTATGGACGGCGCGATAACATCTACAAGGCGCGCATCAAGATCCTGGTGCACGAGCTCGGCATCGAGAAATTCTCGCGCGAGGTCGAGGAGGAGTGGCAGCAGATCCGCAACTCCTCGCTCCAGATTGACGACGAGGTGATCGAGGACATCCGCTCGCGCTTCATCTATCCGGCCTACGAAAAGCTGCCGCACATGCCGGACGAGCTGCGGCAGGCGGCGGCCGATCCCGATTTCGAGGCGTGGCGCAAGAACTCGGTCGCCCCGCACAAGATCCCGGGCTATTCCATCGTCACCATCTCGCTGAAGCCGATCGGCGCGCCTCCGGGCGATGCCACCGCCGAGCAGATGGATGCGCTGGCCGATCTCGCCGACAAATATTCGTTCGGCGAAATCCGCGTCGGCCACGAGCAGAATTTGGCGTTGCCGCACGTCGCCAAGCGCGATTTGCCGGCGCTGTGGAAGGCACTCGACAGGCTCGGGCTTGCGACACCGAACGTCAATTTGATCACCGACATCATCGCCTGCCCGGGTCTCGATTATTGCTCGCTGGCGAATGCGCGCTCGATCCCGATCGCGCAGGAGCTGACGCGGCGGTTCGCCAACCACGAGCTCGCCAATCTGATCGGCCGTCTCCACATCAACATCTCCGGCTGCATCAATGCCTGCGGCCATCACCATGTCGGCCATATCGGCATTCTCGGTGTCGAGAAGAACGGCGAGGAGGTCTATCAGATCACCATCGGCGGCCGCGCCGACGAGGGCGCGGCTCTTGGCAATCTGATCGGCCCCGGCGTCAAGTTCGATGAGGTCGCCGACGTCGTCGAGGACATCGTGGAAGCCTATCTGGCGCTGCGCGAGCGACCGGAGGAGCTGTTCGTCGACACCGTCAAACGCCTCGGCGTCGAACCCTTCAAGGAGCGCGTCTATGCCACTCGTTAACGGCGGAAAAATCGTCAATGACGGCTTCGTCAAGCTTGCCGTCGACACGCCGCTGCCCGAGGGCGGCGATATCCTGGTGCCGGCCGAGCGCTTCCTGAGCGAAGCCGATGCGCTGCTCGAGCGCTCGGGCAAGGTCGGTGTGATCTGGCCGAACAACCGCGACATTGCCGAGCTCGTGCCGTATCTCGGCAAGCTCGCCAGCGTGGCTCTGGTGTTCCCGAGTTTCCGCGACGGACGTGCCTATAGCCAGGCACGGCTGCTGCGGGAACGTTATGGCTATCGCGGGGATTTGCGTGCCACCGGCCAGGTGCTGCGCGACCAATTCGTGTTCATGCTGCGCGCCGGCTTCGATTCCTTCGAGGTCAAGAAGCCGGCCGACGCCGAAGCCTTCATGCAGACCGCCAAGCGCTATTCGGTGTTCTATCAGCCGACCGGCGACGGCCGCATCACGGCGCTGCACCGGCGCATGCAGCTGCGTCACTCCGAAGGTGTCGGCACGTGAACGCCATCGCGCCTCAGGTCTCGCCCGTGTCCTCGCTGCCGTCGGCGGTAGAGCTCGATCGCGCCTTGCGCGATGCGTCACCTGCCGAGGTCATCGCGGCGGCCCTGAAGGCGGTTGGTCGCGAAAAGCTTGCGCTGGTGTCGTCGTTCGGAACGGAATCGGCGACCCTGCTCAAGGTGATGGCGGACGTCGATCCGGCAATCCCCGTGATCTTCCTCGACACCGGCTGGCTGTTCGAGGAGACGCTGGCCTATCGCGACACGCTGATCGCGACGCTGGGCTTGAAGGACGTCCGCTCGATCAAGCCGGCCGAGGAGACGTTGTCGCGCGAAGATCCCGAGCGCGACCTCTGGTTCTCCGATCCCGACGCCTGCTGCCGTATCCGCAAAGTCGAGCCGCTGGCGCGTGCGCTGAAGCCGTTCTCCGCCTGGCTCAATGGCCGCAAGCGCTTCCAGGGCAATGCGCGGGCCGACATTCCCGTGGTCGAGGACGACGGTGCGCGGTTGAAGTTCAATCCGTTCGCCAATGTCTCGCGCGAGGAACTCGAAGCGATTTTTGTCCGCGCCGGATTGCCGCGGCATCCGTTGGCGGCCTCAGGCTTCCTGTCGGTCGGATGCATGCCTTGCACGAGCAGAACGGCCGAAGGCGAGGATGAGCGCGCGGGGCGCTGGCGCGGCAAAGCCAAGACCGAATGCGGCATTCACACTATGAAGATGTCGTAACCGCATCGCGGCCATTATTTTGCGGCCTGACGCGCCATCGTTTCCGGTCGGTCCCGCCAGGACGGCGCCGCCGAAGGTTCAATTTTTCCTCAAAATTCACCTTTCAGCCACGGTTGGTATGCAACAACGGCCCTTCCTTGGGGGCCCGATTCATGCGCGCTGCGGCCGCAATTCTCATCACTTTGCTTCTGGTCGGCTGCGCCGGCAATGAAGCGCCGGTCCAGCAGCCGTCGATGTATGCCGACATGTCGGTCCCGGGCACCAAGCTCGATGCGCCAGCGGCCGCGATCATGATCTCGCAGTACCGCCAGAACAACGGCCTCGGCACCGTGGTCATCGATCCCGATCTGATGCGGCTCGCCGAATCCCAGTCCAACGCCATGGCCGCGGCCAACAAGATGGACCATGACGTCCGCGCGCCCCTGGCCAAGCGCCTCGCCGGCGGCGGCTATCCCGCGACCGTGGCGGTCGAGAACATCTCGGCCGGCTATCATACGCTGGCGGAAGCGTTTTCCGGTTGGCGCGACTCGCCTCCCCACCGCGCCAACATGCTCAAAAGCGGTGTCACAAAATTGGGCATAGCGGCGAGCTATGCTCCCGGCACCAAGTACAAGGTGTTCTGGACCATGATCCTGGCGTCGACCGACCCCCGATAAGCCAGACTTGATCCCGGGATGCATTGACGCCGCGGCAGACTGTCGCCACGGTCGCTGGCCATCTGCTATTGTTCCCGAATGACAGATCATAGCCCGGAAGTCGCAACAGTCCCCGCGAAGGCGCAGCGTGTCCTGGTTCTCCAGGGCGGCGGTGCGCTCGGCTCCTATCAGGCCGGCGCCTACCAATCGCTGTGCCATTTCGATTTCGAGCCCGAATGGGTTGCCGGCATCTCGATTGGTGCCGTCAATGCCGCCATCATCGCCGGCAATGAGGGCCCGACCCGAGTCAAGCGGCTCAAGGAATTCTGGGAGATGGTCTCCAAGCCGGTGCCGTGGAAGCCGATCGGCAAGAGCGACCATAGCCGCGAGCTCTTCAATTCCACCAGCGCCGCACTGATCGCGACATTTGGCGTGCCCGGCTTCTTCACCCCGCGCATCCCGCCTGCGCCGCTCTGGCCGCCGGGCAGCCCGCAGGCCGAGAGCTATTACGACACCGCGCCGCTGAAGAAGACGCTGGAGCGTTTGGTCGATTTCGACCGCATCAACGATCTGAAGACCCGCCTGTCGGTCGGCGCTGTCGGTGTCACTTCGGGCAACTTCAAATATTTCGACAATTACGAGTTCAAGAAGCTCGGCAAGACCATCGGCCCCGAGCACATCATGGCCTCCGGCGCGCTGCCGCCGGGCTTTCCCTCGGTCGTGATCGACGGGGAGCATTATTGGGATGGCGGCATCGCCTCCAACACGCCGCTCGACTTCGTGCTAGACGCGGAGCTCGATCGCGACCTCCTGATCTTCCAGGTCGACCTGTTCAGCGCCCGCGGCGATCTGCCGACTTCGCTGCTAGAGGCCACCGAGCGCGAGAAGGACATCCGCTTCTCCAGCCGCACGCGGATGAACACCGACAAGAACAAGCAGGTGCATAACGCCCGCCGGGCCGTGCGCGACCTGATCGGCAAATTGCCGGACTATCTGAAGAACCACCCATCCGTCGAGTTTCTCGCGAAGGTCTCGCGTGAAAGCACCGTTACGGTGGTGCACCTGATCTATCGCAGCAAGAACTACGAATCCTCGTCCAAGGACTACGACTTCTCGCATGTCGCCATGGTCGAGCATTGGGAAAGCGGCGTGCGCGACGTGCATCTGTCGATGCGCCACAAGGACTGGCTCGAGCGGCCGCAATCCGGCGAGACCATGGTGACCTACGATCTCACGGGGGACGTCACCGTGCCCCCGCCAAAAAGGAGCGAATAACATGGGTACTCTGTCAGGCAAGAACGCCGTCGTGACCGGATCGACCAGCGGCATCGGGCTCGCCTATGCGCGCGCTTTCGCCGCCGCCGGCGCCAACGTCGTCATCAACGGCTTCGGCTCGCCGGAAGACATCGAGAAGGAGCGCGCGAAGATCGAGGCCGATTTCGGCGTCAAGGCGGTCTACTCGCCCGCCGACATGACCAAGCCGGCCGAGATCGCCGGGATGATCGCGCTGGGCGAGACGTCGTTCGGTTCGGTCGATATTCTCGTCAACAATGCCGGCATCCAGTTCGTATCGCCGATCGAGGAATTCCCGCCGGAAAAGTGGGACCAGATCATCGCGATCAACCTGTCCTCGGCCTTCCATGCCATCCGCGCCGCGGTGCCCGGCATGAAGAAGAAGGGCTGGGGCCGCATCATCAACACCGCGTCGGCGCACTCGCTGGTCGCTTCGCCCTTCAAGTCGGCCTATGTGTCGGCCAAGCACGGCATCGCCGGTCTGACCAAGACCGTGGCGCTCGAAGTCGCGACCAACAAGATCACCTGCAACTGCATCAGCCCCGGCTATGTCTGGACGCCGCTGGTGGAGAAGCAGATCCCCGACACGATGAAGGCCCGCAATCTTACGCGCGAGCAGGTCATCAACGACGTGCTGCTCGATGCGCAGCCGACCAAGGAGTTCGTGACATCCGAGCAGGTCGCAGCGTTGGCGCTGTTCCTGTGCAGCGACGATGCCGCGCAGATCACCGGCACCAACCTCTCGATCGATGGCGGCTGGACCGCGGAGTAGAGTTTTCGCAACGAGTGACGCAAACGGCGGGAGCGGCAAGCTTCCGCCGTTTTGCGTTCGCCGTTTTGCCTTCAACGGCTCCAGGCCAATGCCGTCACGATCACGGATTGCAGGTTCAGCTCCGTGAACATGATCTTGCCGGCGACCACGATGAGGACGCAGGCGAGTGCGGCGCGCAGCACCGTCTCCGGGACGCGGGTCGCGCTGTAGCTGCCGAGGATGATGCCGGGCAGGGAGCCCAGCAGCAGTACCCCCATCAGATGCCAGTCGACCGAGCCGAGCAGCCAGTGTCCGGTCCCGGCCACCAGCGTCAGCGGCACGGCGTGCGCGATGTCGGAGCCGACAATGGTTGCCATCGGCAGGCGCGGGTAAAGCAGCAGCAGCACGGTCACGCCGACCGCACCGGCGCCGACCGACGAAATCGAGACCAGCACGCCGAGCACGGCTCCCGTGATCACGGTCGCAATTGCCGTGGTGCGCTCGTCGACCTGCTCTATGCGCCGGCGATAGCGCTCCATGATCGACTTGCGGAAGATCAGCGAGATCGCGGTCAGCATCAGCGCAAAGCACAGCACCAGATTGACCAGATTGCGCTCGGAATCGCTCCTGAGATCGAGCTTCCACAGCACCAGCAGCGTCAGCACGCTCGCCGGGATGCTGCCGCAGGCAAGTCGCAGCACCGCCGGCCAGTGCACGCTGCGCGACCAGCCATGCACGACGCTGCCGCCGGTCTTGGTAGCGGCGGCATAGAGCAGGTCGGTGCCGACGGCGGTGGTCGGGTGGATGCCGAACAGCAGGATCAGGAGCGGCGTCATCAACGAGCCACCTCCCACGCCGGTCAACCCGACAAGCAGGCCGACGCCAAATCCCGAAGCGACGTAGAGCGGATCGATCATGGTCAGGGAATCTAGGTTCATCTCGTCAGTTGGGCAATACGAGTAGAATAAACTTTCCCTGAGAGGCAACTACCTCGGGCGAATAAGAAAAATCGTGCGCATATGGGTGAGCAGGCAGTTGTTTTGCTCCATTCGCCGATGATCTGCGAAACGGGTGTTTCGTGGGTGGGCAGCGGAAAGCGCAGATAATCACGGAGCAATGCCTTGTTGTGACGGCTCGTTCAGCCCTGAGAGCGGTCGCCGTGACGTATGTCGGATATGAACGATATGGATCACGTCGCCACGAACACGGTAAAATATCCGGAATGGATAGCGAACGACTGTTGCAACACGAATCTGGGAACGGTTCGTGACGCTTGGTGCCGAGGAGGGAGCGCTCCGGACGCGCTCGATGACGTCAAGAAATCTGCGTCCGACCGCTTCGGCGATTACAGGGCTGGCGTTTGCCGCATAGTACGTCGAGATCGTCGCGAGGTCAGCAAGCGCCTCTCGCGTCCAGACGACCTTCATCCGCGCCCAAATTTCGCGAAGGCCTCCGCGACCTCGGCATCCGTAGCGACCTCGCCACGATCTATCGAGGCCAAGGCCGCGTCGATGCTCCGTAGTTCCTCTTGCGTTGCTAAATATTCGCCGCCGAGCAACTCGCTCTCGATTTCGTTAGCAAGCGCAACCAGCTCGTTCTGAGCCTCTTCAGGCCAAGTCTGGGCGCGTTCCAGAAGATTTCGCAGATCGCTTGCAGCCATGGATGTGACCATAGCAGCTGTTGGATGGCTTTCCAATTGCCTTAGGCCGATGGCAAGCGTCCAAACGCCAGCACGTGCAGCCCGAGGCGCTGCCGCACGATCCAGAACAGCAGCACCGTCTCGAAGGTGAGCGAAATCGAGGTCGCGGCCGCGGCGCCGTGGCCGCCGAAGCGCGGCACCAGTGCGATGCAGAGCACGAGGTTCATCACGAAGGCGAGCGCGTAGGCCAGCGCGCAGATCTTCTGCTGGCCGAGCATGTTGAGCAGCCGCTCCACCGGCCCGATCGCGGCACGCACCACCAAGCCGATCGCGGCGATGAGCATGATGTCGTAGCCGACCACGAATTGCGGCCCGAACAGCCAGAGCAGCGGCTTGCCGAGCGCGAGCAGCACGGCGGTCGCCGCCAGCGACGGCCAGAACGTCCAGTTGATGGCGTGGGCGACATAGGCCGACAGTCGCGCCTTGTCGCCGAGCGCGTTGTATTCGGCGAAGCGATGCGCGGTCGTTGCTGACATCGCGTAATGGATGAAGGACACCAGCGCCAGCGTCTTCACGACAGCGAAATAGACGCCGACCTCGTCGGACGGGCGGAATTGCTGCAGCACCAGCACATCGGTGTAGGACAACAGCAGATAGAAGCTCTCGACCAGCAGGATCGGCAGCGAGACGGCGAGCCAGCCACTGATGTCGTAGGACTTGGGACCGGGGCCGATGTGATCGGCGAGCTTGCGGTTCAGCACCACCATCTGCCCGGTCATTGCGATCCACACGGCGCCTGCGCTCGCCACCATCGCCGCGATTGCGCCGAGATGATAGCCGAGCAGGAAGGCGCACGCCGTGATGCCGATGATCAGCGCCTGGCGGATGATGAATTGCGGCATCAGGCCGAGCTGCATCCAGTCATGCGAGCGCGCGATGCCATCCTGGGTGTTGGCGACGACGAAGGCGGGCAGCGTCATGCAGCCGATATAGAGCGGCAGCGCCTCGGCGGCATCGATCCAGGGCGACAACAGCATGACGATACCGGCGAGCGCGAGCGACACCAGCGTCGAGACGGCAAAGGTCAGCCAGCGGCTGCCGGAGAGGAAGCCGCGCAACAGCGCATGGTCGCCGCTCGCGCGATACTCCGGAATGATTTTTTGCGCGGATGCGGAGATGCCAAAGTCCATCATGCTGCCGAGCAGCAGCACCCAGGTCCAGACATAGACATAGATGCCGTAGTCGGACGTCCCCATCCAGCGCGCGAGCAGGACCTGCGAAAAATAGGCGAGGCCCGCGCTGATGACGCGGATGATGAAGATGGTGCCGGCCAGCCGCCGCGTCAGCGACGCTTCGCTCGATCCGCCTGTCAGCCTGGCACGCAGCCGCGCGATCAGCCCGGCCGGTCCGGTCGTTGCGGGGTCTGCATCCATCACGGCCAATTCGAAGAATCTCCGAGCGTCCCGCCTGCTGCGGCAGGCTTGCTGCGATAGCCTTTGCGATCGCCTTAGGAATTAGCAACCATTCGTTAAGATTCGGTTGGGTGGGATGTGTGCTATCGCCTCAACCAACAGTGTCGTCCCGGCGAAGGCGGGGACCTATAGCCACAGGACGTGATTTGGCGAAGACTCGTCGTTCGGGATTGTCACCGCTCACGGTCGATAGATTACGCGGTATGGGTCCGGCCCCCGTGCGCAATTGCGCACTAGGCCGGGACGACACTCACTCCAAATTCGTATTGAACTCGTACGACTTCTCCGGCCCGACCAGCGTGAATTTCAACGCCGCGCCGTCGGGCTTGACGCCCGGCGGCAGTCCGTCGAGCTCGAAGGAAAATCGTTTCACCCCGGGCGGGCTGTGCTCGACCGGATCAGGAATCGGCAGCGACCAGTCCGGCGTCGGTCCCTCCACGAACAGATTGACGTTGCGGCCATCAGGTACGACGACGTCGACCACCACGTTCTTGGGCCCGTCGCGCTTGACGTCGCGGATGGTCAGTGGATTGGGATCGCCGATATTGGCGGGCTTCGGCACCGCGTCCAGCGCCGCGCGCAGATTGGCGTCTTCGGTCGAGGCGACGTTGTTGAAGCCGAGCTCGATATTGGCCTCGACGGGAATGCAGAGCTTTTCGCAGACGGCGTAATTGATCTCGGCGCGCAACGTCACCGGCTTGTCGGCAGCCTTGGCGACGATACGCAAGGGCAGCACGATCTGGTCGTGATAGCCGATCGAATGGCCGCCGGCACCGTCGTCGAACTTCAGGGGCGCCGGCCACATCACCGTCACCGCTTCGACATTATCCGATTTCGAGAAGTCGAACCGCGGCGGAACGCCGGAATCGCCCGGCATGCGCCAGTAGGTCTTCCAGCCTGGCTGGATCTGGAAAGCGATCCCGCCGAGCAGGACCGTGCCGCTGCGCGATCCCGCGAGCAACCGCACCGCGGAATGTCCGTCGCGCTGCCACAGTGAAGCGTCGTCGGCATGGGCACCCATCGCCAGCGACGACGCAAGCAAGGTAGTCGCGACGCCAATCGCCGCATGCAGGGGAACTCTTGTCAGCATGGCACGTCTTTACAGGGTCGCCCCGGGGCAAGCCATTGAATTGCTTGTGATGGATGCACTTGAATCAAGCCTCTGCAAGCCTTGATTTGACAGCCGCCCGGCCCGACATCAGGATAGGAATTGAAACCGGAGTGCTTCACCGATGGCTCCCACAGGCAAGAGGACGGGCGAAAGCACCCGCAGGGCGAGCCCCGCGCTTCCCAGTTCGGCCAGTTATCTCGACGGCCGGCTGTTGATCGCGATGCCCGTCATGGGCGACGAGCGCTTCGAGCGCTCGGTGATCTATCTCTGTGCCCATTCCGCCGAAGGCGCGATGGGCATCATCGTCAATCACCCGGCCGGTAGCATCGACTTTCCCGAGCTTTTGGAGCAGCTCGGCATCGTCAAGAAGGGCGAGCACATCAAGCTGCCCGAAAATGCCGAAAGCATGAAGGTGCTGCGTGGCGGCCCGGTCGATACCGGCCGCGGCTTCGTGCTGCATTCCAGCGATTTTTACATTGAGAACGCGACACTGCGGATCGACGACGGCGTCTGCCTCACTGCAACCGTCGACATCCTGCGCGCGATCGCCAACGGCTCCGGGCCCAAGCACGCCATCCTCGCACTCGGTTACGCCGGCTGGGCGCCGGGCCAGCTCGAGACCGAGATCCAGAGCAATGGCTGGCTGCATTGCGACGCGGATGCGGATTTGATCTTCGGCGACGACGTCGACGAGAAATACGGCCGCGCCTTGCGCAAGATCGGCATCGACCCCGGCATGCTCTCGAACGAGGCCGGGCACGCGTAGTTCGCTCCGCTGTCGCACACCTCTGGTGTCGTTCCGGCGAAGGCCGGGACGACGATGACCTACTCCGCCGCCTGCTGTTGCACCGTCGCCTCTGTCCCCGCCACTGTGGCGCGGCGCATGTCGCGGGGCTGGGACTGGTCGTAGCGGCGGACGCGGTGCATGGTCTGGCGATTGTCCCACATCACGAGATCATGCAGCTTCCATTTGTGGACGTAGACGAATTCGTTCTGCGTCGCGTGCTCGTTGAGATCGCGCAGCAACAGCCGTCCCTCCGGCATGCTCATGCCGACGATTTTGCCGGCGTGGGATGAGAGATAGAGCGACTTGCGGCGATGCACGGGGTGCGTCCGCACCAGCCGCTGCAGCACCGGCTTGAACATTGCCTTCTCGTCGTCGGTGTATTCGGTGAAGCCGAGCGATCCTCGCGAATACATCAGCGAGTGTTCGCAGACGAGGTCGTCGATCTCGGCCTTGGTCTCGTCGTCGAGCGCGTCATAGGCCGCGCGCATGTCGGCGAACTCGGTATTGCCGCCCTTCGGATTCACCACGCGCGCCGACAACAGCGAGAATTTTGCGGGGATGGGGCGGAACGAGCTGTCGGAGTGCCACAGGCAATTGCCGAGATTGAACAGATGCGTGCGGCTGTCCTTCGCCAGCGGCTTGCCGTCCTTGCCGAGATTGGAGACGTCGTTGAGGCCAGACTGGAGCCGGTAGTCCTGCGCCTTGGTGACAGTGCCGCCACGGGCATCCTCGCGCTGGCCGAAATTCAGCGCGAAGCCCATCTGCTGCTCGTCGGTGATGTCCTGGTCGTGGAAAACCAGCACCGCATATTTGTCCATGGCCGCTTCAACCTCGCGCGCCTCGCTCTCGGTGAGCGGCTTGCGCAAATCGAGGCCCGAAACTTCGCCGACAAAATGTTTCTGAAGCTGCCGGATGGCGATCGTCATGGCATTTCTCCCGCGGACCGCGAGCGGTTGGTCCCGCTCTGTTGAAGAAAAAGCTACTCCCGCATTGGCCGTTGTCAACGCTCGGCGCGCATAGCTCCCCCGTGGCCCGGATGGAGCGCAGCGAAATCCGGGGTTCTCATCCCGCAGAAAGACCTTCCCGGATTGCGCTTCGCTCCATCCGGGCTACTCCGCCTTCGACGCCTCTCACGCGTTGCGCGCCATCAGGCCGCCATCGACCGGGATCACGGCACCGGTGAGGAAGGAGGACGCCGGCAGGCACAGGCTCAGCGTCATATGCGCGACTTCTTCCGGATCGCCGTAACGGCCGAGTGCGGTGCGGCGCTTGGCGTAAATGGTCTTGTGCTCCTCCGAGATCCGGTCAGTGATCGCGGTGCGGATCGGGCCCGGACAGATGCAGTTGACGGTGATGCCCTCACGGCCGAGTTCGACGGCGAGCGAGCGGGTGAGGCTGGCGACGCCACCCTTGGCCGCCGAATAGGCGCTGTGCAAAGCGGTGGCGCCGAGCGCCTCGGTTGAAGCAATGTTGACGATGCGCGGGCTCTTCGACTTGCGTAGATACGGCAGCGCGGCGCGAATGATGCGCGGGTGCGCCGTCAGCATCACCGCGATGCCCTTGGCCCAGGCGTCTTCATAAGCCTCATCATCGATCGCGACCCGCACGGAAATGCCGGCATTGTTGACGACGGCATCGAGCCCGCCGAAATGCGCCGCGACATCATGGACCACGCGCTTAATCTCGCTGCCGTCGGCGACATCCAGCTTCCACGCCTTTGCCGTTCCGCCGCTTGCCGCGATCTCCTTGGCGACCGCATGCGCGCCTTGCTCGTCATAGTCAGTGACGGCGACGTTGGCGCCTTCAGTCGCGAACACCCGCGCAGTCGCGCGGCCCATGCCGCTCGCCGCGCCTGTGACGAGAACGGTCAGGCCCTTTACGGAGCGGCTGAGCTGTTTGAATTCGGACAATGCTGTTTCCTCTCGGTCTCTTGCTTCTTGTTATGAGATTGACAAGGCTGGCATCGATCCGCAGACAGGTCAAACAAGCAAGACAAAAGGGGAGGCGGCGATGGCGAACGAGCTCGATTTCTCTGGCAAGCAGGTGCTGGTCGTCGGTGGTTCCAGCGGTATCGGTAACGGCATCGCGCAGGCCTTTCGCGCCAGAGGCGCGCAAGTTGCGGTTTGCGGCACGCGTGCTCGACCTACGGACTATTCTGCGGAGGAGGGGTCCGATCTCACCGGACTTGCTTACGCGCAGCTCGACGTCAGCAATACGAACGCGATCGAAGCGTTCAAGCCGTCGTTCCACCGGCTCGACATCCTGGTGCTGGCGCAGGGCGCGGTGCTCTATCGTCGCGGCGAGTTCGAGATGGCTGGCTTCCGCAAGGTCGTGGAAGTCAATCTGATGAGCCTGATGGCGTGCGCGACGCGGTTTCATTACATGTTGCGGGATTCCAGGGGCGCGCTGATCATGGTGTCCTCGACCGCGGCCTATCATTCCACCATGGGCAATCCTGCCTACAATGCGTCGAAGACCGGCGCGGTCGGATTGACGCGGACCTTGGGCGAGGCCTGGGCCGGGGACGGCATCCGCGTCAACGGCATTGCGCCCGGTCTCGTCGACACCAAGATGACGAAGGTGACGACCGACAATCCCAAGCGGCTCGAAGGTGCCTTGTCACGGATTCCACTGCGCCGATTGGGCACGCCGGCCGACATGGCCGGCGCGGCGCTGTTCCTGGCCTCGCCGCTGTCGTCCTACATCATCGGCCAGACGCTGGTCGTCGATGGCGGGCTCATTCTCTGACAGGCTCATTCTCTCAGCAGCATTGGAACTGCGCTGCTCCTGATCGGTTACTTCGGCAGACCCCCGAGGAGGAGCATCATGGACAAGGATCGGATCGTCGGATCGGCCAAGGAATTCACTGGACGGGCGGAAGGCGCCGTCGGTGATCTCGCAGGCGATGCGCAGACGCAGGCGTCGGGTAAGACGCGTGAAGCTGCGGGCTCTGTGCAGAATCTTTACGGCCAGGCCAAGGATGCCGTGCGTGACGCCACGGATACCGCCGCGAGCTACGCCAAGGACGCCTACGAGAACAGCGGCGACACACTTCGCGGTGGCACGGAGGCCATTTCGCAGAAGGTGCAGGACAATCCGCTCGGTGCGTTGCTGGTTGCCGGCGGCATCGGCTTTGCGCTCGCGCTGTTGATGTCGCGCCCCGCACGTCGCCCGCCGCCGCGCTGGCGCTATTACGGCTAGCTCCGCCTGTCATTCCGGGGCGCGACTCTTGGCGCGAGCCCGGACTCCATTTCTCGACATTGATAGATTCCGGGCTCGCGCTCCGTGCGCCCCGGAATGACACCTTAATTCAGAGCAACGACTACCGCACCACTTCCGCCGAACGCCCGACATTGCCCGGCGGCCGCGGAATCGCAGGGTTCGGATTCAGGTTGCGCGGCGGCGGCGCCAGTTGACGCGGCGCTGGCTGCGGCGAGCCGAAGCCGAAGAAATCGCGCAATGACGGCGTCGCCTGTGCCGGCTGCTGCGGCGGCGTTGGTTTCTTCGGCGCGAGCGGCTTCGGCGGCACGATAGCAGCGGCAGCACCGTGCGTGCCGGGAGCCGCAGCACCACCGTCAGGCGTCGTCGTCGCCATCGGCGTATCGCCCTTGGCCTGTTCGCGGCCGACTTCACGGCGCGGCCAGGCGTAATCGTCGGCACGGCCTGCGGGCGCCGCCAGAGGCTCGCCCTTCACCAGCGTCCTGGCGGCGAGCGCATCGACGGCGGCGGGGCGCGTGCCCGGTCCACCCAGCAATTGATCGGTCGAGATCGAAGCCGCGACCAGCGGCACGATCGGGCCGGCGAGTGGGCGCGGCGCCGGCTTGCCGGGCTCGGCGCTGGTGTCCGGCGTCCCCGGTTCGCTCGGCAGCGCGATCGGGCCGGAGCGTCCCGCCAGCAGGCGCGTGATCTCGCGCTCGACATAATGCGCGAGTTTTCGCGCGCCCGGCTTTGTGAAGTAGACGCCGTCATAGCTGCGCAGCTGGCGGATCTGGCCTTCGAAATCCGGACCCTTCTGCAGGAAGCGGCCGGCTTCGTCGACAAAGCCGTCCCAGACGTCGACATAAGTGATGCCGGCCTTGGCCGCGCCCTCGCGATAGAGCGAATCCAGGAACAGCATGTCCGCGGTGCCCTTCTGTCCGCGGATCGCCGGCAGGCCGACCCAGAGCACCGGCACGCCCCTGGATTTGAGGATGTTGGCGAGCTCCTCGATCTTCTTGCTGTAGAGCTCGACCCAGCGGTCGTCGCGGAATTCGTAGAGACCATTTGGATTACGCGCGGCCTTCTCGGGCGCAGCCGCAGGTGTATCGGCGTTGTCGGCGTCGTCCTGCGGCAAGTCGGTGTCGGCGGGTTTGTCGTCCGGCTTGGCGGCGGTATCCGGCTTGGCGTCGCCGGGCTTGGCGTCACCTTTTCCTTGCGGCCTGGCGCGCGCGCCCTTGTCGGTCTTCTTGTCTTTATCCGCCGGCTTGTCTGACTTGTCGGCGACGGGCTCGCGGATCGCGATGCGGTCGTTGAGGCCGAGCATGACGACGATGACGTCAGGCTTCTCGGTCTCCAGAATGCCCTTCGCGGCCGCCGCCCAGTCCGCGGGCTCGCCCTTCGGCTGGTACTTGATCAGGCCTGAGGTGGTCCTGTGCTTGCGGATCACGCCCATGTCGGGCTGCTCGGTGTAGGCGTCTTCCAGACCATAGGCGAGCCAGTCGGCCATGGCGTCGCCGATCACCAGCACGTTCTTGTCGGGGATGGTGTCGCGCTTGGCCGGCGAAGGCGCGCGCGAAAAATCCTGTCGCGGCGCTTGCTGCTGTTGCTGCTGGAACGGTGCGAAGAAGTCGCCGCCGAACCAGCCACCTTCGCGGCCGCCGCGTTGTGGCGGGGCTTGACGTTGCGGCGGGCCGCCGAAGCCGGGGAAGTTGAAGAACTGCGCCGAGGCGGGCCCCGCGATCGAGACCAGGATCGCAAGCGCCGTCCCCAGCGCGATCAACGGGCCGGTCTCGGTCAGCGCCTTGAACAGGGACTTATGCTTCGACATGCGATCTCGGGCGCGCGCAACGGGGTCTGGAAGTCGTCCGATATAATAGCGGAATCGGGCGCTAAACGGGCAAATTCTGTTGCAGATTCTTGCCCTCTACACCGGGCAAATCCCCGGTCAGGGTTACTTTCGGCGCGATTTTACCGCCCGCGCAGCCGCTCCAGCGCGTCGGAGGAGGCAAATCCGTCGGCGGGGACCCCGATCGAGGCCTGAAAGTTGCGCAGCGCGTCCCGGGTCTGGCCGCCGAACTGGCCGTCCGGGGTGCCCTTGTAAAAGCCGCGCTGGGCCAGCAGTTGCTGGAGTTCCAGCCGCTCACCCCTCGACAATTCCCGTTCCTGCCGCGGCCATGGCTGCACGAAGGGCTGGCCGCCGCGCAGGCGGTCGGCGAAATGACCGATCGCCATCGCATAGGCCTCCGCCGGATTGTATTTCATGATGACGCGGAAATTCCCGAGCATCAGGAAGCCCGGTCCCTGCGCGCCGGCGGGCGCCAACAGATAGGCCTTTTCCGCCGGATGCGGGAAGGGCTGGTTGGTTGCGCGCTTCAGTCCGAGCTTTTCCCACTGCGCGATCGTCATCGTCCTGGCGCGGTCGGCCAACATGTAATTGAAGCCCTGCGGCACCACGACCTCGTAGCCCCAGGTCTGGCCGCTCTGCCAGCCGTCCTTCTTCAGATTGTTGGCAGTCGACGCAATCAGGTCGCTGGCATTGTCGACGACGTCGCGCCGGCCATCGCCGTCGCCGTCGACGGCGAAGCGCTTGAACGCGGTCGGCATGAACTGGGTCGGGCCGAACGCGCCGGCCCAGGAGCCGCGCATCTGCTCAGGCCTGAGATCGCCGCGGTTCACGATCTCCAGCGCCGAGAGGAATTCGTCCTTGAAATAGGTCTGGCGGCGGCCGACGCAGGCGAGCGTCGCGGTCGATTGCAGCACGCTGCGGTCGCCCATCTGCGTCGAATAATTGGACTCGATGCCCCAGATTGCGGCGATGATGTAGCGGTCGACGCCATAGGCTTTTTCGGTGGCGTCGAACTGCGCCTTGTATTTGGCGAGGACCTCCTTGCCCTTGGCGAGCCGGTTGTCGTTGACGAGGATGTCGAGATAGTCCCAGATCGATTTGGTGAATTCGGGCTGCGAATCCATCAGGTCCATGATGCGCAGATCGGGCGAAAGGCCCGCGGTGAAGCGCTGGAAATTCTCCTGCGTGATGTGGCGGCGTGCGGCATCAGGCCACATGCCGGCGACGCAATTGTCGAAATTGCCGGCCGCCTCGCGGATTGCGGCGGCGGTCATCAGCGGATGGCCGGAGGCCCCGTCTTCGCCGCTCCAAGGCAGAACTCCCGTCTGAGCGCCGCCGGGGCCGGGCGCTCCTTGCGAGGGCGCCGGGTTCGGGCCGGAGAAAATACCGCCGAACAGGTTCGACAGGCCGTTTTGCCCTTGTTGTCCCTGGGCCTGCGCGGACACAGGGAACAGCAGGGCGGCCGCAAGCATTGTTGCGCCGGTCAAAGATAACGTTACCGCTGTCACCGATTGTCTCATGTCCCACCTGCCCGGCCGAAAATCCGCCATCAGGAGGCCTCGTTACGGTTGCCAATATCTTAACAAACGTGAAATTTCGTTGGTCACCTTTTTCGCAAATTCGGTGAGAGGAAGCCCTACATCCGCCTTTGTTACCGGCTGCAAAACGGCTAGCAAGATGCCATTGCTTCTTCACGTGCGCCCCAAGGTATTCGATCAATCACATGAAAATCCGCAAAGCTGTATTCCCCGTCGCCGGCCTCGGCACCCGCGTCTTGCCCGCCACCAAGGCGATGCCCAAGGAAATGCTCACCATCGTCGACAAGCCGTTGATCCAGTACGTCTATGACGAGGCGAGGGAGGCCGGCATCGAGCACTTCATCTTCGTCACCGGCCGCAACAAAAATGTCATCGAAGATCATTTCGACCGGATGTACGAGCTCGACGCGACGCTAGCTGCGCGCGGCAAGAAGGCCGAGCAGGACGTTTTGGCGCAGAACCAGCCGGAAGCCGGCGCCGTCAGCTTCACCCGCCAGCAGGCGCCGCTCGGCCTCGGCCATGCGGTCTGGTGCGCGCGCGACATCGTCGGCAACGAGCCGTTCGCGGTGGTGCTGCCCGACGAGCTCGTGCTCAATTCGCCCGGCTGCCTGAAGCAGATGATCGAGACCGCGTCCTCGCTCGGCGAGAAATCCAACCTGATCGCGGTCGAGGCGGTGCCCGATCATCTCACCCACCAATACGGCATCTGCGGCGTGGGAAAGCGCACCGGCAAGATGTTCGAGGTCGACGGCATGATCGAGAAGCCGGCCAAGGGTACCGCGCCCTCCAACCTCTCGATCACCGGCCGCTACATTCTCCAGCCGGAGATATTCAAGATCCTGGAGACCCAGGAGCGCGGCGCCGGCGGCGAGATCCAGCTCACCGACGCCATGATCGGCCTCGCCAAGTCGCAAAAATTCTACGGCGTCGAGTTCGAGGGCGAGCGCCATGATTGCGGCTCCAAGCCCGGCTTCCTCCGCGCCAACATCGCCTACGCGCTGAAGCGGCCCGAGCTGCGCGAAGGGCTGATCGCGGAGATGAAGAAGTATCTCGGGCAGTAGGGCTCGCCGCCCTTTAAGCCACCAGCGACAGCTGCGGCAGGCTCGCCACCACCGACTGGTTGCGGCCGCCGGCCTTTGCGGCGTAGAGCGCCTTGTCGGCGGCGGCGACCAGGATGGCCCAGTCCATGCCGGCGCTGGGCGCGAGGCTGGCGATGCCGCAGGAGACGGTCGATCCCGCCCCGCCGTCGGACCAGCCCTGCACCTTGCCGCGGATCAATTCGGCGATCTTGAAGGCATCGGCGGCGGACGTGTCCGGCAGCAGCACGGCGAACTCCTCGCCGCCATAGCGTGCGGCGCAGTCGCCGGCGCGGCGCACCGAATCGGAGATGCAGATGGCAATGCCGACCAGCACCTGGTCGCCGGCCTGGTGGCCGAACGTGTCGTTGTACGACTTGAAGTGATCGGCATCGATCATCAAGAGCGCGACCTGCGTCTTCTGGCGCATGGCGCGGCGCCATTCGATGTCGATCGCCTGGTCGAACTTGCGGCGGTTGCGCAAGCCCGTGAGCGCGTCGGTCGTTGCCATCTCCTCGAGCTTGCGTTCGGCATCCGCGCGCCGGCTGATTTCGCGGGCAAGCACGATCGCCGATCCCAGCACGAACAAAGAGAGCATCAGCACCACGGCGCCGATGCGAAGCGCCTCCTTCTGCCACAGCGCGTAGACGGAGCCGAGCGGCTTTCCGGCCACCACGAACAGCGGATTGGTCCCGCTGCTGCGGACATAGAGCCGCGACGTGCCGTCGATCGGTCCCTGGCCGGCAAACGCGCCGCCCACCTTGAGATTGTCGGACTTCCAGTCCGGCCGTTCGCCGAGGTTCTTGCCGATGACGTCGAGATCGAAGGGCCGCCGCATCATGATGGTGCGGTCGCGCTTCAGCACGGTGATGGTGTCCTCGGCATCGAGGTTCAGCCGCTCGAACAGTTCGTGGAAATAGCTGAAGCGGATCGAGCCGGCGACCACCCCCATGAAGCCGCCATCGGTGTCGCTGATGCGCCGGCTCAGCACGATCGAATAGGCGCCGCGGAATAGCATTGGGCGGCTGATGAACAATCCGGCGTCGGGGTTGTCGCGATGAATCCTGAAATAGTCCTCGTCGGCGCGGTTCTCCGGCTGCGGATCGAGCGTGGAGGCGTCGATGGTCAGCCTGCCGTCGGCATCGAACACCTGGATGGCGCCGAAATGCCGCGCCGTGGTCGCATGATCGAACAGGATGAGGTGACGGACGGGCGTCGAGACCGTGGCGATCTCGGGCAGCAGCATGTTGTTGACGACCGCCTTCAGGGAAAGGTCGTAGATCTCGATATTGCGGCTGATGTCGGCGTCGATGGACGTGGCCAGGTTTTCCAGCGTCTGGCGGGCGAGCGCCTCCTCGCCGTGGCGCATGTCGAGCATGACGTTGACGCAAACGGCGGAAAAGCCGATCACCGTCACGACGGACGAGATGATCAGCAGCTTCGCGGAAATCCGCCACGGCCGCCGGGCCGAGGTTTCGCGCCATCCAGACAGCATCGATTACTCCCGACACTAGTGGATGCGCCCGAAATCTTGCGTAGTGTTTAAGCCGGGACGCCGGTGCGGCAATCAGTTAAGAAGCGGTTTCCGCGTCTGGTGCGATTGAACGGGTCGCGGCATGGACCAGGAGTTGAGGACGGCTGTGAACGACTACGATGCGTTGCGCGATTACCTGATGCGGCAGAAGCAGACGGAATTCGTGCTGAGCTTTGAACAGATCGAGGAAATCATCGGCGCGGCGCTGCCGCGGGCGGCGAACCGTGCCTCATGGTGGGACAGCCTGCGCAGCCCCGACATCCAGATGCCGCAGCGGGAAGCCTGCCTCGCCGCGGGCTTCAAGGCGATGCGGATGCCGGACGGCCAGACGGTGCGGTTCACGAAGCTGAAACCGACGAAGAGGTAAGGGCGCGCCGGTCTTCCTTCTTCCACAAGGGGAGAAGGAAGATAGAGGCTAGCTCGCCGCTTCCAGCCGCACTTCCGTCAGCAGCCGCATCGCGGCATCGGCGTCCATCGGCTCGCCGAAGGCAAAGCCTTGCGCGTATTCGCAGCCGAGCTGGTAGAGCTCGACCGCGTCGGAATCGGTCTCCGCGCCTTCCGCCACCACGTCCATGCCGAGATCGTGTGCGAGCGCGATGATCGACTTCAGGATCACCGGCCGGGTGCCGCGATTGGTGGTGCGGACGAACGACTGGTCGATCTTGATGGTGTCGAACGGGAAGCGCTGGAGATAGGCGAGCGAGGAATGGCCGGTGCCGAAATCGTCGAGCGACAGTCCGGTGCCGAGCTCGCGGATCCGCGTCAGCATTTGCGCTGCGTGCTCCGGATTCTCCATCACCAGCGATTCCGTCAATTCCAGCTTCAGCGTGCCGCGCGCCACCGAGGAGCGCGACAGCACCGTGCGGATGTCGTGGATCAGGTCGTGGCGCAGCAACTGTCGCGAGGAGACGTTGACGGATGCGAAGATCGGCTCGCGTGAGCGCATCGCGCGCTGCCAGATCGAGAGCTGCTTGGCGGTCTGGTCGAGCACGAACATGCCGAGGTCGATGATCAGACCGGTCTCTTCCGCGATGGTGATGAATTCCGACGGCGCCATGCGCCCGAGCTTCGGATGATCCCAGCGCACCAGCGCTTCGAAACCGGCGACCGAGCGATCCTCCAGCCGCACGATCGGCTGGTAGAGGATGGTGAGCTCCTGGCGCTCGATGGCGCGGCGCAGCTCGCTTTCCAGCGTCAGGCGGTCGGTCTTGCGCGCGCGCATCGCCGGCTTGTAGACGTCGATGCGGTCGCCGCCGATGCGCTTGGAATGATACATCGCAAGCTCGGCGTCCTTGATGATCTCGTCCGTCAGTTGGGTCTGCGGATCAGACAGGGCGAGACCGATCGAGGCGGTGAGAAAAATCTCGCGGTCGTTGAAGGCGATCGGCGCGCGGATGGTCTTGCGGATGGTTTCCGCAAAGGCGGTGATGCGCGCGGGATCCTGCTCCGACAGCAGGATCAGGCCGAACTGGTCGCCGGCGAGCCGCGCCAGCGTGTCCTGCGGCTTCAGGATGCGGGTGAGGCGGCGGGCGAGCGTCAGCAGGATGGAATCGCCGACCGCGATGCCGACGGAATCGTTGACCTGCTTGAAGCGGTCGAGGTCGATCACCATCAGCGTCGGTCGCAGCGTCGGCATGGTCTTGGCGAAATGCGCGACCGCGCCTAGCCGGTCCATGAACAGCTTGCGGTTGGGCAGGCCGGTGAGGTTGTCATGCACGGAATCGTGCAGCAGGCGCTCCTCGGCGTTGCGGAGTTCGGTGACGTCGGTGAGCGTGCCGACCACGCGCGAGACCTCGCCGTCGGAGCCGACCACCGGCCGCGCCTTCAGCGCGAACCACATGAAATGACCATCCGGGGTACGCAGGCGGAAATCCTGCACCAGCCTGCCGCGGCGCTGGTCGAGCACGCTGTCGAGAGCTGCGCGGAAGCGGTCCTGGTCGAGCGGATGCAGCACTTCGAGCCAGGAGGCGGCCGGGCCCTCCAGCGCGCCGCGCTTGAGGCCGAGCAGGGCTTCGGTCTCGGGGCTGGTGAAAACCTTGTCGGCGGAGACGTCCCAGTCCCAGATCAAATCGCCGGAACCGGCCAGCGCCAGGGCGCGCCGCTCAATGTCGGAGACGACGCCGGTGGTGGCGCCGCCGCCGGCGAAGGCGTGCTGCATGACCGTGAAGCCGATCAGCATCACGATCAGCACAAGGCCGCCGAGCAGCGCAGGGCCGACGATGTCGTTGGTGACGGAGCCCGCCACCGTCATGCCGGCCGCGACCACCCAGACCACGAGCAGGAACCAGGTCGGGATCAACAGCACCGCGCGGTCGAAGCCGTGGGTGGAGAGATAAACGATCAGCGCGAAGCCGGCGAAGGCGATCAGCACCAGCGAGATGCGGGCGATGCCGGAGGCCACGGCCGGGTCGAACAGAGCGAGCGCCACCAGCGAGCCCAGGAAGGCGAGCCAGCCCACGGTAATATGGGAGTAGCGCACATGCCATCGACTGAGGTTGAGATAGGCGAACAGGAACACCAGCAGCGTCGCCGCCAGAATCGCTTCGCCCGCCGCGCGCCAGATGCGCTCGGCGTTGTTCGACATGTCGAGCACCTTGCCCCAGAAGCCGAAATCGACGCCGATATAGACCAGCACCGCCCAGGCCAGCGCCGCGGCCGCCGGGAACATGATGCTGCCCTTCACCACGAACAGAATGGTAAGAACGAGCGCCAGAAGCCCGGAGATGCCGATCACGATGCCTTGGTACAGGGTGAAGGAGTTGACCTTGTCCTTGTAGGCGTCCGGTTCCCACAGATAGAGCTGCGGTAACTTATCGGTGCGCAGTTCCGCGACGAAGGTGATGACGGCGCCGGGGTCGAGCGTGACGCGGAAGACGTCGGCGGTCGGGCTGTCCTGCCGTTCCGGCCGGTCGCCGGTCGAGGGCGTGATGGTGGCGATGCGCGATAGCCCGAGGTCGGGCCACAACAGCCCGGAGGAGACGATGCGATAATGCGGGGCGACGATCAGGCGGTCGAGCTGGTCGTCGGTGTTGTTGGCGAGCGCGAACACCACCCAGTTCTGGCCGCCCTCGCGGGCGCGCACCTCGATGCGGCGGACGATGCCGTCGGTTCCGGGCGCGGTGGAGACCTGGATGCGGTCGGCGTCGCTGCGCTGATGCTCGAGCACGCCGGTGAGGTCGATTGCGGGCGCGTCACCGCGAACGCTGACAGCGTCGAGCGCGCGTGCAGGCGACGCGGCGACAAGAATCATGAGGCCCAGCGCAATGGGCGCGAGGCACCTGATCAGACGCAAGGTCAGTTCTCCGCGTTCGACGCAAACTTGGTGTGCAAGGCTGAACGTAAGGCTGGCACGTAAGGGCGATTTCAGACCGGACGGAATTGGTTCGGCGCGTCGCGATAGATGCCACGAAAGCGAGGAAAATCAAAGGGTTTCCGCCTTGCCCAGCGGGCCACCGGCCTAGACCTCCAACACAATTTTGCCAATATGTGCGGAGGTCTCCATGCGCCGGTGTGCGTCGGATGCCCTTTCGAGCGGGAAAGCGCTGTCCATCAGCGGTTTGACGCGGCCCTCGCGCAAAAGCGGCATCACTTTGGCTTCGATCGCAGCCACCATCGCCGCCTTGTCCGCATTACTACGGGGGCGCAAGGTCGAACCGGTATGCGTCAACCGCTTCACCATCACCTTGGCGATGTTGACGCTGACCTTCGGGCCGTTGAGGGTTGCGATCTGCACGATACGGCCGTCGACCGCGGCAGCATCATAGTTGCGGTCGACATAGTCGCCGGCGACCATGTCGAGGATCAGATTGACGCCGACCTTGTTGGTCTCTTCCTTGACCACGGCGACGAAGTCTTCGGTCTTGTAATTGATGGCGCGGTCGGCGCCCAGCTTGAGGCAGGCATCGATCTTGTCCTGCGAGCCGACGGTGACGAACACTTTTGCGCCGAACGCCTTCGCGAGCTGGATCGCCATCGTGCCGATGCCGGAGGACCCGCCATGGATCAGCAGCGTCTCGCCGGCCTTCAGCCCGCCACGCTCGAACACATTGTGCCAGACCGTCATCAGGGTTTCCGGCAGTGCGCCGGCTTCCTTGATCGACAGCGCCGGCGGCACGCTCATGGCCTGGGCGTCCTGGGCGATGCAATATTGCGCGTAGCCGCCACCGGCGACCAGCGACATCACGATGTCACCGATCTTGTGCTTCTTGGCGTTGCTGCCGACCGCGACCACTTCGCCTGATATCTCGAGCCCCGGCAGGTCGCTGGCGCCGGGCGGCGGCGGATAGGCGCCGGAGCGCTGCGCCACGTCGGGCCGGTTGACGCCGGCGGCCTGCACCTTGACCAAAATTTCGTCGGGACCGGGCTGCGGCACGGTGCGCTGTTCCGGCAGCAGGACCTCCGGCCCACCGGGCTTGGAGATGGCGACCACGGTCATTTGCGCGGGCAGCTTTTCCATGATTTGTCCTTGAAGACGAGGGCAGGATCGAGTGAGCCAGTTGATTAGCCAGAGCGCCCGGCGCTGGCAACCGCTTCAACTTCGTTTAACCGCCTGGCGGACCTGATCGGAGGAATGACGATGCCGATGGAAGACGACGACCGCCCGCGCAAGAAGATCAGCCATGAGATCGGACAGGAGCTCGCACTGTTGTCGGTCGAGGAACTGACCGAGCGGGTCGCATTGCTCAAGACCGAGATCGCAAGGCTGGAAGAAGCCGCCACCAAGAAGCGCACCTCGCGCGATGCGGCGAACAGTATCTTCAAGACGTAGTCGCTGCACCCTCCGCTGTCGTCCCGGCGAAGGCCGGGACCCATACCCACAGAAAGTGGTTTGGCGAAGACTCGGGGTTACCGGTTCGGGCGACGTTTCCTCTCTGTGGTTATGGGCCCCGGCCTTCGCCGGGGCGACGGTAGAGAGGAGCCCGCGATGAGACCACTGAGCCACTGACCGACATGGCTAACGAACCCTCAAAAAATTCGTTCGTTTACTCCCGATTAAGCTTTCGGGTTTATGACTGGAACTGTCCTCGTTTGGACACCGAGTGGCTCCTGTCCACTCTGTTTGACGCCTCCCTGTTATCAACTTTCAAAGCCGCCGGTCTTCCGGCGGCTCTTTTTTTTTCCTCTCACGTTGGTTGAATTCCGAGGAAAGACCCGCGGAAACCATATCCGCGCTTGTCGCTGGACTCCGCGGTTCGCCCGCGCAATGATTTGTTTATCATAAGCCGGTGCAAAGCCGGGTGGGTAAACAGTTGCGTAAGGGGCGTTAACCATGGAACGTTTGCAAGCCGACGGCGCTCTCGTTCAACTCAGCGAGCGGTTCACCAATTCTGCAGCATTCGGTGCCCTGTTCCGCGAGGGCATGGATCTGGTCGAACAGACCGCCGCCTATCTCGACGGCGACGGCCGCAACGAGGCCAAGGCGCTCGACCGCGCCGTCAGCTTGACTTACGCGACCGAGAGCATGCGCCTCACCACCCGCCTGATGCAGCTCGCCTCGTGGCTCCTGCTGCACCGCGCGGTGAAGGAAGGCGAGATGACGCTGGTCCAGGCCAACCGCGAGAAGACCAAGGTCAAGCTCTCCGCGGCCGATCCCGGTGCCGCCGACACCATCGAGAAGTTGCCGACGCAGCTCCAGGACCTGATCCATCGTTCGATGAGCCTGCAGACCCGCGTGCGCCGGCTCGACACCACCATCCACACTCCGCCGGCCGACCACATCGCGATCGGCAACCCGCTGGTGCCGCAGCTCAACGCCCTGAAGGCGGCATTCGAGCGGTAAGCGCAGGTGCCGTAGCAACCATTAAGTATGGCGTCCCGATAGCCTTGAGGCTGACGCCGCGCGCCGCGGCCGTCAAGGCGTGGCCTGGCGGCAGTTGATGTGAGGTGAGACGCGCGCGACGGCCATCCTTGACGGCCGCGGTGCGCGGCGTCGTCTTGACGGCAGGTCGGGACGAAGAAACGGTCGCCTGGTCGAACCAAGAAACGCGATCAGGTGACGGACACACTCACGGTTTTGGGCGGTTCAGCGACCCACGGTGTTCCGCGGGCGACGACGGCGTTGATGATGACGATCAGCTTTCTGGCACAGGCGACGAGCGCGCGCTTGTGGCCCTTGCCGGCGGCGATCAGCCGGCTGTACAGGGCCATGAGCTGCGGGTTCCAGCGGAAGGAGGCCGGAAGAGCTGCGGTGTAGAGTGCCTGACGCAAGCGCTGGCGTCCGCCGTCAATTCGACGGGCGCCGATATGCTTGCCGCTGTCGTCATCGTAAGGCGCAAGTCCGGTGAGGGCTGCGGCTTGCTCGCGGGTGATCCGACCGATCTCGGGCATCCTGATCAAGATGGCAACCGCGGTCGGCAAGCCGCTGCCGCCAACGCTGTAGATCAGATCGAGACGTGCGGCGAGATCGCGATGCTTGCGGATCGCTGCCACCAAGGCCTTGAACTCGGCTCGTCTGTGCTTGGCCAACAGAGCAATCTGCTCCTTCCAGAACTTCTGGATACGCTCGTCACGGCAGCTCTCCAGCCGATTTTTGAGCTTTGCGATGTCCTCCTTGATCTGGTCGATCATCGTCAGATGCACGGCAAAGGGCTGCAGCCGGGGGTCTGGAGCGGGATGGATGTTCTTGACCGCGGCGGTGCAGGCCGCAATCAACGCAGCATCGATCTTGTCGTTCTTGGCCCGTTGCAAATGGAACGTGGCATAGGCACGGACCTGGATCGGCTGAAATACGATGACGACAAACCGCTTGCGTCGCAGTTCGGCAACCGCCGCCTGCTCATAACCACCGCTCGCCTCGATCCCAACCCTCTTGACCTTGTGGCGCTTCAGCCACTCCACCAACTCCTGGTGACCTTCCGCCGTGTTCTTGACCTGCAGCTCCTCCGAACTGCCATCGAGCGCCACGTCGAGCTTGTCTTTGCTAGTATCGATTCCGGCACAGATCGTGTTACGTTTGGCCATCTTCCTCGACCCTCCCTTGTGATGCGAACCTGAAGTTCGTTCAACCATGCGGGTCCCGATGAAGTGCCGACCGCGATCTTGCTACGAAACGCAGCTCTCAGGGGCTTCGGTGGGCATCGATCCGATCGATCGGCGGCCCAGCCCGGGTGGCCACCCGGGCTGGGCCATTCCTCACGGAACCAGCCCATCATAGCCCGGCCCGCCAATACAAGGGTGGGCAAAGGCGCGCAGCGCCGTGCCCACCATCTCTCTTACAGGATCACGATAAAAGTTGGTGGGCACGCTACGCTTTGCCCACCCTACGAATTCTCGGCCCTTGTCGACGACCCACCCCAAACAAAAACGCCCCCGGTCCTGCCAGGGGCGTTTTTCGTGTCCAGCCTTGAGGGGCCCGATCAATCCTTTTTGAGGAAGCCCGAAAACTTCTTCTGGAAGCGCGAGACGCGGCCGCCGCGATCCATCAGCTGGGCGTTGCCGCCGGTCCAGGCCGGGTGCGACTTCGGGTCGATGTCGAGGTTCAGCGTGTCGCCTTCCTTGCCCCAGGTGGAGCGGGTCAGGTACTCGGTTCCGTCGGTCATCACGACCTTAATCGTATGATAATCCGGATGAATTTCGGCTTTCATGGCAATTCCTAGGGCGCCCGGCGCCTTGCTCGAGTGGCTATCGAATGACGGATTTGGCGGGGTCTATACCCCACAGGCTCCTTTAAAACAAGCCATTGTGGGCACAGCAGAACCGGGCCGTCCCCTAAGGGACATCCCGGATTTGCCTCGCTCCCTGCCGGAGCCTATGTGGAGCCAACGTCTCTCTTTTGGTCGGATTCCAATGAGCGCAGTAGAACGGCTTGAAACCGGGCCCGCTGAGGCCCCGTCGATCGAAGTCGAACTGATCGAGCAGCCGGCGAAAGGCCGTGCCAAGCTGCGGCCGCTGATGGCGCTCGCGCCTTACGTGGCTCGCTATCGCGGCCGGGCGGCGCTCGCCTTCGTCGCGCTGACGGTTGCGGCGCTGACCACGCTGCTGGTGCCGGTTGCGGTGCGCCGGATGATCGATTTCGGCCTGACGCCGGAAGGCATCGCGCTGATCAACAGCTACTTCTCGGTGATGATCGCGGTGGTCGCCGTGCTCGCACTCGCGAGTGCGTCGCGCTACTACCTCGTGATGACCATCGGCGAGCGCATCGTCGCCGATCTCAGGCGCGACGTGTTTGCGCATCTGCTGTCGCTGTCGCCGGCCTTCTTCGATTCCGCGCGCAGCGGCGAATTGGTGTCGCGGCTCACGGCCGACACGACGCAAATCAAATCCGCGGTCGGCGCCTCCGTTTCGATCGCGCTGCGCAATCTGATGATGTTCTTCGGCGCGGCGGCGATGATGGTGATCACCAGCCCGCGCCTCTCCGGCTTCGTGCTGCTTGCGATCCCCCTGATCGTGCTGCCGCTGGTCGCCTTCGGGCGCTGGGTGCGGCGTCTGTCGCGCAATGCGCAGGACACGCTCGCGGACGCGTCCGCCTATGCCGGCGAGCTGGTCGGCGCGATCCGTACCGTGCAGGCCTATACCAGCGAAGGGCTGGCGGCGAAGCGCTTCGGTGGCGAGGTCGAGCAGGCCTACAACGCGGCTCGCACGTCCACGCAGGCACGCGCGGTTCTCACCGCCATCGTCATCTTCATCGTGTTCGCAAGCGTGGTCGGCATTCTCTGGATCGGCTCGCATGACGTGCTGACCGGCGCGATCACGCCGGGCCGGCTCGGCCAGTTCGTGCTCTATGCGGCCTTCGCGGCGGGAGGCCTCGGCCAGCTCAGCGAGGTCTGGGGCGAGGTTTCGGCCGCGTCCGGTGCCGCCGAACGCCTGTTCGAGATTTTGCACGTGCAGCCCGACATCAGAGCGCCGGCGTCGCCGCGCGCGCTGCCGGTGCCGGGGCGCGGTGAGGTCGGCTTCGATCACGTCAGCTTCGCCTATCCGGCGCGGCCCGATGTCAACGTGCTCGACGCCGTATCGTTCACGGTGCGGCCCGGCGAGAAGGTTGCGATCGTCGGCCCGTCCGGTGCCGGCAAGAGCACCATCTTCCATCTGCTGCTGCGCTTCTACGATCCGAAGGCCGGCGCGATCTCGCTCGACGGCGTACCGGTGAAGTCCGCCGATCCGCGCGATTTCCGCGCGCGCATCGCGCTGGTGCCGCAGGAATCGAACGTGTTCGCGGCAAGCGCGCGCGAGAACATCCGCTTCGGCCGGCCCGATGCTGGTGATGCCGAGGTCGAGCGTGCGGCCGAGCTCGCGCATGCCGCCGAATTCATCCGCCGTCTGCCCGACGGCTTCGAGACCCCGCTCGGCGAGCGCGGCGTGATGCTCTCCGGCGGCCAGCGCCAGCGCATCGCGATCGCGCGCGCCATCCTGCGCGATGCGCCGCTCCTCCTGCTCGATGAAGCGACCTCCGCCCTCGACGCCGAAAGCGAGACGCTGGTGCAGACCGCGCTGGAAGAGTTGATGAGCCACCGCACCACGCTGGTGATCGCGCACCGTCTCGCCACCGTGCTGTCCTGCGATCGCATCCTGGTGATGGACCAGGGCAAGATCGTCGAGCAGGGCACGCATGCCCAGCTGGTCGCGGCGAACGGGCTTTATGCGAGGCTGGCCAGGTTGCAGTTCGAGGGGGCGTGAGGCCCTGTTTCATTCGCTCACTTGCACCTCGGCGAGCCCATCGGCACATTCGGCCACGGCCAGTTCTTCCAGCTGCCGCCCTCACCGATACAGGCCGACCCGCCGTTGGCCGGAGCCGGGCTGTCTGTCGGCGCAGGGGTGCTGGTCGGCACAGGCGAACCCGTCGTCTCACTTGGTGTCTTACTCGCCGCCTGGGGCGGCGGCGCGAGATGCTGGTCGACGTAGATCGTCGACACGTATCCGGCGACGATGACGCCGAGAAAGACCGAAGATCCCTTGGCCAGATCGCTCAGCCGCATCGATCCTCTCCATCTGCTTGCTGGTTGCGACACTAGCAAACCGCGTCGGGCCTCTCCGTGACTTCAGTCACGGCCGCCAAATCATCTTCAGCACTGGCCGTCCCGACGTCGGGTTCACGTCCTCGCCCTCATGGGCAAAGCCGTTGCGCTCGTAGAAGCGGATGGCGCGGCTGTTGTCCTTGTTGACGAGTAGCGTGACGCCCGATGGTGACAGGCGCTTGGCTTCGTCGACCAAAAGCCTTGCCGCGTCCGAGCCCCAGTGGCTGGGATCGACCACGAGCTGGTCGAGATAGCCGTCGCCGTCGATGGTGACGAAGCCGGTCAGCGCGCCGTCCTGTTCGGCCACCACGATCGCAGCCTTCGGCACCAGATCCTTGCGCCAGCGCTCGCGCCACCACTCCACCCGCGCGGCGAAATCGATCTGTGGATAGGCCTGCTGCCAGGTGCGATGCCAGAGGTCGATGGAAGCAGCCTCGTCCTCGGGACGGTAAGGGCGCAGGCGGAGCGCGCTCATTTAGCGAAGGTCGTCATGCCCGGGCTTGTCCCGGGCATCCACGCCTTTCTATCCCCGTGGACCGAAGATCGTGGATGGCCGGGACAAGCCCGGCCATGACGGTGGGGTGTGTATCGCGCGACCCTCACCACTACCGCTCCGTCAGCTTCAGCTCGATGCGCCGGTTGCGCTTGTAGGCGTCTTCAGTATTGGCGGTGTCGAGCGGCTGGAATTCGGCGAAGCCGGCGGCGACCAGGCGCTGGGCGGGCACGCCGAGCGAGATCAGATATTGCACCACCGAGATCGCGCGGGCGGACGACAGGTCCCAGTTCGACTTGAAATTCGGGCCATTCACCGGCCGCACGTCGGTGTGGCCGTCGACGCGCAGCACCCAGGCGATCTCGGGCGGGATTTTCTTGTCGAGCTCGATCAGCGCGGCCGCGACCGTGTCGAGCTCGGCGCGGCCTTCGGGCAGCAGCGTCGCCTGTCCGGTGTCGAAGAACACTTCGGACTGAAACACGAAGCGGTCGCCGACCACGCGAATATCAGGACGATTGCCGAGAATGGCGCGGAGACGGCCGAAGAACTCGGAGCGGTAGCGCGACAATTCCTGCACGCGCTGCGCCAGCGCGACGTTGAGGCGGGAGCCGAGATCGGCGATACGGTTCTGCGATTCCTTGTCGCGCTTCTCGCTGGCGTCGAGTGCCTCCTCCAGCGCCGCCAATTGCCGGCGCAGCGCGCTGATCTGCTGGTTCAGCACCTCGATCTGCGCCAGCGCCCGCGCCGAGACCGCCTTCTCGGAGTCCAGCGCCTTGCCGAGCTCGGTGGTCTTGCCCTGCGCGTCGTTGCCGGCATTGGCGAGGCCCTCATAGAGGCCCTTCATGCGGTCGCGCTCGGTCTCGGCCGAGGCGAGCCCGGCCTTCAGCTGCGAAACCTCGTCGTCGAGGCTGAGCTTGCCGAGCTTCTCCAGCGACAGCAGCTCGTTGAGCTGGGCGATCTTGGCGTTGAGTTGCTCCAGCGCCTTGTCCTTGCCGGTCACCTCCTGCGACAGGAAGAACTGCACGACCAGGAATACCGAGAGCAGGAACACGATCGACAGCACCAGCGTCGACAGCGCGTCGACGAATCCGGGCCAGTAATTGAAGGCGCCTTCGCTGCGGCGGCCGCGGGCTAGAGCCATGCTCGTCTCTCAGATGCTGATTGGTTAACTCTTCTCGGGCTGGCGCGCGATGCGCTCCAGCAGGCGGCGGATCTCGCGGTTCTGTTCGCCCTGGCCGTCGGCCCATTCGCGGATCATCTGCTGCTCGGTCCGCATGTGCGAGACCAGCGCCTGGATGGCTTCGGCCAGGCTCGCCATCGCCGCGGTGGTGCCGCGGCTGGCGCTGCCTTCCTCGAGCACGGAGCGCAAGCGCTCGACGGCAGCCTGAAGCTCGCCGCTGGCAACACCGCCGCCACCGGAGGCCGCGACCGCGACCTCGCCGCTGCCGTACTCGCGCACGGTGGTAGCGAGCCAGTCTTCGAGGTCGGTGTAGAAGCGGTTCTGCGCCTGGCTCGATTGCAGATCGAGGAAGCCGAGGATCAGTGAGCCGGCGAGGCCGAACAGTGAGCTGGAGAACGAGATGCCCATGCCGCCGAGCGGAGCGGCCAGCCCCTCCTTCAGCGTGTCGAACAGCGCGCCGGCGTCGCCCCCGACCTTGAGCCCGTCGATCACTTTGCCGACCGAGCCGACCGTCTCGATCAGGCCCCAGAAGGTGCCGAGCAGGCCGAGGAAGACCAGCAGCCCGGTCATGTAGCGGGAGATGTCGCGGGACTCGTCGAGGCGGGTCGCGATGGAATCGAGCAGGTGCCGCATGGTGGTCTGGGTGATGGTCATCCGCCCGGTGCGCTCGCCGCCCAGGATCATCGCCATCGGCGCCAGCAGTTTCGGGTGCCGGGCCGGCGCCAGGCCGGGATCGGCGATACGGAAATTGTTGACCCAGGAGACTTCGGGGTAGAGCCGGATGACCTGGCGGAAGGCCAGCACGATGCCGATGAACAGCACCGCCCCGATCAGGGCGTTGAGGCCCGGATTGGCAAAGAAGGCCTGGATAATCTGCTTGTAGAGCACCACGCCCACCAGCGCGCACAGCACCAGAAAGACCAGCATCCGCACCAGGAAAACGCTGGGGGAGGACAGTTTCGCGTATTCGATGTCGAGGGTGGAGCGAGGCGAGGCGCCTGACGGCATGGCCGGTATCATCCGTTACGAAAGCTTGCTTGCCTCCGCACTATGGCACAGCGCCCGCCCAAAAAAAGCGCCGGATGTGCCGATTTCGGGAAGGGGGCGGGAACCCTGCACCGAAACCGGGCATTCTTCCCATTGCCCTCCAAGGAAAAACTGGCAAAAACTGGCAAAAGGCAAAAACTGGCAAAAGGAATGGCCGCATGAGCGTCGTGTCCACGATCATCGGGACTGCCGAACGTGTGCCGCTGCCCGACCTCGTGGTCCGCGCCGCAATCCAGCGCCTGTGCTCGCGCACCGCAACGCGTCTCGCCGCACACGGCGTGTCCGACGATGCGGCCTTCGCAGGACGGATGATGCTGCGACCGATCGCCGAGCACACCGACGCCGCCAACATCCAGCATTACGAAGTGCCGCAAGACTTCTTCGCGCAGGTCCTGGGCCCGAACCGCAAATTTTCGTCCTGCTTCTACAAGACCGATGCGACCACCTTGCGGGAGGCCGAGGAGGAAGCGCTACGTCAGACCGTCGAGCATGCCGGCATCGCCGACGGCCAGGCCATTCTCGAGCTCGGCTGCGGTTGGGGCTCGCTGTCGCTGTGGATCGCACGGCAGTTTCCGAATGCCAAGGTGACGGCGGTGTCGAACTCGCAGTCGCGGCGCACCCATATCGAGGGGATGGCGCAGAGCCGCGGCCTGCTCAACCTACGCGTCGTCACCGCCGACATGAACGTGTTCGCGCCGGAAGGCCAGTTCGACCGCATCGTCTCGGTCGAGATGTTCGAGCACATGATGAACTGGCGCAAGCTGATGACGCGCGTGCGGTCATGGCTCGCCCCCGAAGGGCGCTTCTTCATGCACATCTTCACCCATCGCGCCGGCTCCTACGAGTTCGACCGCTCCAATCGCGAGGACTGGATCGCGCAGCATTTCTTCACCGGCGGCGTGATGCCGAGCCATCAGCTCATCCGGCAATACGCCGACATCTTCGCGATCGAGAAGGAATGGCGCTGGAGCGGCACGCATTATCAGCGCACCGCCAATGACTGGCTCGACAGTTTCGACGCGCATCGCGATGCGATCGAATCGTCCTTGCGCAACGTCTATGGCGACGAGACCACTCTGTGGATGCGGCGCTGGCGCTGGTTCTTCCTCGCCACTGCAGGCCTGTTCGGTTACGCCGACGGAACCGAGTGGGGCGTGAGCCACTATCGGATGAAACCTGCCGATGAATTGCGATGTTGTGTCGCAGCACGCGGCGATGGAACCCGACTCACAATCCGGTGAATCCTGAAAGGCTCTGTATTTCTAGTGCTGTAGCTCATGTGACATTGGGCCGCCGCTGTCCTCATTGCATTGCAGCAACCACCATTTATTTTCGATTTCAAATCACACTCTCCGGAACAACCCGGAGAGTTCAAAGAGCAGTGTGCAATTCAACCGGGGCAACTTTCCATATGTCAGGATTTCGTGCGCGATCCGCATGCCTAGCAGTGATGCTGGTGACCGCGGCGCCGCTTCTTGCGGCCTGCGATGAGTCGAACTCCGCGATCGTTCAGGCCCAGCCGTCCGAACCCGATGTCAGCGTGGTCACGGTCAGGCCGCAGCCGCGCGCCGTGGTCCGGGAACTGCCCGGCCGGATCGCGCCGACTCGCGTTGCCGAGGTTCGGCCGCGCGTCTCCGGCGTCGTGGTCGAGCGCCTCTTCCACCAGGGCAGCGAAGTGAAGGCGGGTGATCCGCTCTACCGCATCGACCCGCGGCCATTCGAGGTCGAGGTGATTTCGAACGAGGCGGCGCTGGCCAAGGCGCAAGCGCAGCTCCAGCAGGCTCAACAGCATGCCCGCCGCATCGCGACCCTGACGAACCAGCGTGCAGCCCCCGAGGCGGAGAACGAGAAAGCCATCGCATCCGAGCGGCAGGCCCAGGCCGAGGTCGAGGGACGCAAGGCCGATCTGGCGCGAGCCAAGCTCAATCTCGACTATGCGACCGTGCGCGCGCCGATCGACGGGGTGGTCGGGGCGGCGCTGGTCACCGAAGGCGCACTGGTCGTACAGAACGAGACCAACCTCGCCACCATCCAGCAACTCGATCCGGTCTACGCCGACTTCACCCAGTCGGTCACGGAGCTCAATCAGCTTCGTCGTGCCTTCGAAAGCGGCGATCTCGAGCGCATCGAAGCGGGCGCCGCCAAGGTGCGGCTCGTGCTCGACGACAATTCGGTCTATGAGCTGAACGGCAAACTTCTGTTCTCCGACGCCAGGGTCGAGGCCAATACCGGCCAGCTGACGCTGCGCGGTGAGTTCCCCAATCCCAAGCGTGAATTGCTGCCGGGCATGTATGTCCGCGTGCGTATCGATCAGGGCCTCGACTCCGACGCGATCGCCGTGCCCCAACAGGCAGTCCAGCGCAATGGCGGCGGCGGTAGCGAGGTGTTCGTCGTCAAGGACGACAACCGCGTCGCCGTGCAACCGGTGCGCACCGGTTCGGTTCAGGACGGCGTCTGGTTCGTGACGGAAGGGTTGAAGGCCGGCGACAAGGTCGTGGTCGAAGGATTCCAGAAGTTCGCGGCCGGCGATAGGGTCAAGCCGCAATCCTGGGCCGAGGCCGACGCGACCGTGGAAAGCCAACGCGCGCAACTCGTGCAGTAACGCACCATGGCGAGCTTCTTCATCGACAGGCCGATCTTCGCCTGGGTCGTCGCGCTGTTCATCTGTCTGATCGGCGCGATCGCGATCCCGCTGTTGCCGATCGCGCAATATCCGATCATCGCGCCGCCATCGATCTCGATCTCGACGAGTTACCCCGGCGCGTCGCCGGAAAACCTCTACAACAGCGTCACGCGGCTGATCGAGGAGGAGCTCAACGGCGCCTCCGGCATTCTCAATTTCGAATCGACCAGCGACTCGCTCGGCCAGGTCGAGATCACAGCCAATTTCGTGCCGGGCACCGATACCAGCGCGGCTTCGGTCGAGGTGCAGAACCGCATCAAGCGCGTCGAAGCCCGTCTGCCGCGGGCGGTGATCCAGCAAGGCATCCTGATCGAGGAAGCCTCGAGCGCGGTGCTCCAGATCATCACGCTGAACTCGACCGACGGCAGTCTCGATGAAGTCGGCCTCGGCGACTTCATGATCCGCAACGTGCTCGGCGAGATCCGCCGCATTCCCGGCGTCGGCCGCGCCACGCTCTATTCGACGGAACGCAGCTTGCGTGTCTGGATCGATCCGGCAAAGCTGGTCGGCTATGGGCTGACCGCGGACGACGTCAACAAGGCGATATCAGCGCAGAACGCGCAGGTCGCCTCGGGCAGTATCGGCGCCGAGCCGTCGACCTCGAGCCAGCGCACCTCCGCGCTGGTGCTGGTCAAGGGCCAGCTGTCCTCGCCCGACGAGTTCGGCGCGATCATCCTGCGCGCCAACGCCGATGGCTCGACCGTGCGGTTGCGCGACGTCGCGCGCATCGAGGTCGGCGGCCTCAGCTACCAGTTCAACACCCGCCTCGACGGCAAGCCCACCGCCGGTCTCTCCGTGCTGATGTCGCCGACCGGCAATGCGCTCGCGACCGCAAGCGCGGTCGAGGAGAAGATGAAGGAGCTGTCGCGCTTCTTCCCCGCCAACATCTCCTATGAGATCCCCTACAACATCACGCCGGTGGTCGAAGCCTCGATCAAGAAGGTGCTGTCGACGCTGGTCGAGGCCGTGGTGCTGGTGTTCGTGGTGATGTTCCTGTTTCTCCAGAACATCCGCTACACCATCATTCCGACCATCGTGGTGCCGGTGGCGCTATTGGGCGCCTGCACCATTCTGCTGCTCGCCGGCTATTCCATCAACATGCTCTCGATGTTCGGCATGGTGCTCGCGGTCGGCATCCTCGTCGACGACGCCATCGTCGTGGTCGAGAATGTCGAGCGCATCATGGCGGAAGAAGGCCTGCCGCCGAAGGAAGCGACGCGCAAAGCCATGTCACAGATCACTGGCGCCATTATCGGCATCACGCTGGTGCTGATGGCTGTGTTCGTGCCGATGGCGTTCTTCCCGGGCTCGGTCGGCATCATCTACCGCCAGTTTTCGGTGACCATGGTTGCCGCGATCGGCTTCTCGGCCTTCCTGGCGCTGTCGCTGACGCCGGCGCTGTGCGCAACCTTGCTCAAGCCCGTCACGGCGGGTCACGGTCATGCGAAGAAGGGCGTGTTCGGCTGGTTCAACCGCATGCTCGAAGGCGGCAAGGAGGGCTATTCCCGCACCGTCGGCTTCTCGCTGAAGCGTACGGGACGCCTGATGCTGGTCTATGTCGCGCTGCTGGCCGGCCTGTCCTGGGCCTTCGTCAATTTGCCCGGCGGCTTCCTGCCCGTGGACGACCAGGGTTTTGTCACCACCGACGTGCAGACGCCATCGGATTCGTCGTACGGCCGCACCGAGGCCGTGATCGAAAAGGTGGAAAAATATCTGGCGCAGCGGCCAGGCGTCGACAACGTCACCTTCCTCACTGGCTTCAGCTTCTCCGGCCAGGGCATGAACACCGCGCAGGCCTTCATTACGCTGAAGGACTGGTCGGAGCGCGGGCCGACGGAATCTGCCGCGGCGATCGTCAATGACATCAACCGCGACTTGTCGTCGTCGATCCGCGACGCCAAGATCTCGGCGTTGCAGCCGCCGCCGATCGACAATCTCGGCAATTCGTCCGGCTTCTCGTTCCGCCTCCAGGATCGCGGCCAGAAGGGCTATCCGGCCATGATGCGCGCCGCCGGTCAGCTGATCGCGGAAGCCAATGCGAGTCCGGTGTTGCAAAAGGTCTATGTCGAGGGCCTGCCCGAAGCCGGCGTGGTCAATCTCGTGATCGACCGCCAGAAGGCCGGCGCCTTCGGCGTCACCTTCGAGGACATCAACAACACCATCTCGACCAATCTCGGCTCGAACTATATCAACGACTTCCCGAACCGCGGCCGCATGCAGCGCGTCGTGGTGCAGGCCGACGCCCGCGACCGCATGAGGACCGAGGACATCCTCAACTACAACGTCAAGAACAGCCGCGGCCAGCTCGTGCCGTTCTCCTCCTTTGCGACGGTCGAATGGTCGCGCGGTCCGACCCAGATCGCCGGCTTCAACTATTATCCCGCCGTGCGCATCTCCGGCGAAGCCAAACCCGGCTTTACCTCGGGCGATGCGATTGCCGAGATGGAGCGGCTTGCCGGCAAACTGCCGCGCGGCTTCGGCTATGAATGGACCGGACAGTCGCTCCAGGAAAAACTGTCGGGCTCGCAGGCGCCATTCCTGCTGGCGCTGTCGGTCTTCGTGGTGTTCCTGTGTCTGGCCGCGCTTTATGAGAGCTGGACCATTCCGCTCGCAGTGCTGCTCACCGTGCCGCTCGGCATCGTCGGCGCGGTGGTCGCCGCGATGCTGCGGGGTCTCCCGAACGACGTCTATTTCACCGTCGGCCTCATCACCATCATTGGTCTCGCCGCCAAGGACGCGATCCTGATCATCGAGTTCGCCAGGGATCTGCGCAAAGAAGGCAAGCCGCTGGTGGACGTCACCATCGAGGCCTGCCGCCTGCGCTTCCGTCCGATCCTGATGACCGGCCTCGCCTTCATCTGCGGCGTGCTGCCGATGGCGATCGCCCACGGCGCCGGCGGCGCCAGCCAGCAATCGCTCGGCACCGTCGTGATGGGCGGCATGATCGCGGTGGTGATCTTGGCGCTACTGATGGTGCCGGTGTTCTTCGTCACGGTACAGCGCGTGTTGGCGGGGGACAGCGAGAAGGCAGAGAAGGTTGAAGGCGAGGCGTACGGGCCGCCGGCACCGGCGAGGGCCGGTCACTGAACGCGGGATCGGTCGGCTTGCTTTCTCGGAGGCGTCAATCCAGACTGCATCTCTGGATTGAATGAGCATGTGTTCGCGCCATCGCGCAAATGCACAGCCAACCCGCCGATTGAGAACATGTGATGCGTCTGACCGACGTTGCGATCTCTAACTACCGCTCCATTCGGCAGCTCTCGATACCAATCCACCCCTTGTCCGTATTCGTGGGCGAGAACGGTGTCGGTAAATCCAATCTCTACAAGTCCTTGTCGCTGTTGCGCGACGCGGCAACCGGGCGGATCACGCGCACGATCGCCGACGAAGGCGGATTGAATTCGGTCTGCTGGTCCGGCCTCCGCAAGCGCGGCGAGGATGGACGACTGCGGTTGTCGGCCAAATTCGAGCGTCTCAACTATTCCATCGAGATCGGATTTCCTAGCCCGGCTGAGGCGGCGTTTTCCGGCGAGCCGATGATCAAGGCCGAAAGTATCGAGGCGACGCAGGGCAAGCGAACGGTTCAACTGATGGAACGGAAAAATTCGCTCGTCAGCGTTCGCGGCGAAAGCGGCGCATGGAGCAGCCACAAGGACGCGGTGCTTCCGTCCGAGACGGCGCTTGCGGGTTTTTCCGATGGCAAAGAATGCCCCGAAATCGATTTGATCAGAAACGCAATGCTGGGCTGGCGCTTCTATCACGACTTTCGCACCGATCCGGCGTCACCGATACGAAAGCCGTGTCTGGCGATTACGACGCCCTCGCTCAGTGCCGATGGAAACGATCTGGCCGCGGCCCTGGCGACGCTCTATACCATTCGGGAAGACGCCACCGACCTGCAGGACGCAATCCAGGATGCATTCCCGGGCGCTGAACTCCGCGCATGGGAGGCAAATGGCTGGTGTGAATTTGATCTGCAACTGGCGGATATGCCGCGGCCATTCAAGGCCCACGAATTATCCGATGGGACGCTGAAATACATCTGCCTGCTCGCAGTTTTCATGGGCTATCGGCTGCCGCCCTTCATCGCGCTGAACGAACCCGAGACCAGCCTGCATCCGTCGCTGCTGGCGCCACTGGCGCGGCTGGTCGCCAAGGCATCACATCGCGCCGACATCTGGATCGTCACCCATTCGGAGCAACTGATGGAGGCATTGCGAACCGAGAGTTCGGTCCCGCTTCGCCGGGTGATCAAGCCGAAAGGTGCCACGACCATCGAGGGTCTGACCATTGGCGGTGAATATCGGGACGAGGAATCGGACGACGACGATTCCTAGACATCAGGGCCACAACTGCTGGCACACGCATGAAGCCTACGACTTTCCCTAGGAAGCCGGCGTCGTCGTCCACGAGGACGATCGGCACTGGGGACCGCACGAAAAGTTTGCCTTCGCGAGCACGAGGGTCGGGGCTATTGGCACGGCCGCAAATGGGTGGCGTGGTAAATTCACCTCCTGACGCAAGACCGGAGGCCGCGCTTTAGCGGCCTTCGGTCAGATGAAGCGCTGGCTAGAGAATAGCCTCGATGCCTTTGCGGCGGATCACGTTGAGCAGCACGAGGGTTGGGCCGGTTGGGTGTTTGTCGCCGCGTTCGAGCTGTGACACGTAACCAGCCGTTACGTTGAGGTACCGGGCGAAAACCGCTTGGCTCAGTTTCGCCCGCTCGCGGATGGCCTTGACGTCGGCGCCTGAAATTTTCGCCGTGGCAGCGGCGGGCATGTCTGAGGCCCCGAGATGTCGCATGGTGATCTTGTCGCGGGCTGCCTTCGATAGCAGACCGCTCTTGTGCATGTCATGCGCCGTTTCCAGCAGCTCCTTTGCGAGCCGACTGGTCTTTGCCTTCTTTTTTGCTTTCGTTGCCATCATGCACATCGATTAAAGTTCCATCGTTTATTGCTTGGTCGATTTTCTCTTTGTTCGCGCCCAGAAACGAGGCTGCGATTTCACGCAAAGTGAACAGCTCGCCGTTGCTGATGTTCTCGCGCTCATTCTTAGCGAAGGCAAAAAGGTAGACGGCGCGATCCGAGCCAAACCCGATCAACATACGAAAGCCGCTTCTTTTGCCCTGCCCCGGACGAGCAACCCGCTGCTTAATGACCTTGCCGCCAAGATCGGCGTCGATCAGGCCACGCTTGGCACGATCAACGGCCTCAACAAGGGCTGCATCGTCGATGCCATGCTGGCGGGTGAACTTAGCAAGCGTTCTCGTCTTGAAAATACGCAAAAGCGTCTCTCTAGTTCTATAAACTAGAGTTTGTAGTGCTATATTTCAAGATGATTGTGCGCAAGAATCGTGCGTTTTTGGGAGCGAGAGCGTGCAGCGCTTAAGCGATCCTGGACAACGCCAACGGCAGAGAACGCGGTTGGCGTTGTAGCCGTAAGTCGCTTTCTTCACCTCGCCCCGCTTGCGGGGAGAGGCCGGATCGCATCGTGAGATGCGATCCGGGTGAGGGGGACTGTCCGCGAGTCCAATTCGTACAGTCTTTGCGGAAGCGGCCCCTCACCCCAACCCTCTCCCCGTAAGAACGGGGCGAGGGAGCGCACTGTCAATGCGGCCCGCCTACTTCCGCAACACCTTCACCAGCTCCCCGTGGACGAACTCATTTCCGCACACGACGTCGCCCGTCACCAGGGCATCGCCCGGTGTGTTGATGTCGCTGATGGTGCCGCCTGCTTCGCGCACCATGATCTGGCCGGCGGCGATGTCCCAGGGTTGCAGGTCGCGCTCCCAATAGCCGTCGAGGCGGCCGGCGGCGACGAAGGCGAGGTCGAGCGAGGCGGCGCCGAAGCGGCGGAGGCCCGCGACGCGGTCCTGGATCGCGGTCATCTCGCGGCGGAATTCCTCGTGGTCGCCGCGACCGAGATGGGGCAGGCCGCAGGCCACCACGCATTCGTTGAGCTGGCGGCGGCCGGCGACGCGCAGGCGCTGATCGTTGAGGAAGGCGCCCTTGCCGCGCTCGGCGATGTAGAGCTCGTCATTGGCGGGGTTGTAGATCACGCCGGCGATGATGGTGCCTTCGCGCGAAAGCCCGATGGAGATCGCGAATTGCGGGATGCCGTGCAGGAAGTTGGTGGTGCCGTCCAAGGGATCGACGATCCAGGTGTGGCTCTTGTCGGAGCCTTCGCGCTGGCCTCCTTCCTCGCCGATGAAGCCGTAGCCCGGCCGGGCCTTGGCGAGGTCTTGATAGAGGATTTCTTCGGCGCGCTTGTCAGCGAGCGAGACGAAGTTTGCCGGCCCCTTCAGCGAGACTTGCAAATGCTCGATCTCACCGAGATCGCGCTTGAGGCTGCGGCCGGCGCGGCGCGCGGCTTTGACCATGACGTTGATAGTGGCGGAATACAGCATGAGCTCTGGTCTTGATCGGGGAGGGGCGCGAAATCACGCCATTTGAGGGGATTGGGTGCCCCGCGAGGGACCAAACGTCAAGTCATTTGGTCCCGAGCCATTTCTTGGCGGCGGCTTCGGCCTTGGCGCGGTCGTCAGCAGGCAGATCGGCAAGCTGTTTGTCGAGTTCGGGATCGCCCTTGCCCGACGTCTTGGCCACCAGGTGCCATTTGAACCCCTCGATCTTGTCCACGGGCGCACCCATGCCGTTGATCAAGACCCAGGCCAGCCGGTTTTGTGCGATCGCGCTGCCTTGGCGGGACGCCTTGCGCAGCAACGCCACGGCCGCCGGCTGGTTCTTCGGCGTGCCGGTGCCGTTGAACAGCGCGATGGCATATTCGACCTCGGCATCGACGTTGTCGGCCAATGAGGCGGCCTGGAGCAGCCGCACCGACTTGTCGAGGTCCTTGGGCACGCCGGTGCCTTCCTTGTAGAAGGTCGCGAGCGCGTATTGAGCCTCGGGCACGCCGGCATCCGCCGCCTGGCGCAGTAGTTCGGCGGAGCGCTTGACGTCCTGCGGCAGGGTCTGGCCGTCCAGATAAAGCAAAGCGAGGTTATAGGCGGCCTTGGGCTCGCCGAGCTTGGCGGCGGAGGCCATCAGCTTGACCGCCTCGCCCTTGTCGACAGGACCGCCGCGGCCGGCAATGCGCAGCATCGCGAGCGCAAACATCGCCTCGCGGTCGCCGGCGTCGGACGCGCGCTTGTACCACTCGACCGCCTTGGCGTAGTCGCGCCTGATGCCCATAGCGTTGGAATAGAGCTCGCCCAGCATGGTCATGGCCTTGGCGTCGCCGGTCTTGGCACGCGCACTGGCGAGATCGAAGGCGGTCTTGTACTGGCCGCGCTGATAGGCGCCGAACACGAGGTCGACGTTGGAATCGTCGGTCGCCGGCGCCGGGATCACGGTTGCCGGCAGCGTCGGGCTCGGCGAGGCCGATGGCTTTGGTGCGGCCTCCTTTTTCTTGGTGATCGTGTGGGGCGCGACCTTCGGCTTTTCCTTCAGCTTTTCCTTGGGCTTTTCCTTCGGATTTTCCCTGGCTTTCTCGGTCGATGGGCTTGGGATCGTCGCCGGCGGCGTGATCTGGAGCTGCGCGGCCGCGGGCGCTGCCAGCAGCAGCGTGGCCAGAAGCGTGATGCGCGGGAGCGTCATGGCGGGCGCTAGCTCTGGCCCACGGCAACAGCCGTGTAGGCCTTCTTGATCGCGGCGTCGGCCTCGATCAGCGCGGCCTCGGGCCCGCGCGGGTCGGCCCAGACCAGATCGCCGACCAGCACGAAATCGGCGCCGCTGGCGGCGAAGTCATGAGCCTCCTCGAACGAGACCGCGAAGCCGACGCAGGGCGGCTCGAACAGCTCGGCCCACCAGTCCAGCCGCTCGGCAATCGCCTGGGACGACGGTCGCTGGCCCTTGGCGTCGGGCTCGCCGAACAGCAAATAGTCCGCGCCGATCTCGCCGGCGTCCATCGACTCGTGGCGCGTCTCGAGCCCGCCGACGCCGGCGATGCGGTCGGGCTTGAGCGACGGCATCGCCTCCTCCAGTGCGGCGATGCCTGCGAGGTGCGCGCCGTCGGCGCCGCCGCGCGCGACCAGATCAGGATGGCCGTCGATGAGGAGGGCCGCGCCGGCGCTCTGCACGATCGGCGCCAAGGCCTTGATCCGCGAGATCATGGTGCGCTGGTCGGTCTCCTTCAGCCGTACCAGCACGGCTGCGACATCGGCCGCGGCGAGCAGGGCCGGCAGCTCGGCGAGAAGCGATGTGGGATCATCGACAACAGGCGTCGCGAGATAGAGGCGCGGCGCCGGGCGCGGCGGAGGCGATTTGTTCGACAAGATCTAGGCTGCCTTCTGTTCCAGGCTGCTTTGCCATTCGCCTTTGGAGGCGAGGCCATTCATGCGTGCGCGATGACTGAATGCGTTCTGTCCGGCCGTGACGTTCTCGGCCTTGCCGGACCAGGCCTTCTGCGGCGCGGCCTGCAGGGCGCGGCCGTAGGAGAAGGTCAGGCCCCAGGGCAGCGGGCCGAGCTTGTGCATGGCGTTGAGATGCGCGGTCGCCTCCTCGTCCGACTGGCCGCCGGAGAGGAAGGCGATGCCGGGCACTGCCGCCGGCACGCACGCCTTCAGCAGCCGTATCGTCTTCTCGGCGACTTCCTCGACGGAAGCCTGCTTCGCGCACTTCTTGCCTGATATCGCCATGTTCGGTTTCAGCACCATGCCTTCGAGCGCGATGCGCTGCACGCGCAACTCCTGGAACGTCTTGTTGAGCACGCGGCTCGTCACCTCATAGCAGCGGTCGATGTCGTGGTCGCCGTCCATCAGCACTTCCGGCTCGACGATCGGCACGATCTGCGCGGCCTGGCAGAGCGCGGCGTAGCGCGCCAGCGCATGGGCATTGACCCTGATCGCCGTCATGGAGGGGATTCCGGTGCCGATATCGATCACCGCCCGCCATTTGGCGAAGCGCGCGCCGCGCTCGTAATATGTCTTCAGGCGATCGGCGAGCTTGTCGAGCCCGACGGTGACGGTTTCACCCGGGCACATCGGCAAGGCTTGCGTGCCCTCGTCGACCTTGATGCCGGGGATGGCGCCGCTATCCTCGATCAGCTTGACCAGCGGCGTGCCGTCCGCAGCATTCTGCCAGATCGTCTCGTCATAGAGGATCACGCCGGAAATGTACCGGCTCATGGCGTCCCTGGAGCGGAACAGCATTTCGCGATAGTCGCGGCGGCTTGATTCCGTCGATTCCACCCCGATCGCGTCAAACCGCTTCTTGATGGTGCCGGAGGATTCGTCGGCGGCAAGGATGCCCTTGCCTGATACGACCATGGCGGTCGCGATCCTGTTGAGCTCAGTCAGATTCATCGAGAGGTCCTCCCAAAACGATGCTGCCCTTGCCTGTGAAAATAGACGGTTCTCGGGCAATTGCCGAGTTAACGTTGGTCGCAGGGGAAGGGGGATAGGAGGCGGTTGGGGCGAAAAAGGAGCGGCTGGCAAAGGTTCACCTCGCCCCGCCTGCGGGGAGAGGTCGGTCGCGAAGCGACCGGGTGAGGGGGACTCTCCGCGAGTCCGTTTTTCACCGTCCTTTGTGGAAGCAGCCCCTCACCCGACCCTCTCTCCGCGAAGAGCGGGGAGAGGGAGGGATAGATCACGCGACGCGGGGGGCGAGCTCGCCCTTGGCGTAGCGCTTGGCCATTTCTGCCGGGGTCAGGACCTTCTTGAACTTGGCGGCCTGGCCGGCGGTATTGAACTCCTGGAGCCGCTGCTTGCACAGCTTGGTCATGGCTTCCATCGCGGGCTTCAGGTACTTGCGCGGATCGAACTCTTCCGGATTGTCCTTGAGGACCTTGCGGATCTGGCCGGTCATGGCCATGCGGTTGTCGGTGTCGATGTTGATCTTGCGCACGCCGTGCTTGATGCCGCGCTGGATCTCGGGAACGGGCACGCCCCAGGTCGGCTTCATCTTGCCGCCATAGGCGTTGATGATGTCCTGGAGGTCCTGCGGCACCGAGGAGGAGCCGTGCATGACCAGATGCGTGTTCGGCAGCTTGCGGTGGATCTCCTCGATCACGTTCATGGCGAGGATGTCGCCGTCCGGCTTGCGGGTAAATTTGTAGGCGCCGTGAGACGTGCCCATCGCGATCGCGAGCGCGTCGACCTGGGTCTCCTGGACGAATTTCACGGCCTCGTCCGGATTGGTCAGCAGCTGGTCGTGGCTGAGCTTGCCTTCGGCGCCGTGGCCGTCTTCCTTGTCGCCCATGCCGGTCTCGAGCGAGCCGAGCACGCCGAGCTCACCCTCGACCGAGATGCCGCCGAGATGGGCCATGTCGGTCACGGTCTTGGTGACGCCGACATTGTAGGTCCAGTCGGCCGGGCTCTTGCCGTCGGCCTTCAGCGAGCCGTCCATCATCACTGAGGTGAAGCCGGCCTGGATCGCGGTCATGCAGGTGTCGGGGCCGTTGCCGTGGTCGAGATGCACGCAGACCGGGATGTGCGGATAGATCTCGGTCACCGCATCCATCATGTGCTTGAGCATGATGTCGTTGGCGTAGGAGCGTGCCCCGCGCGAGGCCTGGATGATGACGGGGGCGTCGACCTGGTTGGCCGCGTCCATGATCGCCAGCGCCTGCTCCATGTTGTTGATGTTGAAGGCCGGGACGCCGTAATCGTGCTCCGCCGCATGGTCGAGCAATTGACGCAACGTGATCCGAGCCATCTGTCTTTCTCTCCGTTTGGGCCTAAGGGCCGCTTGTTTCTTGCTGATTTCTTGCCGATGAATTACTTGGTGCGCAGAACTTCGACGCCGGGCAGGGGCTTGCCTTCCATCCATTCAAGAAATGCGCCACCGGCGGTCGAGACATAGGTGAACTGACCGGCCACATGGGCCTGGTTGAGGGCCGCAACGGTGTCGCCGCCACCCGCGATCGAGACCAGCTTTTTCGCCTTGGTGCGTTCGGCGGCATGCTTCGCGGCCGCCATCGTGCCGCGGTCGAACGGCTGCATCTCGAAGGCGCCGAGCGGTCCGTTCCAGACCAGCGTCGCGGCATCGTCGATCGCCGCATGGATGCGCGCGATCGACTGCGGGCCGACGTCGAGGATCATGCCGTCCGCCGGGATCGCGTCGAGGCCATAGGCATGCGAGGGCGCGTTGGCGGCAAAACGATAGGCAACGGTGGCGTCCACGGGCAGGATGATGGCGCAGTTGGCGGCTTCCGCCTTCTCCATGATGCGCAGCGCAGTCGCGGCGAGATCCTTCTCGGCCAGCGATTTGCCGATTCCGACACCCTGGGCGTGCAGGAAGGTGTTGGCCATGCCGCCGCCGATCACCAGCGCATCGACCTTGTTGACGAGGTTTTCCAGCAGGTCGATCTTGGTCGAGACCTTGGCGCCGCCGATGATGGCGATGACCGGCTTGGTCGGCGAGCCCAGCGCCTTCTCCAGCGCATCGAGCTCGGCCTGCACGGTGCGGCCGGCATAGGCCGGCAGCTTGTGGCCGAGGCCTTCGGTCGAGGCGTGGGCGCGGTGCGCCGCCGAGAACGCGTCATTGATCCAGATGTCGCCGAGCCTGGCGAGCTCCGCGACGAAATCCGGATCGTTCTTTTCCTCTTCCGGGTGGAAGCGGGTGTTTTCCAGACAGAGGATGTCGCCATCCTTCAGGCTAGCGACGGCCTTCGCCGCGGGCTCGCCGATGCAATCCTCGGCGAACGCGACCGGCTTGTTCACGACCTTCGACAGCGCTTCGGCCACCGGCTTCAGCGACTCCTTTGCATCGCGGCCCTTCGGCCGGCCGAAATGCGCGAGCAGGATGACCTTGCCGCCCTTGTCGGCGATCTCCGTGATGGTCGGCGCGACGCGCTCGAGCCGGGTCGCGTCACTGACGCGGCCGTTGTCCATGGGCACGTTGAGATCGACGCGCAGCAGCACGCGCTTGCCCTTCACGTCGACGTCGTCGAGGGTGCGGAATTTGTTGGTCATCTCTGGCTCTCTTGTCCCGGGCGCATTGCGGCGCGAAGTGCCGCGATGCAGAACCGGGAGTTGACGCTGGAGGAACATGGGTCCCGGATCCGCGAAGCAGCGTTTCACGCTGCATCGCGTCCGGGACACGAGAGCGGAGTTAGATCACCTTCGCGAAGGCGACGGCGGTGTCCGCCATGCGGTTCGAAAAACCCCACTCGTTGTCGTACCAGGCCATCACGCGCACCAGCGTGCCGTTCTGCACCTTGGTTTGGTCCTCGTGGAAGGTCGCCGAGTGCGGATCGTGGTTGAAGTCGATCGAGACGTTCGGCGCGTTGGTGTAGCCGAGAATGCTCTTGAGCTGCTGCTCGGAGGCGCGCTTCATCGCCGCGTTGATCTCCTTCGGATCGGTGGCGCGCTTGGCCACGATCTTGAGGTCGATGACCGAGACGTTCGGGGACGGCACGCGGATCGAGACGCCGTCGAGCTTGCCCTTCAATTCCGGCAGCACCAGGCCGATCGCCTTGGCGGCGCCAGTCGAGGTCGGGATCATCGACATCGCCGCCGCGCGGCCGCGGTAGAGATCCTTGTGCAGCGTGTCCAGCGTCGGCTGGTCGCCGGTATAGGCGTGGATCGTGGTCATGAAGCCGGTCTCGATGCCGACCAGATCGTTCAGCACCTTGGCGACCGGCGCGAGGCAGTTGGTGGTGCAGCTGCCGTTGGAGACGACCATGTGCTCCTTGGTCAGCGTGTCGTGGTTGACGCCGTAGACGATGGTGGCGTCGGCGCCGTCAGCCGGCGCGGACACCAGCACGCGCTTAGCGCCGGCGGTCAGGTGCGCAGAGGCCTTGTCCTTCGAGGTGAAGATGCCGGTGCATTCCAGCGCGATGTCGACGCCGAGATCCTTCCAGGGCAGCTTCGAGGGATCGCGCTCGGCGGTCACCTTGATCTTGCCGCCGCCGAGATTGATCGTGTCGCCGTCGACGGTCACGGTGCCGGGGAAGCGGCCATGGACGCTGTCGAAACGGAGCAGATGGGCGTTGGTCTCGACCGGGCCGAGGTCGTTGACGCCGACCACTTCGATATCCTTGCGGCCGGACTCTGCGATCGCCCGCAGGACGTTGCGGCCGATGCGGCCAAAACCGTTAATGCCAACGCGGACTGCCATCTTTCGTCTCCTTCAATGACCGTTGTCATCCCGCCGGACGCGCGGTTAACGCGTCAGCGAGGGTTTTTTAGGGCGGACGCCCGGTTCAGCCGGGCGGAGCTTGATCATATGAGAGATTACGTAGTCCTTTTTTTTGGCAAGCTCAACTCTCAGGAAACGCGCTTCAGGACAGCGTTAACCGCAGCCTCGGCGGTAATGCCGAAATGCTGAAAGACCTTGTTGAGAGGGGCGCTGGCGCCGAAGGAATGCATGCCCACGAATTCGCCATCCGGGCCGATCACGGCGTCCCAGCCCCAGCGCACCGCGGCCTCGATGGCGACCTTGATCGGCGCCTTGCCGATGATCTCGTCGCGGCGTTCCTTTGGTTGCGCTAGCAGGAGTTCGAGCGAGGGGACCGATACCACCCGTGTCGGAATGCCGCGCTCGGCGAGCTGTTTCTGGGCGGCCACAGCCATCTCGACCTCCGAGCCCGAGGCGAACAGGGTCGCCTTGGCTTCGCCTTGCGCGGCGACCAACTCGTAGGCGCCATATTGGCAGGGGCTTTCGTTCGGCGCATTGGTGCGGAGCTGCGGCAGGTTCTGTCGCGTCAGCGCCAGCACGGTCGGTCCGTCGATTCGGTTGAGCGCGAGTTCCCAGCACTCGGCGACCTCGATGGAGTCGCAGGGGCGGAACACGCGCATGTTCGGGATGGCGCGAAGTGCGGAGAGATGCTCGACCGGCTGATGGGTCGGTCCGTCTTCGCCAAGGCCGATGGAATCGTGGGTCATCACATAGACCACGCCGGTGCCCATCAACGCGGCAAGGCGCATGGCCGGACGGGCGTAGTCCGTGAACACCAGGAACGTGGCTCCGTTCGGCGCGAAGCCGCCGTGCAGGAAGATGCCGTTCATGGCGGCGCACATGCCGTGCTCGCGAATGCCATAATGGATGAAGCGGCCCTTCGGCGTCTTGGCGGAGAAAGCGGTCGCCGACTTCGCCTTGTTGTTGTTGGAGCCGGTGAGGTCGGCTGAGCCTGCGAGGAATTCCATCGGCATCGCCCCGGCGATGACTTCGATCACGGCCTCCGAGGACTTGCGCGTGGCCGCAGTCATCGGCTTTTCCAGCAGTTCCTTCTTGTAGGTTTTGAATGCCTTTGCCAGCGACGCCGGACGCTCATGGCGCAGGCGGCGCTCGAACTCGGCGCGCTTGCGGCTGCCGAGTTCACCGAGCCTCGCTTCCCATTCCTGACGAGCCGCCGCGCCGCGGCTGCCTGCCGCGCGCCACGCCTTCAGCACGTCGTCGGGCACCGAGAACGGCTCGAGCGAGATGCCGAGATTTTCCTTGGCCGCCTTGAGCTCGTCGGCGCCGAGCGCCTCGCCATGGGCCTTCGCGGTGCCGGCCTTGTGCGGCGCGCCGAAGCCGATCGTGGTGCGGCAGGCGATCAGCGTCGGCTTGCTGGATTTTTGCGCGCGGGTGATGGCGGCTGCGATCGCCGCCTGGTCCTGGCCGTCGATCTTCTCGGCGGCCCAGCCGCACGCCTTGAAGCGCTTCACCTGGTCGACGGAATCCGAGATCGAGGTCGGGCCATCGATGGAGATGCCGTTGTCGTCGTAGAGCACGATCATCTTGTTGAGCTTCCAGTGCCCGGCCATCGCGATCGCTTCCTGCGACACGCCCTCCATCAGGTCGCCGTCGGAGGCGATCACATAGGTGTGGTGGTCGACGATCTTCTTGCCGAACTCGGCGGCCAGCATTTTTTCGGCGAGCGCCATGCCGACCGCAGTCGAGATGCCCTGGCCGAGGGGGCCGGTCGTGGTCTCGATGCCCTTGGTGTGGCCGTGTTCGGGGTGTCCCGGCGTCAGCGATCCCAACTGGCGAAAGTTCTTGAGCTGCTCGATCGTCATCTCGGCACTGCCGGTGAGATGGAGCAGCGAATAGAGCAGCATCGAGCCGTGGCCGGCCGAGAGCACGAAGCGGTCGCGGTCGGGCCAGTCCAGCGCGGCAATGTCGAATTTCAGGAATTGCGTGAACAGCACCGTGGCCATGTCGGCGGCGCCCATCGGCAGGCCCGGATGGCCCGATTTCGCTTTCTCGACAGCGTCCATGGCGAGGCCGCGGATCGCGTTGGCCATACGGGTGTGGTCGACCTGCGTCATGTCTGAAATCCGTCTGAAATGAGGCGCTTGGCGACGGAGTGCGCCCGCGCGGAAAGAAGCCTTTCGGCCACTGAAAGTCGGGGCTGGGATAGCACCTCGGTTCCGGGAGTCCAAGGCGATCAAACGCCGGTTTGGCCGGAAAAGTTGCTTACGGCATGATCCGGAAAAGTGGCGGGCCGGTTTTCCGGCGAGATCATGTCCAAGAGAAACTGCTAGATCGGGATGAATCTCATCCCGATCTAGCAGTGCATAGTTTCGCGGCGGCGTTGCGCTCGGCTGGCTTGCCACGTAAATTTCTGCTTCTAACCGCTTGCCGAACCGAGTCTTTTGCCGGGCGGCAAGCCCAAGGATAAGCCCAAGGAAAAGCCCACGGGCAACGCCACAGGTTCCGCCGCTGACTGCATGAACGATCGCGTATCCAACAGCTCTGCCATGACGGAGTCCTCCGCCGTCGAGATCGAGATCGCGACCCGCAGGCTCACGGCGGCGCTCGACGCGCTCGAGAGCGCGGTCGAGCGCCGGCGCGATGCCGATCGCGACGAGAACGAGCTCGCGACGCGGATTCAGGCATTGGGCGCAGACCGCTCGCGGCTTGCCGACGAGCTCGACGGCGCACTGGTGAAGGCGCGCAAGCTCGAGCGCACCAATCGCGAAATCTCCGATCGGCTCGATTCCGCAATCGTCACGATACGCTCGGTGCTCGATACCGGAGAGGATGGATGAGCCACATCAACGTCACCATCAACGCCCGGCAATACCGCATGGCCTGCGAGGAGGGCCAGGAGGTGCGGCTGCTGAAGCTCGCCGAAAGCCTGGAGACGCGGATCCAGTCGCTGCGCGGAAAATTCGGCGAGATCGGCGATGCGCGGCTCACCGTGATGGCGGCACTGACCGTCTGCGACGAACTGGTCGACGCCGGCAACCGCATCCGCACCATGGAGCAGGAATTGACCGAGCTGCGGGATTTCCGCAATGCCGCCGTCGAGCGCGCCCGGATGACCCAGACCGCGGTGGTGAACGCGCTGAACGCCGCCGCCGAACGCATCGAGAAGTCGACCCAGGTCCTGAACCGGACCGTCGGCAACGGCATCGCGATCGGGTAGGCTCCGCTGCGCTCCCTCTCCCGCTTGCGGGAGAGGGTCGGGGAGAGGGTTTCTCCACGATCGAGGACCCCCAAGAGGAGAGAGCCCTCACCCGCGCCTTCGGCGCGACCTCTCCCGCAAGCGGGAGAGGTTAAGCGAGCCCGCGGCGCGAGCAACTGACCAAACACCATCCAGTCATTTGCGATCGCGCTGGCGATTCGTCAGCATCGTTGTTACATTGCCCGAGCGAGGCTGCTGCGCGCGTCCGGAGCCATATATCCCCGGGGCCTTATCGATCCTTTAGGGAACTGTCCCTGGCCGGGCCCGTGGGCTCGGACATATGGTGCCCACCTACTTTCGTAGGGAACTCCGGGATCGAGCGCTTCAACGGCGTCTGCGGCTTCGCACTGTTGTTTGCTTGGTTTGTGCTTGTTGAAACGACTGCGGCCAGTTCAGCAGGTGTCATGCTCCGGCCTAGTGCGCAATTGTGCACGGGGGACCGGGGCATCCAGTACGCCGCGGCTTTTGTGTGAATCACCACTGCCTCTGGAATACTGGATCACCCGCCTTCGTGGGTGATGACGTGGGGACCGAGCGCATGACCAATACCAAGTCCGAACTCCGTGCCAAAGCCCTCGCAAAACGCGACGGGCTGAGCGAGAAGAAGCGCGTCGCTGCCGCCACAAAGCTCGCCAAGCGCGGGCTGCCGTTCAAGCTGCTGCCCGGGAGCATCGTCTCCGGCTACTCGCCGATCCGCAGCGAGATCGATCCGATGCCGCTGCTGAGGAGGCTCGCGGAGGAGGGCGCGCGACTGGCGCTGCCCTGTGTGACCGCGCGCGGTCAGTCGCTGGTCTTCCGCATCTTTCATCCGAGCGACCGGCTGATGCTCGGCCCGCTCGGCATTCCCGAACCGTCGCCGGCAGCTAGCGAAGTCATTCCCGACATCATGCTGACGCCGCTTGCGGCCTTCGACCGTCTCGGCCATCGCATCGGCTATGGTGCGGGGCATTACGACTTCACCTTCGCACACTTACGCAAAGCCAAGAACATCATCGGCATCGGGCTGGCTTTTGCAGTGCAGGAGATCGAGGCGGTTCCGGCACTATCCCACGACGTGGCGCTGGATTATGTGCTAACGGAATCCGACGTGTTGGAATTCCGGAGTTCTGAAGTTGCGCATTCTCTTCGTGGGTGATGTCGTCGGCCGCAGCGGCCGCAATGCCATCGCCGAATATCTGCCCGGCATGGTCAAGGACTGGTCGCTCGATTTCGTGGTCGTCAACGGCGAGAATTCCGCCGGCGGCTTCGGCATCACCGAAGCAATCTACCAGGAGTTTCTCGATGCCGGCGCCGATGCGGTGACGCTCGGCAATCACTCCTGGGACCAGCGCGAGGCCCTCGTGTTCATCGAGCGCGCAGAGCGCCTGGTACGTCCCGCGAACTATCCGCGCGGCACGCCCGGCCGCGGCGCCGCTTTGGTCGAGACCAAGAACGGCAAGCATGCCCTCGTCGTCAATGCGCTCGGCCGCGTCTTCATGACCCCGTTCGACGATCCCTTTGCCGCACTGGAGCGCGAGCTCGGCGCCTGTCCGCTCGGTGTTGCCGCGGACGCCATCGTCGTCGACTTCCATTGCGAGGCGAGCAGCGAGAAGCAGGGCATCGGCTTCTTCTGCGACGGCCGCGCCAGCCTCGTCGTCGGCACCCACACCCACGTGCCGACCGCCGACCACCAGATCCTCACCGGCGGCACCGCCTACATGACCGACGCCGGCATGACCGGTGACTACGATTCCATCATCGGCATGCAGAAGGAAGAGCCGCTGCGGCGGTTCACGTCGGGGATTCCGTCAGGCCGGTTCGAGCCGGCCGCGGGCGTGGCGACGCTCAGCGGCGTGGCGGTCGAAACCGATGACGCGACGGGGCTTGCGCTCAAGATTGCACCGGTGCGTGTGGGTGGAAGGCTGGAGCCGGCGACGCCGCGATTCTGGTTGAGCTGAGTTTTCGCGCGGCGCTGACGGTGCACCCTCGCCCCTTGTGGGAGAGGGTGGCTCGCCGCGTAGCGGCGAGACGGGTGAGGGGTATCTATCCGCGAGTCTCACTTTAAGCTGCACTCCCAGAGACGGCCCCTCATCCGGCGCTTCACGGCACCACGCATGTCTCCGGTGTGAAGGCAAAGTGGCAAAAAAATCGCAAGAACCTTTTGCGGCCATTCGATAGGATGGTTCTCGTTGAGCCACGTGAAATTACCCACCTGTTCAAGCGACAATGAAAATCGATTCCAAACTTATCGCAGGAATGCCGATTAAGATGGCCCGCGACTTGATGCGCGAACTGCATCGGCCCGACCGCGTCAACGTGGAGGCCGTCCTTGACTTCCTTAATAACGAGCATTGGCGCTGCACGGTGGATGCCGCCTGCAAGAGCAATCCTAGAATCCCTAGGACCCTTCGTCAGCGGTCCGATGCTGATGATCGTAAGCAGTATTGCAAGATTTGGGGCTTCAAGTTCAAGCTGGTTAAGGTGGCTGATGCTCAGCGCATCTTCGCGGAGCTACTATCAGAGGGCTACTTTGAGCCACATAAACCTGAAAGCGACTGGGACAAGGCTCAATATGAGACCAGCCAAAAGGGGCGGCAGCGAATCTGACGAAGCGTTTCGACCGCGCAAAGGCTGACAAGGAGGTCGCCGCTCTAATTGAGCGCGCCAACGAGATCAATAGACGAGATGAGCTGGTCTTCTTCGTAGCCAAGATCAGCGCGTTCGGTTCGTACGTCACTGACAGCGATGACCTGGGTGATATAGATCTCGTGATCGAAACCGTACCGCGTCGAGATGGCCATACCGACGAGTCGCATTACCGCGCAGATAACAGCGGTAAGGCGTTGGATTGGTCGTCGAGCCTATACTATGGTCAACGCGAGGTTCTCCAGTTACTGCGATCACGCAAGGCTCGTTTGTCGTTCGCCTATGCATCGACGGTTGAACGGCTGAACACCAAGACTCTGGTGCTGTTCGAATGGCATCCCAGCGCAGAGCGTCGCGCCGAGATGGAGGCCTTCGATTGGCGACTACACGAACCGCTGCGCCAAGTGAGCGAATGGCTAGCATCGAATCCCGGAATTAATGCCGATCCTGTCGAGATCGCGCGCTGGTGCAAGGATTTTGCAGCCATATTATCGAAACCTCGGTCGCACCAACTGTTTCACGACTGGAGTGCAAATGCTGCGCATGATTTCTTGTCCTACTGGGGCAAAACAGCTTCCGAGGCAGCCGCCGAGAAGGCACACAGAATGAAATGGGAGGAATACCGCGAGCGCGTCAGCTACTACATCACTGAATACTACGAAAGACAGGTCAACGCTCTGATCGAGGCGGAGATCTACGCGGATTTCGCGAGAGGAGTGGGCGAAATGGATGCTGCGATCCTGATCGCCAGGCGCTCACGATGGAATTTGATCAAAAATAGGGTCGGATGGGTTTCGCCGCTGCAACAGCGTATCGGCGAAATGGAAGGAGGCGAAACAAACGATCCAGAAACAAACGATCCATAAGCCGCTCGCATTCGAATGTGGAGCCAACCCCTCATCCGGCGCTTCGCGCCACCTTCTCCCACAAGGGGCTAGCTTGGGCACAGATCTCTTGCACAGAATGAATCGCCTGTGATTCTGTGTAGGCCGTCGTGATTCTGGCAGCGGAGCGATGGCGGAGATGGATATCGGCTATTTCGGCGACGAGCGTCTTAAAAAAATGGCGCTCTGTTGCTTGCGCGTGTCTGCGAGCGACAGACGGTTTGTCTGCGCAAACTTGGCGAGGATCGCGCCGAGAAGGTCAAATTTCGGCGCTTTTTGATGAATGAGCGGGTCACGGTCGACAAGATGGTGATCCGCGCGCGAGCGCGTCTGCGTGAGATTGCGGCCGGCCGGCACGTCCTGGCGATCCAGGATACCAGCGAGATCAACTATGAGGCCAAGCGAGGGCGCAAGCGCGATCTCGGCCGGGTGGGCAATGGCCGTGACGTCGGCCTGTTCGTGCATCCCGTTCTGACGGTTGATGCAGAAACAGGTCACTGTCTGGGCCTGGCCGACGTGCAGGTCTGGCGCCGCTTTAAAACCAAGGCCGCCGACTATCGCAAGCAGCCGATTGAGGAAAAGGAATCCTATCGATGGGTGAAGGGCCCGCGGCGGGCCAAATGGGGCCTGACCAAGGCGAGCATGATCACAGTGATCGACGATCGCGAAGGAGACATTTATGAGAAGTGGGCTCGCCTGCCGGATCGTCGCACGCATCTGTTGAGCCGCGCGTGCCGGGATCGTGCAACAACAGGCGACCGCGCTCTGTTTGCGACCATGGCGGCACTGCCCGAGCAACATCGCTTGGCGATCGATCTGCCGGCGCGGGCAGGCAAGCGCCAGGCTCGTCAAGCGCAGTTGGCGGTGCGGTTCGGAACGGTCGTCGTCTGTCGGCCAGCATCCTGCTCCGATCCCCACGCGCCGCGCCAACGGTGATCGGCTGGTACCGCCAGCGCTGGCATGTCGAACAATTGTTCAGGACCGTGAAGCGCCAAGGCCTTGATCTCGAGGCGAGCGTTCTTGCCGAAGGCGCGGCGCTGGAAAAGCTCGCCGTTATCGCTCTCATCGCCGCGTGCCAAACCATGCAACTCGTGCTCGCGCGCGCCTCGCTCGACGATAGCCAACCTGCCTCGCACGTCTTTGACGATCGCGAAATGCAGGTTCTATCGGCCTTGCAGGAACGTTTGCGGGGCCGCACCGCCAAACAGCAAAATCCCCATATACCAAGCAGCCTTGCTTGGGCCGGCTGGACCATCGCCCGCCTCGGTGGCTGGACCGGTTACGAGAGCGACAAATCCAACGGCCCAATCACAATGCGCGACGGGCTCGAACGCTTCCGAGCCATCGCCCAAGGCTTCTTCCTCGCCAAAAATGTGTGCCCAAGCTAGCCCACAAGGGGAGAAGGCGCAGTCGCGTTCACGGCGATAGCTAATCCGCCGTCTGCTCCCTCAACTCCGCGACATCCTTTGCCGTCAACTTCGAGCCCTTGGTGCCGAACCGCGCCGTGACGTAGTTCGCCACCGCCGCGATCTCGTCGTCGCTAGACGCATTGCCGAACGCCGGCATCGATAGCGCGCCATCCGGCGTGCGGCGCTTGGTGCCTGAAAGCACGATCTGCGCGACGTTGGTGGCCGGCAGGTCGGGCGAGGGCACCGGCGACACGCTGTGCGCGACGATCTGTGCGGCGCTTTTAGGCTAGTCGATATGATAATCGTCATTTTCTGGTGCATTTTCATCATGCGCGTGACCGGCCACCGCACATCACCATGCGAATGCGCAAAACCGTGCAAAGACGAAACTCGTGCGATTGGAAAAGTCAGGTGGCGGCACGTCCTCCCTTGCGGCCATCCTTCGAGACGCCCGCCTGAGGCGGGCCCGCAGGATGATGTGCGGCCGTCGCTTTGACGAGCACGATGCCGCTTGGCCTCATCCTGAGGAGGCCGCGAAGCGGTCGTCTCGAAGGACGAGGCGCGCGCTCAGGTCGTGCAGAATGTCTTATGAGATAGCCCCTGCCTTGCGAGCGAGGGCTGCGACGCCGGCAGACTCACTCAGCTGGGACGTCTGTCTCGACGAATGTTGATTTCGGAATAATAGCATTATGCGCCTGTTTTGCCCGACGAGTCAAGCGGCGTCGGAGCCTGGCGGCGTAAGTCGTTGATTCCGCACACCTGGCTACTGTGCATGGGGTTGTTTTCGAGATTTTTGATTCAGCTCTGGCGGAATCCCATCCGGAACGCGCCCCAGTGCTTGCCGCGGACCATGATTGGCGAGGACAGGTCCTTCATCAGCACGAACTGCCCGCCGCCCATGTCGCGGCGATAGGTCTGGAGCAGGAACGGTTTTGTGTTGGCCGCAACCTTCTTCACCGCGCGGTCGGTGAAGAGGCGGCGGTTGCGGCAATTGGCGTTATTCCAGACCGGGTCCTTGCCCTGCGGCAGCCGGTAGTTCGGATTGTGGGTCGGCAGATAGCCGCCCTTGGCCCAGGCGACGCAGAACACGATGCGCGGATCCGACTTCTGGATCGGGTCCTGGATGGCGGGCAGCAGGCGGTCGGTGAAGTCGACATAGGCGGTGTTGTATTGTTTGGGATCGGTGCCCGCGATCTCCCGATAGTTCTCGTCCATGAGCTGGTCGAGCGTGATCTCGCCGCGGCCGACCGCGGCCTCGAACTCGGCCGAGATCCGCTTGGCGGTGTCGACGACGACACGGATCAGCGGCGCATCCGATGTTTCCACGCCGCTGTCGGCGATCAGCGCGATCAGGCCTTCCGAGGTGTCGAGCAGCTTTGTCACCCGCTGGTCGGCGTTCTTGAGATCGCGCGAGGAGAGGTCGACGCCTTTGGCGAGCTCGTTGAGCTCGTTGATGACGGTGTCGCAATGGCCGAGATTGGAGGTCGCCGCGCGCGTGACGCTGCCGATTTCGGCTTCCACCGAGGCAAAGCCCTGCTGGACCCGCGAGATGATGCCGGAGATCTGCTGGGCGCCTTCGCCGGCGGTCTTCGCACGTTGCGAGGCCTCGCTGCTCTCGCCGATCAGGCCTTCGATCTGGCCGTCGAGATCGCGCACGGTGTCGGAGATCTGGTGCGTGGCCTGGCGGGTGGCCTCCGCGAGATTTTTGACCTCGCTTGCGACCACGGCAAAACCGCGCCCGGCGTTGCCGGCACGCGCGGCCTCGATTGTTGCGTTCAGCGCAAGCAGGTTGGTTTGTTTGGCGATCGCCTCGATCGAGCCGGAGACCTTTGCGACCTGGGCCAGCGCCGAGCCGACGGCGCCGAGGCGCGTTTCGATCCGCTCCACGGCCGCGACGAGCTCCGAGATGTGGCTGACTGCGGTGTCGACCGCGCCGCGCGATTGCGCGATCTCGCCGACGGCAGCCGACGTGGTCGATTGCACCGCCTGCGAGGCGTTGGCGATGTCGTGGTTGGCCGAGACCATGGTCTCGGCCGTTTTCTGGAGATGGTGGAACCGGTCCGACTGGTTGGCGACGCGGTTTGCGACCTCCTGGACGTGGCCGGCGATGTCGGCAAGCTCGACCCCAAGGCCGCCGATGCGGTCTGCAAGCTGGTCGATCAGCCGCTCGGCGAGCGTCCGGTTGGATCCAGTGTCCATGACTGCAAGCTGGGCGAGGGACATTTACGGGCTTCCTCCAGTCGGAGCCGTTGATCGGCTCACCGCGGCATTCCCATTCCAACTTCACCTAAAGAAGTGATTCGCGCCCGGCGTCTTGCCTGAGCGTGCACTACAGCTTGTAGGCCGTCCTGAATCCGCCCCAGTGCCGGCCCTGCACGCGGATGGGGACGTCGATCTCGCGCATCATCACGGTGTTGCCGTTGCCCATGTCGCGCGCATAGCTCTGGATCAGATACGGTCGCAAATTGTGTGCTGCGGCCAACCCCGCCGGATCGTTGAACATGCGGCGGTTGCGGCTGTTGGCCGTGTTCCAGGCGGCATCGCCTGGTCGCTGCGGATGCGAATAGACCTTGTTGTGGACCGGCAGGAAGCCGTTGCGGTCGACCATGGCGCAGAACGCCATGCGCGGTTCCTTGGCGAGAAAGGTTTCCTGGAACGGCGGCAGCGCGCGGTCGGCCCAGTCCAGATATTTGGTGCGGTATTGCTGCGGATTGGTGCCGGCGATCTCGGCGTAATCGGTGTCGAAGAGGTCATCCATCTTGACCTCGCCGCGCGCGACGGCCTGCTCGAAAATCCGGGTCAGTGCGGTGCCCGCCTCCATCGCGCGGGTGACGAACTCGGTGTTCTCCTCGTGGATCGACCAGAGCCTGTCTTCGATCTTCTCGCGAAGTGCGGCACTTGGGCTGACGAAGTGCGCGCGGGCGCCGGTCTTGGCTTGCTCGGTCACGCGCAAACGGCAGGCGCCGACGTCTTCGAGAGTGCCCTCGATGATCGCCTGCGGCGCGAGCCGGCTTGCTTCCGCACCACCGATCAACACACCGTCCATCGCGATCTCGTAGACCGGCAGCACGCCGCGCGTGCTCTCGAATTTGAGATGGCAGGGCAGTCGTTCGGTCTTGCGGCGGTCGTCGTTCTCGCTCTGGCGGAGCAGCACTGCGCAGCGCGATTTCAGCTTCTGAGCGAAGGTCGTCACGGCCTTGCCGGCGCTGGCGACGCTCTCGCCATGGGTCTCGGCGGCCTTGGTCGCAGCGTCGATCTCGGCCGCGCTCTCGCCGACCGAGATGATGAATTGCGATGCGCTGGTCGCGTTGCCGGAGACCTCGCTGGTGGTGGCGTTCTGCTCGGCCACCGCGCCGTTGACGGTGTCGAACACCGGGCGGATCGCCTCGATCGCCTGCGAGATGCGGTGCACCGCGTCCGCGGAGCCTGCGGCATCGCGCTGAAGCGCGTCGATCTTCTTTGTGATCTCCTCCGTCGCGCCCTGGGTCTGCACCGCGAGCGCCTTCACCTCGGTGGCGACGACCGCAAAACCCTTGCCGGCGGCGCCTGCGCGCGCGGCCTCGATGGTGGAGTTGAGCGCGAGCAGCGTGGTCTGCCGCGCGATCTGGGCGATCAGATTGACGACATTGCCGATTGCTGCGGAGGACTCCCGCAGCCGGTCGACATTGGCGCGGGCCTCCTGCGCCGCCGCGCTGGCTTCATCAGCCAGTTTGCCGGCGGCGCGAACCTGCGCGCCGATTCCATGCGCGGACTGAGTGAACTTGTCGGCGGCATCAGCGAAGCTTGAGGCGTTCGACTGTGCGGCATTGGTCCGACCGGTCAGCGCGTCGGTGCGCTGGCGGATGTCCGCAAGCGTCGCCGCGGTCGCTTCGGCGCCGCTGGCGACCGAATTGGCGGCGCGCTCGAGCTGGCGGATCATGGCGCCGAGCTCGAGTTCCAGCAGTTCCAGGATCTCCCGGGCCGAATCGCCATCACTGACCGGGGCGGGCGCGGAATCAGCCGCTGGCTGCGCGGCCTGGAGGGCTGCCGCGGGCGCGGCCGAATTTGGCCGACGCTTCCGGAATAATGCGAACGCCATCAGAGATCACTCTTGTTGGGAGGCGGGTGGCTGTTATTTTCGCAAGCCGGAATGAAATCAGGGTTAACGATGCCTGACTTCTGGGCACGGGGGCACTACGGTATTACCTTAAAGTACGAGAGGCTCTTTCATTCCGGTGGGTTGGCGGCCTATAAGGCCGCGCTTCCTCACGCTCACCATTGGCGCACGGTTCCCTAGAGAAGATCACGCATGGCCGGACATTCCCAATTCAAGAACATCATGCACCGCAAGGGCCGGCAGGATGCCCAGAAGTCGAAGCTGTTCGGCAAGCTGGCGCGGGAAATCACCGTCGCCGCCAAGCTGGGAACGCCCGATCCCAACATGAACCCGCGCCTGCGTGCGGCCATCATCGCGGCGCGGCAGGAGAACATGCCGAAGGACAATATCGAGCGCGCCGTCAAGAAGGCGCTCGGCAATGACGGCGAGAACTATGACGAGATCCGCTACGAGGGCTATGGCCCCGGCGGTGTCGCCGTCATCGTCGAGGCGCTGACCGACAACCGCAACCGCGCCGCCTCCGACATCCGCTCCTTCTTCACCAAATCCGGCGGCAATCTCGGCGAAACCGGCTCGGTCTCCTTCATGTTCGACCGCACCGGCATCATCGAATATGACCGCAGCGTCGCCTCGGACGACGCCATGCTCGACGCGGGCATCGAAGCGGGTGCCGACGACGTGATCTCCGGCGAAGGCGGCCACGAGATCTACGCCTCGACCGAGAGTTATCGCGACGTCGCCAAGGCGCTGGAAGCCAAGTTCGGCGAGCCGCGCAAGGCCGCGCTGATCTGGAAGCCGCAGAACACGGTCGCGGTCGACGACGAGACCGGCGAGAAGCTGCTGAAGCTGATGGATCTGCTCAACGAGCACGACGACGTCCAGAACGTCTACGCCAATTTCGAGGTGTCGGACGCGCTGGTCGCGAAGATGGGCGGGTAAACCTGTCCCGCTTTCCCCTGTTACTTCCGTTCTGTTTCTGTTTCCCCCCACGGCAGCCAGCCGCTATCACTGGCCCATGACTGCGCTCCCGATTCGTGGCCCCGTTCGCATTATCGGCATCGACCCCGGCCTGCGTCGCACCGGCTGGGGCGTGATCGAGGCCGAAGGCAACCGCCTGATCTATGTCGCCTGCGGTTCGGTGGAACCGCCGGATGATTTGCCGCTGTCGAGCCGCCTGCTAGCGATCCATGAGGGGCTCGCGGCCGTTCTCTCGAATCACAATCCGATGGAAGCCGCGGTCGAGCAGACCTTTGTGAATAAGGACGGCGTCGCGACGCTGAAACTCGGCCAGGCCCGCGGCGTCGCCATGCTGGCGCCCGCGATGTTCGGCATCAGTGTCGCCGAATACGCGCCGAACCAGGTCAAGAAGACGGTGGTCGGCGCCGGCCATGCCGACAAGCAGCAGATCGTGATGATGCTGAAAATCCTGCTGCCCAAGGCCGATCCGCCGTCGGCGGATGCCGCCGACGCACTCGCCATCGCCATCACCCATGCCCATCACCGCCAGAGCACGGCGCTCAGGCTGAAAGTGGCGGGACTATGATCGGCAAGCTCAAGGGCCTGATCGATTCCTACGGCGAGGATTACGTGCTCCTCGACGTCGGCGGCGTCGGCTATCAGGTCCATTGCTCAGCGCGCACGCTGCAGCATCTTCCATCGCCCGGCGAGGCTGCCGTGCTGTCGATCGAGACTTACGTCCGCGAAGATCAGATAAAACTGTTCGGCTTCCGCACCGACCAGGAGCGCGAATGGTTTCGCCTGCTCCAGACCGTGCAGGGCGTCGGCGCCAAGGTCGCGCTCGCCGTGCTCGGCACGCTGGCGCCGGCCGATCTCGCCAACGCGATCGCGCTGCGCGACAAGGCCGCGGTGGCGCGCACGCCCGGCGTCGGGCCCAAGGTGGCCGAGCGCATCGTCACCGAGTTGAAGGACAAGGCGCCGGCCTTTGCCAATGTCGATCCGGCCGTCGTGCATCTCGCTGGTGCCGTTGACGACCAGCGCGCGCCGCGACCGGTGGCGGACGCCATCTCCGCGCTGGTCAATCTCGGCTACGGCCAGCCGCAGGCCGCGGCGGCCATCGCATCGGCATCGCGTAGCGCGGGTGAGAATGCCGAGACGGCGCAGCTTATTCGCCTCGGCCTGAAGGAGCTCGCGAAGTGAGCGATCCCAAGGCCAACCGCATGGTCTCGCCCGAGCGCCGTAGCGACGACGTCGGCGACACCACGCTGCGCCCGCAATCGCTGTCCGATTTCGTCGGCCAGCAGCAGGCGCGCAAGAATCTCTCAATCTTCATCGAGGCGGCGCGCAAGCGCGGCGAGGCGCTGGATCACGTGCTGTTCGTCGGCCCGCCCGGCCTCGGCAAGACTACGCTGGCGCAGATCGTGGCCAAGGAGCTCGGCGTCGGGTTTCGCGCGACATCAGGGCCGGTGATCGCCAAGGCGGGCGATCTCGCCGCGTTGCTCACCAATCTCGAGGAGCGCGATGTGCTCTTCATCGACGAGATCCATCGCCTCAGCCCCGCGGTGGAAGAGGTGCTTTATCCCGCGATGGAGGATTTTCAGCTCGACCTCATCATCGGCGAGGGCCCGGCGGCGCGCTCGGTGAAGATCGAGCTGTCGAAGTTCACTCTGGTCGGGGCCACCACGCGCGCCGGACTGCTCACCAATCCCCTGCGCGATCGCTTCGGCATTCCGGTCCGCCTCAACTTCTACACGATCGAGGAGTTGGAGAGCATCGTCACCCGCGGGGCGCGCGTGCTCAACGTCGGCATGAGCTCCGACGGCGCCAACGAGATCGCGCGCCGCGCCCGCGGCACGCCTCGCATCGCCGGCCGCCTGCTGCGCCGGGTGCGCGATTTCGCTTCCGCCGCAGATGCCGCCTCCATCGACCGCAAGATCGCCGATCACGCGCTGAGCGCGCTCGAGGTCGATGCCGCGGGTCTTGACGCGATGGATCGCCGCTACCTCACGACCATCGCGCAAAACTACGGCGGTGGCCCGGTCGGAGTCGAGACGATGGCGGCCGCGCTGTCCGAGCCGCGTGACGCGATCGAGGACATCATCGAGCCCTATCTGATCCAGTGCGGCTATCTCCAGCGCACCCCGCGCGGCCGGCTGCTCACCTCGCACGCCTTCCGCCATCTCGACATCGCCGAGCCCTCGCGCGATGCGGCGGCCCAGTTCGGCCTGTTTGGGACGGACGAAAGCGACGACTGATCTGCGCGAACGCGCAGTGCTCTGGTTGTCATGAACTTTCGGTAATCTCTGTGCTGATGAACTGCACAAGCACACCCCAATTCCGCTCCATTCGGGCCGCATCACGGAAGCGCATCACGATCAGGCTTTCATGATTTCTCGGCGTCATCTCATCCGTTCTGTCGGCGGCCTTTCTGCGCTCGGCGTGTCGACCGCCGCCTATGGCGTTGGCGTCGAGCCGGAGCTGCGGCCGCGCATCACCCGCTATCATCCGGCTCCGCGGCAATGGCCCGCCGATTTTCCGCTGAAGATCGCCGCCGGTGGTGGCGTAAGGCATGGAATGCTACATCAAATGATGCTATCTTTGATGTAGAGGTGCCGCCATGAGAACCACAATCGCGATCGACGACGAGCTCTTTGCCAAGGCGCAGGAGTTCGCTGGCGTCAGTGAAAAGTCATCCGTCGTCAGGGAGGCCTTGAAGGCCTTCGTTGAACGTGAGGCCGCGCGCCGGCTTGCGCGAATGGGAGGTGTTGAGCCCAACGTCAAGGCTCCGCCGCGTCGCCGGCCTAAATGATAGTCCTCGCGGATACGTCGATCTGGGTCGACCACTTCCGTCGCGCGGATACACGGTTTGCTGGCCTCCTCAATCACGGTGATATTGTCATTCATCCGTTCGTGGTCGGCGAATTGCTTCTGGGAGGCGTGCCGAAGGGGTCGGACATGCTCGACGATCTGAATACCCTTCCCAAGGCGACGGTCGCCAGTAATGACGAGGTTCAGGAGTTCATCGTCAAACGAAAGCTGTCCGATTTGGGTATCGGATACGTCGATGCCCACTTGCTGGCATCGACGTCGTTGACAATCGAGGCCTCGATCTGGACACGCGACAAGCGATTGCTTGCTGCGGCCAGGTCATTGAAATTGGATGCGGACATCCAATGAGTGCCCTCACGTCTCATCTCGACGGCGAGATCCGCGACGGCCGCCACTACATGCACATCCGCGTCTATTACGAGGACACGGATTTCCCTGACTGGACGGTGTCGTAATAGGCCGTGCTGATCGTTCCTGATTTCTCACGATCTTCTGAGAAGAGTTTCATGCCGAAAAGGGCAGTGGCGTTCAGGTACGGTGTGTATTCGTAGGGCATTCGCTTGCGCACAGGATGCACTATAATGCAGTCGACCAAGTTACGGAAAGCGATGCGAGTTTCGATCGCCTTCGGATTTATCTTGAGCCCGGTGACCAGTCTCTTAGCTTCCGAACGGTATCGGTCACCGAACTTCGGGTGGTCGAACGGAATCACGTTTTCGCCGCCATTGCCGCGCAAGCGCAAGCGTTCCTCGACAGTTTCCCGTTCCACGTCGCATTCATCTATCCGCTCGATCAACTCATCCGGTTTGCGACGGCTGTTTGCGATCGCATATGACAAGCGTTCGATCTCGGCATTCAGCACACGGCGCCGACGCTCCAGGTTAGAGCGTTCGCTGTCCTTTCGCTGATCGCTCTTCCGCTCCTCCTTCCAGGCACGCATCGCCTCTTCAATGGCTTTCGGTGAAAGCAATCTTACTTCCATTTTTTCGGCAACATCCTTCAGTAGAACGTCCATATCAAAGCTGCGGGTATGCTCGCAGGTGCCTCGCTGATGCGCGTTGGCGCATGCGGCACGCGGCCCTCCATTCCGGGAGGATTGAGCGATTCGCATACGGCCGTTGCAGACACCGCACCGAAGGACTCCCGCAAGCGGGTGCTCGTTGTTGCGCGGGACCACAGGCCGGCGCCGCGGCTTGCCGGACGGCCCGAACATATGGATAGCGCGTTCATTGCGAACCTTCTGCGCGCTATCCCAGAGCGCTTGCGGAATAATCCGCAGCTCGGCGTTTTTGACGATGATATGGCGTTCTTCGGGATTGCGGCGCTTCTGCTTTTTCTGCGTTTCGGGATTGAGAATTGTTGAGCGAACATTCCAATGTATCTCGCCGATATACAGCTCGTTGCCGATAATGCCGCGACCATGGCGACCGCCAGTGATGCACTGATGATTCCAGGTGGTGCGACCAGCCTTGTTCTTGTGACGGGTAGCCCCAGGCGAGGGTACGCGTTCGCGGGTAAGATCGGCGGCGATATCTCGCGTTGAACGGCCTGCCGTATACTCGATGAAGATACGGCGCACGATCTCTGCTTCGCTCTCATCGATCATCCGCTCGCCAGGCACGCCCGGCTTTGGCCGATAACCATAGGCGTACGAGCCAGGAATTCTTCCGTTGTTGACGGCGTTATCATGCCCGCGCCGAACCTTGTCGGCAAGCTGCGGCTTGTAGATCGTATTGTAGAGACTTGCGATGCTGATGTCAGTTGCGGTCGCATAAACGCCTTTCTGATCCATCAGCTCAACGCGGTTGAACTCAAACACCTGCTTGAGACGCTGGATGGTGGCGGGATCGCGCGACAGGCGGTCGAAATGCTCGACGATGATCACGTCAAAATCTTGCTTCCGCACACCATTAAGCAATCGCTGATAGCCATCGCGGGTATCCTCGGTAAGGCCAGACTTTGCAGCGTCGACAAATTCACCGACGACATCTAGGTCATTGCGTGCGGCGACCTTCCGGCAGAGCAATAGCTGACCGTCAATCGAGGTCACTTTTTGCATGTCGCTCGAATAGCGGGCGTATATCACGGCCCTCTTTTTTGGTGACGCTATCGCCATCCCGTTCCCCTATCCGCTGCTCCAAACCACCTTTTTCATCCCGCGCAAGCTGCCGTCCGATGGCACGCGCCAGCTCAAGCCAAACTTCCTCATTGTCGGGATTGTCCCAACTTTGAGGGTGGGAAGGATCAAGCGGTCGGATGATCGCCTTTTGGCCCCGAGGTAATCGCATTCGGGGACGCATCACAGCAAAGCCCTCAGAAGCTAGCGTAAATTTCCGTCTTGTGCTACGGACAGGTCGCAGGGATCGCGTGCGGCGTTCGCATCCTCCAGTCGGAGATCCGATCGAAGCTCCTCTGTGATTTTAAGCGGCTCGCCAGATCTAGATCGCCCTTCAGCGGCAGCTTCACTGGGCAAGCACCGTGACCCGATAAGAATCACGACAAAGCTACAAATCACTTTTGCTTTTGAACCGCTCATGAAAGTCTCGATCTGCGATGGCGAGTCCGTTCATGTTGACTGCTGCGGTAGTCAATGAAAATGAGACTTTTCAAATGTCAGGCGCCAGCGTGTTGCCGCGAAGATGATCGTAGGCGAGCGGGAATTTGCTAAACAAAGGAGGGTAGATTCGGCGGGGGGATCGCCGGCTCGGGGCCAGCCACGGTCTGCGGTATAGAAATGAACACGTTCCGGCTCCCGGCTTAAATCATTGGGGATACTCAATGTCGAGGAACTCAAGAAAAGCTCAACGTCGACGGAAAATGTCCGGGCCGGTTAAGATCTGCACAAAGCCTGCGCGGCCTAGCACTCCCGGCGCTCTGATCCGCGATTGAAAATCGGCTGTCGGGAGCATTGGGGCTGGAGAGCGATCCGTGTCATCTTAGGGCTTAAGTTACAATAATGTGACGTCGAGTTGCGGTAGTTATACGGAATCCATTTTGGGACGGGGTGTTCTACTGTGAGAACACCGGGGAGATTTGAGCACCAATTTTTAGTTAGTCCGGGATGGCCGCAGTGGGGCTGGACCGCGCTGCGGCTTTTCCGTGGGAAAACAGCCTCGATCGTTCACGACTTGCCCGTGATTTCCCGCGCTGCCAAACTAGGTTCGAATTCGGTTAGCCGCTCAATCAGCCATTCGACAACCTGATCATAGTCGGATGGAGCCGGCGAATTTCCTGCGCGTTTCGCGGAATTCGACCACGTTCGCTACGCTTTTGCGGGTTGTTTCTGGTGCGAAACTGGTGGCCTGTTGAAGTCAGCGTCCACGCGATTCGCAATGTGCTATCGGCAGCGAGCCGAGACGTTCATGAAAAAGCAAGCCAGACGAAAAAGGTCGTGAGTTTCTTCGAGCGTCTAAAGACAGAAGCATCCGCTGAGTGGCAGGCCTATACCGAGCGTTCCTCCACGAGGCGGATTGGCAGACGGCTCGCTTCCCGAAGCGGCGTTTCGTTACTGCCTCGCTCAGGACCACCTGTTCCTCATCGAGTTTGCTCGCGCCTGCGCGCTCTCGGTCTACAAGTCGCCCAAACTTGCCGACATGCGTGAAGCAGCGGCCGGCCTCTCGGCCCTCCTTGATGTCGAGATGAACCTGCATGTGAAGCTCTGTGCCGGTTGGGGTCTGTCCCCGAGCGACCTTGAACAAACTTCTCCGGCGGTCGAGATGCTGGCACACGCTACGTGCTCGACGCAGGAATGCGCGGCGATCTGGTGGCACTCAAGGGTGGCGCTTGCCCCCTGCGGGACAATGGCAGATGCCGTGGCATCGCGGCCGCGGCGGATGCACGCCCGTCAATATCGCTTCCGGCAATACCTATCGCGGGGTCAATGCCCTCGCCCTCTGGGTCGAGGCCCAGGTTCAAGGGTTTGGCTCACACCTCTGGGGCACCTACCGCCAGTGGGCGGAGAAGGGAGCTATCGTCCGCAAGGGCCAGAAGGCTTCCTACGTGGTTTTCTACAAGCAGGTTGAGGTTGCGGCCGATGACGAGGGTGAAAACGATTCCAAGACGCGGGCATTTGCTCGCGCGACGCCTGTCTTCAAAATGCCGACCAGGTAGATGGTCTGCCGGAGATCGTTCCAATCGCTTCTGTCGAGCAGCTGCATGACGTGGAAGGCTTCATTGCCCGTACCGAGGCGAAGATTGCCATGGCGGCAACCGCGCCTGCTACGTGCCGAAGCTGGACGAGATCCACATGCCGCCGCGTGAGCTCTTCACAGGATCTTCGACGTCTACTTCCACCGAGGCCTATTACTCCACACTGCTGCATGAGTTGAGCCATTGGACCGGACCCGCCCATCGCTGCAACCGCGACCTGTCCGGACGCTTCGGGACTGAGGCCTACGCGATGGAGGAGCTTGTTGCCGAGCTTGGCTCCGCGTTCCTCTGTTTAGAACTTGGCATTACAGCCGAACCGCGAGCAGACCACGCGCAATATCTGACGCATTGGTTGAAACTGTTGAAAGCTGACAAGCGAGCAATTGCAACCGCCGCTTCCACAGCGTCGCAGGCGGCAGCGTAAGTGAACCCTGACCAAGGTCATCGACGCTGACCTTTCCGGCGACTCTCGCCGAGGTTGCTTTAGCCGCCCCGCCGCAATTCTCAGCTTGAAGTTGTTTTGTACTTAGGTACTATGTGGTCCATTACAGACACGGTGAAGTAGCGTGCATTCCGCTCACTTAATTTCAGCCGAGTCATCATTTACCGACGCGGCCACTATTTTTCTTACAGTTGTGGACCGCCATGGCCGGCCGGTGCTCGCCAATGTCTTCATCTCCGGGCAGCATGAAAGCGGACGCCTAACCAGTGAGTTCCAGTATCTCAAGAGCCGCCGTGTTTACAGGCTCCGCCTTGAGCAGGGAGACTGGACCATAAACGTTTCTGCGGCAGGATTTGAAGACGCTTCCGCAAGCGTGCGATTGTCGTCCGGTCGCGTCGAAAATGTCACCTTTCAGCTTCAGACGACATCACGAGATTTCCTGCTTTTGCCTCTTCCCGAAGGCCATGCCCTAGCGGACACGGAAGACATCGGGCCAGTTACTCGATTGCTCGCTTTGCTATCAAGGAATCCTCTCGTCTTGGAGGCAATGGGCAGCTCGCTGGAAGTCAACCCGCATGCGGAGACCATTGCGCTCCACTTTGCGCTTCGGCTGGCGAAACTTGGTTTTCCTACCGATGGGCCCGACACGCTTGCGGCCTATTGGCGACTTGTCGCAAACCGGACCCGCCTCGCGGCGACGTTTATCGCCATTCTGTCAAATCCCGTGATGGCTCACCTGATCGGCCTCCCGCAGGAGTGCGATGTTCGCGGCGCAGTGCTTCGATCGTTCGATGCTTTAGATGTACCCGAGATCCGGCAGGTTCTCGATCTGCTTGCGGCTGCGCAAGAACCCTGGCGGCAGACCCTGGACGCCGTGGTGGCATCGCAAGTCAGCGTATCGGAAATCGCTCTGCCGCCAGGCATCGCACAGCTGATGCGTCGCAATCCGGCGGCGAGTGTTCCTGCGCCGCATTATTTACGTCTCGGCGGCACCCCGCTTCGGGGTCGCGAGGCTGGGCGGAAACTGAACGAACTGCTGACCGCTTTTTTTGACCATGCCCATACCCGTCTCCTGCCCACAGTTGATGAGGGGCCAGCAGCGTTCGATTGTTCTAAGTTGGATAAAGCCCCCAGTGCTGCGCCAAGCACCCTGACCATTCTTGGCACCTATCACTGTACGGCAGCATGCACGAACTGCTGTTTCGGGTCACATCCAGGCGTTTCGGAGAAGCTGTCGCTAGGAAAGATTCTCGATGCGATCGAAGAAGCGTCGAAAATACCAAGTTTGCGCAGTGTAGTCTTCTCAGGCGGTGAATGCTTCACCCTTGAGGAGGAACTTATCATTGCAGTCGCGCGCTGCACCGAGCGTGGCCTTGGCACCCGATGCGTAACAAACGGCTACTGGGCCCGCACGGTTGAGCTGGCCAAGCAGCGATTACGACCTTTGTTAAACGCGGGACTGGACGAACTTAATCTCAGTACCGGAGATATGCATCTCCGGTATGTTCCGGCCGATAGGATCGTGAACGCTGCGATAGCTGCGATTGGGCTTGGACTGCGCACCGTCGTGGTCGTGGAAATCCGCGAAGGTCGAGCCGCCTCGGCCCGAAGTTTCCTGGACGACCCGCGGGTAGCAGCGATCAAGAGTTCGCAGATGTTCAAGATCATCGAGTCTCCCTGGATTTCGATGCAAGATGCGGCGGCGGTTGCACAGGATCCTGAGCGTGTCACGAACCGTCGCTCGATGTACGCCCGGAAGCCGTGCGACAGTGTGCTCGACACCATTGTGTTGACCCCTCGCCATGAGGTTGGCGCATGCTGCGGGCTAACACGCGAGCAGATTCCGGAATTGAGGCTTGGCGGACTGGATCGGCAGACCATGGCCGGTCTCGTGGGCGACGCTTCCAAAGATCTCATGAAGCTCTGGCTTTCACTTGAAGGACCTGAGCGAATTCTTTCGTGGAGTGCCACCGTCGACCCCTCCATCGAATGGGAAGACCGCTTCGCGCACCCTTGCGACGCCTGTCGCGCCTTGTACCAGGATCCAAAAGTCCGGCAGGCCATACGCACCCAAGGTCATACCAAACGTAACGATTTACTCGTTCGACAAGCTCTCATCGAGGAAATGGACGTCCGTCAGACTTAAACACGCTCGTTGATTCACCCCAGGAGGAAGGCATGGCCAACGTCGAACTCACCAGATTGATGAATCCGTCGTCGAACCAAAACATTAAGGACTTTTCTGCAAAGCTAGCCAGTGATCCGGAGTTTCGCAGGTCTTTTCTAGAAAATCCCAGCGAAGCCCTCGCCCGGATCGGCCTGAAGACCAACGGAAAAGTGCAGCTCGGGCCTCAAGAGCGCGCACTCATTGAAATCTTCGCCGACCCGAAGATCACCGATCTCTATCTCACCGGCGACGTTGACGCACTTCGCAACCATATCGTGGACCGCTACCGGCAGGTGGCCGGCGTTTCCATCGATGAGGTCGCCGGTTGGGCCGTGTCCGACTTCCACGTTGCGATTGAGGCGGAAGCCGTGGCCGTCGCGATCGTTGCCGCGGCAGCCACCGCGATCGGTGTCATGGAGGCGCCGGGACGACTGCGCCAGCTTGAAGCTGAGAACGGTGTTCTCAACGCGCGCCTAACGGCGCTGGAAGCTCGCCTGAAGATGACCGAAGATCTCGAAAACAGGATCCGGTCGATAGAGTCGCGCATGCGCTAGCGCGGGGGGCGACAATGCGCCGGGTACCGCCTCGCGTTCTCCTTTGCGTCATGCCTTTCCTTCCAGCGGAACGGCCGGCGCTCGGCGTCAGTCTGCTTAAGGCTGTTCTGCAGGAAAACGGCATCCCTTGTGACGTGGTCTATGGTGTTCATCGTTTCCTGGACAGGATAGGCTTCCCGCTATACCAGGAAGTGGCGCAGTTCTCCCCCTCCCATGACCTTGTAGGCGAGTGGATTTTCTCCAAATCGGCTTGGCCGGACCTGGCCAGGCCTGACATCGATTTCGAGACTTACTGCCGGAACCGTGTTGGCATTCCGTTCAAGCCGGCGTTTATTGGACAGGTCCAATACGCCCGCTCGATTGCGGGAGACTACATTACGCAGCTCGCCGACGAAATCTGCGCCAACAGCTACGACATCGTTGGCTTCTCTTCGACGTTTCAGCAGACCTTGGCTTCCATTGCTCTGGCTCGCGAAATCAAGGTGCGGCGGCCTGAGATTCTGACCATGATCGGCGGCGCCAACTGCGAAGGGCCGATGGGCGCAACCCTGCTAAGGCAAGCGCCGGCCCTCGACCTGGCGGTCTCTGGCGAAGCTGATCAGGCCATCCTCCAGATTATTCAGGCTTGGTCGGGAGGGTCCGGATACCAGGACATCGAAGGCGTTAGTTACCGGGACAAGGATGGCGTTGTTGTACCGGCGCAAAAAGCTACGCCACTCGTGACCGACCTGAATGCGTCGCCCTACCCCGACCACTCGGATTTTGTCTCTTCCTTCTGGGGGAGCACCGTCAAGCTTTTCATGGCGCCGGAGCTCACCGTGGAAACCTCGCGGGGCTGCTGGTGGGGCCAGAAACACCACTGCACTTTCTGCGGGCTTAATGGCAATTCAATGCGGTTTCGCAGCAAATCCCCCGAGCGGGCCGCGAAGGAAATTCGCCACCTGCGGGCCTCTCACGGCATCGACTCGTTCTTCTGCACCGACAACATCGTCGATATGGGCTACTTCAAGACACTCATCCCCGACCTGACCCGCGACGGATCAGCTCTCCAGCTGTTCTACGAGATGAAGGCGAACCTGAAGAAGGAGCAACTCGCAACCCTAAGGGCGCTCGGGACCACATGGTTTCAACCGGGAATCGAAAGCCTCAGCACGCCCATCCTGCGTCTGATGCGCAAAGGAGTCCGGGGCATTCAAAACGTGCAGCTCCTGAAGTGGGCGAAGGCGATGGACTTCACCCTGACCTGGAACATGATCTGTGGTTTTCCGGGGGAGAAGGCCGCGTTTCACGATCAGATGATCGAAACGATGAAGCTGATACCCCACCTTACGCCTCCTGCCTCCTATGCGGCGTTCCGCCTCGATAGGTTCAGCCCGATGCACGTTTCCCCACAGGAGTTCAATCTTACCGATGTGAAGCCCTACCCCGCCTATGAACTCTGCTATCCAGCCGCAGGCAGCGACACGCACAACCTTGCTTACTTCTTCACGTACAGCAGCGTGTTGTCGGAAGATACCGAGCAGGCCATCAACCGGGCGTGGTCGTACAGTCAGCGGTGGCGGAACAACTTCGGAAAGGGTGACTTGATCGCGTTCAACGGGCCGAGCTTCCTCACCATCCTGGACACGCGTCCTAACCGTCTTCCCCAGCATATTATGCTGGAAGGCGATCACCGGGGTGTCTACCTCGCAGTCGATGAAGTTGTATCCCTCGCCAGGCTGGCAGAAATTCTTCCCATTCCAGCAGATCAAATTGCAGCCATCTTGGGGGAATTTGAAGAAGCGGGGCTGGTCCTGCGCGAAGAGGACCTCTATCTTGGGCTTGCGGTGATGAAGGAGTCCGTGCCGCAGCCTCCTGCGGGCGACGTTTCCTATCCTTCATTTGGCGCTCATCGTCAGCAACCTCTGTTGGAGACAAGCTAATCGGCTCTCCGTCCCCGTCGAAGCTTTCGACAATCATCCACGGTTCGGCCATTACGGTGGCTGGCAAACGGTTCATCGAACAGTCGGTGCGCTGCGTCTCGGCCAGCGGTGATGTTCGCGCCTTCGAATTTCACTGGACGAAGCACTGGGAACAATTCGGCGGTGCTGCGGCAGAAACAGGTGCAAGTCTCCTCGAATTGGATGCGCAATGGCGTCCGCTGAGCTACGCCATCTTCAGGGGGGCGAGAGGGGTCCGGCATCTGAAGATCGCCGGAGGGCAGATCGAAGCCACGCTCAGCGACGACTCGATACATAATATCGCCCTGGAGGCGGCGCCGGACCTGGTCTTTCAGAGGGATCTGGCCGAGCAATTGGCCATCTACCTTGCTGCCACAAAGCCGAACGTGCCGACCACGCTCAAGGCGCTCGACCCGGATACGCTGAAGCTGGAAGAATTCACGGTCATCCCCGAGCCGGACGGTTGGTACTCCTGCTCATTGAAGTTCGCATTGCGGATCGGAGCGGATAATCAGCTCTCCGAAATGCGTTTCGAGGGCGGCGGTCGGCTGTTCGAAGAGACCGCCCCTTCGCTTCACGCGGTCCCGCTTCCTGCTTTGCGGGCACCCCGAGAACACGTCCTTCCCGATTTAACAGGCGTCCAGCGGGAGGAAGTCATCATCGACGGTGACGACACTAGACTCGGCGCGCAGATCCTAAAGCCTGCCGGAGACGCGGGTATTTCGGCGGTCTGCCTTTTCTTGCAGGGATCCGGCGCACTTGACCGGCATGGTCAGTCCGAGATTTTCGACACCGGTCAACAGAAACTGATGGGTAGCATTGTCAGTGCAGCCGGAATTGCGCTGGTATCGCTGGATACCCGAGGTACCGGGCGGAGCGGCTTTGGACGGATTGACACTGATCCTTTTCAAACACGTGTTGCCGATGCCCGTAGCGCAATGACGTGGCTTCAAGAAGCGAACGAATTCGGCTCCATACCCATCGGCGTTATCGGGCACAGCCTAGGCGCGATTGCCGCCCTCAGTCTGCTTTCCGGTCCTACGTGGGGACACGTAAGGGCTGCCGCGCTGTTGGCCTGTCCCGCGCGCGGCCTGGGTAGGATCGTGTCGGAGCAGATGAGCAAGTCTTCCCGGTCACGCTTCGCTGATCGTCAAGAGGTTCTTGCCCAACAGCGGCAGGCGCTGGCTGAGTGGCTACGCAAGTTGCGCGATCCGAGAAGGCAGCGGAGCCAGGCTGAATTGCTGGCGTCTAATCTTGATAGTTTGCTTCAGCCCGACGTGCTCAGGCTGGTTCCTAAGCGGATGATCTCGACGGTTCATTGTCCACTCCTGATCGCCCAGGGACAAGCCGATCCACAAGTATCCGCAGCGAGGGACGCCATCCCATTGTTCGACGCCGCAACAGGTCCAGCAGAGCTTCGGCTGGCGAAGGGCTTGGACCACTTCTTCGGATTCGGAGGTCGCAGCCCTGAATCCTTAAGCCGTGAGGGTGGTCGGTTCATTGCTGGTGTAGCGCACTGGCTTCGCGATCAGCTTCAAGAACGTGCGGCACAGTAGGCATCCGTCAAATTGGCATCAACCCCGTCACCGGCCGCATGCAGGTCTGCGTCTCGCGCTAAGACACGCCCGCGCGGCAATCGATACGGGCAGCAACCCTCTCAGCCGGCTTTGACGATGGCAAACCAGAACGGGAACATGTTGACGAGGAGGACCGCGGCGATCGCCGCCACTCCCATCGCCAGGACGATGGGCACATAGCCCAACGCGAATGCCGTCGATTTTTTGAGGAGGTTCTCGGGCAAGCTGTTGATTTTGAGAATGTCCTTGATCTGTGTATCGGCGTGTTCTTCCGCCTTGATGTTCTCCCAAATCCAGAAAGCGGCATAGACAACAAGGCACAGTAGCGCAGACGCCATGGCGCCACTTGACGCCAGGTTGGGACTCAATTTCTCCTTGGCGGTGAGCACAATCATGCCGCCGATTACCGACACGAGAATGGTGACCGACCACGAAAAGATGTCCCACTGCTTCTTGCGTCGGTAATCGAGTTCATATCTCGCAAGCTCAAGAGCGAGCTTATAGTCCGGCTTGTTTTCCTGGGGACCGTTGCACATCTCACATCTCACATCTCCTGCGGTGGCGGAAGCCGCGAGCGTACGCCGACCTTGCATGAATGCAATCCGAAGCAGAAGGCACGAACCGGCTCAATTCCCACCTCCTCCAAGCTGAGCCTGCTCCAGCTCACCGCTACAACCCGGTCAGAGGCCGCATGCAGGTCTGCGTCCCGCGCTAACCAAGCCCGCGCGAGGACATCAGGCCGCTTACGCCTCTTCGAGGACGTCGATTTTTGAGGCTTCACTTGTGCAAGCCGCCCGCTAGAATCCCCGCGGAGGCGGCCCATGCCCACATCGATCACCTTCTTGTATCACGACGAGGACTTCCAGAAGCCCACGATGACCGTCTTCGCCGACGGCACATGGAAGGAGCACGGGCTCCCTTTCCTCCGCCGCCGGGCATGCGTCGTAAGGCTGGAGCGATGCGACAATCAGGGCCCGTCACGCAAGCAACTCGATGCGGTAAAGCTCATCTCGTCTTACGCCATTGAGAAGAACCCGTATTGCATTCTCATCTACAAGTGCTTCACGTCCCCTGGGCCTTGGACGCCTGGGCGAAGAACAAATTCCTCGCGCAGCTGGCAGGGCCCGGCCTATCAAGGAAACGACGCTTCACGCCCACGGCTGTCAAGTGCCCGTCGGAGATGGTGCGCGACGCCCGCGGCAACATGCCGGTGGCCTAAGCCGACCCTTGCACAGCTCGTTCGGCGCGTTGGCAAGGCCAACCGGACTCTACGCGCAAGCGCGCCGGGCCGAAAAGTCCCGGCCTCCGGTCACGATCCCCCGCGCAAAGCCACAGGCACCCCCGCACGAGACGCGACGCCCCCCAACCCGGCATTTTGGCAGCGAACAATCGGGTGAACGGCCGAAGCGACGCATTTACGAGGCCACTGTCGGCGCGGGGCGTACGTCAATGGCTATTATCGCAACGGCCATTACGTCAGCGGACATGCGAGGCGAGGTTCGTACGTTCACTCGTACTATCGACGTCGGCACTGAGGGTTCGGTGCGGCTCCCTGATCAAGGCGACCGAGTTCATTTGCATGACTTGGAGATCCGCTCTGAGCCTCGTCTCATTCGAGAGAAAGGCAGAGTGCCCGATAAGCAGACTTGACTACGTCAGCGAATACGACATTCTTTGTGCTCGCCGGGGTTGCGGGGGCAATTCAGTATGTCGCAAGTTAGTTTGGGCCTAGCTAGCCCGTCGCGTGCGTCGCGTTGAGCGGTTCGTTGCGACAGTCACGATTGCAAGGGGCAATGGTTGGGAGACCTTGTATCTCCACGTTGGGACCAACGGGCGACTTGAAGGTTGTCAGGTCACCACCGACTGCGAGAGCGAGATCGAAGGTACCGCCGTGATATGCCCCCAACGTCCTTGAGAGCGGGAAAACGAGATCACAGGCTTCCCGACGCGCCCCGCGTTCAAGGACAGGAATGCCGACCACTCAGCTTTGCGGCACGGCTGCTGCCATCGCCCCTGCTCCCAAACTCAAATCAGTGGAAAAGGCGGGGGAGTGCCTCAGTGCGGCAAAGAGAAATTGTTAAAACGAATCAGGCACCGATCAGCTGCGCAATTGTGCAGCAGGTCACTTCGTTGCTTGGCGTTTTGGTTGCATAGTAGTCGAAGGAACGCGTCTCTTCAGACCCGCCTCGCCATAGCCTTCCGGCGATGGGTGGAGGCAAGGAGGACGATCGAATGCCCGAATCATCTGGTGTCCTGAACCTTTCACTTCGTGTATCCAACGGAACGCTCCCGTTCCTTCTCAACGCCGTCATCGAGGGCGATCTGAACGCCGAGGGCGTGTCTGCACTCACCGACTTGCCACCAGCGCTCACCATCGAGGGCCGGCTGCTATTGCGAGGGACTCGGATTCGCGCCTTGCCATCGCATCTTCGGGTTGGTGGCGTCGTCGAGTTAGAGGGATGCACGTCATTGCAGAGGCTCGCCGAAGATATCGTCGTCGGCGGGGACTTGGATCTGGAACTGTGCTCGAATCTTACGGAATTGCCGGAACGATTAGTTGTGCGCGGCGATCTCTATCTCTTCGGTACGTCCGTTCGCCGGATACCTCGGGCAGCGGAGATTGGCGGAAGCGTATATGACCTTACAACGTAAGCGGATGAGCCAGCGAAAGCCGGCTTTTCCAACTATTGTATCGCCCAATGGTGCCCTGTGGGCGGCGCCGATGGCGTCAGGTCGGTGCGTCGATAAACATACCCGCTTGCGTCCTGTTTGACGCTGGTGCGGCTATCATTTCGCGCTTGCGTAACCAAGAAATTGTCCAATCTGGTGGCCGAATCGGCACAGACTTTGAACAATGCTTCCGCGTGATTGAAGCTCACGCGGTAACCCTCAAGCGCAGAGGTTACGATCCTTTCAGGAACGCCGGATGCCGTCGCGATAGCGGTTGCTGTCGGTAGGTTTTTGGCGGTTGCGGCCGCCTTAAGCGTAGGAATTTTGAAGATGCACGCCACGATGTCAGCGCTCGAAAAGGTTGCTGCCTGCGTGAGGTTGTTCGCTAAGGCGATAAATCCCAGCGCCGAGGCATAAACGACGGGTTCGCAATTCCAGACCTTCTTGATGGCGGCTTTTCCCGCCAGGCCGGTGTGGTTCGCCCGCTTCAAGGTGCCGGAGTGGGTAGAAAGACTTGCGACGCTCTCGCCATTGAGCACCGTCCGACCCGTCGGAATAAAGAATAGCGCGTTTGGTTGAAGATCCAGGCGAGCATCTAGATCTGGCTCGTAAACATCAGCCCAGTCCGGCACTTCGACCCCCGCAACGCTTCTTGTGTGGAAATTGCCTGAAAGAAGGAAACCTCACCTGTTATCATAGTCACCCCCCAGTGACAAGTGGTTACTAGTGGCAATCTGTGGCTGAATATAGATAAGGGTATTCGACCGGGGTTGACGCTGCCGAGGCGGCTCCTCCGCCGACTACGCCTGATGTGAAATTGACCGCATGTGCGGTTGCCGGCAGAAGCTGTTGGCGGCGAGCAGCGGCTGCGATGAGATGACTACCGCAGCACACAACATCAAACCAATTTTCGAGCGGCATGCAGTCGTCCAGAACGAACCATCTTAGGTTCGTCTATGGAGCGCGGTGATGCCCTTTGCGTTGCGGTTGGCTTTGGCCATGGAGCTTGTGCTGCTTTTGCTCGAGAAGGTCCTGCCTCAGGGGTGGCGCCTTCCGCTGTTTGGCGATCACTTCACCCAGGCTGCGGTGCTGATTATTGCCGCCGTCATCTACGTGGAATTCAAGAATCTCTTGAACTCCTAGGCAAGTGCGCGATTCACCCGAGAAGGGCTGAAACGATCACAGTTTGGGCGGTGCTTCTCTGAATCGTACGCATCGAGGCCTTACTCGGACTCGGGTAGGTTATCCGAGTTACCGGACGGAAACGGTTAGGCCGCTCAAAGCAGTTGCGAGCTGGCGAGCTTCCGCAAGGCCCGTACCTGTAGGAAGATCAAAAACGATCTGTTTGGAATCAAGGCCGATAGATTGATCCGTGTTGAGCACGACAAAGCAGGGCTCGCCAGCCTCTCGTTCCTTAACTTCCGCTCTGAATTTCGATGAGGTCATTTTCCACCTGCCGAATCGGCGCACCCCGTTTCGTCAATGAGTACCCGAATTTTGCCGAGTCGTATTGATGGGAATCGGGTCTGGTGAGAAGCTTTCTAGCGTCAACGAGACGAGGAAAGCATAATGCACGCCGAGCGGCACGGTGGACCTCCTGACTTGCAGACGGCCTTCACGCAGTTTGTCCTTAAGGTCCTTCGCGGCCGTTCGCTCGACGATTACAAGGATGCCGAAGCGAGACTCGGCAAGTTTCCGGATTTTGCCTGTTTCCGCGATCTCATTTTGCTTGAAATGAAGCATCTTGAGGCAGAGCAGACCGACCGGCTGAATGAAGTCTATCAGTCCAAAGTCGATCAGGCGGAAGCGCCCGTGTTTTATGGGAGTCGGTCGATCGACAGAGACCTCGAAAGGCTAAGCAATGCACAGGAGATCAGGGCAGCGCTCTCCAACAAGCTGTCGGAGACCATTTCGACAGTTCTGCGCAAAGCAAACTCGCAATTTCGGGATTATCGTGCGCGCAATCCACGGAAGAACTCATTCTCGGTGTGCGTGTTGCTGAACTCGCAAATTCCCGAATTTAGCCCGCAGGTGGTTCTCCACTCGATTCACCGGAAGATGGGGAAGGGAAGCGCGATTTCCGCATATCGGCCCTGCCGGCTTCCTTGACACCGCGGGCGACGACCCGGAGGATTCTATTGGAAGCGGCCTTTGCAACTTTAGGGTCGTCCGCAGGGGCCGTCATCCAGGACTCGTCCGCCGTCGTCAGGATTACCGGCATGCCTTGGGATGGATGGCCGAACCTCCGCGTCAGGCTCCGTCGTGAGGAATGTGTTTCGGCATGGAATAAGGAGCCAGTTTCGGGGTGATCGGCATCCAATCCGGGACCCGGGGCAAGGGTCCACAGTGGCTTCCATTGAGTCATGGAAGCCGAGGTTGGGACGCTGGTGGTGGAGACGATTGACAACATCCGTCGCGCCTATTTTGTGGATGGTCGTCCAATCAAGGCGATCTGCCGAGAACTTAGCGTGTCGCGGAAGGTGGTCCGCACGGTCATACGTTCTCAAGCAACGGAGTTCCGGTACGAACGCGGGACGCAACCGCTCCCGAAGATGGGGCCGTGGAGTTCCGAGCTTGACCGGTTGCTTGCAGCAAACGAGAGCAAGGCAGCACGGGAACGGCTGCCGGCTGTTCGAAGAGCTTCGCGGCTTGGGTTATACCGGCGGCTATGACGCGATTCGTCGCTACGCGTGACGCTGGAGCCGGGGTTCGACGGCTTCGGCGGCGCCGGTCTCGAAGACCTGCCTGGTGCGCTTCGACAACAACAAGTACTCGGTCGCAGCCAGCGCCGTCGGGCGTCCGGAGGTCCAGGCCTATGCCGACCACATCGTGATCCGTCAGGATGGAAGGATCGTTGCGGAGCATCCACGATCCTTCGGTCGCGGCGAGACGACCTGCGATCCCTGGCACTATGTGCCGGTGCAGGCTCGCAAACCCGGTGCCTTGCGTAACGGTGCGCCCTTACGACTGGGTGCTGCCGGCCGCAATCGAGCGGATCCGGCGCAGGCTTGCCAGCAGCGACGATGGCAATCGGCAGATGGTCGACATCCTCAACGTGGTGCTGACTGACGGTTTGCCCGCGGTGGAAGCCGCCAGTGCCGAAGCGCTCGGTCACGGCGTCCATTTCGCCGATGTCGTGCTCAACATCCTGGCCGGCAACGTGAACCCGCTCCACCGGCCAACAGCATGACGCCGGCCGCACTGAAGCTCCGCCATCCTCCGATCGCCGACTGTGTCCGCTACGACAATCTCCGGAGGACCATCTGATGGAACGAACCAAAATCTTTGATCTCATGGGCGAGCTCAAACTTTACGGGATGAAGGCCGCTTTCGACGAGATCATGGCGACTGCCGTCAAACGCCAGCATGAACCCAGCGTATCGTCGGCGATCTGCTCACCGCCGAGATCAACGAGAAGCAGGCTCGGTCGATCAAATACCAGCTCACCATCGCCAAGCTGCCACTCGCCAAGGATATCGCCGACTTCCAGTTCGACGGCACGCCGATCAACGAGAACGCTCGTCAATGATCTCGCCGGCGGCGGCTTCATCGCCCAGCAGCGCAACGTCGTGCTGGTCGGCGGTACCGGGACCGGCAAGACGCATCTGGCCATCGCCATCGCGAGAAGCTGCATCCGCGGCGGCGCCCGGGGACGATTTTATAACCTCGTCAACCTCGTCAACCGGCTCGAGGCCGAGACCCGCAGCGGACGGCAGGGACGGCTCACCGAGCATCTGACACGGATGGACTTCATCGTCCTGGACGAACTCAGATATTTGCCCCTTGCCCAGTCCGGCGGCCAGCTTCTCTTCCATCTCATCAGCCGCCTCTACGAGCGAATGGGGGCGCATCGGCCGCCGGCAGGGTGTATGTCGAGACCCATTCGACGCGCGGGCTAGCGGGTATTGCTGCTGTCTTGAACTGGATGCGGAAGCTTAAGCGTGGCTATCGGTAGTGCTACGCTTCCCCATCTGTAGAATCTTCGAATCGTGTTACGATTGGACCGTTGAGCGTGTCAGCTTTCGCTTTTATCGGTCCTCATTTAGTTGTGATAAAGATACGGACAAGCAGACAGCAGAGGTCATTTCGTCGCTTAAAGCCGTAGAGCCGCAACTGCGCGCGTTCGGCGTAGCCGGGCTGTATCTCCTCGGTTCCTATGCGCGAAATGAAGCGGAGCCTGAAGACGTCGATGTCTTCATCGACAAGGCTCCTGGAACTGAGTTTGCCATTGAAATAAGTGTGCGACGTGCGCCGGGTACCCTATTGGAGCTAGAGGGCGACCAGTTCGGCGAGCTTGGCTGCGACATCCGCCATCGGCTCTTCTCCGGTGCTCAGGCCGCTTCGCGATGCGAGCAAAGGACTAACTTCGCGGAGAGCTTCATACGTTGTTTGGTGCACAACGGGAACGAGACGCTCACCAGCGAGGAGTGCCGAAAGCTCTTTGTCGGCGATGCCTTCTGTTGGGAGGCGGCGCAGCAGCGCAGGGGTCACCAGCACGATCCCAATCCGCGAGTTCGCCAAGCCTCTGTCGATGGCGCGGAGCAACGGCACGCCGAGACCAACGTCCTTTTCGCTGAACCAGACCTTGACACCACGTGCCTGGAGTAGATCGTGGAGTTCCTTGGCGGCTCCCTGCCGGTCGTCCCACGCATGGCAAAGAAAGACGTCCCGAAGGTCAAGAGACGCTTGCTTCTCCACGTTCTCGCGGATCGGAGTGAGCGCCCGTACCTCAGCAGGTGTGTACATCACGGACGAACCGGCTCGCGACCATCTCGGCTTTACGCGACTGCCAGACCCGCCGCCGCTGCTCCGGCCGCCCCCGCTGCTCCCTGGCGAGGAGTAGGATGGGGAGGAGTAGGACGGCGACGAGTACGAACTGTAGCTGTAGCCGCGGCGACCCCAACTGCCACGGCATGCAGGGCAGTTCGCCGCGGCGCTCGCTGAGCGATGGCCTTCTACAGGTGCTGTGCATCTAGCCATATTCCACCATTCTCCATCAATTGGTTGATAGGTTCGCGATTCTAAGTCGCGAGAGCGCCAGGCTCTTCAGCCTTCTTCTTGCGAGTGTGCGGTTTGGCGGCCGCGAGCGGCGGCTTCCGAAGTTCTGTCGATTCCGTGCTGAGCAGCAGCTGACGCGCGTAGATGCGGGATGCCTCCTCAACGGCCGACCGGGTTGAGAAAATTGCCAGATAGGCTGCGTGCAGGAAGGCGATCACAAAGACGGGCAGCAGATCAAGCGGGCCTGCTTGAAGCCACAGGTAGGCGGTGCTGCCTATGACGATCAGGACGTTCAGGACCAAAGCCGGCCACTTGAGCGCAAACAGATTGCGCCGGTAGCCATAAGTGATGTTTTCGTTGAACAGAATGTCGAACTTCTTCTTGCTGCGCGTATTCTCGCGCAGCCAACTGCCGGCTCGCCTGTAAAAATCGTCCGCGGTTTCAGGCACGGCGGCTTCCTGTTCTGCTGTTGGCGCTGGCTCGGCCAGCTTTTCGGCCAAGAACGCATGCATCCTAGCTTTGGTCGCTGCGTCAAACGTCATGTCGCGATGCCGCAGCATCGTGACGCTTGGCAGGCCGCCCATCCGCTCGATTAGGCGCGGCTCTATGGCCTTTCCTCTCCTTCTGGCGACATCGGCGAACACCATCAGCAGTACGGTCAGCGCGGTGCCGGCGATCGCCTGCACTAGCTTGATCTCCTTGCCGGCAATAACCGCCCAAGCGAGCGCAATTGCCGGAGCCGCTGCAATGATCGCCGGAAACAGGCGCGCGAAAAGCGTATACTTGTCGAATTTCGGCAAGAACCTATTCATCATCCACATCCGGCTTGAACGGGATAACATACGCGTTTGTAACGCCGGCCCGGCGGTCGTAGCCGCGCACGAAGTTGATCCATCCCTTGTGTGTCGCCGTGACCTCGTATCCGCGCCGCGTGAACGCGTTGGCGACCTTGGTGCGGGGATAGATTTCCTCGTTCTTGCCAACGGATGCGACGGCGTATCCCTGGTTATCGGCCGGGTACGGGCCGAGCCAGCGATTGAGGACCGACGGCGTTACGTTACGGCGGCTACCGTGGTGAGGGATCTGGGCTAACGTCGGCTGGATCAGCAAGCTGATCTGCTCAGCGTAGTCGGCCGCCTCAGCCAGGCCTTCAGGCCCCACGTCTGCGGTCAACAGGACACGCTCATTGCCGAAGGAAGCCCACTGGACCACCGAGGTCTCGTTCGATGCAGATGTGGCCGGTGGGTTTTCGCCCAAGGTTTCATAATCGAGGCGCTCTAGCACCTTTCCCGCCACGTCGGCCGCAGCCTTGAAGAGAGAGCCGAGGAGTCCCTTGGATTCGCTCGCATACGACTGCGGTGTCTTGTCGAGATCGGGAATCAGCTTGGTGTAACGCTCGCGGCTCGGGGCAAGCACAGTGAACGGACCGATCTGCGCTCCCTGAAGGGGAGCCCTGATGGTGATGCCGCGCGTGGCCGCGATCTTTTCCATCTCGACAAGGTAGGGGTGCATCTCGCGCATCTTCTTGATCAGCCCCTCGCGCGTGTACGCGCCATGGAAACTGTCGATCACATCATCGACGTAGTCCCAGGGGCGGTTCATCCAGAGGTCGAAGAACGTGAAATCCTCATGTTCGAGCACCTTGATCAAGCCACACGCGTGATCGTTGTCGGCATGCGATAGCACGACATTGGCGATCTTCGCCTTCTCCGCGTAGTGCTGCTTGATGTGGGTGATGATCTGATCCCCGGTGTCTGTAAAACCACCGTCGATCAGATTAAGGCTGAAGTTTCCGTTCTTGGTCTCGCCATACTTCACAATGATGGCGTCGCCATTGCTGTCCCCGGCGCGAAGAAAATCAATCTCGAAAGGCAAGGCACACTCCTTCGTTCGGCCGCCCCTTAGGGGGCGGTCGTCAGCCCGATATTCGCAGACGGAAAAAACTCGGGCGAGTATTCCGATGGTCGTGGGGGATAGGCACGCAGGACAATCACGTTAAGCCGAAGAAGAAGACAAACTGGTCAATTTAGGTCGGACACTCTTTCAATGCGAGCAGATTGTCGTTCCAAATCCGATCTGCATGGTCTGGATGAACTTCCGACCCGTCGGCTCGTTCGCACGGCGACCCAAGCCCTCGAATGACCTTCTGCGTGTCGAACCTGTGCTGCTTCTTCTCGATAAACCGAACGACGTTCTCTACGGTGTCCTGCCATCTCCCTCCGTCGGGCTTGGGCCCACCCGCATCTGTGATGTGCTCATGTGGGCTCATGCGATTCGGTTTGTGAACGCAATCAATGCAGTAGTCGGCCATTGTCTTACGTTTCCTCAGACATTTTGGAAGGCGAATGACCGCGCAAGACGGGTCGCGTGCTGCCAGGAAGGTCTGGAGTGCTGCTCCTGCTCGCCTTGCGGACTTCAATCGCAACAAGGATTATCAAGCCTGCGTAGCAGTCTTCGGGATCCTTTATGGAAAGTAGCCTGAACCTGACGTCATGGCGACGATCTCATCGGTTTGCGCCTGTCCAGTGCGATCAACTCGAACGGAAGCAGATCTTAAAGCAATGATTCAACATCGCTGCCGCCTTGGCGGTCGTGCCACGCAAGCCACTGTCAATGGATTCGATACTCCGCGCCCCACCTGCTCACGTTGAACCAGTAGCACGCGCAGGATGCAGTTTTTCGGCGTCTTCGTGCCGGTCTCCGCTGGCATCCGTATCAAAAGTTCAATGTGAAACGTTGATCCGGAGCATGGGATGATGTCAAATGCCGAGCCGGCACTCTACGTCGTGCGGTCCCCACACCTATTGGCAGCAATGACGAGGGTAGTTGCAGCATTAAATTCCATGCCGCCCTAACCGTTTCGGCTGGCCTGGGCCAGGTTGCGCCACATAGGCCGCTGCGGCGCGCGCCAGCCTACGTGCGATTTGGTCAAGCTGCGATTGCACCAAACTCGAAGCGTCGGTTGTCCGTTCGAGCCCTCGCTTTACTGGGGGAGAAATCGAGCAAACGGTACAGGTTGGCTTGCGAGGTTGAAACAACCGTTGGTAAGTGACCGCTGGCTTGCTTACACGGCGGTGAAAACATATGGCTCGATCCTGCATCATTGCTCTGGGGGCCGTAGCCCTCATAACATTGCTTCCATCTTCAGGGCCGAGAGCGCAGCAGCAAATTCGGCCGGCGCAGGTTGACGGCCAGAACCCGACCGTGCCGCAATCGACATCTCCTGAGCCGCGACGGGACCCTTCTCAAAAGCTCACGGCTCCCTCGACGGACGCTAGCTCTCCTGCGAGCGCTCAGACCGGTCCGAGCGATCCTCAGAAGCAATGTGTGAAACCGGATGAGTTCATCATAGAGCTGCGATCGGGTCGAAATCCGGTAGGTGCGCCCATCGTGTTGGCCACGAATTTTTTGCCAACGAACCAGCGCGTCGACGTCGGCGTGCGTGCACCGTTCGTCGATGGCGTCCGTTATTTCGCCGGCATCGATTATGGGGACGAAACCTATCTATTCAAGCGACAGGATGTGGTCACGCACCGTGCAACGGACTCGGATTCACTGGTGAAGAAGCATCTGCTCGATCCCGACCAGACCATCGTCACATTGAACATGGGTGACGATCTGGCTTGGTTCTGGAGCAGGGTCAATCTTTACCTCTACACCTGCAACAGCCCGGTCGGTCAGTCCCCTTGGCGCGTCTCGTCCCTAAGTGTCCGCCTCAGTCCCTACTGGTTCAGCATTGGTGCCGCCCTTGTCGGGGTGCTGGTTCTCTACCTCTGGATGGCGTTCGCGCTCCGCAAGAAGGATCACACCTTTGAATCGTTCCTGCGCGCGTTGAACCCCGCACAGGTCTCGGCGGGGGCGGACGGAAAGGGAAGCCTGTCGACGTTCCAAACACTGGCCTTCTCCCTGGCCGTTGCCGCTCTGATCTCGCTGCTGTTGCTTCAGACAGGAACGCTGGTCGATCTCTCCGGATCGATCCTGACGCTCCTGGGCATCAGCGGCATCGGCGCCACGATCGCCAAGGGAACCGATAGCCAGCGCAACACGCTGTCGCCCGAAAACCGGGCGTGGCTGCTTCGACGCAGCTGGCTTCCGATGGCCAGGACGATCCTCGATCCGTCAAACGCAAGCTGGCGTGACTTTTTCTCCACGGACGGCGTCTTCGACGTATATCGCTATCAGAGCTTCATTTTCGGGCTGGTCGTGATCGGAGGCTTGATCGCCGCAGGCGTGAATCAGCTTTCCACCTTCGTTGTCCCAGACACCATCCTGGGAATCGTAGGACTTAGCCAAGTCGTCTACATCGGCGGCAAGCTGGTGACACCAACCAACATTTCCGATCTGAATGCCGCAATCGCGGGGCTGCGTTTCGATGAACAAAAACTGAAGGCCGCTGCCGTGGCGGCCAAGCAGGGCCAGGTGGCGAGCCTGGCGGAAGCGATCCCTCTTATCGGACAAAGTACCTACGACGCGTACCGTCAGAAGGCCAGGGACGTCGCGGCAATCTTCACCGACGCGACCGGTATAGTCGTTGCCGACGCATCGCTCGACCCTGTCGTGATGTAATAAAGGAGACCGAGATGGCTAAAAATATCCTGGTGTTCGCCGACGGCACAGGTAACGAGGGCGGTCTCCTGCCGGACGAGAGCCGGACGAATGTCTACAAGCTTTATCGGGCAACGAGAACAGGGCCAGAATCAATCATTGACCCGAAGAAGCAGCTGGCGCTCTACGTCCCCGGCATTGGCACGCCGATGCCCCGACACGACAATGGCTGGGACCGGATAAAAGAGGCGGTCCAACAGATGTTTGGGTTCGGCATCACGCAGAAGATAATCGATTGCTACGTTGCGATCATCGGCGTCTGGGAGCCGGAAGACCGCATTTACCTGTTCGGTTTCAGCCGTGGTGCCTACACGGCCAGGTGTCTTGCGCACGTGCTCGAGCTGTGCGGCATTCCAACAAAGGAGCGCAATGGCGAGCCGATCAGCCTCGCTCCGACATCGTTGAGAAAGATCGCCAAGGAGGCGGTCTCTTGCATCTATTGGCTTGGCATGCCCAGGGACGCCGCACAGGCCGAAAAAAGAGCGGAGCAGTTTCGGGATGCGTACCATTCCCAGGTCGGGCGAGCCTCAGGGGCTTCCGCCTACTTCATCGGGATTTGGGATGCCGTCGCTGCAATCGGCTGGCAACGCTTCTTCCCTGACTGGACTTATGATCGCCATTTCCCGTCAGACATCCAATACGCGCGTCATCTGCAATCAATCGATGAAGGGCGAAAGGATTTCAAACGGGTACCCTGGGGAGGGAGTGGCACGGTCAAATGGCCGGATAGGCAGGGCGAACCGGAGCAATTCGACCAGATCTGGTTTGCCGGAAATCATTCCGACGTCGGCGGAAGCTATCCCGAGAACGAATCCCGTCTCTCGGATATTACGCTCAACTGGATGGTGGAGTTCATCACGGCGAAGATTCCGGATGCAGGCCGCGTCATGGTCGACATGGACCTGCTAAGACTATATCCGTCGGCCGACGGTATGATGCATGACGAGTGCATGGTGGGGATGGGCGGCACGGCATTCAAATGGGCAAGGGCAGTTCGGGAGGTGCCCGATACGGCACAACTTCATTCCACCGTGTACGAGCGGCTGGCGATGAAATCGGTGCGCAATTTCACGAGCTTCGCACCCTACAGACCTATTGCGTTGCAGAACCATCTCAAAGCAAAAACGTATTACCAAGCCACGACGAGCAGAGGCGACGACACGGCCGCATCCAGCCCCGGGGATGCGCCAAGTTCTGCGGGGAGCGGTGCCATTTCGATTTGATTGGACCGCTGCCCCCATTCCGGATGGCAATCGGCTACATGCGATGGTCGGCTTGGAGACCTTCTACACCGAAGAGCCACAAAGACATCGCGGAGTTTCTGAGCGAGGTCGCTGCCAGGCAGCGGCAGGCAAGGCTCGCCAGGACGCGCGAACCTCTCATCCCGACCAAGTGCGTCCCGGGCGGCTTGCAACAACGCAACCGCTCCTGCCGGACTCGTCCCGATCTATCGGCTGATTGAGCAACTTGAGAAGTTAGCGGATGTAGCAGGTGTGCATGACGTACCGGGATCAACCAACACGCAGGTTCTCTGCGGACATCTTGCCCGAGCTGCCTGTCGTGAGTTCGAAGCTGATCCGGGCCCCTTCAGCAAGCCCGGTGTAGCCGGCCTTCTCCACCGCCCTGATGTGCACGAATACGTCCGATCCTCCATCATCGGGCTTGATAAAACCGTAACCCTTCGTCGCGTTGAACCACTTTACGATACCAGTCGACACTACAATATCTCCAGTTCAAAACGACCGCGAAGTATCTATACTTTCCGGGAGGATCAAGATCATGTTCGATTGCCGCACGCGATCTTGCCGCCGCACAATAAAGTGACGATCGCTTGGCAGAAGGGTTAGGCCGACCGACCTTCGCGCTCCAAGTGGGCCAGTATTGCCGCCTGTTCCACCGAAGCAAGAAAGGCCCGGCCGTCTTCCATAATGATCCAATGGCCGGATTCGCGCGCAACCAGCTTCTGCCTGAAAATATCGAGATCTGGCGCCCGCTCTGCCAATCGTTTCATACGGGTCGTCCATTCCGGACCACTCGTGTAGAACACCGCCAGGTAATTCTTCAGGACAGCAAGACTGGCTCGGCCCTGCGTTGGCCGGCGAGAATCTTAAGTACCGAGAGCTGAAAACTCACATTCGTCAACCAAACGCAGCAACACGAACGCCGCATATATTCGTGGCACCTGCCGACCTGCGCCTGGCTTCAAAACAAAAAACCGGGAAAGTAATTCTAATGCACGGATCCTCCGCAATTTGGACGCAACTGTCCTTTGGAATCTGGGGAGATGCCTTCTAACGTTGTTCTACCATACGCGCGTGAATTTATCAGCGCCCTTCAACTTGCCAGGCTTACCGGTCTTATCAACGTAGAACAGCGTCCATGACGTTGGCATTTGAGACCCGTTAGTTTTTCCAACCCAGCGGGTGAAGGAATTGCACTGGGCAAAAGTAACAACAAAATACAAGCCGGTTGGACTAACAGCTCCCGATGCAGGATAAGGGATGCCCTGGCACGCAAATCCTTGAGCATGGTTTGTGAAAGTCCCGTGTATTGCCCCGCTATTGGCGGACCAAATGAACAGTTCTGAACCCCGTTCATTCTTCCAATATGAGGGAGCAGGAAGCCCCTGCGCCATGGCCTCGGCGGAAAGAAACAAGAACTGAGCGAACAGCAAGAATCCCAGTAATCTCTTCATATTGATGCCCCCAAAACAGTCCGGTTAAAATTCGCAACTTGGATTAGGTATTTTGGTACATCTCCAGGCTCCGTTCGCTCCTCTTATTTCGCGTTCGGCAATGAAATGCAGCGCTTATGGGCGAAATCGCGCTGGATCGCGGCGAAGTCGTCAAGCCCGCGCCGCCTGTAATCCTGCTACGGCTCGCCCGGGTGGCCGAGCGCCGAGCCGATGCTCGGCTATTTTGAGGTGAGGCCGAATGCGCGGATCGAGGGGAGTTCGCGCCTATGGGCCCCATTTCAAGACGCCGTTGCGGCCCGGCGGGCGAAGCCATCGCCGAAGCGCGTCCTGCCTATCACCAAGCGGGTAAGCGAATTGACGGTCGCAGGCATTCTCATCAAGGGCCGACGATCGTTAAGCGCGAATACGAACCACGGGAGCCCGGCATCGAAGGACGTATGGATTCCCTCCTCAGGCTCGATGTTGGGCAAGACGGCCGCGCCGAGGTGAAAACGGTCCAGCCGCAGACCGACGATAGCGATGAAAACTGGGAGAAATACAAGGAACGCAGCGAGCTTCTTCACACCCGGCGCGAACTTCAGCACGGTCTATGCCGATGAGGAGATCGACCTGCCGTTCGCCAAGAGTCACGTTTGCAAGGATGACGGGATACCCTGCGCCGCCAGAAATTCATAGACGCGCCGGAGAGTGGCCCGCTCGGAAGCGTGCTCGATTGAAGCGCCAAATGAAATCTCAATAGGGGCAAACGGAGCTCCGCAAGCAGGCTATGGTCTTTCGACACCCGCCCAAGTGATAACAGGCTGCCCGTCCACAATGCGCCGGCTGGTGGAGCCGTTGCACGCGCGGCATCTGCCGCTCGATCGTACCTTGCTTCCCTGAAGCCCGGATAGGCAATCGCAATCCGCGCCGACCTGCCGGGTCCACGAAGCTCATGAGCTCGCGCAGCACAATCGGCTCGGCGTTTATCTTCCCGTGATCCATCTCACCATTCTATCAGCAGCAAGCGATCCTGGGACTCGTGACAATCATCCGGGGGCATCCGCCTGCGCTACGCTCCGGCGGAAACGGGCTCTGGGCGCTTCGCGCCCCGAGCCGCCTCCGGCGTCTCGGCCCTTCGGGTGACGATCGCCGTGCCCGCGCTATTGCGCGCATTTCTCTTTGGAGGGGATCTGCTGGCACCGGTGGCGTTTGCCTGCGGCGTGGGTACGCGGAGATCGCACGCGGCTCGCCTCGGAACCCAATGCGGCCGCTGCGACGAACTTCTATCGCGCTTGAATCGCTAGCTGTTTGATGGATTTCGATCAATGCGGAACGGGATTGCAACCATTGGCTCCGCTATCACTGAAGCTTGCGATTTCGATCTTCGGAAGAACTGAAGACGAGAATGGGAGGGCGAACGACAGGCACGGAATTACGTGCGGGGCTGATAAATGTCCAAGCGGCGAGTCCCGCTCCTTATTGAACCCGATTGATTGCTGCCGACAGCTGCGAGACCGCCCGTCTTGGAGCTCGGGAGTGCTGCGCGCGTCTGCCCACGTGCCGCTGCCCCAATCGTCTATCGCTTGGCTCGCAAACGGCAAGGCTGGAGAGCTGGAGGACGTCGGAAATGCGTATTGAGCTTACGATAAATAAGAGATCCTACACTGTCGAGGTGCCGCCTGAGACGCCACTGCTGTGGGTCCTTCGGGATGTGATTGGTCTGACGGGTACGAAATACGGGTGCGGAATTGCCCAGTGCGGTGCCTGCACGGTGCACGTCGGCAGTGACGCGGTTCGGTCGTGCATCACGGCCGTAGGCGACGTCGCCAAATCAGTCACCACAATCGAAGGCTTGGACGCGGACGGCAACCATCCCGTTCAGCGCGCGTGGCGCGAGGAGCGTGTTCCACAATGCGGCTACTGCCAGGCCGGACAAATCATGCAGGCCGCGGCGCTCCTTGCCGAGATGAAGAACCCTTCCGATCAGCAGATCAGCGATGCGATGGCAGGGAATATTTGCCGCTGCGGTTGCTACCAGCGGATCCAGTCTGCGGTTCGCAGGGCGTCAAGGGAGGTCTAACGATGAGCGATCATGCACCGTCAACTTCGTCCAACCCCGGCGTGAGACTTGAGAACGTTAGCCGACGTCAATTCCTTCGCTCGACGGCAGCTGTTACGGCGTTTGCCGTAGCTGCCGAGATTTCCGGCTTGCGGGCCGGCCTGGCGTACGAGACCGGTGGCGCGCAGATGCCGCATGGGACCGTCAACGATCCACACGTGTTCGTATCGATTGACTCGTCGGGCATCATTTCGATTACCGCCCACCGTTCCGAGATGGGTACGGGAATTCGCACCTCTCTTCCGATGGTGGTGGCAGACGAACTAGAGGCCGATTGGTCCAAGGTTCGCATCATTCAGGCGCTCGCCGACGAGCCGCGATACGGCAATCAAGACACGGATGGCTCCCGTAGCATGCGTCATTTCTTTCAGCCGATGAGACAAGTCGGCGCGGCGATGCGCCAGATGCTGGAGCAAGCGGCGGCCAAACAGTGGGGCGTTTCCTTATCGGAAGTTCAAGCCAGCAATCACGAAGTGATGCATAAGCCGACCGGACGCAAGCTCGGGTACGGTGAGCTCGCGAAAGCGGCCATGGACTTGCCCACCCCGCAGGTGGAATCCCTGAAGTTCAAGCCCGACAATGCGTTTCGGTATATGGGCCACGGCAACGTCCCGATCTACGACTTGTTCGATATTACGGTCGGACAGGCGCAATACGGATACGATGTGCGATTGCCGGGCATGAAATACGCCGTGATCGCGCGTCCTCCCGTTGTCGGTGGGAGGATAAAATCCTTCGACCCAACCGAGGCTCTCAAAGTTCCTGGCGTCGAAAGGGTGTTGGAACTCAAGGTCGATTGGGTGCCACCTGCCGCGTTCTCGCCGCTGGGTGGGATCGCGGTGGTGGCGACGAATACGTGGGCGGCCATAAAGGGTCGAGAAGCCCTGCAGCTCAACTGGGAAGACGGTGAGAATAGCGCCTACGACTCCGCGGCGTATCGACGGCAGATGGCTGAAGTCGCGAATAGGCCGGGTCACGTCGAGCGCACTCAGGGAGACTTCGACAAGGCGTTCGCCGGCGCATCCAAAATTGTATCGGCCGAATATTATGTGCCGCACCTTGCTCAAGCATCAATGGAGCCGCCGGTTGCGACTGCAGTCATTCGCAACGGCGAATGCGAGGTGTGGGCTCCCTTGCAGTATCCGTTCGGCGCGCGCGAAGCGTTCGCCAAGCTTCTTGAGTTGCCGATTGACAAGGTGAAGGTGAACATCACTCTTCTCGGCGGCGGTTTTGGTCGAAAGTGTCAATCTGACTTCGCGCAGGAAGCCGTACTGCTCTCGAAGGCACTTGATGGTGCGCCAGTCAAACTCGCTTGGACGCGAGAGGACGACCTCCATCATGGCTTCTATCATACCGTCACCTATTCGCGTCTGGACGCCGGCGTTGACGCGTCTGGAAAATTGATCGCATGGCGGCATCGCTCGGTCGCGCCAACCTTGTTTGCGAATTTCAAGCCTGATCCAAAGCGCGAGCAGGCGATAGAACTGGGATTGGGACTTGCAGATCTCGCACTGGACATTCCCAACGTGCGCTTTGAGACCGGCGAAGCGACGGCCCTGACGCGGATTGGCTGGTTCCGGTCGGTCAACAACATACCTCACGCGTTCGCCGTACAGTCCTTCATTGCAGAGATCGCGCGCGAGCTGGGCAAGGATCCCAAAGACGTCCTGCTTGAAATCATTGGGCCACCCCGAAAGCTTGAGCTCGAGAAACTGGGGCTGACAGATCCGCTCTGGAATTATGGTGATCCGTATTCGACGCATCCGATCGACACCGGACGTTTCGCGAACGTCATCAATCTGGCGGCCTCGCGTGCAAGCTGGGGGAGATCGCTGCCGAAGGGGGGCGGGCTCGGAATTGCGGCACACCGCAGCTTCCTGTCCTACGTCGCAACGGTCGTCGAAGTCGGCGTGGACTCGCGAGGAAAGCTAACCATACCGCGCGTCGAGACTGCGATCGACTGCGGTTTTGCTGTCAACCCCGAGCGGATTCGTTCCCAGATCGAGGGGGCAGCCGTCATGGGACTCAGCAATTTCATCGGCGAGATTTCCTTCAAGAATGGCAGCGCCGAGCAGAGTAATTTTGACAGCTATCCGGTGGCTCGCATCGACAATGCACCGATAAATGTGCGCGTCCACATCGTTCCGAACGGCTCCGAGGTGCCGGCGGGGGGTGTCGGAGAGCCGGGAGTGCCGCCTTTTCTGCCGGCGCTTTGCAACGCGATCTTCGCCGCGACCGGCAAGCGAATCCGTTCGCTTCCAGCAGGCGATCAAGTTCGCGTCTAGACGACCAGGCTTCAATACTTGATCGCCTCGAACCGCGACTGAGCTCGCACGCAATCACCATAAAAAATCGGCTACTGGAGGAGTGAAAAAAGTGTCCAAGGTAAGCAAGGCAAAAGCGGGTTTTTGGCCGGCCGTCAGCGCGATCGCCGGGGTCGGCCTCATGGCGGGCGCCATCGGGAGTGCGGCGGTTGCCTCTGACGAAACGACCGAAAAGCGGCTTGTCAATGCGACCCAGGAAACGAGCAACTGGCTGCATCATCACCGCGACTACACGGCCCAGCGCTACTCTCCGCTGAACCAGATCAATCGCAGCACGGTCAAGGGGCTACACGTCGCCTGGACGATGGCGCTGGGCGGTATCGAGGGGGGCGGCATTTGGAGCCATGGCGGTCTCGAAGGCACCCCGATTGTCGAGAACGGATTCATGTATGTCACCGACGGGTGGGGATCTGTCTACAAGATCGATCTCCACGGCGGCAACGGAAAACTGGTCTGGAAAATGGATCCCAGGACCGATCACGACTGGGCCGGTGCCGTTGCTTGTTGCGGTGTTAACAATCGAGGCGCAGCGCTATGGGAGAATCTTGTGATCTCACATACCCTCGATGGGCGCTTGGTTGCGACCAATAAGGACGATGGCAAAGTCGCCTGGGAGCGCAAGGTGGCCGATCCCGACAAGGGCGAAGTCATCACCGGCGCGCCGTTGATCGTCAAGAACATGGCTATTACTGGAGTAGCCGGGGCCGAGTATGGCATCCGCGGCTGGATTGCTGCCACCGACTTGAAGTCTCAAAAGGAAGCTTGGCGAACCTTTACGATTCCGGGCACGGGCGAGCCAGGCAACGAGACCTGGAAGGATGATCGCGATTCGTGGAAGACCGGTGGGGGATCTACCTGGGTGACCGGATCGTACGACCCCCAAGCCAACTTGCTCTATTGGGGTGTCGGAAATCCTGGGCCGGATTTTGATACGGAATATCGTCCGGGCGACAACCTTTACACAGATAGTACCCTTGCGTTGGATCCGGATAGCGGGACAATCAAATGGCACTTTCAGCACACACCGAATGATCCCTTCGACTATGACAGTGTTGCGGAGAGAGTGCTGGTCGACGTCCCGTTCAAGGGAAGCCAGCGCAAGATCGTCCTTGAAGCTGATCGCAACGGCTTCGGCTACGCGCTCGACCGCACCGACGGCTCTTTCCTGTGGGCAACCCCTTTCGTCAAGAAGGTGACATGGACCAGGGGCATCAATCCCGAGACCGGAAAGCCGATCGAGTATGATCCCGCCAAGTCGGTGCAGACCTATGATCCGCAGGTGACGCTGAACCGGAAGAACTCGCATGTCACCGTTTGTCCGGGACATAATGGCGGCAAGAACTGGCCGCCTACCGCGTACAATCCGGACCTGAAGACCTGGTACATCCCCGTCATCGAGAGCTGTGACGAGTTGGATAACAAGGAGACGAAACCTTCCGATTGGAAGGCGCGCGAATTCTTCACAGGCGGCGGTCCAGTCGTGAAGCTGGCGATAACAGGAAGCGTCACCGCCATTGATATCACCACTGGTAAGGTCACTGGCAAGCATGAGACCACCTACCCGATGCTGGGTGGGCTGCTTGCAACGCCCGAGTTGGTGTTCGCTGGCCAGCCATCCGGAGAGCTCTACGCTCTCGATGCCAAGACGCTCAACAAGGTATGGGAATTCAATACGGGTGCCGGCATCAACGCTCCCCCCATGACGTTCTCGGTGGACGGAAAGCAATACATTGCGATCCTCGTGGGACTGGGCGGCGCCTGGGACAAGTGGAATCTCGATTCCACTAAAGGCCTGGAGAAAATCGCCCCGGGTTCCATGCTGTATGTTTTCGGTCTGTGATCCGTTTTGCGGATAGTGGGGCGAGACTGCGCTTGTCCCACTTCGTCAAAAGAGTTCAAGAGGAAACAATGGAACTGAAACTTGGGCGCCCGAACCGACGGGCTAACAGGACGGTACGCATGAGCGTCGTTAGCTTGATCCTGAGTGGTGGCTTGGCTCTTCTCGCGATACGAGATGTCGCTCGGGGCGAAGGTGGCACGCCCATACAGGGGCAGGTTATCAACGGCGCGCATCGCGCGCTTGATGAAGGGCAACGCATCTACGAAAAGGCAAATTGCGTCGGCTGCCACAAATGGCACGGCGATGGCGGCGGCGGCTATGGCGGCGCGGCGCTCTCGTTGCGAGCCACACAGCTCACCCGCGATCAACTTGTTGAAGTCGTCCATTGCGGGCGGCCGGGAACGGGGATGCCGCATTTTGATCGCGACGCCTACAAGGACTACCGATGCTATTCCGGAGTCACGGCTCAGGATTTGGGCAAAGACCTGCCTTTGGATGCGGCTACATTTCTACGACCCAAGGAAATCGAGACGGTCGTCGATTATGTTCTGCAGCACATCAAAGGCAAGGGGCCGGCGAGCTATCAGGACTGCGCTGACTTCTTTGGAGAGGGCGCGAGGGCCTGTGAAGTCTACAAGAACATCTCCGCCCACTCCCGAGCAACTGGTACGGAATAGAGGCAATGAGTCATCGACGATTGCTCTGGGCGCTACGGCTTCTGCTCCTCGTGGTTCCTTGCGGGGATGCCAACGCGCGCCAAGCCGCCGACTTGCGCGACCTCAGTCTTGGGATGTCGGTCGCCAACATCCCTCCGGAAGAGTATATCAATCTTGCTTGTGCCGATAATCAGGACATCAGGCTGGCGGGCTGGAAGGACTTTCGGACATGCCCACCGAATGAAATGGGTTTGCACGTTATCTCGTTTCGGTTCAACGACGAGGTGAATCCTCTGGCGGCCGTGAACGACAAGTATGAGGGGACGAAGCTCGGCGGCCATCCCGTGCTCGTGAGGGGGCTCGTCGACAAGAGTGGCGCGTTGCAAGGTATTCGGATCGACACAGATCCGAACGCACGCCCCTTCTGGCGCAAGAAGGCCTTTCTGTTGGCGCTCATTGTGAAAGCGCGGTACGGCGAGACGGGGTGGACGTGCCGTGAGGCGGAGGACCATGACGGAGAAACGCCGGTTGGCGGTGTCTTTATCAAGGAGCACTGCGAGAAGCACTCAGAGCAGCGTCACCTGGTCCTGGATCGGGAAATCTATCGTCGCGCCGACCAGGCTCTCTCGGACTTTGTCAACGCGACACACCTCCTCATCCGGCCGACACGGCCGAACGCTGATTGAAGGGCATGGACCGAATCGATCGTCTCGCGCGGCACGGCGGCGGCATGATGTGCCCGACCAAGCGCTTGCGCGCGGCGCTTGCCCGGTCGCCGTCGGCGACGCCGTGGTGCGTCTGACGAGCGAGGCGTCCGGCACGGTTTTGCACCGCGGCCACTTCACATCGTTGATCCCATTTGATTCGGAGCTCGCCACGACGCCTCTGCTTTTAAGGCGGCGCCGACCGCAGTCCGCTCAGATGCTGCACGAAAGATTCTGCGCGGTGATGGTGAGAAACTGGACAGGGGCGCTGCTCACATCCACCTCGATCAGCCCGAGACGGCGAAGCACCGTATCAAGCGATCGGCGCGCATGGGCCTCCTGCGCCCCGTCGATGCAGATGTCCATCAAGCCGGAACGGAGACATTTTGCTGTGGTTTGAGTAAGCGCGTGTCCGATCCAGAATATCTTGACCGGATGAGCCTTCAAGACCGACGCGATTCCCTCTCGTCCAGCGCCGACAGTGTACAACCCGATAACGCGATCGTCGTCACGCAAAGCGTCCGTCAGCCTCTCTGCTGAAAGCAAATTGTCGTCATGTCCAAAAATGACGAGGTCGAAACTGTGATCACTGTTCGTGTGCTGGGTCAGATAATCGGAGAAGCCGCGTATGCGCTCCCGATGCGCCCGATAGGCTCCGCTGTGGCACATGGCGAGCAAAGTGCCGCGACGTCCCTGCAGCATCCGCGACATATAGTAGGCCGCAGTTCTTCCCGCGGCGTAGTTGTCGATGCCGATATAGGGCACGTCATCGCCTGCACTTCCCGTAAGCATCTGTACGACTTCCACGCCCGACATGCGGACTTGGCGGATGCTCTCGGCAATCTTGGGATGGTCTGGAGCCAGAACGATGAGACCAGACCGGCGAAGGGGAGGCTTTGCAATATGTCGGGCGACGGCGGCAATATCGTCCTCGCGAGCGAACGTCCGGTGCACCAGAATAGTTGGGTCCAAGGTGGCCGAAATCCGCTGGAAAGTGGTGTTGAGGTCGGCATAAAAAATCTCGAGTTCCGGCTGAACCAGAAGCACCTCAATGCGAATGATGCCGCGGTGGGGTCCTGATCGCCGGTCGCGATATTTTAGCTTCTTTGCGGCCTTGATGATTCTTTCGGCAAGCGCGATCCTCACACCGCCGCGGTCGTTGAGAACGCGATCTACGGTTGCGACGCCGACATTCGCCTCACGCGCAATGTCTATGATCGTCGGTCCCCTCAAATGCCTGCCTCCGCAGTTGACTCTGCAGGATCGCCAAACTCAAGTTGGGCCAGACAGAGAAGGACCAATCTCAAGGATTCCCCGACCCGTCGGACTTGCTCCTGGCATTCCAGCCTTGCCCGGGGTTGAATAGGCGTACGTCCTGCCTCGATCTGGTCTTCTGCAGGTTAAGGACTGTTGCCGTCGAAGATGTAGGCCGTCTTGACCGTGGTATAGAACTCCTGCGCGTAGTGGCCCTGCTCGCGCGGACCATAGCTGGAGCCTTTGCGGCCGCCGAATGGCACGTGGTAGTCCACGCCCGCCGTCGGCAGGTTCACCATCACCATGCCGCTCTCTGAGTTGCGCTTGAAATGGCTGGCGTATTTCAGGCTCGTGGTGCAGATGCCCGAAGACAGGCCGAATGGCGTGTCGTTGGCGAGTTCCAGCGCCTCGTCATAGCTCTTCGCTCGGGTCACCGTGGCTACAGGTCCGAAAATCTCCTCACGTGCCACACGCATCCCGTTGCTCACCTCCGTAAGCAGCGCGGGCGCGAGATAGAAGCCGGGAGCCTCGCGTTTGACGAGCTCGCCGCCGGCAACAAGCTTGGCGCCTTCGGCCTGGCCGATCTGGATATATTTCAAGTCCTGGTCGAGTTGGCTCTGGTCGACGACGGGACCGATATGCGTGCCGGCCTTCAAGGCATCGTCAATGACGAGCCCCTGCATCCGCTCCTGCATGGCCGCCACGAATTGGTCGTGGATGCCATCCGTCACAATCAGGCGCGACGAAGCCGTGCAACGCTGGCCTGTGGAGAAGAAGGCGCTGTTCACAGCGCATTCCACCGCCACCTTCAGGTCGGCATCGTTCAGGACCACCATGGGGTTCTTGCCGCCCATCTCGAGTTGAACTTTCTTGATCGGATCCGCGGTTATGCACCTCTCGGCGACCTTGCGCCCTGTCGGCACCGAGCCCGTGAAGGAGATAGCGGACACCTTGGGGCTGTTCAGCATCGCCTCGCCCACCACGGAGCCCCGGCCCATGACCAGGTTGAACACACCTGTCGGCACGCCGGCGCGGACGATGATTTCGCAGAGCGCATGAGCCGAACCCGGCACGAGCTCGGCAGGCTTGAACACCACCGTGTTGCCGCAGGCAAGCGCCGGCGCGATCTTCCAGGCCGGGATCGCGATGGGGAAGTTCCAGGGGGTGATGAGCCCGACGACGCCGACCGGCTCGCGGGTGATCTCCACATCGACCAAAGGCCGCACCGACGGCACCTTCTCGCCCGCCGTGCGAAGGCACTCGCCGGCGAAGAAGTGGAAGATCTGTCCGGCGCGCGTGACCTCGCCGATGCCTTCCGGCAAGGTCTTGCCCTCCTCGCGGGAGAGCAGGCGGCCGAGCTCATCCTTGCGGGCGTGGATCTCATCGCCCGCGGCCTTGAGAATATCGTGCCGGGTCTGGATGGTGGAGCGCGACCAAGCCGGAAAAGCTTCGTAAGCAGCGTCAATTGCGCGCTCAGTCTCGGCAGCGGATGCACGGGCATATTCGCCGACAACATCATTGGTGTTGGATGGGTTGATATTTGCGGATGCCTCCGCTGCAGGAAGCCACTCGCCGGCGATGTAATTATTCGTCATGGATAAGATCTCAGTTGGATTTTGGTAAGTGCACAAGGTCTCGGCGTCGCAGCACTGCAGACCGAATATTTAAGTCACTTCGCGAAAGGGCTATTCAGCGCCCCCAGGAGAGAGCCAAAGGATTGACTCCGCGCGCAAGCTCAACCAGTCCGGCTCGCGTTTTCGGATGAATCTGCTCCAATGGGTGCCGCACAGCCTCACATTTGATGACGTTGCCTTCTCTCATCACGCTCTTGGCCGCGCGCAGGCCACATTGACGGTTCTCGTAATTGATCAACGGCAGCACTTTTGCATATGCTGCGACCGCTGCCGCGCTGCGCCCTGCCTTGTGATGATCGAACACTGCTCGCAACAAATCGGGGCAAAGCGCGCTCGACATTGTCCCGGTCGCGCCAGCTTCGAGATCTGCCATCATGGTAATGGCTTCCTCTCCGTCAAATGGACCTGCGATGGCCTCGCCACCCGCCTCGATCAAGTTGCGCAGCTTCGCGGCTGCAAACGGCACCTCGATTTTGAAATAGCTAACCAGCGGCACTTCCCGTGCCAGGCGTACGAGAAAGGGTACCGAGAGCACGACGCCACTGAGTGGCGCATCCTGAACCATGATCGGAATTCTTGCGGCATCGGCAACACGAGCGAAATGCTCGATCATGCTGGTCTCGTCTACCGTGAGACCTGCGCCGTGGTAAGGCGGCATCAACATGAGAAGACTTGCGCCTCGTTCAGTCGCATATCGCGCACGCTCCACCGCGATACGCGTGCTGAAATGGCTGCATGTCACCATGACCGGCTTGCGCCCACCCACATGCGATAGGCAGAGATCAACCAGCAATCTGCGTTCCTCGTCTGACAACAGGAACTGCTCGGAATAGTTGGCCAGGATGCAAATTCCGTCGACCTCCTGATCGATCATGCAATCCAAAACACGTCGCTGCCCCTCAAGATCGATACCTCCGGACTCGATAAATGGCGTTGGCGCAACGGGGAACAGGCCGCTATAGAGCACGCTTTTTTGGATTGGCATGGGCAAGGATCCCTCTCGGAATTGACATCAGAAGCAATGTGACGAGCAGCGGATGTGCGGCGTTGGATTTTCTTGGGCTCGATCCGGATTCGCGGACATTCCAGCCCTCGAACAGAATGAGAGAATCTGATCTTCAGCCTTGGTGGCCGAGTACCTGCCAAGCACCCGTCCATACTTTGACATTGTCGATCCGCACCCTTGTTGCATGTTGGGCCGGCTTCCGAATATTGGTCTGCAGCGCGATCAACATCGATGGCGAGCCGCAAAGCGGTCCTTGGCAACTGTTGTTCGACCTTTGGGTATGGCCGGCGGACAGTGCGATTGTTGAGGAAGAGATCAGCCTCCGGCAACGACATGTGCGAGGTTCGATCATTGCCGACCTCTCGCAGGGGCAGTTGAGTCTCGAACGATCAATCGCGTTTCCAACTCTACCCTGGAGTGAATGTCCAGCGAGGCTTGATCAGCCAGAAAATAATTGGCCGCCTGTTCGCCCATCACACGAGCCGGGACGTCAACGGTCGTAAGCCCAGGAGAGAGATATTCGGCAATATCGAGATTATCAAAACCAATCATCGATATGTCTTGAGGTACGCTCAATCCAAGATCTTTGCAGCCGCGTAATGCTCCGCCAGCAAGTACGTCGCTCCCGCAAAATATCGCAGTTACATTCTTATTCTGCTTGAGGATCATTTTGACTGCGGCCCGGCCGCGACCAAAATCGTAGGGCGATTCGACAACGACGATGCTGGAACGATCTATTCCACGGCGTTCAGCCGTGTCCAGGAACCCTTCAAGGCGGCCAGACGCCCGGTCGTTGTCGCGCGTTATTCCAGCAATGACCGCAAGATTCTTGTGACCGAGGTCCGCAAGATAATTTGCTGCCAACGCCCCGCCGGTCCGATTGTCAAAACCCATGCAAGGAATCGAAATATCTTCCGAGAGAGCGTAGGTAACAGCAAACCTGACCTTGCGATCACGCAGCAGTTTCAGCGTCTCTTTTCGATGGCAAGAGCCGACGAGAACAATGCCGTCAACGCCCTTCTCAATAAGGTTACGAACTTCCTTAAATTCTCTGTCGAGATCGTAACCCGTGGCAGAGTGGACAAGCGACGCCCCCGTGGGCGCTAGTCGGCTCTCCAGGCCCTCCAGCATCCGAGTGAAGATCGCGGCGTCCAATGTCGGAACAATCAAGCCGATCAGTCGCGAGCGCGAGGATCGTAGCGCGCGCGCAGATCCGTTCGGTACGTAGTCGAGTTCCTCAACCACCTGGAGGATACGCCCCCTCAAATCGACCGCGACGCTCTCCGGTCGATTCAACACGCGCGAAACTGTGGCGATAGAACATCCCGCGCGCTTAGCTACTTCGATGATGCCGCGATCTCCGCGGGCCGTCTTGTCTGATGCCATCGGCCTTTTCTGCCAAACTTCGCCAGTGTGAAAACGTTACCACAACACGTAGAATTGCGAAAGGGGCCAAATGCGAAAGCTGCCATGTCACGATCCTCGCCGGCACAGAGGGACTAGGTTCGCGCGGGCTTCGATTCGACGCAAGCACCCGTTGCCGTGACGGACGCGAACTGCTCGCGTTCTACGAGGTGGCAATCTAACCCCTTGTATGAACGAGGATTCTATCCAGTATGGGTTCTTTGGAAGGCTCGTTCGGTCGCAGATGCAGAGACAATCCCAGCCATAAATGAGACGCTCTGCGGCAATGCCAAACAATTCCAATTATTTTTGGAGGCCTCTTGCAATGTCCGCAAAGGCGATGTAAACCTTTTCAAGAATTGGCTCCCCTCGGAAGGGGAAGTCGTGGCCGGCGATTGCAGTTCAGGACCATAGAACCCAGGCGCAAACCTCTTCGCGCCTGACGGGAGGTTTTGATTTCAAATCGGCTGTGTCAGTGACCTGCATTCACGACAGGAGACCAGCGTGCGAGCGAAGCAACGACGAGCGGGTGCAGTGCCGATTATTTCGGCTAGGCAGGCGGCATCGCTAATATCCAACGGTGACTGCGTTTATTTCGGTGGTTCTAGCGCCGGCCACGCCGTTCCCGAGGCGATCATTGATGCCCTTCGCGACGTCTATTCCGAGCGGGGGTCTCCTGAAAACCTGATCGTGGTGGGCACGGTGCCAATTGGCGACTGGCTCGCGACTGGTCTCGGCTTTAACAAGCTCTCGGCTCCTGGCTTGGTGCGTCGCGTTGTGGCAAGTGGCTTGAGCAATTGTCCAGCGCTTGGACAGTTAGCGCTGGCCAATAAGATCGAGGCCTACACCATTCCCCAGGGAGTCCTTGCGCAACTCGCTCGCGAAAATGCGGCGGGGCGGCCTGGTGTGATCACGAAGGTCGGACTCCACACCTTCGCCGATCCCCGTATCAGCGGCTGCAGGCAGAGTGAGCGCAGCAAGGAGGATATGGTTGCGCTTGTTGACATCCAAGGAGAGGAGCATCTGCTTTACAAGACCTTTCCTATCCAGGTCGCAATCCTGCGAGGAAGCATTGCGGACGAAAAGGGAAATATCTCCCTCGAGGACGAAGCATACGTCGGTGAAAGCATGTCGATCGCGGCCGCAGCTCGGCGCTCGGGCGGTATAGTCATCGTTCAGGTCAAGCGGGTTGCTGCATCGAATACGCTAAATCAACGAGAAGTCAGAATACCTGGAGTTCTGGTCGACTATCTCGTCGTCGATCCCGATCAACGGCAGACTTATGCGACGGAATATAGTCCGGCGTATGCAGGAAAAATGAGGGTGCCGGACGGGGCGATCGAGCCGTTGCCCCTGGATGTGAGAAAGATCATCGCGCGGCGCGCGGCGCTTGAGTTGACGCCCGGCGCGACCGTCAACATCGGCTACGGTATTTCGAATGGAATTGCCGTCGTAGCTGCTGAAGAAGGAATATATCGCTCAGTCACGCTGACGGCGGAGCAGGGGGTGATTGGCGGCATTCCCGCTCCGGGAATGGATGCCGGTGCCGGCACAAACTACGACATGATCGCGCCGCAACCGGATCAGTTCGATTTCTACGACGGCGGCGGGCTGGACATTGCATTCCTGTCATCGGCCGAAGTCGATCGACACGGCAACGTGAATGTCAGTCGCTTCGGCGCCAAGATCATAGGGCCCGGTGGCTTCATCAACATCAGTCAGGGCGCCCGAAAGGTCGTTTTCTCGGGCACTCTCACCGCAGAGGGTCTGAGCGCGAAGCCCAATGACGGCTCCCTCGTTATTGCCAACGAGGGAATGGTCAAGAAGTGGGTCAAGGACGTCAACCAAATTACCTTCAGCGGCAGTTATGCGAAAGAACGTCAACAAGAAGTGGTGTTCATCACCGAGCGCGCTGTATTCGAGCTTACGCCGAACGGTCTGATGCTGACCGAGGTTGCGCCCGGGATATCCGTTGAAAAGGATGTCCTGCCCAATATCGAATTCGACGTCATCGTATCGCCCGACCTGAAACTGATGGATGCGAGGATCTTCAAGAACGAGCCGATGAACTTGGCAGAGCGCTTCCACGCTGGCGCCGTACAGGCATAGGAGAGGTGCCGGCATGAAGTTCGTCACAAGAGACTACGACGGCAACGTCGAGATTCTAACGATGAATAGGCCAGAGCGACGCAACGCTCTCGGCGAGGACATTCTGAGAGATCTGGTTGATTCGGTGGCCAGGGCGGCCAGCGATAAAGACGTCAACGTGATATTGCTTGCAGGAAACGGCCCCGGTTTTTCAGCCGGCGCAGACCTCAAGGACTTTTCTGCAGGCGACATCGAGGGCACCTTCAACCTCAACGGCCGCCTGGGCGCATTTGTTCGCTCCCTTACCCTGATCAGAAAGCCGGTCGTCTGTGCTGTCGATGGGTTTGCCTTGGGCGGCGGCCTTATGCTCGCGGCGTCGTGTGACGTAGTCGTAACGGCTCCGGCAACGCGCTGGCATTTGCCGGAGGTTTCTCTTGGCTGGCTGCCGGGCTTTGGACTCAATACACTAGCCGCACGCGTTGGTCCCTTTGTGGCCCGTTCCTTAAGCTGGAGTCCGACTGCGATCGATGGCATGGAGGCTCATAGGTTAGGGCTGGCTGACATTCTGTCGCATCCAAATGAAACGGCACGCCAAGTTGCGCTCCACTACGCCAAGGGCCTGGCGGCGATGCCGCCGCACGCTGTGCTGACCACCAAACAGTTTTTCTCCACGCCGATCGCCGCCGGAGCTGAGGTCATGGATGACCTGGCAAACCGCTACTTTGCCCAGGATATCCTGCACGAGACCGCACGAGCAAACATGCAACGCTTCCTTCCGAAGAAGGGCAGCGGCGTCTAGCCGCATGCACAAGCTAAGGACTCTTCGCAGCTGTCTTGCTCAAAGGAACGATATGAACCACCTCACCGAGTCCCTCATCATCGTCGAGCGGCCTGAGCCAGCCATCCTCCTGCTGCGGCTCAATCGCCCAAGACAACGCAATGCACTGAGTGCGGCTCTGTTGCGTCTGCTTGCCGATGCACTTCGAGCGGCTCGTTCCGATGAGGCCGTGCGATGCGTCGTTCTCAGTGGCGGTGAAGACACCTTCTCCGCTGGTGCTGATATCAAGGAGATGCAGCAGCACGGCTTCGATGCACTGAGCGATCCTGCACGGCAGGGTGCTTGGGATGTTATCGCCGGCTTCCCCAAGCCGCTCATTGCGGCCGTTCGAGGCGTGTGCATGGGCGGCGGCCTTGAGCTCGCGATGCTCGCTGACATTCTGCTGGTGGCAGAAGATAGCATACTGGCGCAACCGGAAATCACCATCGGAATCATGCCCGGCGATGGCGCCACGCAGCGTTTAGCGCGGATCGTTGGCAAATCTCTGACCATGCAGATGGTGTTGACAGGCGAGCCGATCAGCGCGCAACGGGCAGTGGCGGCGGGACTTGCATCAGAAATGCTGCCGGCGTCCGAGGTGCTCGGGCGCGCGCTCGCGATAGCGCGCGTCATCTCGAAGCGTGCGCCGGTCGCCGCTCGGTTAGCCAAGGAAGCGATCCAGGCGGCCGACGAAACGTCACTGTCGGCCGGCTTGACGATCGAGCGGCGTGCGATCCGATACGTGTTCACCACCGACGACCAAAAGGAGGGCATGGCTGCCTTCGTCGAGAAGCGGCCGCCAGCGTTCACCGGACGTTGACGCGCGACATCGAACTCGCATCGCTCGATGATTTACCTGTAGTGCGCGTGCAGGAACAACATCGTTCGTTCGGAGATGAAAACGTTTTCATCAAGCTCTAGTAAAAGTCCATAATGAAAACCGGAGGAAATGAATGACCACTGTGATTGAATCCATGACCGCAACCATCCCGCATGAAAGACATGTTGCCAACAAGCGCATGACGATAGGTTTGGGCGGCGGCGTAGCCTTGGAGTGGTACGACTGGACCGTCTATGGAATGATGGCGTCGTTTCTGTCGCCGCTTTTCTTTCCCTCCGATGATCCCACGACGTCGCTGCTCGCCGCACTTGCGGTGTACGGCGCGGGCTTCTTCGCGCGACCGGTGGGAGCAGCGATACTCGGTCCAATCGCCGATCGCATTAGCCACAAGCGGGTCATGATGATCTCGGTCACCGCGATGGCGTTGTGTTCGCTGCTGATTGCCGTCTTGCCGGGTTACAAGGATCTTGGCGCTGCGGCGGCCGTGATATTGCTGCTTATCCGGATTATCCAGGGCCTCGCCACGGGCGCCGAGGCGGGGGTTGCCAACGCCATTGCGATCGAACTTGCACCGCCGGGCAAGGAGGGGCGATATCTTGGTCTGATCAGTGGCACGTTTATCCAGCTCGGTGTCTTCGGATCCAGTTTGGTCGCCTTTTTGGTAAGTGCCTCGGTGGCTTCCGAGACATTGCACGAATGGGCCTGGCGGCTGCCCTTTGCAGTCGGCGGCGCGTTTGGCCTGGTCGTGATCTATTTGCGCAGCACGCTGCCGGAGACCCTGATCAAGGACGTCATGCATTGCGATGAGCTGTCGCGCATTCAAAAGACCACCGGCGATGTGTGGAAGACACTCTGGAGCGTTCGACTTTCGCTGCTCGCGGTCGTCCTCGTCGTCGGCGCGGTGCAGATTGCGAACTACGCCTGGAATGCTGGTTTGCCCAATCTGGCCAACGGCGTGTTCAAGGAGAACAGCACCTGGGTGTACGGGATCACGACCCTGATGGGCGTGATCTGGATCGTGACAGCGCCTCTTGTGGGTACTTTCGCGGACAGGATCCGCCCCTCGCGGGCGTTCACGCTGCTGCGGCTGCTGCTCGTCGGATGCTTCTTCCTGACGTTGCTCTATTCCGAGAAGAGCATTTCCACATTCTTCTTCGTCATGGTGTTCGGCGGCGCCATCGTCGGTTTCAACATGGCTCTCTACAACTTCATCGCAACCACGCTGATGCCGCGCGCAGTGCGTACGACCGGCATCGCTTTCGGTTACGCGCTCGGGGTCTCACTGTTCGGCGGGACCTCACCCTATTTGCTGGTGTGGTTGCAGCACGCGAATATGGCCTGGATGTTCCCGGTCTATGGATCGGTGATCGCGGTGCTGAGCGTGATCGTTTATCACATCGCGAAGAAACGCGGCCATGTCTACATCGGCGACTGATATTGAATCCTTCGTGACTAGGGTTAGGCTTCGCCTGGAGCCCTGGAGATTGTCTTGGGAGAAAACATGTCGACAAGCAACTTTATCGTCGCGCGTGAATGCATGCTGGCGCGCATTGCGCAAACGCGGGACGCGGTCACAGTAGGTCTGCCGCACTGGGCCAGCACAGAGGATGGAAAATGGACATCCACGCCCGACGGTGATTGGACCGGCGGCGCCTTCGTCGGCGAACTCTGGCTCGCGCATCTGGCCGATCCAGGACGCTTCCCGCTCTCTGACGCACATGCTGCCCTGGCCCGGATGCTGCCTCGCGCCCAGCGTCGGACGGCATTCAAGGGTTTTGGATTTTACCACGGTGCTGCGCTTGGAAACATCCTCTTCGCCGACGAAGCGGCACGCGATGCCGCGCTCACGGCAGCCAGGTCTCTTGAACAGATGTTCGACCCGAAACTGGGCTTGATCCCGCTCGGTCAGGATGCCGAGGAGGCCAGCGCCGTCGGTTCAGCCGAAAGCAGCATCGACTCCCTCCAGGCCACGGGCCTGCTCTACTGGGCCGCGGACCAGCTCCGTGACTCGCGCATGGAAGAGATCGCCAACGCGCACATGCGGAAGGTTTTGGAGATCCATGTGCGACCCGATAACTCGGTGATCCAATCATCCACGCTCGACCCGCAGACGGGGAAGGTGCGGAGAACGCATACCCACAAGGGATACAGCGATGTTAGCACCTGGGGTCGCGCACAGGCTTGGGCGATGCTCTATACCGCTCATGCGGCCATGGTTCGTCCCGAGGAGCCCTTGTGGCGCGAATTTGCCGCGCGCGTGCTGGACTGGTGGATCGACCACGTTCCCACGGACCTGGTCGCGTACTGGGACTTTGATGATCCAGCAATTCCGAGTGCCAGCAGAGATACTGCGGCCACCGCTATCGCGGCGGCAGCATGTTTGCGGCTTGCGTCCGCACTCCGGCCCAGCGGGGGTGCCAAGTACCGAGACTTCGCGGAACGTACCGTGACGCAGCTGGTCTCGGGATACCTCACGCCCATCGGCTCTGGCGACCAGCGTCCGCCTGGAATACTCACCGGCGGATGCTTCACCCGAAAAGCCGTGGCGCGGGACATCGATGCAGCACAAGACGCAGAACTGATATTCGGGAGCTACTTCCTGTTCGAGTCTCTTATGATCCTCACTGGCCTGGTCACGGCAGGTCGCATCTAGTTCCATTGAACCAGGTCAAAGCGAGAGCGAGTCGCTGATTCGGCCGCGCCTTTGCCATCCGACGCGACGAACGCTTCCCTGATGCGAGGACAGGGAGCCGCGGGAGGCGGAAGTATCCGCGGCGCGCCGGCTGTCACCCACAACTCTGAGCGCCTCGGGCCGCGCATGCTTTCGCCGAGGCTGACATTGATCAAGGTCACGGCCAAGTCAAAAAACAGATTGATTGCGGCCGCTGCTGGTCTAGCCGTTGGCGTCCTAACGACCTTGCTTGCTCTTATCCTCAGATCACTGGATGAGATGCTCCAGCGCGGGAGACGTTCTGACTGTGGCAAATCATAGGGACGTTCGATGCTGGCAGTAAAGCCTTGCGCGCGCGAAGGCAGCACTGGCGGAATGAACCGCCCCGGGTTTGCCGGAGGCCGTTTGGTTTAAGTTACGCCGCCATGGCCGGTTGTTCCAGCATGGCGTAACAGCGTTGTTCGGCTTCGGCCGGCGGAATGTTTCCGATGGGCTCCAGGAGCCTTCGGTTGTTGAACCAGTCAACCCATTCCAGCGTCGCGAACTCGACAGCTTCGAAGCTGCGCCATGGCCCGCGCCGATGGATCACCTCGGCCTTGTAGAGACCGTTGATGGTTTCGGCGAGAGCATTGTCATAGGAATCTCCTACACTGCCGACAGAGGGCTCCACGCCTGCTTCAGCCAGGCGCTCGGTGTATTTGATCGAGACGTATTGGGCGGATTCAAGCGGTCGTCGCAACATCGATTGTGTTCATTCATGGTAGCCACTCGTCAAGCGCCTCCGCTGGCGTTTTCCATCCCAGCGTCTTTCTCGGTCGGGCGTTTAGGGCAGCAGCAACGGCGGTGATCTCTTGGACGCTATGTACGCTGAGGTCAGTGCCTTTGGGGAAGTACTGACGCAGCAGCCCGTTGGTGTTCTCGTTAGTGCCACGCTGCCAAGGACTCTGCGGATCGCAAAAGTAGATCTGCACGCCGGCGTCGATCTTGAGACGATCATGTTGGGCCATTTCGGCCCCTTGGTCCCAGGTCAGCGAACGGCGCAGTTCTTGTGGCAAGGTGGTGATGGTACGAGTAATCGCGTCCCGTACGGCTTCAGCTCCGTGTCCCGCGAGCGCAGGTCCGTTCTTGATGCGCAGAGCTTCGCCGTGCCCCACGAGACGGGGAAGATGGAGCAGCATCGTAAACCGCGTGGTACGCTCGACCAACGTACCAATTGCTGAGCTGCCAAGACCCAGGATGAGATCTCCCTCCCAGTGTCCCGGCACTGCTCGATCGGCTGCTTCGGCGGGCCGTTGACTGATCATGATCTCCGGCGAGACAAAGCCCTTGCCTCGCCTTCTTACGCGCGCTCTAGGTACTCGTAGCACGCGTCCCGTTCGCAAGCAGGCCGTCAGTTCGCGGCGTAGCGCTCCCCGGCCTTGAACGAAGAGGGCCTGATAGATGGCTTCATGGCTGATGCGCATCGTGTCGTCGTCCGGGAAGTCAATCGGCAAGCGTCGCGCAATCTGCTCCGGGCTCCAGGCCTTGGCCCATCGCCGATCTCTTCGCGGGCCATGCCGGCGACCTTTCCACGGAACGACCGGGCCGGGAACGGGAGCGCCGCTCGGTGCCACGACGACGCCGGCAAGTCTCTCCTCCACATAAGTGCGCAAGGTTTTGTTGAGCGCAAGTTTGGTCAGCTTGGGCCGACATGCCGATCGGTCTGCATGCCACTGGGCAGTCGTCGCCCGATACTCCAGCCCGCCGCTTCGGGTAGCCGCGTTGCGTCGTAGTTCACGGGAGATTGTCGAGGCGGACCGACCGAGGCGGCGCCCGATCTCTTGCATGGAGTGGCCCTGCACCTTGAGAAGTGCGATCTCCTCGCGCTCGGCCAACGATAGGTACCGCCCGGAGAGCGGCTTTGCCGAAAACCGGAAAATTGCTGGTGGCATGCCGCCCGCCTTTCGGAACAATCTGTATCCGACAGGCTGCGATACTCCGGCTTCAAGCGCAGCTGCTTCACTGCTCAGCCCCGCGGCAATCCCCCGCCAAAATCTGCCCTGTTCATCACGCCCCGCCACCTGTGGCCGCCCCGGCGATGGCAATGGCGCGCGTCCAGACCGTGCCGATCTCCGTCCTCCAATACTCATCGCAACCTCCAATGTGTGAGTGTTGCGACGACCGCTTGAATCCGCCTTGGCTACCCCTGTCGCTATGGTGCACGAGCCCGCCGCGATGGACCGGCTGCCGATCATGCAGTGCCTGCTCCAGCGCATCGAGCACGAAGCTCGCATGTGCCGTGCGCGAGGCTCGCCAGCCCACGATCCTGCGGGCATAGGCGTCGATGACGAAGGCGACGTAGACGAAGCCGGTCCATGTCGCGACATAGGTGAAGTCGGAGAGCCAGAGAACGTTCGGCCTTGGCGCCTTGAACTGGCGGTTGACGTGATCCAGCGGGCATGGCGCGGCCTTGTCGCTGATCGTGGTTCTGGCGGGCTTGCCGCGGATAACCCCTTGCAAACCCATGTCCCGCATCAGTCGCGACACTGTGCAACGGGCAACATCGAAGCCTTCGCGCTTGAGCTGTCGCCAGATTTTGCGCACGCCATAGACACAGAAGTTCTGATCGAACACGCGCCGGACCTCGATCTTCAGCGCAGCATCCTGCCGAGCGCGAGCGGACAGCCTAGCGGGATCGCGCCGCTTGGCCACATGGGCGTGGTAGGTCGAGGGGGCGATCGGCAAGACCTTGCAGATCGGCTCGACCCCATGCGCCCCACGATGATCATCGATAAAGGCGATCATGGCTTGGACCGGCGGTCGAGCTCCGCCATCGCAAAATACGCGCTCGCCTTGCGCAGGATCTCGTTGGCTTGCCGAAGCTCCCGGTTCTCCCGCTCGAGGGCCTTCAGCTTCTCGGCCATGTCGGTCGGAACGCCGGCCCGCTGACCGCTATCGACCTCGGTCTTCTTGACCCAGTCATGCAGCGTCTGCGGCGTACAGCCGATCTTGGTGGCAATCGACGTCACTGCCGCCCAGCGCGAGGGATGCTCACTCGCGTGATCCAGAACCATCCGAACCGCACGGGCCCGGACCTCGGGTGAAAACTTGTTCGTCGTCTTGCTTGTCATGGCCCCATCCTCTCAGGAGTTGGAGCCTCCGGCAAACCCGGGGCGGTTCAGAAGGCCAACAGCGTCTCCGCAAACACTGCTCTTCAGCTTGGTCAAGCGATCCCGCTTGGCGCATACAAGACGAAGCAATTCCCAGGACGTCGATCCGACAATTTGCATGAGTGCGACGATCCCATTTCTGGGTCGGAAGCCTTTTTGCCCGCGAACTCTCGTCGGTAGCGAGGCGCAAAAAAATCGCTTCGGGCAAGACTGTCTTGTTTAGGTTTGGGAACGGCCAACTGCGATCACACAGAGCGCTAGCTAGCCCGCCGCCGAACTGTTGGTTAGGCCTGGCCCCCAGGCGAGGTGAGGGCGTCACCTTTGCGAATGCGGCGCTCAGCACGGCCCACAAAAACTGGCTCACTGGCGCCCCCAGGATTGGGAGGAACAACATTCAGAGCTTGCTCTTTTCGTACGAATACGAACGCGTCCGGCTTCAGACATTTGTCGGGAGTCGGCCGCGCGAGATCGTCGTTCGCAAACCAAATGATCAAATGTGTTTAGGAACGTCGCACTGGGGGCGCGCACACGAAGCGATCGAGGAAGTGGTATGGCGCTTGCTTAAAAGGAAAGCGAAACCACGTATTCGCTCCCTTGCCGACTAAATACATTCGCCTGCAATGGACCGGTACGTCGCTTCTTGAGCGACGGGAGCCAAGATATGTCCGGCGTAGCTGCTGCGTTTCGATGCTCTTCAAGCACGTCACGGGCGACGGTTTACGATCGGCTCAGGCACATGGTTCCGAAACTTGCACTTCGTGGACAGGCGGGGGTCGGCGTTGCAGCTTTCATGTACGACAAAGGTCCTCGATACGCGAGAGCGCTTCAGCCATCATGTGATGCACTGCGCATTGATTGCAATGAACAGGATTTCAGGCCCCATGTCGCAATCGCCCATATTTGTAGTCGATGCCGCGGCGCCGGCGCCGGCGATCGCAACGCGCAACCAATTCGCCACAATGCGGGTGTCAGTCGCAGTTTGGCCATCTCTCTGGATGGAGCCTTGGTCAATGCCCGTGAACTTAGAGGAGAATTGCTCTCCGAGGGCTATAGGTTAAGCGACAACACGGATGATGAGCTTTTGCTTAAGTGGGTTGAACGCTCTTGTGAAAGAGATTATTGGCGGCACGGCCTGGCCGTCAATTATGAAAAAGTCTTTCGCGACATTGATGATCGTATTGATGGGGCTGTTAGCGCGCTTTTCCTGGACGGAGAGGGAAGTCTAGTTGCCTACCGCAATCGATCGGGTTTGCGTCCGTTGGAAACTATGCAAACAGACGACGGCTTCTTGCTCTTTGCTTCTGAAAATTGTGCCTTTGCCGGTCTGGAAGGCAAGACAGGGCAAATGTTACCGGGCCACATCAAGTATATAGACGGAAAAATGGGAGCTTGCGTTGATCGTTTGGTGAGCTGCGGGCAGCACAAAGCCAAACTTTGCGCTTACGAAACCCTCTACCTGGGAAGCCCGAAGACATCGATCAAAGGCCAATCACATTTCGAAACGCGTTATAACATCGGCGCCGCTCTTGCTGGCCTTGTTGCGAAGCGAGTGCAATCAGAACCAGATTCCGCGCCGATAATCGTTTCGTCAATGCCGCATACTGGGAGGCCGTACGCTGATGGTCTGTTTGAAGCTCTCCCCGAATACGGCGTGCTCGCCCAGCGGCAGGAAGTAGTCGAAACGCAATCTTCTCAGCGAACCCTCATTGGTGCACCCAGCGAGCGGACGTGTACCATTTCTCGAAAGTACCGCGTGTCAGGACCTAATCTTGATCAAGCTACAATAATAATTGTCGACGAGGCCCTCATTCGTGGCGATACCAGCCGGGCTGTCACAAGTATGCTACTTGGCGCTGGGGCTAAAGCCGTACATTGGGCGATTGGTTCGCCCCCTATTGTGGCTCCGAACTACTATGGCATGGGTATCAACACGCTGGATGAGTTGGCATTCTGGCAGATATGGAAGCGACTGGCCCCCGAACACCGCACGGAAAGCCTTCGATTTCACAGAATGCAGATCGAAGTTCTCGGAATCATTGAACATAATGTCGCGGCATCCATCGACGCTGCCACGATCGCGTACCTGCCGTTCGCACTTCTCCTATCGTCGCTGCCCTGCAGGCCAGACAACTTCGATTTGTCGCCGTTTACATTCGAGATGCCCACTCCTGCGGGACAGAAGCGCGCGAATAGAAGCTTGCACCAATTGCTCGCCGGTGTTTCCACCTGGAATCGACGCGCTCTCGAGGTACATCATGAAACCGACCCTCGTCTTTGATTGGAATGGGACGCTGCTCGATGACGCGTCCGCACTGCTCCAAACCACCAATTCCATACTAGATCGCTTTGGGCATGCGGCAATCGACATGAACACCTTTCGCGAACATTGCGACGTTCCTCTGTCTCTTCTTTATCGCAGTCTCGGAATGTCGCGAGACGAGGTCGCAGCGGTAGATCAGGATGGGAGTGCCATCTTTCACGACACCTACGAACCTCTTGCCAGTAGAGCCGATTTGCGCGAGGGCGCGCGCAGAATGTTGGAGCTGGCACGCCAACAAGCGGCTTCCTCTATCATCGTTAGTAACCACATAGTCGATCCTCTGCGCGCCCAATTGAGACGACTTGAAATCGACGGCTACATCGACGATGTGATCGCCTTTGAAAGCCGCGCCAGTCAATATCAATCGATGAGCAAGGGCGATCGGCTTCGTCTATACATGCAGAAGAACAACCTCGAGCCGGCGTCAACCTTCATCATTGGTGATATGCCGGTCGAAATAGATATTGCACGTAATCTCGGCCTCACAAGCATATCCATTACTGGAGGATTTGTTTCGGAATGGCGCCTGCGGGCAGCGCGTCCAGACTACACAGTTAAAAATCATTATGAGCTCTTGCCGATTCTGAAACGGCATGGCTTTTTCCCGGATGCTTAGATCATGGTTGGCCAGGAATCGTCACCCAACGTCCTTCCCGAAACCTCGAAGCTGAGAATAGGCCTCATCGGAACCGGACGCATGGGTACCGGTATGGGCATCAGCCTTTTGCGTCGCCAGATTGAGCTGCACATCAAAGCCAACAAGAATCGCTTCGGTGCGGATCGCTTGACTTGTGCGGGTGCCCTTGAACATCCTTCGATCGCGGATCTGACGCAGCATGTAAGTGCCGTCGTGTTGTCCTTGCCATCCAGTCGGGAAGTTGAGGCAGTGTGCCTTGGTCAAGATGGACTCTTCGTCCATATGCCCCAAGGAGGATTGATCATTGATTGTTCGACTTCCTATCCTGCCTCGACAGTCGCGTTGGCCGAGGAAGCTCAAAGAAGTGGCCTGAGCCTGTTGGATGCACCAGTAACGCGGAGCCCTGAACAAGCAGAGCTAGGCCTTCTCAATGCTATCGTTGGATCGAATGAAGAGCTGTTTCCTGTGGCTAAAGGCATTCTCTCTGGGTTTTGTGAGACGGTTCTTCATGTGGGTGCTGTCGGACAAGGCCACAAGCTCAAGCTTGTTTACAACAGTATGACTATGGGGATAGCTGCTGTAGCCGCGGAGGTGTGCCAATTTGCGCACGGACTTGACATCGATCTCATCACGCTCCGCTCTCTGGTCGGTCGCGGCGCCACTAACAGCGGAATATTTCAAGCCTTTGTGGCCTTCACGTTGGGCGAGAAGCCCGATGCTCTGGCTATCTCGATCGCGAATTCGGCAAAGGATGTTGAGTGCGCTGTGCGCTTGGCGGGGGAGAGCGCGATTCCGGTGCCAGTGTTGACTGCCGCCGCGCACAAATTTAATGTCTCTGTCGTTGCGGGCAAGGGCGAACTCACGCTGCCCCATCTTGCCCTCCCATAAATCTCTTTGTCCTGTGCACAGCGATGGCGAATTGGCTCGAGCCGCGGACCCAGTGCAGAGTGTTCTGATAGGGAGGCGACGCTGGCGCGTCCGCGACCTCGCAACTGGCGCATGTCAGTGTTCGAGAGAAATCGTTGGATCGCTCCTCCGACGGTAGGCATGTGACAGCAATAGCGGCTAATGACGAGGCTTTCACCACACTGGACGGGCCTGCAGCGCGGCGAAAACTGGAGCATCTGAGCATCTGATCTCGGCGCAACGTCTTGCGCAGTCGAGGGTAGCGCCGACAAAAGGGCGGTCGCCTGGGCCGGCAGCCGGTCCGTTTCCTCCGAGTATTCAAGCCTCACGCCAAATTGGCGACCGCGCAACAATACGCGGTCGCGATCGCTTTGCGGCTTTGCGTCAAATGATAAAGGGAAGCGTGAGGCGTCGTTCGCACCAAGATCGCTTATGAAAGCCAATGAGAGAGCTGCCTCGCAACAACTGCAGAAGGCCGCATCGGCACAGTTCGCCGCGGGGTTCGGCTGCGAACGCTCAGGCGGAGGCGCTTTGTCGTGAACCGCGCGCAGTTGCGTAGGCGTTGTCAACTATCAGGATCACCAGTTGTCTCCCCAGATGGGCGCATGCGACAGCTATTTGCATCAGCTGACATGGAGCGCGAGCGTATGTTTTCCGAGTCTGAAAACCAGTGCATAAACCAGGAAATCGATAGGCTCAATCTTCCTAACTCTCGGATCAAACACTTCGCCCCGGTTAGCTACGCACAAGCCGGAGAAGACGTTATTTTGGAAGGACTCTTGGCTGCAAGACTCTACAAAAGCCAGAGATCCTGGGACAGCGTGTTCTATGTCGAGATCGGCGCCAATCACCCCATCTCGACCTCGAATACCTATCTTTTCTATCAACGAGGCGCGAACGGCGTTCTGGTTGAACCCAATCCTGAACTTGGATCGCTGATCCGGACCGCGCGCCCGAGAGACGTTCTTGTGCCGTCCGTTGTCTTGCCGGCTCCGCAGTCGTCTGCGACGCTCTTCATCGGAAACGCTCATGAGTTGTCTTCTTTGGATGAGGCGCATATCAAAAGCTTCGGAAATTTCGAGGGCGTAGGAGGGGTCCGAGATCATATCGAGGTCAGCGCACTCGGTATCAACGAGCTATTGTTCCCTTATGCCAACAAGGTCGATTTCTTGTCGATCGATTGCGAAGGGCTCGATTACGATCTCGTGAAGGCCATTGACTGGGAGCGCATCAAACCCGCTGTCATCCAGTGCGAGCCGAGTGAGCACTTTCTAGAGGGCAACACGGCTCGAATTATCAAGCTGATGGAATGCAGATCATACCGGCTTGCTGCAAAGACTGACATCAACGTTATCTTCGAGCGGTTAGGCTAATGATGCCGCCGCTTTCGAGATCTGTGTAATGTCAAGGCACGCATTCTTCCCCTAAATCAGAGTACCGGAAGCTTTTCGAGGCTCGCTGCGGGGGCTCAGAGCTGCAGCGCACGAAAGGCAGTGAGGGTCGAGCCGTTACCGGTCGGATCATCGTATCCCGTGCAGCGCCCGTCTCTCTGCGAATCGTCGACCATGGCATCTCCAATCATCTCGACAGTGCCAACCGCTGTGCCCCACCCAGCTCACAACCGCGCGATCGAAGATATCCATTGTTTGAATGGCTCTCTATAACACTAGAGACCGTTCGGCGAGACAGTTCGTTTTGGTTCAGCCATCGACCGCAAGAATGGGCGGTAAAATCTCTCGTTCGGAGTCGGCATCGATCGCTACGTACCGCGATATCGTGACGAGTAGATACAAACCTCAAGGTATTCTCGTCAGAGCAAGGCGTGACCATTGCCAGCGTGCCTGATCGCTCGCACCGATGGTGTGCAACCCGAAGAGCCAGCCCTGGGCGCTCCGCGCCGAAATCACTCCCCAACGGGGTCACGGCATCGACCTCAATTCGGGCGGTGGCTCCATCTGTCTCGCTCTACGGCCTGGAGAGGTTTTTCGACATTTCTCAGGATCGCGACGCGGCATTTGTCGAGCAACTCCTTCGTGTATGCGGCGCCGAAATAGTCCAGGAGGAAGGTGCCAGCGTAGCTCAGATCATCAAGGTGGCTGATTATCCTATCGAGCATTGCACCAATTTCTCCAACACGGTCGCGATAGCGTGCGCGGATCACGTTAACGGCGTTCATCGAGTGAATCGCCTCGTCGGCAACCACCTCTCGCAGCCAATGAAGGAAGATGTCGTTGCGAAGTTCGGTATAGAACGGCTTCTCTGCGGCATAGGCATGGCAAGTGCACATCTCATCGAATGCGATCATAACCATCACAGAGAACTCGTCGGTGAGGTGATCATTGATCGCACCGAAATCATGCGGTCGAGCCTCCAATCTCTCTCGGAGGTTCCTCTCGGATCCATTGGCGACAAGTTCAATGATGCGGACAAAGCCATCGGTGTGACGCTCTTCGTCCGCGGCCCAGACAGTAAAAAACGCCCGAGCTTCATCGGTGGCAATCAGATTGCGGACGGATAACTCGGATTTCAAATGCCTGGCGTCATACTCCGTGTACAGGTCAGGCCACAATTTATTCCAACGTGCGCGCACAACCGATGGTTCGGCGCTGAACATCGCCGGCGTAAGAGCATTGAACAATTCTTTTGGACTCCAGTTCCGTCGAAGCGGCGTGATCATCCGATTGCTCCTAAGCGTAAGCGCTACGAGCGGCTCTGTTGACCAGTTGTCCTTCCAAATGTTGGCAAAGAAGTGTGCCACACACAAAACATAGCCGTCGCCTCCTTGTTTTGGTGGGGTACAATTCCGGACGCTGCACCATTCGGCTCGGCCTGAAGTGTTGCCTTGAATGGCCCAGTACGGAATCTTCGAGGGCGCACCGCCGCGCCAATAATGCTCGCGATTCCGGGAAGTTGTGGGGATGACTTCATCAGCTCAGGCCGTCTGACCACGCCTCAGGTCGTGGACCATTTCTATGGGGCGAGTCGATCATATTCGGAAGCGCGCGCACTGTTGGCGCGGCATGGCCAGGTCATGATCGCGCCGCGTACCATGGGTGCTCCTCCAGGCGGCGATCTGTGCCCAAACCGGGCTCTACTGGGGTAACGGTGCCGGACCTGCTGCACCGGGCGCCGTGAAAAAGCGCAAAGCCTGATCGACCTGCTGCCCCCGAAAACACGCGAAGTGCGTCTACCTGCTGCATCCCGACGATAGTCAAAGCAAGGCTAGTGGCTTGGCGGCGCACTCGTTTCGCGCAATATCAAATCCACGTCCACATCTACGTGACGAGGTTTGGAGTTGTTTTCCAGCAATCCAATCAAGGTTTGTGCCGACAGGCGGCCAATCTCATCCGCTGGAATGCGCAGGGTTGTGAGCGATGGGACCAGGTGCGCCGCCAAGTCCAAATCATCGTAGCCCGTGATGGAGAGATCTTGCGGCACCCGGATCTTAAGTCTCAAGCACTCCAGCAGAGCTCCTGTGGCAAGCACGTCGTTCCCGCACAAGATCGCCGTTGGCGGGCTGGAGTTTTCCATCAACTGACGAAGAGCTCGTCCGCTGTCGGCGAGATCGTAGCGGCACTCCACGATATAATCATCGTGGATTTCTATGTTCTTCTGGCGAAACGCAGAGATGAAGCCTTCAACGCGATCCCTTGCACGATCGTTATCAGAAGCAATGCCGCCGATGATGCCGATTCTTCGATGGCCAATCTGTGCCAGATGATCGGCGATTCGCGTCCCGCCGGCCTTGTTGCTCCATCCCACCGTGGACCATTCGCTTTTCGGTTCGTACACACACATCAAAACGAGCGGAATTTGCTTTCGGCGAATCTGATCGAATGCATCTTTCTTGTGCGTTTGCCCGACGAGTATCATGGCATCAACGCCTCGCTCGATTAGCGCGCGAACGCTCTCGAGCTCGCGGGCGAGAGAGTATTCGTGAGTTGCGACGAAGAGAACGAGTCCTTGTTGTTCCAGGCTCTGCTGTAGCGCGGTGACCATCCTGGAATAAATTGCGCCATTGATGGTCGGCACAACCACACCGACGGTTCGCGTGCTTTTGCTCGCCAAGGCGCGAGCTAATCCGTTGGGGATGTATCCCAGAGTCTTAATCGAGGCGCGCACCTTCTCGACAATGTCGGCGCCCACGCGATCCGGCCGATTTATCACGCGAGAAACTGTCGCGAGCGATACCCCGGCGCTTCGCGCGACATCCTCCATCGTTGGGGCGCCAGCCGTCGGCTTCGATCCAGCCCGAGTTCTTCGCTCAGCCAAACGTCTTTCTCCTAACAAATTGAATTTACAATAATTATAGCGATGGAAGCGCATTCACAAGCCCGAGTGGGGCGGTTTTGGCTTAGTCCTCATCCAGGAAAAGTCGCGATCCTTGAGCGTAAAAACCGTTCGTGCGGCGATAAAGCGCATTCATGAATGGACATTTACATGTGCGGACATTGCTTAAAAAAAGGGACTTGACTGTGAAAGCGCTTTCTTGTGAAATCGCATTCACAGATAAACACCCCCTGGAGGATTGCGCTAATGAAGAAATCTCGTTCGCCACTGTTCTCACCTCTCAAGCTGAAAGGTGTGACGTTGCCCAATCGCATCGTCGTATCCCCGATGTGCCTCTATTCAGCAGTCGATGGCTTCGCCAACGACTGGCACTTTGTTCACTACGGGAAGCTGGCAACAGGAGGCTCCGGGCTCGTTCTCGTCGAGGCGACTGGCGTGGAGCCGGAAGGTCGAATTACGCACGGCTGCACCGGTCTCTGGAACGATGCGCAGAAGGAGCCGCTGAAGAGGATCGCGGACTTCATCCGAAAAGAAGGATCTGTGCCTGGAATTCAGCTGGGACATGCCGGCAGAAAGGCAAGCAGCCAGAGGCCTTGGCAAGGAGCGGAAGCTCTCGGTGACGCCGAGGCCGCCAAAGGAGAAGGTCCCTGGCGCATGGTCGCGCCGTCTGCAATTGCGGCGAATCCAAAGCGGGCGGCGCCCGTTGAGCTTGATCGCGAAGAGATGCGTCGCATTGTTGAGTCTTGGGGCTCGGCCGCGAGGCGGGCCAGCGAGTGTGGCTACGATGTCGTGGAAATCCACGGTGCGCACGGCTACTTGATCCACTCCTTCCTGTCCGCCGTCAGCAATCGTCGGACCGACGAATACGGCGGTAGCCTTGAAAACCGCATGCGCTATCCGTTGGAGATCGCAAAGGCTGTTAGGGACAATTGGCCAGCAGACAAGCCGGCGTTCTTCCGAATTTCTGCAATCGACGGCCTTGAGGAAAGCTGGACCATCGAAGACACGTTCGTCTTCTCGGGTCATCTGCGGGAGATGGGTTACGATGTGGTCGACTGCTCTTCGGGCGGCATCGACGCAGAGCGATCCCGTACCGTCGCCACGGCTCTAACTCGCCGGCCTGGTTTCCAGGTTCCCTTCGCCGAGCAGGTCCGTGCGAAGGTGGGCATCATGACCGCGGCCGTAGGATTGATCGTGAACCCCAAGCACGCGGAGTCGATCGTTGCAAACGGGCAGGCGGATCTGGTCTGTCTGGGGCGCGAACTGCTGTTCAATCCGCAGTGGCCGATCCAGGCTGCTGTCGAGCTTGAGGGGCTCGATGCCTACGACATTTGGCCGCCGCAGTACGAGTGGAGCCTTCGCAAGCGAGCCGAATGGATTGCGAAGTACCGAGCGACTGAAGTGCAGGCCGCCGAGTAGCGTTGTCTTGGACGGGACAGTATCATGACTGATATCGCCGACGCCGACGCGCGCCTCCTAAAGTGGTTTGATAATCATCAGGGGGAGATGGTCTCGTTGCTCGAGGAGCTGGTCAACACTGACTCTGGCTCTGCCGACAAAGCGGGCGTCGATAAAGCTGGCTCCGTCCTCATTCGCTTCCTAAACGATGCTGGAATTTCCACCAGCGTTGTTCACGATGAGAAACGTGGTGATGCTATCGTCGCCACGGTTCAGCAATCGGTTGCTTCCAACGAGCAGCCGATTGTGCTCCTGGGACATCGAGATACAGTCTTCGAGAAGGGTGAGGCCTCTCGAAGACCATTTCACGTGCGCGATGGTCGTGCCTTTGGTCCCGGCGTCAATGACATGAAGCCCGGTGTCGTCGTCAATGCGTTCATGCTCGCTGCCTTCAAGGAACTGGGAGGGCTTCGGACGCCGCTCACTGGCCTATTTACCGGTGACGAGGAGATCGCCTCACCGTTCTCTCGTCCGATCATCGAGCGGCATGCCAACGGGGCCGTTGCCGTGTTTAATACTGAGCCGGCTCGACCAAACGGAAACATTGTTACGCGGCGAAAAGGAGCCGTCTTCTCCGTCCTCGAGATCTTTGGCAAGGCGGCTCACTCTGGTGTCAATTTCTTCGACGGCGCGTCCGCGATCAACGAACTCGCCGACAAGATCGTTCGGCTTAAGGGAGTAACCGACGAGCGAAAAGGAATAACTCTGAACGTCGGACTCGTCCGCGGTGGCCAAACCGTCAACACGGTAGCGCCTTACGCCGCCGCTGAAATTGATCTGCGCTTCGTCGAACAACAGGATCGTGCGTCTGCTCTGAGCCGCATTCTGGAGATCACAGAGGATTGCCGAACGGCTGAGACATCTGCAAAGCTGACAATCAAAGGCGAGTTCCTGCCTCTCGAGGAGACAAGCGCCTCCAAAGCTCTGTTCGACATCTACAAAACGGCGGCCGCTCATCTGGGCATCCAAGTAGAGGGCGAACTTACCGGCGGCTGTTCCGACTCTGGATTTGCAAGTGCGCAGGGCGCTCCGACTCTGTGCGGGGTGGGACCGGTCGGGGGGAAATCACACTCGCCGCTGGAGTACGTCGAACTCCCGACGTTGCTCGATCGAGCCAAAGTGCTGGCGCTTGCGATCCATCGGGTCAGCGCCGAGCGATGTCAATGTTCGGGAGCCAACTTCATCCAACACTGATTTGCGCGGCGGACAGTCAATTAGCAGAGGGAGGACGGAAAATGTCAACGGAAGCAGTGATCCAGTCAGAGGTTAGAAGCACCGTAGAAGAAATCCCGCACGTGAAGAGAGCGATCGCCGCTGGCGTATGGGGTACTGTCGTTGAATGGTACGACTACGCAGTCTACGGCTTTCTCGCCCTCACCATCGCGCAAGCCTTCTTTCCCTCAAAAGATGACACGACAGCGTTGCTGTCGGCCTTCGCAGCGTTTGGCGTTGGTTTCGTCGCGCGACCGCTCGGCGGGATCGTGATCGGACGCATTGGTGACGTCTATGGTCGCAAGACAGCGTTGGTGCTGTCATTGTTGCTAATGGCACTTTCTACGGTAGGCATCGGCTTGGTCCCGGCCTACGAATCAATCGGAATTGCAGCTCCGGTCCTCCTGGTCTTTTGTCGAATTGTGCAAGGCTTTTCCGCAGGGGGCGAGTGGGGTGGCGCGACAGCCTTCATGGTCGAGTGGGCGCCGTCCAACAAGCGCGGCTTCTATGGAAGTCTACAACAAGCCAGCGTCGCTGGCGGATTGCTAATCGGCTCCGGAGCGGCCGCCCTGGTGGCGACACTGTTGTCGCCAGAGCAAATGAGCAACTGGGGGTGGCGCATCCCATTCCTCCTCGGAGGCGTGCTCCTGCCGCTCGGAATGTATATTCGCAAGAATGTAGACGATACCCCTGCGTTCCGTGAAGTTAAGGCGCAGAAGCGGGTTTCCCGCGACGTGCCGTGGCGTGCAGCGCTTCAAGCGTTCGGGTTCACGATTCTTTGGACGGTCAGTTTCTACACAATGCTCAGCTACATGCCGACCTTTACGCAAAAGTATGCCGGCCTGGCCCGTGCGGAGGCGTTGTGGTCCAACACAATCGGGCTGCTCGTGATCACCGCAGCGATCCCGTTGATGGGGCTGATCTCCGATCGGGTGGGCCGCAAGCCGCTGATCCTAATCTCGGTGCTGAGCTTCCTCGTGTTGAGCTACCCATTGTTCTCGGCGCTGCTTACGTACTCCAGCCTCGCTGTTGCAATCCTGGTGCAGGTAATCTTCGCCCTGATGCTCGCGACCTTCTCGGGACCCGGGCCGGCGGCAATCGCCGAGTTGTTCCCGACGGACGGGCGTTCAACCTGGATGTCGACTGCCTATAGCCTATCAGTTGCGATCTTCGGAGGCTTCGCGCCTTACATCGCAACGCTCCTCATCAGTTCAACGGGCTCACCTTTAGCTCCGACGTTCTATCTGATCGGAGCGGCTGTCGTTTCGACAATTGCCGTGGTTTCGCTGAAGGAAACGGCTCATTCGAAGCTGATGTAAGCTGGTGAAGGAAGGCGCTCGCCAATGAGCAGACATATCGCGTGCTTAACGTTCGACTTCGACGCCATGTCCGGCATGATCGCCAGAGGGCTGACCACGCCAACCCCAATCTCGCGGGGGGAATTTGGCGTCATCGGCGTGCGTCGAATTCTCGCGCTACTAGCGAAGTATGGCCTGAAAGCATCGTTCTTCGTTCCCGGCGTGGTCATCGGAACATATCCGAAGGCCGTGGAGGACATTCTCGCCGCGGGACATGAGATCGGCAATCATGGGTGGACGCACGTGCCTCCCGCGAACATGTCGCGGGAGGAGGAAGAGCGTGGATTGGTTCGGGCAAACGAACTCATCAACCAATTCACGGGTTCTAACCCCGCAGGATACAGGTCGCCTTCATGGGATCTCAGTGTCCATACCGTCGATCTTCTACTGAAGAACGGCTTCTTGTACGAAAGCAGTTTGATGGGTGACGATCACATGCCCCATCAAGTAAGGCAGGGCGACAAGGTCGAGTTGGAAGAGGCAATGGTCTTCGGCGCGGAGACGCCTCTCATCGAGATGCCAATCAGTTGGTCTTTGGATGACTTTGTGCATTTCGAGTTCCTTAGAACTCAAACGTCGCTCATGCAGGGATTGATGGCTTCTAACGCCGTCCTGCAAAACTGGACGGATGATTTCGAGTATATGACGCGAGCGTGCGACTGGGGCGTGCTCACATACACGTGCCATCCGTACGTCATCGGTAGAGGACACCGAATGATGATGTTGGAGCGCTTGATCTCGGCTCTGCTAGAGCGAGGAGCGGTCTTTTTGACCATGCGAGAGGCTGCCGAAGAATACCGTCGTCTCAGAGAGACGAAATCGAAGATTTGAAGCAGGGCGAGCATGCCCTGCCGACCGATGTCCTTAAGTCCGTGAGCGGTGTCAACGCTCGCCGATAGTTCTAACTAGGAGGACGCGCATGAGTTGGCGTGGTTCGACGCCAGAAGACGATGTCCAATGCGATGAACGGGGCTCTGGCTCGCGCGACTGGCGCATTGCTTCAATTGCTTCGAGCGCGGCGGGTTTTCCCGTTTCCAGCGAACCGGAAATCAGGAGCGCTCGCCAACGAGGGCTGATGCAAAAGCTCTTGCAGTTAGGGCGAGCGGCACGGCGACGCCTAAAACGCTCCACCGTCGATGTTGAGAAACATAGGATGGCCAATGCCGATATCTGGCCGTGCGGCGATCTAGGGTCTGTTGAGATTCAGGATTCACAGAACGGAATGTCCGTGATTCAAGCTCCGAAAGGAGTTTGGCATGCCCCGATTCGTTCTGACAGATGCTCAATGGGCGAAGATGGAGCCGGTTTGTTTGGGCAAGCCGAGGGACCCCGGCCGCAGTGGAAGCGATAACCGTCTGTTTCTGGAAGCTGTACTGTGGATCGCCCGCACGGGCAGCCCATGGCGGGATCTGCCGCCGACGTTCGGCAACTGGAATACCGTGTTCAAACGCTATCGCGACTGGGTGAAAGCCGGTGTTTTCAAGCGGATCTTCGATGCCGTATCGGATGATCCGGACATGGAGTTCGCCATGGTCGACGCGACCATCGTCAAGGTTCACCGCCACGGGCAGGGAGCAAAAGGGGGACCAAAAATCAGGCCATCGGCAAGTCAAAAGGCGGCTGGACCACCAAAATCCTCGCGCTGACTGACGCGCTCGGGAATCTGGTGCGGTTCATCCTGCTCCCCGGCCATCGCTTTGACACCGTCGGCGTCGTGCCCCTGATCAAGGATATCGAGTTCGGTGGCTTGATCGCCGACAAGGCTTTTGATTCCAACTGGATCATCGAAGACTTGAACGAACGCAAGGCCAAGATCGTCATCTCGCAACATCAAAGGCGCGCTCAGCCTCTCGACATCGACAAAGACATTTACAAATGGCGTCACTTGATCGAAAATTTCTTCGGCAAGCTCAAGGAATTCAAACGCATAGCAATGCGTTGCGACAAGACAGACAGCAGCTTCGAGGCCATGATTTACCTCGCCACCGCTGTAATCCATTCCAGATGAATCTCAACAGACCCTAGTGCGAGTCGAGTCGCAAGAGCGACTTGAAGCAATAGTCTGGCGCGCGGAAGTTGATTGGTGTAGACATGAAAGCTGAGTTGATCAAATAGGAGAGTTCCAAGAAGAAGTTGGCATTGTTCGTATTCTAATTTCGAGAGTGCAACGAGACGGGAGAGATCGGAGCGTTATCAGACGTTTCGACGCCGATGGAGCAACCGCCCCGGAAACTCTCAGGCAGAAGGACCGTTTCGTTAGAAGAAATCTGGAGAGAGGCACCGCGGTGCCCACCGAAGGGGAAGTTCGTTTGTTGTTCGCGCAGACGAATGAAGCTCTCAGGTACCGAGACAGATGGGGCGGCCCAACTCGCTTTCCGAGTTGGGTGAATTTTGTCCCGGTACAGAGAGCGAGAACTGAACATGAGCCACATCGTCATAGTAGGCGCCGGCATCACCGGCGTAACGTCTGCGTATGCCTTGCTTGAACGAGGCCACCAAGTAACCGTCTTGGACCGTCACCGGTATCCAGCAATGGAAACCTCGTTTGCGAACGGCGGACAATTGTCGGCTTGCAACGCAGAGGTATGGAACAACCCGGCAACGATCGTTAAGGGCTTGAGGTGGATGTTACGGAGGGATGCGCCACTCCTTTTGCGAGTTGCTCCGAGCTGGCATAAGTACTCGTGGCTCGCCGAGTTCGTCTGGCAAATTCGAAACTATCGCGAAAACACTATCGATACGACGAGACTGGCGATCTCTGCGCGCCATTATCTTTTCGGCGTGGCGGAGCGAGAGAATATCAAGTTTGACCTGGAGCGCCGCGGCATTCTTCATGTCTTTCAGGACAAGAAGGGGTTCGAGGCGGGCTTGAAGGTTAACGATCTGCTTCGACAAGGAGGGCTTGACCGCCATCCCGTGACAGCAGAGGAGATTCGGTCGATCGAACCGGCGCTTCAAGCGGCGTGTTACGGCGGATTCTTCACGCCATCCGACTCGACTGGCGACATACATAAATTTTGCCGTGGTCTAGCCGAAGCTTGCATGCGGCGTGGGGCAACGTTCAATTTCGAGGCGAATGTTGAACGACTAGTTCCAGGACACAATCACGTCCAGGTAGGTTGGACCAATCGTTCAGGTGATGCAGACTCGATAGATGCCGACGCGATCGTCATCTGCGCCGGAGTTTCAAGCAGACGATTCGCCGCCATGCTTGGAGATCGAATAAACATCTATCCTGTGAAGGGTTACTCGATAACCGTCGGGCTCAATTCTAAGAAGAGCCAAATATCTGCTCCACGTGTGAGCCTGTTGGACGAGGCGGCCAAGATTGTGACGAGCAGGCTAGGCGAGGATCGTTTCAGGGTGGCTGGAACGGCCGAGTTCAATGGCGATAATCGCGACGTGCGGGCGGATCGTATTGACCCACTAATATCATGGGTGCGTCGCCACTTTCCAGACGTTGAGACGTCGAAAGTAGCGTCATGGGCAGGTCTGCGACCTATGATGCCAAACATGATGCCCGTGGTTCGTGCCGGATCGCGCCCAGGTATCTTCTATAATACCGGACACGGACATCTTGGCTGGACGCTCTCGGCCGCTACGGCGGAGCTTCTTGCCGAGTTGATTGGGCCGATTCGGACTCACGGCGAGAGGCGATCTGCTGCATAGCGCGATACGATCGGTGGGCGACACGATAGATCTGTCGCCTGCCGTCACTGATTGCTTCGAGGGTAAAGATCGACGAGATCGTAGACATGCTCTGCAGCTGAATTCGCGAGATCGTCTAGCTTTGTCGCCGGGGGTTGGGTAGGTAGCGATAAGCCAGCGAACTATATCCGGAATGGAGGACTGCGGCGGTGCAGCTTAATCTTGAAGGACCTTTAGCAGAACTCACCAAGGCGTTCCGGGAGTACGAAGCTGCTCTTGCATCAAACAGGCAGGAGATTCTTGATCATCTGTTCTTCAATTCCCCGAAGACCATCAGGTATGGCGTAGCCGAAAACCTGTACGGGCACAGGGAAATAAGCGCCTATCGCAAAAATCGTTCAAAGATCGGGGGCGCACCTAAGCGGAAGGTTACGCGCGAAGTTATCACCACGTTCGGAAACGATATGGGCACCACAGATATTGAGTATGTGCGCGAGGCAACCGGACTTGTCGGCCGCCAGTCGCAAACTTAGGTCCGCACCAGAGAGGGGTGGCGCATAGTGGCCGCCCACGTCTCAATTGTCCGGGACAGTGACTAGCCTCATGCTTAGAACGTTGGCGGTGTACAGGCGCTAATGACTTCGCAAGCTATCGGTCCCACGCACCGGAAGCGGTGCGGTTTGCGGCTGGCAAAGTAGTAAGCATCACCTGGGCCGAGCACTTTGCGCTCACCGTCTACCGTCACTTCCAGGCGACCAGATAGAATGATGCCACCTTCCTCGCCATCATGGGCGAGAAGCACCTTCCCGGTGTCCGCGCCCGGCGCGTAGCGCTCGCGCAGGATCTGGAGCGCCCGGCCGATGAGGTGCTCGCCAATTTGGCGATAGGAGATCTTCCCCTTGCCAATTTCTACAAGTTCTTCGGACTGGTAAAACACCTTGCTCGCTTGCTCCGGTTCAAACGAAAAGAACTCGGCCAACCCGATCGGAATGCCATCTAGGATGCGCTTTAGGGCGCCAACCGACGGGTTCATCTGATTGGATTCGATCAGAGAGACCGTGGAGTTCGGCACCCCCGCCCGTTTGGCAAGTTGTCGTTGAGATAGTTTGTGCCGAATGCGCAAGTAGCGCAGTCTATCTCCAATATCTAGGCTCATCGACCTTTTCCCGTGTTCGAGGTGTTCGCGATCCGCAACATAGCTTGGTGGCGATGTGATTTTTCATGCGATAGCGGCAGTAAGAAAAGGACTTGTTGGAAGATTGAGAAACTGGCACCGGAAGCATCGATACGGCGAGCACTTCGCAAAGGACCGGGAGCTTGCAAGTACATATCGGTGAACCATCTTCCGGAGTCGTTAGCCATGTCTCAATCGATCGGTCATTACATCGGCGGTCGGCGCTTTGCCGGCGAAGGCACAAGGACGCAGCCGGCATTTAATCCAGCTACAGGCGAGCGGTCTGGAACGCTTTCTCTCGCGAGCCGTGCAGACGTCGATCGCGCCGTGGCGGCTGCGGTCCAGGCTTCCGAAGGTTGGGCGGTGACGACGCCTCTGCGTCGTGCGCGCATCCTCAACAAATTCCTCCGCATCCTCGAGGAACGGACGGCGCAGCTGGCGACCGTGATCAGTGCCGAGCATGGCAAGGTTCACGCCGATGCCGTCGGCGAAAGTCAGCGTGGCATGGAAGTTGTTGAGTTCGCCACGGGTGCGCCGCATCTGCTGAAGGGCGAGATCACCGAAAATGTCGGGTCGCGTGTAGACAGCCATTCGTTGCGCCAACCGCTCGGCGTTGTGGCGGGCATCACCCCGTTCAATTTTCCCGCGATGGTGCCGATGTGGATGTTTCCCGTCGCTCTCGCCTGCGGCAATTGCTTCATACTGAAGCCGTCCGAGCGTGATCCGTCGGCCTCGCTTCTGATCGCCGAGTGGCTCAAGGAGGCTGGGTTGCCCGATGGCGTTTTCAGCGTGGTTCAAGGCGATAAGGAAGCGGTCGATGCCTTGCTGCATCACCCGGACATCAGCGCAATCAGCTTCGTAGGATCGACGCCGATCGCACGATACATCTATGAGACCGCCGCCAAGCACGGAAAGCGTTGCCAGGCTTTGGGGGGTGCCAAGAACCATATGGTGGTTCTGCCGGACGCAGACCTCGATCAAGCCGTCGACGCCCTGATGGGTGCGGCTTACGGATCCGCAGGCGAGCGATGCATGGCCATTTCGGTCGCCGTACCGATCGGCGAGCGCACTGCCGATGTCTTGATGGCGAAGCTCACCCCGCGGGTTGGCGCGCTCAAGATCGGACCTGGCACGGATCCCGAGGCGGAAATGGGGCCGTTGGTAACGAAGCAACACCAGGGAAAGGTGATCGAGTATATCGATTCGGGCGTCAGCGAAGGTGCGAAGCTCGTCGTCGATGGCCGAGGCTTCAAGATGCAAGGCTACGAGGGCGGCTATTTCGTGGGCGGTACCCTGTTCGATCACGTCAAGCCAAACATGAAGATCTACAAGGAAGAGATCTTTGGCCCCGTGCTGTCGGTCGTTCGTGCTCAAGATTACAAGGAGGCGGCCAACCTGATCAACAAGCATGAGTTCGGCAACGGCACCGCGATTTTTACGCGCGATGGGGATGCCGCCCGAGAATTTGCGCATCAGATCAAGGTCGGCATGGTCGGCATCAATGTCCCGATCCCAGTGCCTATGGCGTTCCACTCGTTCGGCGGATGGAAGGCGTCGCTGTTTTAGCGACTGAAAAGTAAGGCTCAGCTTCGAGGTTCAACGCGCCCAACTTGGCCTTCAGTAGGCGGCGGAGGTCGACCGGTTGCGCAAGCACGGTACGGAGATCATAGCCTTCCATCAGTATGATGCGCTTGTTCGGGTTCTGCTTCATGACAGGGACGACGTTGTCTGACCAGCCATTGACGGACAGAAACAGTCCCATTGTTTGCATCCCAGATCGTTCAAGCTGTCCATAAAGTCCGTCAAGCTCACGAATATTCGCCAATTTGGTTCGCCAGCGACATTCAACGAGGTAGTGCCAGCCCTCCAATTCGAACGCAGCGTCGATTTGCTCGGCGCCTGCGTTGCGCCGAAAGCCGCGCAGAATCGGAATGCCGTGAAGCACAAAAAGACGATTGAGCAGATCTTCGAGCAGATACCCTCGTGTCTGCGTGTTCTCCTCGACAGCGTGAGCTTCGAATTGAGCGAGAAGGAGTGCGCTCTCTCGTTTGAGGCTGGCCTCGCGGTCAGCCTTTTGGCGCGCAGCCGCCGTCGTTGTCTTTGCATCGCGATGCGCCTTCTCACGCGCGTCGGCTTCGGCAAGTGTGCCGACCATTTCCCGCGCCTTCTGAACCACGGCGCGTGCCTTGTATTCATCCTGAGCGAGTTCGAAGGCGGTCCAATCAGCCGCAATCTTCAACAGATTGCGAATGACGACCCCATCTTGGCCTGTTTGCGCAAGCTCATCCAATATCAGCGACGCAGCTTGGCGCTTCGAGAGCGCGCCGCCCGTCGTCGCATCCTTGCCTTTTAGAAAGCGTTTGATGAGATCGTCGGGGACGTTCGCTGATCTCAGCAGGCGATCCGCAGCAATCCTCTTGATGTAGACGAGCGTAGCGATGATCTCCAGAGCCGCTTTACGCGCCTCCGTATCCATGGATGCACTAAAGCTCTCATCAGTCATTCGCCGTGTGCTCCGGAAAGAGTCCTGGCATCCATCGCGAGGCAAGGGTGGCAGGAAAAGCCAACAGCAACGGATCGCGTGATCCCCTTGAGGTAAGGACGCCACGGCTGAGGAGTTCTGACACGATGCGCCGTGCATGACGTGGTGTGAGATCGAGAAGAGCGGCGACATCACCACGCGGAAGCTCGCCTCGATAGAGGATTGCTTCGACTACGGCGCCCGCTTTGGGGGGGAGTTTGCTGAGGCGAGTTTCTTCCTCGGCCCACAGCAATATGCGCGCGCGCAGCCGATTTGGCTGCATCAGCGATTCCATGAAGTTCACTTGGTCAATGCAGGTCTTGAGGAAGAAGCGCGTGAAGGATGCGAGCGTTTCTTCACTGAGGTTGCCGCGGCCGTCCAGGTCGTTGCGTCGCGGAAGGTCGCATTGGATGAGATGCTGCTTATATGCGGCCTCACTACGAGCAAGCCCGCGCGCCACCGACCAAACGGCCCCGGTATCGAGCGCTTCCAACAGCATGGCGTGCGACATCAGCCTCGTGACTCGGCCATTACCGTCGAGAAAGGGGTGAATCCACAAAAGGCGATGATGCGCGGCAGCCGCAGCCAGAATGGCGTCGGCTTTTCCTGCACCGCTGTAAGCTTTCTCGAAATAGGAGAGGAAGCGTGGAACAGCGCCAGGGCTGACGGCAATATGACGTCCCACTTTGACGCCGCGAAGCCGCAATTCGCCGGGCACAACACGAAGTCGTTCCTTCGTATCGGGTTCTTCGATCCATAACATCGCGTCGGGAAGGTGCTCGCAGAAGCGGCGGTGGATATCCCGAACGCCCTCTATGGTCGGGGCGCGACCGCGGAGATGACCTTCGTCGATCCATTTTTGCACTGCGATGTGCGCCTTGGCTTCGAGCTGAAGATCGCGCTTTCGGGGATCTGCGCTATAGTCGTTCTTCAGGGCGCGTTCTATGTCGACCGGGTGAGTATCGTGTCCCTCGATGAGGTTGCTGTAATAGCAGTTCATCGCTCGGATGAGATCGGCCAAGGAGCCTATCAGGCTCTGCGGTAGGCTTCTCTTGAAGCCGGCCGACTTGCCCACGAGCTCAACCGCCAAATCGGTCAGTTCGCTTCGATGGCGGGAATCTTCTCGAATGAGCAGCGGTTCCATGGAAGAAACCGGCTCGCCGCGATCAAGAGCCGCCGAAATGTCCTCTTCTTTGTCCCCAAGATGAGTTGGCATAATTATCAGCTATCAGATAGATAAGAAGATTTCACCTGCGAAATTGAGTCCATCTAAGTCCCCATGTATGTCCTCTCCCCAGTAGGTTGAAGAGTGGCAATATTCGCCACTCCATTGAAATTGTTCTCCAAATGTTCTTTGGGACTAACCTGTATTCCAGATAGTGAGTCGAACGATCGGTCCATGTCTGACGAACAACTTCATCCGCCGGCAAGCTGGGACAAATTCGAAGAGATCTGCGCCGATCTCTTTTCTCGAATCTGGAGCGACCCAGAGCTCGTCCGGTACGGGCGAAGTGGCCAGTGGCAAAATGGCGTCGATATTTACGGAAAGCAAAACGGTGCCGCCTCTGGCGTTCAATGCAAGGGAAAGCGCGTTTGGCCGCCCACGAAACCAACGATTGCGGAAATCAATGCGGAAATCGAGGAAGCTAAGAAATTCAGTCCCGCCCTCAAGACCTACATTATTGCGACTACCGCGGATAACGACGTCACCGTCACGGACCACGTCAATGCAATTTCTGAGAAACACGCCGCCGAGGGGCTTTTCCGCGTAACCGTTTTTGGCTGGCGCGAGCTCACGCGCCGCATTGATGATTTTCCAGAATTAAAAGAAAAGCATTTTGATATTTTCACACTTCGGCAAATGAAGCGCACAATGCCGGGTGAGATTGCCGCGCACCTCGTCCAGGAATTGAAAAACGCGAATATCGTCGTTCCGCCAGGCGCAGATCACGAGGCCAAGTCCCCATCCAATCTCGTCGACGAGGGGCTCGCCGAGGCCATCGAACGTGATGTCGCGTACCGCTATGAGCGAGCCCTTCAACGATCCGTTTTTCCCGAGTTAAGCAAAAAGGATGAATTGGCGCAGCTTGCGGCGGAAGTAATCGATGTCAAGGGAGCGGCCCCGTCATCCGCCCTGCGGCTAGACGTCTTATCGGTCTTGACCGCCAGGCTGGAAGGCCCGGATTGTCCTCGGTCGAAATTGGCCATGATGTCGCAGATGGGTCACGAGCCGTAATGCTCGCGGTCAGCAAATCACGTCGGCTCTGACTCAGGAAGGTGACCTCGGCGAGCCTGTCAAATTCGTCGCGAAGCGCCAACCTGCGACGCCCGACGGTCCGGATAAGCCTCGCACGTGTTCGGCGGAACCGTCTTTGCCCTTGCCGTTTTCTTGCGAGCCGGCCGATGGAGCTGCCACGCGAATCCTGTTTTCCACCGTCAACGACATCGGGCACATCACGCCTCTCGTGCCCTATGCGCGACGTCTCCGCGATCTCGGGTACGAGGTTCGAGTAGCCACCTCCGCCGACGAGGGCGCGGTCGCGATGCTGCAGAAGGCGGGGCTCGCGCATGCGCCATTCGATCGACCCGCCCCGAAGAACTGCAAGCCGTCATGAAGCGCGTCGTCGAACTGAAAGGCGAGGAAGCCATCGCGTTCGCTTTCCGCGAGGGCATTGCCGGCGCGGCCGCTCGCGCCGCGCTGCCTAAGCTACAACGGACGATCCAGGAGTTTCGCCCGGATCTCATCGTCCGCGAGTCCGCTGAGTTCGCCTCACTGGTCGCAGCAGAGGCCGCGGGTGTTCCACAAGCCGGTGTCGCGGTTTATTGCAGTGAATACGCACTCGCGTTGGCCTGAAGCCCGACCGTGGTCTCGCACAGCGCAACCAGCGTACCTTGACGTCCCTTCCGCCATCGTTTGACCGCGGTCCGCCGCTGACTGACCGCCCTGCCGGCTTCCGTGTGGCTCCTGAGATTCCGATCGGGCAAGCCTCCGGCGCGTCACTGCCAGACTGGATGCCGGCGGCAGAGGAGCCATTCCTGTCCATGACCTTCGGAACGGTTGCAGGCCGTTCGGAACGCGTGCGGAACGCCCATCGTGTGCTGCTGGCGGCGGTCGGCTCTCTCTGAAAGCTCTGCTGACCACTGGTCCGGTCATTCCGCGCGATGAGCTCGGGGTCATTCCGGACAATGTCCGCGTGGAGAAATTCGTGCCGCAGGTCACAAGCGGCAACGCCGCTCGGGCGGATCCATGTCGGGTTGATCCGAGCGAGCCCATGCAGTTGTGGCGGAATTCGATAGGCTCTTCGACTCGGCCGACCGCGAGAGTCCTACAGGCAGCCCACCGTTCACCAACATCCGCAACACGTTCTCGCCGCAGTGGCATGCTGGTTAAAGCCAGAGAACCGATGCCCGCGCCGTTCACGCGATCGCCGAAGTAACTGCGCTAGGCGCGCCCAGTTGGGCGATGATCGGGCTTGCATCAGTTCGTTCCAAACCCCGAACGCGGTGAGCCAAAAATCGCGGACGTTGCAGATCTACAACCCGCGTAGCCATTCGAGATACTAAGCTGATGCCAAGCTCGTCCATTGAGACGACCGAAACATATTTCATGTTTACTTCATACGAGCAGCGGGGACAAAGAGTGTTTGATGTCTATCGTAATGGCAAGCACGAGTTGCTTGTTCTAAGCAACGGCTCTGCAATACCCGGCGTTTGCTCTCGGAATAAATGGCGCAAGAGCAGAAAAAGAGTTCTCAAAGTCAGCGCCGAGATCAAGTCGGCCGTTCAGAGGCAGGGCTACTACGTTCGCAGCTTGCGGGTCACCAAGGAGCGGTTGATCTAGGTCGAGCAGGTCGGCGGCTTCTCCATGTGCATCTCGACAGCATCACCACAAGCCTCTATCCTCGCTACTCCGCCTAACAGCGGGGTTGAGAAGGCAGATAGCCCGGCAGCTTGAAACGCAAACCGCTTTGGAAAGATTAGGTCGTCGCCGGGCCATCCAACTGCGCCAACCCAGCCTCGATCACGATGATATCTTCCTCGATCTGCTGAATGGTTGTCCGGCAATCAAAACCGGTGCGTGCCTTTAGTTCCACGACCAGCTTACGGCGCTGCATGCGCAAATCGTCGAGAGCCCTCCTGTCATTCAGGCTAACGTAACCGTCCACAATAAGCTCGATTGCGTTTGCCACCCGCCCGCCAGTCTTAATCACCCACCCGCAACGCTTAGCCCGCGACACTCTTCACAACCGCATCTCTTCGCAGATTGTGTCCGGCAGCCGTCAAATGGAATCCTACGATCAGACCGAGCCGCCTTAACGTCAGGAGTGCAAGCGGGTCGCACAGTTCAATGGAAAGTCCGGCTCCCAATATCGCAATGGTGCGTCGTTCGCCGCAATCGAGATCAGCCCATGAGATGTCCATCACGCGCCTCCGCGCCAAAGAATTGTCTAAAACCCAAACGCGTGCCTGATTTGCCGCAGCATTTCCGTAGCCGCGCCGGTGTACCGGCCGTTGGTTAGGGTATCGATCCAGCTGCGCTGTGCCAATCAGCGCCACAACTGCCACCGTGAAGCCCTTGAACATTAGGCCTCTCCTGCAACAGACCGCCAACCGAGTGTGTCGAATATAAACCGTTCTCAGAATGCGCTACTGCACATGCCGACTTAATATGCAAATGGTGACAGTGACTAGTAACCAGTTCCTTAACGGGCGCGATGAGCGCCATGGAATGAGGCGAAGACGCTGCAACGTCCGTTGCCGGATCGCGCGCTCAAAATCTGCACCTTTCTCAACCGTCCAGGACCACGCAACCAAAAGCCCCGCGTGGGGCTCATCGTCTGCGCAATGACATTCGCCCGTCTTCATCGCCAAAGACACTGGAGCAGATCAACGCTGTGATGGTGCTACCGAGACAGCTCGTCAGTTGAGATTACGAGTGCGACCCGGATCCCTCCACTTTGAACTGGCGCTCGCTTAAAGAATGAAAACGGCCCGGCGTGAGGCTGGGGGGCGCCGGAGCCGTCATTTCCACGCCTCCGCTCCTGAAGGGTCGAGACGAAAGAGCCAAATCGATCAATAGTCCTTGCTCACGCGATTTCTTGCGGCATTCTTGGCCCGGTACAAAGCTAACGTCTGCTCGGGTGAGCACATCGTCCGGTCTGAGTTGATTGACGCCTGCCGATGTCGACACCTTGAACCCGTCGCCGATCGTGTCCCAGTCCATTTCATCGACGATTTCTTATGCGATCGACGAGGTTGACCGGATGGCGCCCGAGACGTGCACGTCAGGATCAGGTGGAATTCCTCGCTCCGTAACGACCCAGCTTTGTCGACGCTCGAATGTCGGCCGCCACCGAAACGGCGAAGCTCCTCAGCACCTCATCGCCAACGGGACGCCCGTACCTGCCGCTGATCCTTTTGAAGAAGTCCAGGTCTATGATCGCGGCGGAACAGGGCGTCCCGCTTCGGCGCGGTCGTGCATCCAGCCGTGCTCTCGCATTCGCGGATCCCGCCGGACTCTTGCAGTGCGGAGATCGCCCAGTCCCGCAGCGTTAGGTTCCCTGTTCATTCTCTGGCTTCTTGCTCATTCGATTCGTTCGCGGTCGATTGGCCGGCTGCAACGTGAGCATTGTTTGAAGACCGCCAATGAACCCGGGCGACGACCATATAGATGACCGAAATTGCGATATATCCTTGCGTCTCAAGCATCCAAAACGTCTCCATCGAGCCTGTCGTTGCTCAGTAAGGCGAGCCAGAATCTGGATTTCGGATCGCGCGATGACGATTGCTCAACGAAAGCAAATTGCAATTTCAAATGAGATGTTCGTGCCGCAGAGGCAAGGCAGCAGGCGCTGCTTGATACTTGCTGGCGCGACGAAATCCGTGCGGCGATGTCCTATCCTCCTCCGCATGCTTCCTTCTCGAACGAAGCTGGAGACGGCGAATCGCTTCAGGAAGCGAGATCGCCATCCTGGTCACTCAGTTCATCTCAAGATTTGAGTTCAGCGTGCAGGCGAGCTTTCTCTAGCCTATGCCTAACTCCCCTAAGGCAGCTGGCCAATCTCGCGAATTCCTGAATACCAAGATAGTCAAAAACAAACTGATCGAGCTCTTCCTGCTGGGCCGCGATGCTCGCAAGACGTTTTGCGAGCGTTCTCTGTTAGAGACAGATGTACGAGACGGGCGTCCTTTGGGCCTGGAGTGCGCCGCAGAAATCGTTTGTTCTCAAGCTCCTTGGAATGTTTCGTGATGAAAGACGAGCCGATGTTCATTAGTTTTGCAACGACATTGACAGGAACACCGCCGTCGCGTTCCAACTCGGTTACAGCCATCAAGATCATCATTTGCGGTCCAGTGATACCGAGCGCATTCGCCTGGAAGCAGCGAAGGTCGTCCAGACACACATTGATTGATCTGATCTCCCATGTGAATTGCCTGAGTACATCCTGACCCGCGTCTGGCCCTTTTCCGAGCCGTTTTGTTCGCCCAGATAAATTCGGCGGCATCGGATCCAGGAGCTCCATCCTTAGATTATTCCGCGCTGGCGGAATTCAGGGAATTATTTCGGCTGACTGGCTCGACCGGCCAACCATAGGATGTCAGCTTGATGCGCTGCAATCCGCAACTCGCTCCCAGTTGCTGACTTTCCATGTAGAAGGTGCGCCGCTGAAGCTGCTAAGGTACGGCGCAACTTGACACAATCGTTGTGGCGAAATCCGCTGAAAGAGTCCGTCTAGCGCAGAATTTGAGCGTCATGCTGGGCTCTAAGGCGCATTTTATTGCTCAAGTGAGACTCAGCGCCACAAGCCGAATGCCTGTGTACCGATCTGGACCGTCTCGCGGCATCAGGCAAGCGGCGATGTTGCAATGGGTATTGCCGTTCATCCGGGCGACATCGTCAGCCCGGATGACAACGGCGTGATGGTGCCGAAAGCGACGAGCGGCGCGGTGGTGAAAATCGCAGCCGCACGTGACGAGAAGGAAACGGGAGTCATCAAGGCCCCCCTGGACGGAAGCGACATTCCCGAGCTTTCCGGGATGAAAAACCTGCGACTGAGGCGGGCACCGGCAAGCGAGAATTGGTGGTGATGAAAGGCGGTCGCACTGTTTCCTCCGGCGGCAAGAGCATCGCGCATATCCTGCATCACCTCATCGGCGCAAAAATCGCCGGCCGCGTCACCCATTGGATGGCGAACGTGCTGTCGAAAGTGAGCGAGACGGAAAGCCGTCCCCGCTCTCCTATCGAGCGGGGGCAGGAAACGTCTGGATCAGATCATCCAGCAGACCAGGTTCACCGCGGAAGACCAACTGATGCATGGGATCGGACGCATCGAAGGGCGCTTCAATTCCATAAGTTGCGCCTTGGAGAAAGCACGCCGCGTCGGGCGCAGCCGGAAGATCGATCAGCGCCTGGTAACCTGGCCGACGCCAGAGGCCAACGGCGCTTCGGACCTTCTCATCAGCCCCAGGTAGCGCCGTGAAGTGGCCCAAAAGCCAGCTCGTTTCGTTACCCTTCCCGGCGGGAAAACTACCAGGAACTGAGGGCATGGCTCTTTCTGCGAAAAGCCTCGTTTAGTGATCATTGACGATTCGGAAGATAAGTAGACATATCGATCGGAGCGGAACGAACGCGATGGCGATCGTCGGTCCGCGCCGATCAGCTCCGGCCGTAAACTTCGGCACCGCCGCCGCGCGCAGGGCCGGCGGTAGGATCGACGCCTTCAGGAAGGTCGACGACGAGCGAATGGGTCGTCAGGATCAGCTTGGCCACCGACACCGCATTCTCGAGAGCGGCGCAGGTAACCTTGACGGGATCAATGACGCCGGCTTCGAACATGTCGGTAAATCTGCCGCTCCTGGCATCGAAGCCCGTGCCGGGTTGCTCGGCGACGACCCGTGTCACGATCATAGCGCCATCCTGTCCGGCATTGCCCGCGATGATCGCCAATGGGCGCTTGATCGCGTCGCGGACCAGCATCGCACCGGCCTGTGCGCCATCAACCTCGTGATCCACCAACGGATCGAGCTGCGCTGCGACCTGCGCGAGGGCAGTACCGCCACCGGCCACCACACCTTCGCCACGGGCAGCCCGGGCTGCGTTAAGGCCATCTTCGAGGAGTTGCGCCGTGCGTTTTTGCTCGACCGGCGTGGCGCCGCCTGCGAGCAGGAGCGCGGTCCCGCGGGTGAGCTTTGCAAGGCGATCGGCCAGCTTGTCGCGCTCGATATTCTGCGGTGCCTCGTCCCACAGCTTCTGGACCAGTTGCCGCCGCCCGTCGATGGCCGCCTTGTCGCCATTGCCGCCCAGGATCACGGTCGCGGATGCGGATACCCTCGCGCGCGTCGCATTGCCCAGATCGGCGATCGTCACCTCCTCGATCCGGGCACCCAGGTCGCGCGCGATCACCCGGCCACCCGTCATGATCGCGAGATCCTCCATCATCGCCTTGCGCCAATGGCCGAATTCCGGCGGATTGATCGCGACGACGGTGCCACGTCCCTGAAGCCGAGCCTGCATCACCGCCGCGATGACCTCAGGCGCGATCTCGTCCGCTACCAGCAGCAGCGGACGCCCGCTTTCCTTGAGCTGGTCGAGGATACGCAGGATCGGCTCGGCCGATGGCACTTTGTGGTCGGTCAGCAGGATCGCCGGACTGTCGAGTTCGGCGGCCAGGCTTGGACTGTCGGTCGCCATATGGTGCGATACGAATCCGCGATCGAGCACGAGCCCTTCGTCGACCTCCAGCCGCGTCGGTGAGCCCGGCAACGCATATTCGACATGGACGACGCCTTCGATGCCGACCCGCTTGAGCGCTTCCGCTATAAGCTCTCCCAGTGACGTCTCGGTGGCCGCGACGCTTGCAACCATGCGCAATTCGCCCTGACGCAGCGGCCGAGAGCCCTCTCGCAGTGCTTTGATGACCAGATCGCGGGCGTGGTCCATGCCGGCGACAACGTCGACCGCCTTGTGCTCGTGCTCGACCAGTTTCACGCCATCCTGCACCAGCGCATTGGCGAGCGCTGTCGCGGTCGTGGTGCCGTCACCGGCGATCTCATTGGTCTGGGCGGACACCTCGCGAACAACCTGCGCGCCCAGATTCTCGAACCGGCAGGGTAACTCGATCTCGGCCGCGATGCTGACACCATCGCGCGACACCAACGGCGTCCCGATCGGGCGATCCATGATGACGTTGGTTCCCTTGGGGCCGAGCGTGCCGACTACAGCGCGGGCAAGCTGGTCCACGCCGCGCGCAAGCGCCGCCCTAGCGTCAGCATCGTAAAGCATGATCTTGGCCATCTATCGTCTCCTGTGTGCGCCGCCATCCGTTGGGCGGAGCCTTGTCATTCCGGTCTGGCTAGGGGGATGACACGCGCCGGCGGCGCGGCCGCCGGCGCGTGATCGTGTCATTCGTATTGGAGCGCCTCGTCCATGTCCCCGAAGAGGATCACGGTGTTCTCGTCGATCATCACCATCCGGCCGTAATGGGTGGCGGTGGAAATCTCGAAGATGTGCGGTGTCATCTCGCGGCCGAGCGCCTCGCTGATCTCGGCCATGTCGAAGACGATCTTACCCTCGCCGTCCACACGGATCATCGCCGGCAGGTAGGTGACCTTGATTCCGGGACGCTGTTCCATAATCTCTGCAATGCAGCGTGCCTCGACGCTGTCGTTCATCGTCACCCCGCATTGATGCGAGATGGTGCGTTCCTGGGTGATGTCCTTGAGCGGCGTGAAGAGCTGCTGCTCGGTGGTAACGGCCATGCTATGGGTTCCTTTCGTCGCGCGATTATTCGACGGGCTCGGCGACCTGCAGCTCCGGCATCGGAATTTGCGTCGAGAAGACGCCGATCTCCGACACGATCGCCTGCAGGCGGTTGATCGCCGACGCATAAGATTCGGCGAACTGCGCGGATTTCACCCGCGGCTGTGACCAGATGGGTTGTAGATCGAGCGCCGCCTGGGTCGCGATCGGCGAATATTCGTCGAACCAGTCCTGCAGCAGGCGCCGATTGTCCTCACCATGCACGGGATCGCGCACCAGGAGTGCAAACAGCTCAACCGTATTGGCTAGATTGCGCTCGTAATCCGCTTCCGCCGCTGAGATGAGGACGGGCGACGAATAGTCGCTCTGTGCCGCCGCGACTTGCATGACGAAACCGGAGCGGAACAACTCGCCTACCAGTGGCTCGAATAGCACGTTGACGATGAAATACTGCTCCAGGAAATCCTCGGCGCCGCGTGCAGATTCCACAAGTTCGCGAGCCTTCTGCCAGATCGAGTTCTCCAGCCAATTGCGCTTGCCGGCGTCGACGTCGAAGCCTTCGATGTCGAGCGCGATCTCGCCGAGATAGAGCGTTAGATCCTGCGCCAGCCGCAGCTTGTAGGACGAGTTGGTCAGGATCGCGTTGTTGACCATTTGGGTATAGCCGTAGCGCTGCGCGCGCATCAGCGCGGTGCCCAGGCCATATTCGGCATGCTTGAAGGCACCCAGATGATCTTGCAGTATTTTCACCCACGCCTTGTCGAAGCGCCTCGGTGCGCCGGCGCGCCGTGCGTTGTCGATTACGTTCTTGATCATGCCGCAGATGGTCGACTGGCGTTGATAGTGCGTCCGTTCCCATTCCTGGTCGGGCGCGCGATAGAGCTGCCAGTCGCTGCTCTTCAGCGCGGTCCACTCCTTCGAGTATGTCGGCGTGCCGTCCCCGAAGGACATGATCCAATTCTGGAGGAGGTAGCGTTCGGGGTCCGGCTGGACGTCAACGGTGACGTCCTCGTAATGCGTCGCCCGACGCCCCTTCGGCTCGAAATAATTATAGGCTCGGCTATCCGATCCCGGAAAGGTCTTGGCGCCCGCCGCTGCGGACCTCTGCTCCTGCTCCATCAATCGTCCAGACATCGTCTTCTCCCTCTCTCTCTCTTGGGCATTCGGCCTCATGCTTGGGTGGCGGGCGTGAACTTGTCGAAATACATCCTGGCCGGGTCGATATCGGCCATTTGCAGGATCGGCAGTGCGGCATCGATCATCGGCGGTGGACCGCAGCTATAGGCATCCGCTTCCTCGGTATTCTCCATGTCGAGCAGGTGGCGGCGCAGCACGTCGTGGATGAATCCGGTTTCGCCGTTCCACTCCGAATCCGCTTCGACATGTGACACGGCGGGAATGAACTTGAAGTCGGGCATCCGCGCTTCAAGGTCGGCGAAGACGTCGAGTGCAAACAGATCCTGCGTTGTCCGGGCGCCGTAGAAGAAGCGAACCGGGCGCGTCTCGCCGCTTGCCGCCTGGTCGAGCAGGATCGACATCAACGGTGCCATGCCCGATCCGCTGCCGACCAGGATCATCGGCCCGTCGCGCTGCTCGCGACGGAAGCAAGAGCCATAAGGCCCCTTCACCGTGATCGGATCACCGATCTTCGCCTCGCCGACCACGGTCGAGAAGGCACCGCCGGGATGACGCTTGATGATGAACTCCAGGCGATCGGACTCACTCGGTGGATTGCCCATCGAATAGGAGCGCGTGATCTCCGCGCCATGGAGCGTCAGGTCCGCATACTGTCCGGCCCAGAACTTCATCGGCTCGTCTAGGTCGATCGCGATGCGAACGATATCGTGCGTCAGCCGCTCGACGCTCGCCAGCTTTCCGTTGAACGCCTTGACTGCGATCGAGCGCGACAGCAAGTCCTCGTCATAGTTGAGCAGCTCGACCTTGACGTCGCTATAGACGAGCGTCCGGCACAGCAGGACCCGACCGCTTTCCTTCTCCGGGTCGGAGAGCGCGAAGGTCGAATATTTGAGCATGTCCACATCCCCTTCGTTGAGGATGCATTTGCACGCGGAGCACTGCCCTTCCTTGCAGCCGTGCGGCAGGGCGACGCCCTGGCGGAAGGCTGCGTCGAGGACGGTCTCACCTTCCTCCACTTCCATCTCGACCCCTACCGGCTCGAGGCGCACCTTGTGCACCGCCGGCCTGCGCTGAGGCATTTCCTGTCCCATGATCATTCTCCGCGAGGCAGTCGCAGCGGATGCCGGGGGAGGCGGCGACACCACCTCCCCGGCTGCCGGTGGAAGTCAGATCCGGCGGATCTTGAAACCCTTGCGATAGTCCTCGACATGTTTGGCCCGCGCCTCGGGCTTCAGTTCGCGCAACGCGAGCAGCGGGCTGCGGATGGTGTGGCCTCGGACATGGTCAAGCGTCCACATGTCCTTCTCCTCGAACGACATGTGCGGCTGAGCGATCAGCGTCTTGCCGTCAGGACGCACGAAGCCCATGTCAACGATGGCGTCGGCGAGATCCCAGCCGTCATAGACCTCTTCCCACTGGCGGCGGCCCGAGAAGCGGCCCATCGCCGGGGTCGGACGGCCCCGATATTCGGCGGCGAACGCTTCCTTGTGGGTCCAACGGTCGACCTCGCTGGCATAGGTGAACAGCTCGCCGTCCACCTCGTCGACGCAGAAGTCCTCGCGGACGACACATGGCACCAGGCTCGACCAGCAGCGATGCGGATAAACGTAGCCGGTGTCGGCGAAGGTGATGATCTCGCTGCCGGGTTTCGAGAGTTTCTCGTAATTCTCCCACCAGGCGCCGAACTCGTCGTACCAGCCCGGATACTTGGCCTCGAACCATTCGAAGTCGCGCTCGGTCTGCGCCTCGATCCGCCAGAAAGTCGCCCACCAGCCGGCCGAGATGGACTGCGCGAACTTGTGGACATAGCCTTTCTTGACGATCGAATCGAACGCCTCATGGACGTCGTCGTGGTGGATCTTGATGCCGTATTTTTCGAGCGGCAGCATGTAAGTGCGATAATAGTCCTCGAATATCCAGCGGTGCCACAGCTCCGCGTAGCTCTCCTTATTCTTGTCACGATTCTTGGTGCCATATTCGATGATCGTACCGATGATCGCGTCAACGATCATGTGGTTCTGCCAGAAGCAATAACGAATATCGCGTTCCAACAGCAGATGATTATCTGGCTCCTTCAATACCGACATCAGCATCGAATGGCCGTTGCCGATATGGCGGCTTTCGTCGCTCTGGACCGAGAGGAACACGGTCGGCAACGCGTAGTCGCCGTTGCGTGCGGCCTCCGACGGCATCGCCACAAACAGCGTGTTGGTGAACGCCGTCTCGGCGGCGACTTGGAGATAGATATTCGATGCGGTGATCGCATCACCGGTCAGGAAGGCCTCGCCAAACTGCCGCCCGATCGTCGTCGCAGCGCATTTGCCGAACGCCTTCTCAGTGATGTCGAACCCGGCCGGATCGATATAATTCTCCATGTACCATTTCTTGAGGTTCATCTGGATGGTCGAGTGCCGGAACTCGTCCACCATCTGCATCGTGAAGCCGGTGCGCAGATGGTCGCCGGGGGCGAGCTGCCCGAGCGGCGCCATTGATCGCGCGGCCGAGATCTCCGGGAATGGGATGATCGCCAGGAACAGCTTCATCCATTCAATCCAGCGCGGCTCGACGTTGCGGAACATGTCGCCGCGCAAGGCTGCGTCGAGCGCGCCATAGACGCGATTGTCCTTCTCTTCCTGCATGGGGAAATAGGAACGCAGCACCTGCTTCATCGGGTCGCGCGGCGGCTTGCTGATCTTGTAGTCGGTCGGGATCGCCATCGCGTCCTGCACATAGGACGGGGTCCAGCCCAGATCCGCGATGAGGCGCGTCGCCTCCCCGATACTGATGCCCTTCTGGCTTGTGATCTTGTTGAGTGTGAGTGCCTCAGTCATCGCTCATCTCCTTTCCCTGGCGCGGCGGGGCGTTTTGCGGTTTGGCTGTGACGACATGGCCCGATCATCAGGCACGGCCACCGCTCGAGTCCGCTCAGCAACATACGTGCCAAGGGGAGAAGTGCTGGATTTCTTGGAATAGGCGGGGCGGGGCGCGTCATCGATGCGACACGGCGCGCAACGCTATTGTCCCGTCGGTGACGCAGATCTGTTCCGTCGACGCGCGATGCGGGTCCGCCGATCGTCTTCGGCTCTGCACAGAAACGACCTGTTTCCGTCACCCAAGCGCCTCACCTTCCTGCCTGGCACCAAGCATGGCATTTGCCATCGCTTCACCTCCTCCCATCAGCTCATGCCAGCCTGTATCCCAAGCAAACCGCGCGATGACGAGGTGGAGGCCTCATGTCGGTTACGGTGGTTTTGGGAAATTGACGAAGCATGAGGTGAACTAAAATCGACATCGAGATGGAAATCTCGCGCCAGTCGGGAGCCGCGGCGCGAACATCTCATTTGAAATTGCAATTTGCTTTCCTTGAGCAATCGCCATCGCGCGATCCGAAATCCAGAACCTGGCCCGCCTTACTCAGTAACGACAGGCTTTGATGGAGGCGTTTTGGATGCTTGAGGCGCAAGGATATATCGCAATTTCGGTCATCTATGTGGTCGTCGCCTGGGTACATTGGCGGTTTTCGAACAAAGCGCACGTTGCGACCGGCCAATCGACGGCAAACGAATCGAATGAGCAAGGCGGCAAAGAATGAATAAGGAGAGCCTGATCATTTGCGCGAGTTACGCTGCCATCGCACTGATCTACTTTGCCATGGCGATTGCTCACGCGCTGGGCATTTAGAAGAAGCCGGCGAGTGAGGGTGCACTCGCCGGCTTCATTGCTGCCTCTCAGGGCTCGATTTTGTCCGTATTGGCTGGTAATGGCGCGCACCGAACACTCTTCATATAACCGAGCTTCTCAAGGTCGATGGACGAGTTAACGTCGCGACTCAATCTTGGCATCTCGATGACCTTCGATGTGGATGGCGTTGCATGAGCCAAAGACAATGTCCGATCCTTCATTCCGGAGGTCTGAGTCTCTTCGAGGGGCGGCGGGGAGAACATGACATGTCCTTCCCGATTGGCGAAGGAAGGCCGCGCAGTCTTGATCTGTAAGGCGATTTCGGAAATCTCATTTTGCCTGTTCTTTAGCTCTGCTATGACTTCCTTTTGCTGCTTCACAAACGAGGCGACGACATTCGCGAGTGATTCCGAGCGCTCTGCTCTAAGGGACTGATTGATCCAGTGCATCTCGGCAACTTCAGCTCGCAACTCCAGCGAGAATTCGATCATCGTTGTCGTGCTTACAACCAGAGCGACGCCAGCAATTCCAAACCCTAGACGCAGGCACCATCGCGTCGTGAATAAGCGCGCAATCGAGTTTGCAGCAGCGCCGAATCGCCCACCTGGATGGAGTTCTCCCCGAGGCTTCGGATCGCCCTGAGACTTTGCTGTCAGCTCGCGCAGTGCCGGCGGCATTTCGGGGCGCAGTCCCGCTGCTCGCAGTTCCTCCCGAATGACGGCGTCCGGATAATCGAGAACATCCGTGTGATCTTCCGGCGGGTTCGCGTCGAGGCGAGCCAAGATCATTTCGATAAGCGATTTACCCATATTTATTCCTCCAGATCAGCAATCTTGGCGCCAGACGGCGGCTTACGCACGAGGCGCAAGTCGTTGCGTCCAAGCTCCAGAATGATGCGGCGCAAATTCTTCTTGAGCGCGTCCACTTTTTGAGGAGAAACACTCATGGCCTCGGCTATTTCACGCGAGGTTCTGAGGCCTGCGAGCATATGCATCGCCACCTGGTTGGCCCCTGGGTCCTGTTGTTCGATGAGTCGTGAAAGACTCGCGATCGACAGCGCGTCGTCTTGAGTGGGACGCGCGGGGAAGCGGATCACCGCTTCATCATCGAAATCGAACAACCTTGCACCTGGTGACCTCATCTGATCGCTGCGAATGCTTCGCATGATGCCGACGAGATAGACGAAGAGCTCGTATTTCTTTAAATCAACCGTCCTGGTTGTGAAGCTCCGCGTAATCGCTTCTTGCGCAAGTTGCTCGGCTTCGTGCCGCCTGTTCGCTCGGCCGGCACTCATCCGAAAGGCGACAGCGAGGACTCTTGGATAGAGGTCGTCCCAATCGATGTCGTCCACCCAGTCCGGTCGTTTTTGCATTCGTCACCGCCTTGATCGAGGCATTCTAATGCCCGCCGCCCATCGGGTTGGCGTACAGCTGAATCTCATTCGGGTAGGCGAGCCTGCGGCACGTTTTCATCGCCACCAGACCAAATAACTTCTGACAACATAAAAATCTTTGCAAAAATAGCGGCCTGTTCTTTTGGCAAGAGGCTTGCGGCGCAACGTGGCGGCGATCCGCGAGCTCGGCTTCAACGTGTTCAGCCATGGGCTCTTCACGAAGGGTACCGTCTAGGAGACGCTCGGGACGATCAATCAGCCGGTCGTCTGCTTGCGGCATTGTGTCACTTGTCGGCGGCAACGAATTTGACGGTGTCGCCGGGTTCGATTTCACCAGCGTCGGCTCGAACACCATTTTGCCGCCATCTGAACCTTTGTTCAGCATCTTGACCACGATTTCGGCCGCAGCAGCGAAGCTCGTCACGGTCAAGCATCGCTGCGGTATCCGAAGCAGCGCCTTGCGCATTGTGATCTCCTGTCGTCTCGCGTCGACGGACTTCGACGATATCCAGGATGTCAGCGTGACCGAGGAGCACGGATGGTAGGGAGCTAACCAACGCGAGTCGTGGCCGGGATAAATTCGCGCCGCGCCCTTGAAACGTTTTCCGGCCTTCTTAGTTTTTCGGCGTCGCCGCCGCGGCGATCGGGATGCTCTTAGGGTCCCGCGAAATGAGTCGGGCGCCGGACGATGTCCGGAGCCTGCTCGTACCCATCTTGCTCCAAGGAGGATTTGGCTATGAGGTATGATTGGACTCCCCTCGGGAGGTCCGCCATCGGCTTCGACCGTCTTTTCGACGTTCTCGACGAGGTCCAGCGGACCGCCGAAGAGAGCTATCCCCCTTACAACATCGAACGTCTCGACGAGAACCGCTTCCAGATCTCGGTGGCCCTCGCCGGATTCACGCCGGACGAGGTCTCGCTGACGGTCGAGCAGAACGTCCTGACACTCGAGGGCCGCAAGAGCGAGAAGGAAGAGAAGATCTACCTGCATCGCGGCATCTCGGCACGCAATGTCAAGCGCCAGTTCACGCTCGCCGAGCATGTCGAGGTCAAGGGCGCCCGCTTCGAGAACGGTCTGCTCGTCATTGACCTGCAGAGGGAGATCCCCGAGGCGATGAAGCCGCGCCGCATTGCGATCAGCGACGTCGCTCCGAGCAACGTCACACAGGTCGAATCCCGGGTCGCCTGATCCGTCCCGAACATCTGAAACATCTCGCCGCGCGGGCCCCCGCGGCGGATGCGGTAACTCGTCCTGGCTCAGGAGGCGACCACGCGGCCTGCGACCGCTCCCGACGACAACATTGTCGATTTCTGCTGTTTGCTTCATCGCGGCGTCGCGTTCGAGCCCCCGCGGGATCTCGTCTCACACCCGGGCCTCAGCATTTGCCGAGAAGCGGGCATCCTGGCTTCATGGGCATCGGATGCGACCGCGATCGCGTCGTGCCCGCCGCTCATTGCTCCCGAAGGGCTCAAGGCGCCAGCGGCCATCGACGAGATCCTGGAAGCGCTCTGCGCGCTGGACGGCGGCCCGCGGCAATTGCATGCCGGCGTCGCGATCACTGGCCCGCGTTCGGCTGCCTTGTTCTATGACCTCTCGAAGCTGACGTCCGATCCTCGCCAGCAAGACCCCGCCAGTGACATCTATCGGCATCGCGCGGGATAATGATCGACCCACCTCGCAGGCGCCCCGATCAGACATTCCCGCCCGCCGAAGCCAGGCGGATATTGCGGCGGCTCGGACGTCCACGACACCTCCAACCATGCAAGCTGGCTCAACACGATTGAGATCGAGAGGGAGCGTATTGCGGGGAAAACGCCTCTATCGCTGGATCGATGATCTAACCCATCGCGCCGCGAGATCACCGCTTGGAAACGGCAGAGGGATGCCGGGAGCTGCCGCATCAAATGGACTTCGCTGCGGACAAGGCCCGCGCCAAAATCGGTCGAAGCGATCCCGACCCTTCCAAAGAGTCATGGTCACTGTGCAGAGGGCACGGGTGCGGTCGGAGGCAGGTAGCGGCGCCCCGAGCTGCCCATGTCCGAAAGCAAACGCACGGCTTGTCCGAAGCTCGCCAAGCTGACGCGAACGCGACATTGCGCACGACAAGCCAGAGGCAATGAAGGCGCGCTTTGGCGCTGGCCTGGATCCTGCAGTCGCGAAGGCTGCGTGTGTAAGGCGGCGTAACAGCATCAGCAACGCAACGGTTTGGGACTGCGATCGACCCGCTGCCCGTCGCAGGCGGTGAGCTTCGACGCATCTCCATCTCGGTGTGTCGCTGATGCATGCGCTATGACGACACGCTTGAAGCAGTTGTCGTACTCGGTCCACCGAAGGACGGGTGCAAATGTCTGTGTGTCATCAGCCTTCGTTCGATGATGACGCACATTGTGAGGTGATGATGCGATTTGAAGTGCTTACCTGGTGGGCCGCAACAGCTGCGCTCGTTGCAAGCGGAGCAGTCAATTCAACAGATCTCAAGCCGGCCGCAAAAGTCCCGCCGAAACTGTGGAGCTGGACCGGAGGATATATCGGCGGACACGCCGCCGGGGGCTACGGCCGGACGTCGTTCAGTGATCCCTATGGCCCATCGATTTACGGGGACGTCGTTGATACGCCTGCATTCCTGGCCGGCGGACAGCTCGGTTACAACTGGCAGAGGGACGGCTGGGTGTTCGGCGTTGAGCTGGAAGCGAGCCGTGTTGTCTCGGACGGCACAAACACCTGTCTTGCCTTCTCCAGCGTTGTTGTGATCGCAACCTGCAACGCAGGTCCAAGCGTCCTTGCCACGGGAACCGCTCGTGTGGGTTATGCTTTTGGCCCGCAGGGCCACACGCTGGCCTACGTCAAAGGAGGCGCTGCTTGGCAAAACAATCGCGGCGCGATCACCAATCACAACGAATTCCGGGACGGGACCTTTGCCGGATACCCGCGGCATACGACGCAGTTCGATGACGGTCGTTTCGGCGCGACCGTCGGTGTCGGCATCGAGCAGCAGCTCACGCCCGCTTGGTCCGTCAAATTTGAGTACGACTATATGGGTTTTGGCGGACCTCGTGTGGCGACCCCTCCAACCGTGCAGCGTCCGCCCCTTGCTATCATCCCCGCCAGCACGAGCAGCTTATCTAGCGATTATCACGTCGGTAAAGTCGGCTTGAATTACCATTTTGGTGTCGATCCGACCGCGGAATGGGCCGATGCGCCGCTGCGCCCCGCAACAGCGAGCGCCAAAGCCAAGCCCGTTCTATCTACGGGCGGCTGGTCGCTCGAGGGCGGCTCACGAGTCTGGCTCAGCCGGGGCGCTTTCCAGTGGGACTACACACATGCGCCCCGGTTTCCAGGAGATGAAAGCGTTCCCACTTCAAGGCTCACCTATCAGGGGCTCGACGGCGTGTCCGGCGAGATGTTCGGGCGCCTTGACAGCCCTTGGAGGATATTCCTGAAGGGCAATATTGGCCTCGGACGCTTCAACAAAGGAAAGCGGAACGACGAAGATTCGAGCCTCGGGCAGTGGGCCTATCTCAACGCGTTATCCGGTCAGGCGAACGGACGATTCACATACTACACGGCGGATGCCGGCTACGATTTTCTGCGCGGCAGCAATTACAAGGTGGGCGCGTTTGTCGGATGGACCTCCTACGGCGAGAAGTCGGATTCGATAGGTTGCGTGCAGACCGCTTCGTCCTCGCCGGCCTGGCCATGCACGGGGCCGTCCCAGCGGCAGGGGCAGCTCATCGGCACTCAAGACACCGATTGGAATGCGCCGCGCATCGGCGTTAGCGCCGAGGCTTTGGTGCTTGAGCGCTGGCGCGTGAGCGCCGACATTGCTTACCTGCCATGGACCGAGTTCAGTGGTCGCGACAACCATCTCCTCCGCCCAGCGACAACGTTCTACGATCAGCGCGGAGACGGTGGCGGAGGCCTTCAGGTGGAAGGGGCGCTCTCCTACTTTCTCACCAAGAATGTCAGCATCGGAGTTGGTGGTCGATATTGGTCAATGTGGACCAAAAAGGACAGCGATGTGATCTACAACGCCAACTGGCAGGGCGGCCGAGATCAGGAGGCTGCTCTTGCGAAATACCGCATGGAACGATGGGGCACGTTCATCCAGGCCTCCTACAAATTTGATTGAACACCCAGTGGCTCTGCGCGGCGATTTTTGACCGGTCACGTGCGGCGGCGATCAGATGAGCTCTGGCAGGCTTTTAGGATCAGCGAGGATCCTGGTGCGAGAGATGTCATGGGCAGCCTTCCGATGGGGCCGGCTTCGCTCAAGTGTCAGTGCCATCTGGTGACCCGACGGCCGGTCGACGCGGAAATATTCCAGCATGTCGGTTCGGCCGGGAGCTTGCGATGCAGTTGAGTATCGAGGTGGATAAAAGCCAGACACTGTCCATGCCTGGGCGTGAAGGGGTTTGCCGAATAGAAGTCCCAGCCAACGCGCTGGATGCGCGACCGTTGCATGTTCCCCCAGGGGGCAAGGGTATCCTGTGAGATGAAAGCAATGGACGAGCGAACGGTGTGGGAAGGAATTTCGACGGCCCCGTACGAACGAGCGCTCGAGCTCGCCGTGATCGAAGGCAATCGCGTGCATGCGCTGATCTTCGCCTGCCGTCGCACCCCGAGCGGCTGGATCAAGGATACCACCCGCGAGCGCGTCATCATTCATCCGACGCACTGGCGTCCGTGGCCCGCGAAAGACTAGTTTTGCTCCAGCCCACCTCTTGTCGAAAGGACGGCCAGTCGAGCTATGAGGCGATCACCATCCAGTCTCGCAAAGACGCTTTCGTTTTCGCATCTGGCCACTGAATGACAGCACAAGCCCGATTTTGGCTTCGCTACGGCGCGGCGGCAACCGCCTCCGCTTTCATCCTCTGTCTGCGCCTTGCCTTGCATCACTCTTTCGAGGATCGGACCTTCACCGTGATCTACGTTCCGGTCGTCGTCTTTGCGGCCTTTGCCGGCGGCCGCGGGCCGGCCATCTTCGCCACGCTGCTCTGTCTTGGAAGCAGCGCCTATTTCCTCGGAACCAGCCTCTATAGCGACCCGGCGAACCTGATCGATGTCTCCTTCTTCACCGTCATGGGACCGATCCTCGGCGTGATCGGAGACCGGCTGCGGCAACAGTCCGAAGATGCCCGAAATCGGCAGGCCCAGCTTCAGTCAATCCTGGATACCGTCCCGGAAGCCATGGTCGTGATCGATGAGCGGGGCATCATGCAATCCTTCAGCGTCACGGCCGAGCGCCTCTTTGGCTGGTCGGCCGCGGAGGCGATCGGAAACAATGTCTCCATCCTGATGCCGGGACCTTACCGGCAGGAGCACGATAGCTATCTCGATCGCTACCGCGCCACAGGCGAGCGCCGCATCATCGGGATCGGGCGGATCGTGGTCGGCGAGCGCAAGGATGGCTCGACCTTTCCGATGGAGCTCGCAGTCGGCGAAGCCAAGGCCGGCGCCGAGCGGTACTTTACCGGCTTCGTCCGCGACCTGACGGAACGGCGAACCCAGGAGCGCCGCATGCAGGAGCTGCAGTCGGAGCTACTGCACGTGTCGCGGCTGACCGCCATGGGCGAGATGGCGTCCTCGCTCGCGCACGAGCTCAATCAGCCATTGTCCGCGATCACCAGCTATCTGCGCGGCGCCGCGACCCTGCTGAAGCCGAAAGAAGTCGACAAGGAGCGCGTGCGCGAGGCCATGGACCGTAGCGCCGACCAGGCGTTGCGCGCCGGCGACATCATCAAGCGCCTGCGTGAGTTCGTTGCCAAGGGCGAGACCGAGCACACCATCGAGAATCCGGCGGCACTGCTCGAGGAGGCCGCGGCGCTAGCCCTGGTCGGGGCCCGGGAACAGGGTGTGCGCGTGTCACTGCGCTGTGACCACGACCTTCCCGACGTTGTCGTCGACAAGGTCCAGATCCAGCAAGTCGCGCTCAACCTCATCAGGAACGGCATCGAGGCGATGGAAACGACCAGCCGGCGCGAGCTGACCATCGGCGTCACCCGCCAAAACAGGTTCGCCTTGTTCTCCGTCACCGATACGGGCACGGGCATCGCCCCGGAGATTGCCGAGAAGCTGTTTCAACCCTTCGTCACCACCAAGGCAAACGGCATGGGTGTAGGTCTTTCAATCTGCCGAACCATCATCGAAGCACACGGCGGACGCGTCGCGGCACGTCCCAACGGTGGCGCGGGCACCGTATTTGAATTTACGCTGCCCTTCGCCGAAACGGAGGTGGCGGATGAACGATAAGCCGGTCATTCACGTCATTGACGACGACGCTGCGATGCGGGATTCGCTGGCGTTCCTGCTCGACGTCAATGGATACAGGTCGCAGGTCTACGAGACGGCCGATGCGTTTCTGGCCGGCGGCGGGGCCGAGACTTTAAGCTGCGTCGTCTCTGATATTCGCATGCCGGGCATCAGCGGCATCGAGCTGGTTAGGAAGCTGAAGCGCGAAGGAGCAGCCAGTGCGGTCATCCTGATCACCGGCCACGGCGACGTCGCGCTCGCCGTGGAGGCGATGAAGGCGGGTGCTGCGGATTTCATTGAAAAGCCGTTCGATGATGCGGCGCTCTTGGACGCGATCCGCGCCGCGCTCGATACCCGTCCCTCCGCTCCGGGCGAAAATTCCGCGCGAAAGCAGGCCGCGGCACGGCTCGCAGACCTGTCGCCCCGCGAGCGCGACGTGCTGCAGGGGATTGTGGCCGGCAAGATCAACAAGGTCATCGCGCATGAGCTCAGCATCAGTCCGCGCACGGTCGAGGTCTACCGTGCCAATCTCATGGCGAAGACGGGGGCGCGCAGCATGTCCGAACTGATGCGTCTCGCGCTCGCTGTGGGTCTGTGAGGCCTGGGGGCAGCCCGGCATCAGCTAGCCGCCGGTCGCCGGCCCGACCGGTGCCAGTGCTTGCGCCGACGAGGGGCGTCGACTGCAGCGTGGGCGATCGGGCGCGATGCCTGATTGATCTTGCTCAAGGACTTCGCTCCGGTTCTGAGCAACATGTCGGCAAACAGGAGAAACACAATGTCCTTATTTGAGGTGCGCTTCATCAAGACGGTCTGCGACGACAGGGGGCACGAGCATCGCGCGTGCGAGGCGGCGTTCACCATCGAAGCTCCATCCCTGACGGACGCGGTTGGACGAGCGGAAGCCGATTTTTGCCGGCAGAGGCACGTTCATGACTGGACGATCTTCGCAGATGCCGTCGAATTCCGGGCGCCGACCGCGCTGGAGCGGGCCGGGGCCTCCTAGCAAGGTCGATGTGTCTTGAACCCCGTCGTGCGCCGCTATGCCGGCTACAATGTGCCGCGCTATACGTCTTATCCGACTGCCGCCGATTTCTCAGCCGACGTCGGCGCGAAAGATCACGAGGCCTGGCTCGCCGGCCTCGGGGCGGCTCAGGCCGTCTCGGTCTATCTTCACGTGCCCTATTGCCGAAAGATATGCCTGTACTGCGGCTGCAACACCAAAATGGCCGTCCGTGATGACGTGGTCGGTGCCTATCGTCGCGCGCTTGAGACGGAGATCGATCTTGTTGCGAGCCTGCTCGGGGCCAGGCCCAAAATTGCCCGCCTGCACTGGGGCGGCGGAACGCCCAGCATTCTCGGACCTGACGGCCTGCGATCCGTGATCACCGCGCTCCGCCGTCAGTTTCCGTTTGCGAACGGCTCCGAGCACGCGATCGAGCTCGATCCGCGTCACGTGACTGTCGCGCTCGTGGAAGCCCTGGCGGAACTCGGCCTCAGCCGTGCGAGTCTGGGCGTGCAGGACGTCAATCCCTTGGTGCAGGCCGCGATCGGCCGCCTCCAGCCGCTGGTTGTCATCGAGACGGCCGTCGAGCGATTGCGGTCGGCCGGAATCAGAAATCTGAATTTCGATCTGATGTATGGGCTGCCGCTGCAGACAGCCGCCTCGATTCGCAAGACTTGTGCGTTGGTCGCGGCGATGGCGCCGGACCGCATCGCTTGTTTCGGCTATGCGCACCTGCCGCGGCTCAAGGCCAACCAGCGGCGTATCGATGAAGCCAAACTGCCGTCGCAGGATCAGCGCATCGAGCAGGCCGAGGTCATGTCCGAGGAGCTGATTCGCGCCGGCTATGTGAAAATCGGCATCGATCATTTTGCGAGGCCTGGCGATGCGCTCGCAAGGGCCGCGGCAGGCGGGACGCTGCATCGCAATTTCCAGGGCTATACCGAGGATGCCAGCGGCGTTCTTCTCGGGCTCGGCGCCTCCTCGATATCGACCTTCGCAGACGGCTTCGCGCAGAACGCAGCCGATGTTCCGAGATATCTCGGTGCCATCGCTGCCGGCTCACTCGCCTCAGCCAGGGGATGCCGGCGCGATGAAAACGACCGGCAGCGCGCGCACATCATCGAGCGGCTGATGTGCGATTTTATTGTCGATCTCGATGTCGTCGCGCCGAATGCCGAGTTCCGCAATGAAATGGCGAGGCTGACGCCGATGCAATCAGCGGGGCTGGTCGAGATCGCGGGCGCCAGATTGACAGTCACAGAGGCTGGTCGGGCCGTCGTTCGCGTCATCGCCGCAACTTTCGACACCTATCGATGCGCGCAGGCCGCGCAGTTCAGCAGCGCAATTTGATCTGCATCAACGACAACGTCCCTTGGCCGATGTAACACATCATCGAAAAAGGGACCCAAATCGTCACATGTTGATTGAAGCGGCCGGCAAGACGTGCAGCACATTGTTCGGCAATCTCCTTGGCCGCCTGAAGGGCGTCGTGGATCGCAGGAACGAGTTGCAGCGGCTGGACCAGCGGGACATGGAGGTTATCGCGCGCGAGCTGAACCTTTCCACGACGGAGCTCGCTGCGCTGATCTTGAAGCCTTCGGGGTCGCTTCAGTCCCTGAGCAGGCGCCTCTCCCATGCGGGCCTTGCCGAGGACCACGAGGAAGAATTTCACCGTGACGCGCTCCGCGATCTGCGACGCGTGTGCAGCCAATGCGCGTCCAAGGCGCGCTGCGCCCGCGACTTGAATCACGCGCGGCAAGCGACGCCCGCAAAATACTGCCCAAATGAGCAGACGCTGCGGGCGTTGGCGGATGATGTGCAGCGGTGCGCCCCACAGAATCTGCCGGTCCCCGCCACCCGCAATTGATGTCGATCAACCCGGGCGCCGCGCGTGCCTCCCTGAGCCACTCCTCGAGGATGTCGCACCATGACGAACGTCTCCGCTGGCGCAAAATCGATGACGATCGGAGAAGCGACGTTGTGGCCGCTGTTTGCGGTGCTCGCATTCCTTTGCCTGATCGGTGCGGGATTCGCGCATGACGCCCCGTTCGCCTTTCACGCCTCGCTTGGCTGCGCCGCCAGCATCGCGGCTGCGTTTGCGATCCTCAACCGCTACTATGATCGCTCGGCCAAGCTGCCGCCGCAGGAGATCAACGGGCGTCCCAACTACAATCTTGGCCCTATCAGGTTTGCATCCGTGGCGGCGATGTTCTGGGGGATTGCCGGCTTTGCCGTGGGACTTGTCATTGCCTCGCAACTGGCATGGCCCGCGCTCAATCTCGATCTGCCCTGGACCAGCTTCGGCCGCCTGCGCCCGCTGCACACCTCGGCCGTGATCTTCGCATTCGGCGGCAACGTCCTGATCGCGACCTCGTTCTATGTCGTGCAAAAGACCTGCCGCACCCGGCTCGCCGGCGATCTCGGCCCCTGGTTCGTCGTGCTCGGTTACAACTTCTTCATCGTGATCGCCGGTACCGGGTATCTGCTCGGCGTGACGCAGTCGAAGGAATATGCCGAGCCCGAGTGGTACGCCGATCTGTGGCTGACCATCGTTTGGGTGACTTATCTGCTGGTGTTCCTGGCGACTCTGGTCAAGCGCAAGGAGCCGCACATCTTCGTCGCGAACTGGTTCTATCTCGCCTTCATCGTGACGATCGCGGTTCTGCACCTCGGCAACAACCCCGCGCTGCCGGTCTCGGTGTTCGGCTCGAAGTCCTACATTGCCTGGGGTGGTGTTCAGGACGCCATGTTCCAGTGGTGGTACGGGCACAATGCGGTCGGCTTCTTTCTCACCGCCGGTTTCCTCGCGATCATGTACTATTTCATTCCAAAGCGCGCGGAGCGGCCGATCTATTCCTACCGGCTCTCGATCATCCACTTCTGGGCGCTGATCTTCCTCTACATCTGGGCCGGCCCGCACCATCTGCACTATACCGCGCTGCCTGACTGGGTGCAGACGCTCGGCATGACATTCTCGATCATGCTCTGGATGCCCTCCTGGGGCGGGATGATCAACGGGCTCATGACCTTGTCGGGCGCCTGGGACAAGCTGCGCACCGACCCGGTGCTGCGCATGCTCGTCGTGTCTGTGGCCTTTTACGGCATGTCGACGTTCGAAGGCCCGATGATGGCGATCAAGGTCGTCAACTCGCTCAGCCACTATACCGATTGGACCATCGGGCACGTGCATTCGGGCGCGCTCGGCTGGGTCGGCTTCGTCTCCTTCGGCGCGCTCTACTGCCTGGTGCCATGGGCGTGGAATCGTAACGGTCTCTACAGCCTCAAGCTCGTCAACTGGCACTTCTGGATCGCCACGCTCGGCATCGTGCTCTACATCTCCGCCATGTGGGTGTCCGGAATCCTGCAGGGCCTGATGTGGCGGGCCTACACCTCGCTCGGCTTCCTCGAATATTCCTTCATCGAGACCGTCGAGGCCATGCATCCCTTCTACATCATCCGTGCAGCCGGGGGCGCGTTGTTCCTGATCGGCGCGCTGATCATGGCCTTCAATCTCTGGATGACGGTCAAGGCCGGCGAAGCCGAGGAGGCACGCGCCGCCGGCCGGCTTCAGCCTGCCGAATAGGCATCCCATGTCCTTCTGGAATCGACACAAGATCTTCGAGAAGAACGCGACCATCCTGATCGGTGGAATCCTCGTGGTCATCGCGATCGGCGGTCTCGTCGAGATCACGCCGCTGTTCTATCTCAAGAGCACGATCGAGGCGGTCGACGGCGTTCGTCCCTACACGCCGCTCGAGCTTGCCGGCCGCAACATCTATGTCCGCGAAGGCTGCTATCTCTGCCACTCGCAGATGATCCGCCCGTTGCGCGACGAGGTGGAGCGCTACGGCCACTACTCGCTGGCCGCCGAGAGCATGTACGATCACCCCTTCCAGTGGGGTTCGAAGCGTACGGGTCCCGATCTTGCCCGGGTCGGCGCCAAATATTCCGATGATTGGCATGTCCGGCACCTAATCAATCCGCGGGCGATCGTGCCGCAATCGGTGATGCCGGGGTATCCATCGCTGGCTGCGACCGAACTCGAGCTTGAGGACGTCGCCGCGCATCTGCGCACTAGCCGCGCGATCGGCGTACCCTATACCGACGACCAGATCGCCAATGCCAAAGCCGACCTCAAGGCGCAGCTCGATCCCGATGGTGCGGATGCCGAAGCGTTGCAGAAGCGCTATCCAAATGCGGTTGTCCGCAACTTCGACGGCAAGGCCGGCCAACCCACCGAACTCGATGCGCTGGTCGGCTACCTGCAGATGCTGGGGACGCTGGTCGACTTCAAGCTCTACGACGAAAAAGCCAATCTGCGTTGAAGGCTGTTTATGATGAAGGTGATTGTCTCCGTTGAGAACGTGGTCTCGCAGTTCGTGCTCAACTTCTGGACGCCGGTCTTCGTCGGCATCTTCCTTGCGATCGTCTGTTACGCGCTGCGTCCCCGCAACAGGGCGCTGTTCGATGCCGCGGCGAAAATGCCGCTGCGGGAGGATTGACGGATGAGCCAGCACAACGACACCGACCACATTTCCGGCCGGTCGACCACGGGCCACGAATGGGACGGCATCGAGGAGCTGAATACGCCGCTTCCCCGCTGGTGGGTGCTGACCTTCTACGCCACCATCATCTGGGCCTTCGGCTATTGGGTGGTCTATCCGGCCTGGCCGCTGGTGAGCGGCTATACGGCCGGGGTCCTGCACTACACCAATCGCGCCGCCGTGACCGCAAATCTGGCCCAACTCGAAACTATGCGCGGCGAAAAGATGAAGGCGCTTGGCACCGCGTCTCTGGCCGAGATCGAGAACGACCCGGCCCTCCTGGCCTTGGCGCGGGCGCGGGGCAAGACGGTGTTCGGCGACAATTGCGCGCCCTGTCACGGCAGTGGCGCCGCCGGCGCGAAGGGCTATCCAAATCTGAACGACGACGACTGGCTCTGGGGCGGCACGCTCGAGCAGATCATGCAGACCATCCAGTTCGGCGCACGCTCCGGTCATGCCAGGGCTCATGAAGGCCAGATGCTCGCCTTCGGCAAGGACGGCGTGCTCAAGTCGGACGAGATCGTCACGGTGGCCAACTATGTGCGCTCGCTGTCGGGCCTCTCGACCCGGAAAGGTTATGACGCCGCCAAGGGCGAGAAGATCTTTGCCGACAATTGCGTCGCCTGCCACGGGGACGGCGGCAAGGGCAATCAGGAGCTCGGCGCCGCCAATTTGACCGACAAGATCTGGCTCTACGGCTCGGACGAGGCGACCCTGATCGAGACCATCAGCAATGGCCGCGCCGGGGTCATGCCGGCCTGGGAAGGGCGGCTCGATCCTTCGACCATCAAGGCGATGGCGGTCTACGTCCACTCGCTGGGCGGTGGCAAATAGCAATGCCGGGCGAGGTTTGACCGGTTCACCCAGGTGAAGCCGTTCCGCCTTGGGGCAATGGTGCCTTGTCGGGGGATTTTGATGGGCGTTCCGATGACCAAGAACGTCACTTCGAAGGAGTTGATGGGTGGCGATGATGATCTGCCGCTCTATGCACCACAGAAGAAAATCTATCCGCAACGGGTTTCGGGCACCTTCCGGCGGATCAAATGGGGGCTGATGGCGCTCTGCCTCGGCGTCTATTACCTGCTGCCGTTGTTGCGCTGGAACCGCGGTCTTGGTGCGCCCGATCAGGCCGTGCTGATCGATCTGCCGAACGAACGTTTCTATTTCTTTTTCATCGAGCTGTGGCCGCAGGAGGTCTACTACTTCACCGGACTGTTGATCCTCGCTGCCTTCACCTTGTTCCTGATGAATGCGCTCGGCGGCCGCACCTGGTGCGGCTATCTCTGCCCACAGACGGTGTGGACCGACCTGTTCTACGCGGTGGAGCGCTGGACCGAGGGCGACCGCCGCGCGCGCATCAAGGCCGATGCCGGTCCGCTGACGGCCGCGCGGCTGGCGCGGCGCGCGTTGAAGCAGGCGATCTGGCTGATCATCGCCTGGTGGACCGGCGGCGCCTGGGTCCTCTATTTCTCGGATGCACCGACGCTGGTGAAGGATCTCGCCACGTTCCAGGCGCCGGCGATCGCCTACATCTGGATCGGCATTCTCACCGCTTCGACCTATCTCCTGGCCGGCCACGCACGGGAGCAGGTCTGTCTCTACATGTGCCCATGGCCGCGCATCCAGGCCGCGCTTACTGATGAGTGGGCGCTCAACGTCACCTACAAATACGACCGCGGCGAGCCGCGCTGTTCGGTGAAGAAGGGGAGAGCCCAGCGCGCGCTGGGCGAGACGGCCGGTGATTGCGTCGATTGCAACCAATGCGTCGCAGTCTGCCCGACCGGCATCGACATCCGCAACGGCGCGCAGCTCGGCTGCATCCAGTGCGGCCTCTGCATCGATGCCTGCGACAACGTGATGAAGAGGATCGGCAGGCCGATGCGCCTGATCGGCTACGACAACGACATCAATGTGCAGCGGCGGACATCCGGCAAGGCGGAAGTCTTCAGGCCGGTCCGTTCGCGGACGGTGGTCTATGCCGCGCTGATCGCCATGGTTTGCGCGGTGATGCTGCATGCGCTGCTGACGCGCTCGCTGCTGGACCTCAACGTGCTGCACGACCGGAACCCCGTGGCGGTCAAGCTCAGCGCCGGCGCGATCCGCAACGGCTATACGCTGCGCTTCCTCAATAAGCGCGGATTTGATCGCGTGATTGCCGTCGATGTCGACGGGCCGGCCAATGCGCAGATCCACATCGTCGGCGTCGACTCCGTCACGCCGGACCGGCCGATGATCGTGCTTGCGCGCGATGCCACCACCGAGCTGCGCGTGCTGGTGACTGCGTCCTTCGACGAGACAATGGAGAAGACCCAGCCGGTGAAATTCCGCATCACCGACATCGGACTCGGCGAGGTTGCCTCCGCCACCGATCATTTTGTGACGCCCTGAAATCTGAGGAAAACGGACATGACAACGTCTTCATCCGCCATACGGCCGATCACCGGGCACTTCGTCCTGATCGCCGTGGTCTCTTTCTTTGCCGTCGTGATCGGCGTCAACGCGGTGATGATGCGGCTTGCCATTGCCACGCTGCCGGGAACCGACGTCGACAGCGCCTATAGCGTGAGCCTTGCCTATCAGAAGGAAATCCAGGCTGCGCATCAGCAGAACGGGCGCGATTGGAGAGTCGATGCGCATATCGAGCGCCAGGCCGGCGGGACGGCTCGGCTCACTCTGGACGCCAAGGCGCAGGACGGCGCGCCGCTTGCCGGGTTGTCGGTCTTCGGCCGGCTCGAGCGGCCGACCGACCGCAGAGCCGACCAGGCGTTTGCGATGATCGAGGCGGGCGACGGCAACTACCATGGCATTGCGCATGGCGTTGCGGTGGGGCAGTGGGACCTGGTGATCGAGGCCGACCGGGACGGAAAGCGCCTATTCCTGTCGCGCAACCGCGTCGTCCTGAACTGAAGGCGCGAGGCAATGCATTCGACCATCGATTTTTCGCACTTCCTGAAGAGGTCTGGCCCCGATCGCTTGCGCCTCGATCTCGCGGTCGACGGCATCTGTTGCGCCGGCTGCATGGCCAAGATCGAGCGCAATTTGTCGCAGATCCCGGATGTCACCCTGGCCCGGGTTAATCTGACCGATCGGCGCCTGGCGCTGGAGTGGAAGGCGGGCGCGGTGGATCCCGCGCTCTTCGTCCTTCGTCTCGCCGAGCTCGGCTACAAGGCCTATCCGTTCGAGCCGGCGGGCGCCGAGACACGGGAAGCCGACCTCGCAAGTGCGCTGCTGCGGCGCCTGGGAGTTGCCGCTTTCGCGGTGATGAATGTGATGATGCTGTCGGTACCGGTCTGGTCCGGCAATGTCGGCGACATGCTGGGCGAGCAGCGCGACTTCTTTCACTGGCTCTCCGCGCTGATCGTGCTGCCGGCCGCAGCCTATTCGGCCCAGCCGTTCTTTGCGTCCGCCTGTGCCGCGCTCCGCGCGCGCGGTGTCAACATGGATGTGCCGATCTCGATCGGCATCGTGCTGGCGCTGGCGATGTCGCTGTTCGAAACGGCGACGCATGCCGAGCACGCCTATTTCGACGCGGCGATCATGCTGATCGCGTTCCTGCTGGCAGGCCGCTATCTCGACCAGAACGTGCGGCGGCGCACCCGCGCCTTTGCCGGCAATCTTGCCGCGCTGAAGGCGGAAACGGCAACGAAATTCATCACTGACGAGGAGATCCGCACCGTTCCCGTCGCCGCGATCCGCCCCGGTGACATCGTGCTGCTCCGTCCCGGCGAGCGGTCGGCCGTCGACGGCGCTGTCCTCAGCGGCCGCTCCGAGATCGATCAGAGCCTGATCACCGGCGAGACGCGGCCAACGACGGCAATCGCCGGAAGTGCGGTCTACGCCGGGACCCTGGTGCGATCCGGCGCGTTGCGCGTGCGCGTCTCGGCGGCTTGCGAAGCAACGCTTCTGTCTGAAATCTCGCGGCTGCTGGAAAATGCCCTGCAATCGCGGTCGCGCTATCTGCGCCTTGCCGAACGTGCCTCGCGGCTTTACGCGCCGCTTGTCCACGCGACCGCACTCTTGACCATGACCGGCTGGCTTGTCGCAGGCGCCACGCTCCACGATTCGATCGTGATTGCCATCGCTGTCCTCATCATCACCTGTCCCTGCGCGCTTGGCCTCGCCATCCCAGCCGTTCAGACGGTGGCCTCCGGCACCCTGTTCGGCTCGGGCGTGTTGCTCAATGCAGGTGAGGCGATCGAGCGGATCGCCGAGGTCGATCGGGTGATCTTCGATAAGACCGGCACGCTGACTCTGCCCGAGCTCGACGTCGCAAATGCCGCGTCGATTCCTGCCGATGTCTTCGATTTGGCCGGCCGCCTGGCGCTGTCCAGCCGGCACCCGGTCGCCGCCGCGGTTGCGCGCGCGGCAGGCGCAAAAGCGCCGCTGCCGGACATCGCGGAGGTGCCGGGGCAGGGCGTTTCCGGCGTGGTCGATGGCCTCGACATCAGGCTGGGGCGGCCGTCCTGGTGCGGCGCCGATGAGCCGGCTAACCAGATTCTCCAGGACGATCCCGAGGCATCCGTCGTCGCGTTTCGACATGGTTTGACGCGCCATGTCTTCGCAGTCCGGCAGCGGATCCGTCCTGATGCGGCGAACACCGTCTCTGCACTGCAGCGGGTCGGCTTGACCGTCGAGATGCTCTCCGGCGACCGGGAGCCGGCCGTCAGGGCCGCTGCCGAGACGCTCGGCATTCATCATTGGCGTGCCGAGGTGACCCCGGTCGACAAGATCGCCCGCATCGACGAGCTCGCGCGCCACGGCCACAAGGTGCTGATGGTCGGAGACGGCCTGAACGATGCGCCGGCGCTGGCCGGTGCTCACGCCTCGATGTCGCCGGTCACCGCGACGCACCTCAGTCAGTCGGTGGCGCATGCGGTGTTTCTTGGCGAGCGGCTTGCACCCGTGCAAGCCGCAATCGCCATTTCGCGCCAGGCGGTGCGGCTGATGCGGCAGAACCTCTGGCTCGCGGTGATCTACAACGCGCTCGCCGTGCCGCTCGCTATGGCCGGCCTGGTGACGCCACTCATCGCCGCGGCCGCGATGTCCACGTCGTCGCTGCTCGTGATGCTCAATGCCTTGCGCGCGCGCCGGCAGAGGAAACCCGCCTGATGGAAGTCCTGCTCTATCTGGTGCCTCTTGCGCTCGTACTTGGCGCGCTCGGCCTTGCGGCCTTTCTCTGGTCGCTCAAGAACGGCCAATATGACGATCTCGATGGCGCCGCCTGGCGGGCGATCGCCGATGATGAGCCGGCTGAGACATCCTCCACCGCGGCGCCCCCGGCGAGCGCTCAGCATTAGCAACGCGATCGCAACGGGGGCGAAGGCCACCAGCAGCGTCCATCAGGACGCCTGCGCGGCGAACCGAGCGGGCTTCGACAAACGGGACGATCGCTACCGCTCAGCCATGGCCGCCCACCTATCGACAGCAGCTGGGGGATTGGTCAGTTTATCGGCAGCGCAAGAAGAATGTCGGCTTCAGTCGTGAACATGCGGTAGATCGTGATTTCGTCAGATCGATGATGCGTAACACCGTAACCAAAACGACGCTCGAACCCGACTTGAACTACAAGCTCGACCTCATCCGTATTTCGCAGAGAAAGGTATTCTCATGGGCGAAGAGCATGGCCTAGCCTCTCGACAATCTTTTCCGAAGTTTCTCGCTTAATTATCCCGTCGTAAGGACGCGAACGTAGCCACTGCGAACTAGGCCGTGTACCCATAAACCCGGCGGCGTCATGTGACTGGTAACTACGTCCGCTTTGCTCCTATAACGACCAAGTTCGTGCGGCAGCGCAATATGTCGCGACGGGCCAACGGACTAAACCGCTCGCGCGGTAGGGCGCTGCGGCTGGCGGCACGGCCAAGAGGATAGCGCAACGGGGCGTCCTGTCTTGAGATCGAGGGGTTCGACAACCTCACTCAAGACAGGAGCATCCCCATGACCGACGAGGCAATGAGCCCGTTGCGCCGGCGCATGATCGAAGACATGACGATCCGCAAGTTGGCGCCGAAGACCCAACATGACTATGTGCAAAGGGTCAAGAACTTCGCCGCGTTTCTCGGGCGATCCCCGGATACGGCGAGCTTCGAGGACGTGCGCCGCTACCAGCTGCATCTGGCGGCAAGCGGTGTTGGCGTGCCGACCATCAATCAGACCGTTTCGACGCTGCGGTTCTTTTTTAGGGTCACGCTCAGGTGCCACGAGATCGTCGAGCACACGCATGTCATTCACGAGCCGCGCAAGCTGCCGGTGGTGCTCAGCCCCGAGGAAGTGGCAAGGCTGCTCGATGCCGCGCCGGGGCTGAAGTACAAGGCGGCGCTGAGCGTAGCCTATGGCGCCGGCCTGCGCGCCGCCGAGGTGGTCTCGCTCAAGGTCGCCGACATCGACAGCAAGCGCATGATCATCCGCGTCGAGCAGGGCAAGGGCGGCAAGGACCGTAACGTCATGCTGTCGCCGAGCCTGCTCAATCTGCTGCGCGCTTGGTGGAAGGCGGCGCGGCCGCAGGGCTGGTTGTTTCCGGGCCGCGATCCGGCCCAGCCGATGACCACGCGCCAACTCAATCGCGCCTGTCACGCCGCCGCCCAGATGGCGGAGATCAGCAAGCGCGTCTCGCTGCACACCTTGCGGCACAGCTTCGCCACCCACCTCTTGGAGCAGAACATCGATGTCCGCGTCATCCAGGTGTTGCTCGGTCACGCCAAGCTCGACACCACCGCGCTCTATACCCGCGTCGCCACCAAGACGATCAGCGAGGTCATGAGCCCGCTGGAGCACATCGCGCTCAAGCTCAAGGAGATCAGGCCGCCCGGTTGACGCGGCGCGCGTGTCGCGCCCGGTTTTGGAGGTTGCGGATATCTTCCGCAGCCATGGTCCGGCATGGCGTCAAGCTCATGCCGGCCATGTCAGCCTCGACCAGCTGAAGGTGATGTCGGCGATCGAGCGTTGCCGCACGGCGGCGCTTGGCGGGCATGTCGCGCGCTGCGCGGACTGCGCCTATACGTCGATCGCCTACAACTCCTGCCGTAACCGGCATTGTCCGAAGTGCCAGGGCGCCGCGGCGAAGGACTGGCTTGCCGACCGCGAAGCCGAACTGTTGCCGGTGCCGTACTATCACGTCGTGTTCACGCTGCCTGCGGCCATCGCCGACATCGCCTACCAGAACAAGGCCGTGGTCTACGACCTCCTGTTCAAGATCTCGGCCGAGACCATGCTGACGATCGCCGCCGATCCCAAGCATCTGGGGGCCAGGATCGGCATCACCTCCGTGCTGCACACCTGGGGCTCGGCCCTGACCCATCACCCGCATGTGCACATGATCGTGCCGGGCGGCGGCATCTCGCCCGACGGCCAGCGCTGGGTTTCGTGCCGGCCCGGCTTCTTCCTCCCCGTGCGCGTGCTCTCCCGCCTGTTCCGGCGACTGTTCCTTCAAAAGCTCGTCGCCGTCCATCAAGCCGGCCGCCTGAGCTTCTTCGGCGACAACAGCCGGCTCGCCGATGCGCAATCCTTCGCGGCTTATCTCGCGCCGCTGCGCAAAGCGGAATGGATCGTTTACGCAAAGCGCCCGTTCGGCGGGCCCGAGGCGGTGTTGGCCTATCTGTCGCGCTACACCCACCGCGTCGCCATCGCCAACAGCCGCTTGATCGCCGTCGACCGGCGAGGCGTCACCTTCAAGTGGAAGGACTACCGCAGCGAGGGCCGCGATCGCTTCAAGCAGATGACGCTCGCCACCGACGAGTTCATTCGCCGCTTCCTCATCCACGTGCTGCCAAAAGGCCTGCACCGCATCCGCCACTACGGCCTGTTCGCCAAAGGCGCTTGCGCCGGCAACATCGCACGTGCCCGCAAGCTGCTCGCTGTTGCAAAGCCTGAAGACCAACCCACCGCGGCCGCCGCCGATCCCAGCAAGCCGGCCTGCCCCTGCTGCGGCGGTCGCATGATCATCATCGAGGTGTTCGCGCGCGGAGCAACGCCACGGCATCAGCCGAAGCCTCCAACGAACCGCATCAGGATCGATACCTCGTGACCGCGCCACAGTCCTGCAAATCTGCTCGTCGTGATCGCCGGCTCCCGACCGGCCACGGCAAGGTGCGCTCACATACCCGCCAGCCGTCGCAAACCGTCAGACAACTCATGGCGTTCGACACCAACCGCCGCTCATTCGTCTGCCGCTTCACCGTCGTACGACTCGTTGGATCGGCTCGATCCAAATCAGACAGCCCGCCCGCGGCACTCAAATCACCATAGCGCCTGCCGCACCGCTCTACGTTCCCCAAGCGCGGTTTCCTCCCTTGGAGGCTTTCGGACGCCGGCCGCCGAACACGCGGTGCCGTCCCCTCATGCGGCCGGCATCCGAAACCCTTCACAGAACCTGACATGGGCTAACCGGCGTTGCTACGGAGCCAGTGAGCATCGGGGCCCGCCCTAAGGCGGACCCTTTTGGCACCACGCAAACACCCGCGCTAGATTTCTTTGCCGGTATGCTTTACCCCGTTATGCGTCACCGTCGTCTTGGTTGACTCGGTCGCACCAGAGACGCTGTAACCACCAGCCGTCATGAGGTCAAACACGAAGTCGATTGGCGAGTAGCTTTCCGGCTCAGCTTTGCCGGTCCACACGTCGCCATTCGCGTCTTCGATAGTTTTAACTGCCATTGGACACTCTCCTCTATCTAGATCAGTTGGCCACCATTGGCCAACCTGGTCTGTAGCTTAGCGGCCCCTCGTGCATCCGACAGTTGCGTTTGAATGCATAGTCGTGAAAATGGCGGCTTTCCCAATGGAGGGAGCTCTTCTGCTCGCCAATCACGATGGTCCTAAAACCCGTCTGTCAAAATGTCACTTATTGCTTCCAGCTCACACCGCTTAAGGGTCTTAGCCAAAAAGCCCAAGCTAACCGACTGGGTGTCAACGCCTCGACCATCTCGCGATGGTTATCCGGCACCGAACCCAGGCCAACACATCTTGAACAACTGGCAAAGGTCGTCGGCATTGTAGATTTGAGGCTCTTTTACCTCTCTCACGATGAATTCCTTTCGGGTGTAAAACGCTTACACACCGTTGTGGATCACGCGCACATCAAGCCATTCATCCAACTTGGATCTATCGAAAAGCATAGGCATCTATGGGCAGATTGCGCCCTGCGACTCAGAGGAACCTATATTCTCAACACGCGCGTTCTTACGAACTCCGCACTTGTTGCTAGATCGCTGTTGCGCGTATTTGACGAGAACGAGCGCGGCATTCCGTTTGACATTCACAATGTCGATAATCGATACCAGCCTGCCCGCGTCTATCGGTACGACGGCTTGATGTTTCCGATACTTGATACGTTGATATTTTTTGCTGAAGAGGTCAGTCATGACGAACCATTCGTCATGATAACTAATCTGCCACAGCTCAAGCCACCGCCTTATCTTGTTGGCTATATGTTGGCAGTAGGTGTAACTGACGAAATGAGAAGACCCGCTGGAAGCAAAGCTGTAGCTGCGTTCAGAGGAGGCATGCCGATCGACCCAAAGTCGTTGTTGAGCAAACTAGGACTCGTCGAGCGAGTGAAGGTCGATACCCAGATAGCGGAATTGCTCTTCCGCTGAACATCGGGCCGTAACCGTCGTGAGAGGAGAACTCTCAAGAGCTTTACTCGTTGGCAGGTCTGTTAAGTCAAAAGCAGGCTTTGGTCGAGGCGCGGCAATTCCGCAACGGATCACTTTCGACGGTTTCAGCGGAGATTGTCGGCTGGCTGATGTCCGCTTTGACCCAGTAAGCGTCCGACCGGGACCTGCGCAGAGGCGTTGCGTCCGGTCAGCCCCCTGTCATCAAGCTTCGAAACTGGGGGCACGGATTAACGACCGTCGTGTCCTCATGGCATCTTCTGGGTCTTGCGCTCTGGAGCACCTTGGCGTGATCTGCCCGAGATATTTGGTTCCGTCCACCACATGCTACAACCGCTTCGTCCGTTGGCGGCGCGCTGATGTCTGAGGCCGCATCATAGACACACTTGCTGCTGCCCAAGATGCCGCTGTCCAAATGATCGACACCTCGATTGTCCGCGTGCATCAACATGGAGGCTGCATCATCAGGATCGGTGCCAATCGATGGGAAGGTCACGCGGCGGCTTTGACGAATAAAATCCACGCGGTGGTCGATAGCAATGGTTTGCCGGTACGGTTGGCGTTGACCGTCCAGCCGATAATCCAACGTGATGCGTCTGACGAAAGAAGCTCGTTTTTTGTCGAGCATGGCCAGCGTATTTCGCGCGATTGCGAGCCGAACCTCGATTGGAGATCTGAGAAGTCCCTGTCCGTACTTTTCGCTCTCCTCTTGCGTAGTCGATATCCGTGAGCTGAGAGCGGCCCTGTCTCGATCGATTTCAATGATTGAGACCTCGGGCTCTTGAAGTACGACCCCAAGGGTCACGCTCAAGGCGACGCTTACGATTGTCAAAATGGCTACTAAGAATTTTTGCACTTTCGCCTGAAGGCAGCGGATCATTTCGCAACTTGGGGGGTGCACAAGCAAAAAGACCGAAGGCAAAACGTTGGTCTGGCATTTCTCTTGCCGTAAGGCGGATTCTTAGTTGCAGCGCGACCACTGCACCGAAAACCGCTAAAGATGGGGCTGCAACCGTCGATTTTACCCACGGGCGCACGATCCGGCAAGCAACCCGAAGAGTGCGGGTGCCTCCGGATTTATACTTAGGGGAATGACACGAGTTTTGAAACCCGGGGAAGCGCGCAGACTGCCGTCACCGACAATCGAAACCGGAGATCTGCCATGCTCACCGCCGCAGCCGCCGGGTCCTCAACCCACGCGCGTCCGGCCGCTGCGGTTCGGTCGAACTCCTTGCCCGAAGGCCCGCTGGGCTTGATCGGCGCATCGACGCGCTTTGCGCGCAACGCTGAAATTTACGCCGAAGACGATCCGGCTGAATACCTCTACCAGGTCATCTCCGGCGCGGTGCGAACCTGTCGCACGCTGGATGACGGCCGTCGCCAGATCGGCAGCTTCTATCTGCCGGGCGATATCTTTGACGTCGAAGCCAGCGAGGTGCATCTTGCCTCCGCGGAAGCGATCAGGGAGGCGCATGTCGTGGTCGCCGAGCGCAGCGCCGTGATGGTCCAGGCCGAGTACGAAAAGGATGTTGCCAAACAGCTCTGGTCCCTTGCGGTCCGCGAGCTGCAGCGTATGCACGAGCACGCAATGGTGCTGATGAAGAGCGCCGAAGAACGGGTGGCCGGGTTTCTGCTGGAAATGGCGGGCCGCAATGCCGCCGCTCCTTCGATCGAACTGCCGATGCCGCGTCAGGACATTGCCGACTATCTCGGCTTGACGATCGAGACGGTGTCGCGGACGCTCAGCCAGCTGGCGCAGTCCGGAACAATCGCGCTGGAAACCTCGCGCTGTATCGTCCTCCGCAACCGCGTGGAGCTGAGCCGGATCAATGCCTGACAATCGAAGCTCCGTCCGCGGCGTTTGCTACCAGCTCTTTCGCCTTGTTGGGGTTGGCCCTGAGCACCGCGTCATCAATGGGATCGACGCGGTGAATGGCTCGAAAAGGCGACGTAGTTACCATCTCATGCGTGCCGGGGACCTCCGCAATCAGCCCTTGGACCTTCTGGCCGGTCACCCGGCAAATCGAACAGAACAGGGCGCCAGCGCTCACGCGCTGGTCATTCTTCACTCTCGAGCGCGACGAGATTTAAGATGAATCAGCATCGCGCTTTAGATTATCGTTTGAGGATGGTCTCCGCGCAAACGCGTTCCGCGTTTGTCGGGAAATCCGCTGCACAGCTTTCCGGATTATGCTCCACGCGCATGACTGCCCGGGCGCCGGCTCGTCTGCCGTCGTAAGAGCGGCTCGAGAATTGGCCCCAATTTGATCCGCGCAATCTGCGCTGACCACTGGACACATGATCATGAGCAAGCGCAGAGCCCTCATCCTCACGTTCCTGCTCCTGTCCGGGGCGGCCTCCGCTGCAGATTTTGTCGGACAGGCCAGTGTCATCGATGGTGATACGCTGGACATACATGGAACCCGGATCCGGCTTTGGGGTGTCGACGCGCCGGAAAGCAATCAGCTGTGCCGGGGTGCCGACAGCAATTTGTATCGCTGCGGCGCCAAGGCGGCCAACGAACTCGATGTTTTCATCGCCCGACGTCCAGTGAGTTGCACGCCGGTTTCCGCAGACCAGTATGGGCGTACGGTCGCGACATGTCTTGTCGGGACTGCCGACCTCGGGGAATGGCTGGTCAGCAACGGTCTTGCACTCGATTGACCGCGCTATTCCCACGGCCGCTATTCCGCCGCGCAGCGCGATGCGGATCGTTCAGGCCGAGGGATGTGGGCTGGCAGCTATGTGGAGCCCTGGCTGTACCGTGCGTGCATTCGGTCGGGCGGCGCGCCGTCCAATTGTTCGGATGGCGCGAACGCACATCCTTGAGTCTTCTCGGGGCGAATCAAAGCCTGCGCAGCTTGACCGCAAATCAAAATTGTTGGCAGAGCGTTTTCGAGCGAAGTGGATGCCGGTTCGCGTCAAGAAAACGCGTCAAAACAACAATCTAGGGCCCCTTCCGATTCCGGAGCGGAAATGGCTCTAGCTGGCGCAAATCGGGCGACTCGGGGTAAGCCATGTCCTCGATCCCACTGTTGAGCAAAGGTATAAGATGGTTGCAGCTGCCGGTGAATTGCCAGCTTCAGGATATGCGCTCGAAGTAGATGGCCGACTCAAGGCCGAATTTGCGACCAGGGATGGGGCCAAGAGCGGTGCGGAAGAGCTGAAGAAGCGTTTTCCAATGCTTCGGATCAGAATCTATGACGCAGAGACGAAGACTCGCGAGGAGATCTAAAGCGCGATTGATCGGGACGAATCGTCATCGCACTTCAGGTTTTGTTTGAGCATGATCTCTGCGCAAACGCGCTTCGCGTTTGTCGCGGGAGAAAACCGCTGTACACTTTTTTCGGGTCATGCTCTGGTTTTTCCAGGCGCCTGGTCGTTCCATCTGCATGGGATTTGCCGTGCGTCTTCCTGCGGGACCGGGCTGTCGGCTGCGCTGAAACCCCGACCTTCGGCCGGGTTTTCACCCATTCGGGCTTCCATCCCTGACGCGAAGGCCTGGCTCGTCTGAGAGACTCGCACCACGCCACGCCTGCAACAGACGTAGTGCTTCCGCAACAAACATTGAGAGTGAGAGGGCTGGCCGGTTCGGCCGCGACGGGTTGGAGCTGCGAGAGAGGCTTGCAGCGCCCGTCGCGAAAGATCCGCGATGTCCAGACATCCTCGCGCGCGCACCGGACAGGACCGGGCCACCCTTTATGACGAAATCACCGACAAGATCATCGCCGAGCTGGAGGCCGGCCGCGTGCCCTGGGTTCAACCCTGGGGAACGGAGGCGGCAAAGGCGCCGCTGTCGATGCCAAGGAACGCCGCGTCCGCCCGGCCCTATAGCGGCATCAACGTTCTCATCCTCTGGGGGGCGGTGATCGAGCGCGGTTTTGCGGGCCAGAGCTGGCTGACCTTCCGCCAGGCGCTTGCGCTCGGCGGTCATGTCCGCAAGGGCGAGCGCGGCACAACCGTGGTCTATGCCGACCGCTTCGTGCCGGCCGACGAACGGCGCCGTGCGCGTGAGACGGGCGAGGAGGCGCAGGCCGTTCCATTCCTGAAGCGGTTCACCGTCTTCAACACCGATCAATGTGACGGACTCTCCGCCGACATCGCGACCACCGCGCCAATGCCGCTGCCGGGCATGATCGAGCCGCAGGTCGAGGCCCTGATCAAGGCAACCGGCATCGACTTTCGCATCGGCGGCAATCGCGCCTTCTATATGCCGGCAGAAGATTATGTGCAGGTGCCGCCGCCGGCGGCCTATTTCGAACCGATCAATTGGCACCGGACCGCGCTGCACGAGCTTGGTCATGCCAGCGGTCATCCTTCGCGCCTCAACCGCGATCTCGGCGGTTCGTACGGCACGAAAAAATACGCGTTCGAGGAATTGATCGCCGAATTGTGTGCCGCGTTTTCCTGCGCATCACTCGGCATCGTGCCGACCGTGCGGCACGCCGACTATATCGGTTCCTGGCTGGAAGTCCTGCGGGAGGACAACCGCGCGATCGTGCGGGCGGCCTCGCAGGCCAGCAAAGCCGCAGATTATCTGGTTGGCTTCCTGCCGGCAGATAATCCAACTGCTTCGGCCCATGCTGCCGAGGCAGATCAGGAGGCGGCGTGAGCGGAGCTTGGCTGCGAAATAGAGGAAGAGGGCGGCGCCGAGCGCCACGACGGGTTGAGGTCGAGAGAGAGGCTTTCGGCCGCCCGTCGTGGAGACGAAAAATGACCAAGGCAGTCCAAAAGATCACGCTGTCGCCCTCGCGTGATATTCCCTTCAACAAGCTGGTGCTGAGCCAGTCCAACGTTCGGCGCGTCAAGGCGGGCGTCTCGATCGAGCAGCTTGCCGAGAGCATCGCCCAGCGCACGCTGCTGCAAAGCCTCAATGTCCGCGCCATCGTGGACGCCGACGGCAATGAGACAGGCATGTTCGAGGTGCCGGCCGGCGGCAGGCGCTACCGTGCTCTCGAGCTCCTGGTCAAGCAGAAGCGCATGTCGAAGTCGCAGCCCGTGCCCTGTGTCGTTCGCGAGGGAGGCATCGCGGAAGACGATTCGATCGCAGAGAACGATGAGCGCGTCGGCCTGCATCCGCTCGACCAGTTTCGCGCATTCCAGACGCTGCGCGACCTCGGCATGAGCGAAGAGGACATTGCCGCACGGCATTTCGTGGCGCCGGCAATCGTCAAGCAGCGCCTGCGCCTCGCCTCGGTCTCGCCGAAGCTGCATGAGGTCTATGCCGAGGACGGCATGACGCTGGAGCAGCTGATGGCGTTCTCGGTGAGCGGCGATCACGCGCGCCAGGAGCAGGTCTGGGACAATGTCAGCCGCTCCGGCTATGATGAGCCGTACCAGATCCGCCGCATGCTGACCGAGAACACCGTACGCGGGTCCGATCGCCGTGCGCAATATGTCGGCATCGAGGCGTATGAGCGGGCCGGTGGTCCGGTCCTGCACGATCTGTTCGAGCACGACGACGGCGGCTGGCTCCAGGACGTCGCCCTGCTCGACCGTCTTGTCACGGAGAAACTCAAGCAGGACGCCGAGGTGATCGCGGCGGAGGGCTGGAAGTGGATCTCTGTGGCCGTCGATTTTCCATTCGGCCACACCAGCGGCTGGCGGGAATTGGAGGGAACGCCGGCCGCGCTCAGCATCGAGGAGCAGGCCACGATCGATGCGCTCAATGCCGAGCATGACAGGCTCGAAGCCGAGTATCAGGATGCTGACGAACTTCCCGAGGAGGTCGACCAGCGCCTTGGCGAGATCGAGGCGGCATTGCTCGCGCTCGAGGAGCGGCCAATGATCTACGATCCGGCCGACATCGCCCGCGCCGGGGTCTTCATCAGCATCGATTCCGACGGACGGCTCTCGGTGGATCGCGGCTACGTCCGCCCCGAGGATGAACCTGCAGTCGTCGATACCGACCCCGGACAGGCCAGCGCAACCGTTGACGGGACGGATGCCGTTGCTCCGGTGCAGCGGACCGCCATCAGCGTCGGTGGCGCTCCAACCGAGCCGGCCGAAGAGGATGAGGACGATGCTGCAAGACCGCTGCCGGACCGGCTGATCACCGAGCTGACAGCCTATCGAACGCTGGCGCTACGCGACGCGCTCGCCGAGCATCCCTCGCTCGCGTTTTTGGCGGTGCTGCACAATTTCGTGCTGGCGAGCTTCTACAGGTTTGCATCATCCGGCAGTTGCCTCGAGATCGCGGTGCACACGCCGACATTCCCGGCCCAGGCTCCGGGATTGAAGGACAGCGCGCCGGCCAAGGCCATCGACAGCAGGCACGAAGCCTGGAAAGCGCGGCTCCCGAACGATGCAAAGGCGCTTTGGGATACGCTCTGCGCATTGGACGGCAACGCGCAAGCAGCCCTGTTCGCCCATTGCGCGTCGTTCTCGGTCAACGCCCTCTATGAACCGGTGAACCGCTACGCTCAGGGGCGGGTATCCGCTGATGGGCTCGCGCGCAGGCTCGGCCAGGCCGACGTGCTGGCGCGGGCGGTCGGGCTCGACATGGTGCAGGCCGGCTGGAGGCCGACCGTGGATAATTACCTCGGCCGCGTCACCAAGCCACGTATTCTGGAGGCGGTGAGGCAAGCAAAGGGCGATGCCTCCGCAGAACTGATCGACCATCTGAAGAAGGCCGATATGGCCCGCGAAGCCGAGCGCCTTCTCGAGGGCACGGGATGGCTGCCGGAGCCACTGCGCCTCACTGACGCTATCCAATCGGCAGACCAGGATGCAGACGCGGGTCCGCTTCCCGAGTTCCTCGCTGGCGATGAGGACGCTAGCGGCACCGCAGACGACGTTCAGCCACACGGCATTGCCGCTGAATGAAGGTCCGGGCGTAGCGCGGCAATCCCGCCGTGCGCTTCATTCGAACTTGCTTCCGAAGCCCGGCATCGCGCCGGGCTTCTCATTTGTGTGCCGAGTATGAACGACAGCTTGGAGGTGGAAGTCCTCTATCCAGCCTGGTGACGGCGAAGGATTAGCGAAGCGCAAGGGCGTCATCGCGAGGTGGGGTCTGAAGACAGCGTGGAGCAAAGTCGCGGCCCGATGGACAAGAACCGGATAACGAGGCCTACCCGGCCGGACGAGCGAGCAAGTGATCGCGAAGTCCACGGTCATCAAGGGTCGGGGTGGTAAATCCGGCGGGCGTGCGGCGAAAGCGGTCGGTCTTACCTCGGGAGATCTGTGCAGTGTTCCGGCAACGGGACTGAGGTCGTCGTAAGGCGGCCTGACCGCGGCGCAGAAGTCAGCAGAGGGCATAGTAGGCGGAACGAGTTTCGCTGAAGGCCTGAACGCTGGAAGCGACGAGTAGATGCAGTGGTATCGCATCGGCCATGCGACTGAATTCCGGGCAACCGGCTTCGGAACGGCGGGAACGGGTGAAGCCCTGACTGGCGCTGATCGGAGGAGTCGAAGCTAGCGCGACGATCGCTGACATCCAAACTACGGCGGCAACAGAACAACTCTTGCCGCTTAATCCAGCGAACCGCCGTATACGGACCCGTACGTACGGTGGTGTGGGAGGGGAGGAGTCGCGAGACTCCCCCCTATCCCGATTGGAATGCGGCTCCGTCGCGCTGAGCCTTGCGCGCGGCGTGGCCCGCGTCCTCCGCCCGCGGTGGAGGCAAGAGGTGAGCAGAGTGAGAGATCGGCCGGGACAGGTTTGAGCCGGTCGGGCCTTAGAGAGCGCCCATCGGCCCGATCCTTCCCGCTCTCCTCGAAAGCTCAACTGTCATGATCAATCTGTCCTGCTCCGCGACCGCCGCGGCTGCGTCCTCTATCGCCCAAGCCGCGCGGCTTATCCTCTGCGACCTCGAACAGGGGCGGCGCGTCGATGCAGCGAATGTTCTGCGTTCCGCGATGGAAAGCGCCTTCGGCGGCTCGGATGCCGCCGGTGCCTGGCATTGGAAAGCCGCCTATGAGGCCTGTGAAGCCGCAACCGTTCTTTTCCTGCGCAAGCACGGCGCCGCCATGCGGACTAAGGCGGCATCGCCGGCAGCGCAGCTCTCGATGCTGGCCAAGGTTGCCAGCCTGCTTCCAACCCATACGCGCAGGTCGGAAGAAAGCGAGGCACTTCAGCAATTCTCGACGCCGATCCCGCTTGGCTTCGTCGCCTGCACCGCGGCGGCGACCACCAACACAGACCTGGTGCTGGAGCCCTCGGCCGGCACCGGTCTTCTCGCCATCCTCGCCGAGATCTCCGGCGGTTCGCTCGCCCTGAACGAGCTCGCCGAAACGCGCGCCGGGCTGCTCGAGCTCCTGTTTCCAAACGTGACCGTCACGCGCTACGATGCGGCGCAGATCGACGATCATCTCAAGGCTGCTGTCGCCCCGAGCGTCGTGCTGATGAATCCGCCATTTTCGGCTCTGCCCAATGTGGATCGGCGGATGGCGGACGCAGCACTGCGCCATCTCTCCTCGGCCTTGGCCAGGCTTCGCGACGGCGGTCGCCTCGTCGCGATCACCGGCGCAAATCTCGCGCCCGACAATCCAGCGTGGACCGACGCCTTCATCCGTCTCCAGGAGCGCGGCCGCGTGGTATTTTCGGCAGCGATTGCAGGGGCGGTTTTTGCCAGGCACGGCACGGCCATCGAGACGCGGCTCACCGTCATCGACAAGCAGCCCGCGCCGGACAGAAGCGTCTTTCCAGCATGTCCGGGCATGGCGCCGGACGCAGCCACGCTGCTGGCATGGGTCCTCGAACATGTGCCGCCGCGGCTTCCAATCACGTCACCTGTGCTCGCTCCGGTCAGCTCGACCGTGCCGGTTCGGCGACCCGTTCGCGCCTTCGCCATGCGGCCCTCACCCGGCCAGCAGCTCGACGATCCGCAAAGCGTAGAGCTCAGCTACCAGACGGTCGACTGGACTCCTCCGGACGGAGCTTATCTGACGGATGCCCTCTATGAGGACTACATCCTGCAATCGATCCGCATTGACGGATCGCAGCCGCATCCGACCAAACTGGTGCAGTCGGCCGCGATGGCCTCGGTTGCTCCGCCGAAGCCGTCATACCGGCCCCGTCTTCCGGAAAACGTTGTCGCAGACGGGCTGTTGTCGGAAGCCCAGCTTGAAAGCGTGATCTACGCCGGCGAAGCACACGCGGCATTCCTTGCAGGCGCATGGACGGTCGATGCGACCTTCGACGTTGTGGCAGCCGCCCGTGACGACGCTTCAGATGCGGTCCGCTTCCGCCGCGGCTGGTTTCTGGGCGACGGCACCGGCGCGGGCAAGGGCCGGCAGGTCGCCGGTATCCTGCTCGACAACTGGCTGAAGGGCCGGCGCCGGGCGGTCTGGATCTCCAAGAGCGACAAGCTGATCGAGGACGCGCAGCGCGACTGGTCGTCGCTCGGCATGGAGCGGCTCCTCGTCACGCCGCTCTCACGCTTCCGCCAGGGCACGCCGATCCGGCTGTCGGAAGGCATCCTATTTACCACCTACGCTACGCTGCGCAGCGATGAGCGCGGCGAAAAGCTTTCGCGTGTCCGGCAGATCGTCGAATGGTTGGGCTCCGATTTCGACGGAGTGGTGGTGTTCGACGAGAGCCACGCCATGCAAAACGCCGTGGGCGGCAGGGGCGAGCGCGGCGAGCAGGCCGCCTCGCAGCAGGGACGCGCAGGCCTGCGGCTGCAGCACGCCCTGCCCAATGCCAGGGTGGTCTACGTGTCCGCGACCGGCGCCACGACCGTTCACAACCTGGCTTATGCCCAGCGGCTCGGCTTGTGGGGCGGCGAGGACTTTCCGTTCGCCACGCGCGCCGAGTTCGTCGAGGCGATCGAGGCCGGCGGCGTCGCGGCCATGGAGGTGCTGGCACGCGACCTCAAGGCGCTGGGTCTATACGCGGCGCGTTCCCTTTCCTACGAAGGCGTCGAATATGAACTGATCGAGCATGAGCTCACCCCCGAACAGATCCGCATCTATGATGCCTATGCGGCCGCGTTCAGCATCATTCACAACAATCTCGATGCCGCGATGCGGGCGGCCAATATCACCGGCGAGACCGGGACCTTGAACGCCCAGGCAAAGTCGGCCGCCCGGTCGGCCTTCGAGTCCGCCAAGCAGCGCTTCTTCGGCCATTTGCTGACATCGATGAAGACGCCGTCCTTGATCTGCGCGATCGAGCGCGATCTCCGCGAAGGGCATGCCGCGGTCATCCAGATCGTCTCGACCGGCGAAGCCCTGATGGAGCGCCGGCTCGCGGAAATCCCGACCGAGGAATGGGGGGATGTCCAGGTTGACATCACGCCGCGCGAATACGTGCTCGACTACCTCGCCCATTCCTTCCCGGTCCAGCTTTACGAGCCTTTCACCGACGGCGAAGGCAATCTCTCGTCCCGGCCCGTGTACCGTGATGGTCAGCCCGTGGAGAGCCGGGACGCCGTTGCGCGGCGCGACCGGCTGATCGAGAAGCTTGCCTCGCTTGCGCCCGTGCCCGGCGCGCTCGACCAGATCGTCCAGCGCTTTGGCACCGACAGCGTCGCCGAGGTCACCGGGCGCTCACGCCGGATCATCCGCAAACACGACCGCCTGATGGTCGAGAACCGCGCCGGTTCGGCGAACCTCGCCGAAACCGCGGCCTTCATGGACGATCTCAAGCGCATCCTCGTCTTCTCGGATGCCGGCGGCACGGGGCGGAGTTACCATGCCGAGCTGTCGGCGCGGAATCGCCGTCTGCGGGTGCACTATCTGCTCGAACCCGGCTGGAAGGCCGATGCGGCCATCCAGGGGCTCGGCCGGACCAACAGGACCAATCAGGCCCAGCCGCCGCTGTTTCGTCCCATTGCCACCGACGTGAAGGCCGAGAAGCGCTTTCTCAGCACGATCGCGCGCCGCCTCGACACGCTCGGCGCGATTACCCGCGGTCAGCGTCAGACCGGAGGCCAGGGGCTGTTTCGGCCCGAGGACAATCTCGAAAGCATCTACGGCCGTGATGCTCTGCGCCAACTCTATCTGCTCCTGGCTCGGGGCAAGGTGGATGGTTGCTCCCTTGAGATGTTCGAGAATGCGACCGGGCTGAAACTCGTCGATTCCAATGGCATCAGGGATGACCTGCCGCCGATCACGACCTTTCTCAACCGTCTGCTGGCGCTGACCATCGAGCTGCAAAACGTGCTGTTCACCGCCTTCGAGCAGCTGCTGACGGCGCGGATCGAAGGCGCAATCGCGTCCGGACTCTATGATGCGGGCCTCGAGACCCTTCGTGCCGGAAGCTTCGTCGTCACGGCTCGGCGCACCATCTACACCCATCCCGCGACCAGCGCCGAGACACGGCTGCTCACGATCGTCCAGCGCGAACGCAACCGGCCGCTCACTCTCGTTGATGCCCTCGGCCTTCTGTCGGACCGCCGCGCGGTCCTGCTGGTGAACGAACGATCCGGCCGCGCGGCCGTGCAAGTCCCCGCTCCAAGCCTGATGCTGGACGATGGCGACATCGAGCAGCGCGTCAAATTGGTCCGGCCGATGGAAAGCCACAATGTCCCGTCCAAGGCCATGGGCGAAAGCTATTGGATCGAGACAGACCGTGAGCAATTCAGTGCAGCCTGGACAGCTGAGCTTGCAGACCTGCCGGAGTTCACCGAGAGCACGATCCATGTCGTCGCCGGGCTCCTCCTGCCGATCTGGAAACGGCTGCCAAACGAGTCGACCCGCGTCTACCGCCTCCAGACCGACGCCGGCGAGCGGATCATTGGGCGGAAGGTCTCGTCCGCCTGGGTGGCCAACGCGCTGTTGGGTGAGCGGCCGACGCTCAAACCCGAGGACGTCTTCGCCGCCTTGCTCGAAGGCCGCGCGCTCGTCGAGCTTGCGCAAGGCCTGACACTACGGCGCGTCCGCGTCATGGGTGCGCATCGCATCGAGCTCGCGGACTTCAACGACGCCATGCGCGAGCGCTTACGGACTTACGGACTGTTCAGTGAGATCATCTCCTGGAAGCTGCGCATGTTCGTGCCCACGGATGCAAGCGGGCCCGTCGTGCTTGGCAAGGTGCTCGAATGCTACCCGGTCGAGCGCATCTGCGAGCGCGAGGCCGCCTGATGCGGCGCGATGCTTTCGAACGGGCATGCCGTCTCGCGCGCGAGGCCGAGGCTGTGTGCCGCTACTCTCTCTCCAACCGCAAGCCCGAGAGAGGCCACTGGCTGCTGGGCGATGTCCCCAACCGGCCCGGCCGCTCCTTGCTCGTACGGCTCCACGAGTCACCCAAAGGACCGGCCGGCAAGTGGACCGGGCAGGGTGCGCGGCGGATGATGGTGCGCGTTTGCGCCTGGGTGCTGTCTCACAGACGATCGACAGCGTCTCCGCGGCCTGCTGCCAACACACTGCGGGAGGTTGCGTGATGTCCCGCGATGCTTCTGAACTGGCGCGGCGCCTCGCCCGTGAGGCCGAGGCGGTCTGCCGCCATTACCTGTCCAATGGACGGCGCCAGGGCCGCTATTGGATCGTCGGCGACGTCCGCAATACGCCCGGCCGCTCTATGTTCGTCCGGCTCAGCGGACCGGAGTGTGGTCCCGGCGCTGCCGGGCATTGGACCGATGCTGCCTCCGGCGAACATGGCGATCTCCTCGACGTGATCCGCGAGAGCTGCGGTTTCGTCGAGTTTCGCGATGTCGCCGGGGAGGCACGACGCTTTCTGCGTCTGCCGCGCGCCGAACCCCGCCGCAGCCCAAAGCCCGTTCGCATACCCGTCCCCGCCGGATCGGTGGAAGCGGCACGGCGGTTCATCGCCATGTCGCAGCCGATCCGCCGAACGCTGGTCGAGACTTACCTCGGCAATCGCGGCATCAAGGCGGTCCACGATGCGGGCGCGCTGCGGTTTCATCCGCGCAGCTACTATCGCCCGGACGACGGTTCGCCGACTGAGACCTGGCCGGCGATGATCGCCGCCGTCACCGATCTTGCCGGCCGCATCACTGGCGCACATCGCACCTGGCTCGCGCCGGACGGCTCTGGCAAGGCGCCGGTCGACACGCCGCGTCGGGCCATGGGCGGTCTTCTCGGCCATGCCGTGCGCTTTGGCGCGGCCGACGACGTCCTCGCTGCCGGCGAAGGCATTGAGACGATGCTGTCGCTGCGCTGTGCGCTGCCTGCCATGCCCATGGCCGCCGCGCTCTCGGCCAACCACCTTGCCGCCCTTCTGCTTCCGCCGACGCTGCGTCGGCTCTACATCGCCCGCGACGCCGATGCCGCGGGTGACACGGCGGTCGCGGCATTGACGCAACGCGCGGAAGCCGCGGGCATCGAGGCGCTCGTCCTGTCTCCGCGGACGGGCGACTTCAACGAGGACCTGCATGCATACGGCCTCGGCGCCCTGTGGGCGGCACTGCGCATCCAACTCGCGCCGCAGGATATCCTTCGCTTTATGCTGTTCGCCGATGCCGGGGCGGTTTGACCGATCGACCTGCGGCGCCGCCGGCAGATCATGTTGTGTTGTCGATGATGTTGCGGACCGCAGTCGGGTTTGGAAGGGCGCTACAGCCGGCCTTGCCCATCTCTGCCGAGATGCGCGCGCAGTCACTCGGCAGCGATCTGAGCTACAGCGACCGTGCCACTACCGAATTTGGTAGGTCGCCTTTGACCAAAGCGGATCAGTTGACGGTCGCGATCGACATGCGGCTTGTGCTACGCGACGCCTGATGAAAGGGATATCTGATGGCGTGGCTATACATACTTCTGGCGGACGTGTTCGAGATCGCTTGGCCCTTCGTTTTGAAGCGCTCGGTCGGGCTTTCGAAATGGACAACAGTTTTATCGGGGGTGGTCTTCGCTCTTCCTATTTTTTTTCTATTGGGTGAATCCGTGAAGTGCTTGCCCGCTTCGACGGTTTATGCGGCCTTCGCCGGAATTGCGACCGTGGGGACAGCGATTGTCGGCATTGCGTTTTTCGGTGAGAGTGCAAATCTTGCTCGCCTCTGTTCTGTCATGCTGGTTGTTGTCGGTCTACTCGGCGTGAAGCTCTTTTCGGAATAGTGTGCACTTGCACCGTTCGTGAACGGATCAAGCCAATGGAGAACCGAATGCGGCTGTCGTGTGCGATGGAAGCGCGCATTTTGCCGCAGTTGGTGCGCTATGGAAAAACGCATTCCTGATGACAAGATTTGGAATGTCGCTCCCGCAGACACCCCGCACAAGATCCGCTTCCAGCCGGCTCTCATGTCGCTGGACTCGACGAAACTGGTCGTTGATTCCGTCAGGGCTGGATACGATGACATCGAGGCGGGATCTTTCGGGTCGCTGCTGAAGTCTCGCCGGAAAAGCGATAGCGCTGGCGCTCATTGCTGCTGCCGAAGAGCAACTTACGATATCGGCTGCGTCAAAGTCATCTCCAGGTGGTCGAATCCAACTCAGCCTTGGGTGCGCAACTCGTGCCTGAGGATATCGCCGGCATTTTGGCGCGTCCGAGGTCGACGGGAACGCGCCAGGCAATTTGAACGCGCTATCGTCATGACCGATCATTGCGTGCGGTGCCTGTGCCAGACAGCGCCGCGCCCACGGCCTTCTAGAGGGCGATCGGACGGCAAGCGGCCCGGCCCGGCAATGGCTCCGGTGCGGCTATTTTCCGCCGGCGCTCACGCGCCTTTGCATCGCGAAACAAAATAGCCGCACCTCTGCCATCCTCCGCTTCGCTGCGGCCCTGCGCTTCCACCTGCGCCCTTCCGGGCTTCGGCGGATTGATCGCTCCGGGTTCTGGTCCGTTCCGCCCGCCGTCTGGTGATCGCCACGAAGGCCGCGATGGGCGCGGCCGAACGGCAAAGGACCCAAGCCATGATGACCGAACACGACGACAAGCAGTTCGAACCGCCGCACGGCTCATCACCGACCGATCATATCCTCAACGAGCTTCAGCTCTATGGCCATCGCCCCTTTCACGAGGAGCCTGACCCACGGCCGCTTCCCGACGTCAAGGCCATCACAGGCGCGATCGCCGACATCTTTGATGCGCTCGTGGCGAGCCTGAGCGACACACGGCTTGAACCCGACCTCGAAGATCTCCTCTGGTCGACCGTCAATCTCTTCCATCGCGCCACGGGCCGCATCGAGCGCGAACTCGACGACAACGAAAAGGCCCAGCAAAAGAGCCAGCGCGAGCAGAATGGATCGGAGGTGCGATCCGTCGAACTGGAAAGGCTTACCGCCGAAGGCGTCACATTGATCGAACGCCGCAACGCCATGGAGCTGTTCCGCGATCTGGCGACTGATCAATTCGAGCTTCATGCCGGCTCGCCCTGGCGCCCCCGTTCCGGGTCACTCATCAATCACCGCACGCTCACCTCTGCGATGATCGACAGCCGCGATTTCCTGGCCGCCAAACGTCGCGCGGACACCGAGGCGTTGCTGCCCGCGGGACCCAAGATCGCGCTCACTGGTGGGCTCGATTGTAATGACGTCTCCCTGATCTGGGGTCGCCTCGACAAGGTCCACGCCAAGCACCCGGACATGGTGCTGCTGCACGGTGGCTCGCCGAAGGGCGCCGAGCTGATCGCCGCCAAATGGGCGACCAGCCGCAAGGTTCCTCAGATCGCCTTCAAGCCGGACTGGACCAAGCACGGCAAGGCAGCTCCGTTCAAGCGTAACGACGCCATGCTTGCAGTGCTGCCGATCGGTCTCATGCACTTTCCGGGCACCGGGATACAGGACAACCTTGCCGACAAGGCCAGGAAGCTCGGCATTCCCGTCTGGAAGTTCGGCGGCGCGTAAGCGCCGTCATCCATCGGCGCTTCTTGATCGAAGACCAAGTCGCCAGCGCTGATCAGTGCAAATTCTCTGACGCGACCGATATAGCGCTCGAGCAGAACGCTTCGTTTCTTGTCCGATTCGACGAACGAGGCCACGCACTCGCACAGCGGCGCATTCTGCGCTATTCTTCTCTTCGCGCCGTGGTGGTGGTGGAAGGCGCGAGCGTCATGTCTTTTGTCGCGGAGCCACCACCATGCTTATCATCGCACTCGTCCTCAATATGCTTGGCATCGGCCTGCTCTGCTGGCTGATTCTCACTCTTGCTGTCTACGCGCTGCCCTGTTTCGTTGCGCTTTCCGCAGGTCTGGCGGCTGTTCACGCTGGCGCGGGCATTGCCTCCGCCGCTCTGGTCGCAATTCTTGCCGGCGCCGCGACCGTTCTCATCGGTCAAAGCGCCTTGATCTGGGCGCGATCCACGTTCGTGCGCGCGGTGATTGCCGCAGCTTTCACCGTCCCGGCGGCTGTCGCGGGCTATCACCTCGCCCATGGCCTGTCGCAAATCGCGATGCCATCCTCATTTTGGCAGGCTATCTTCAGCTGGACCGGCGCCTTTGCCATCGCCGGCATGGCTTGGAGACGGATCACCAGCTTTGCCGGGACTCCGGCATCGGGCGAGGCTTTGTTGGAGGAACATCAGTAGCCCCTCTCGGCCACGACGCGACAAGCATGAGCCTTGGATCTCGACGGCTGAGTACGTGCGGTCCAAGCGTTGATGGGTCAACGAGCTCGAGCGAGCGATAGTCGCGGCGTTCTCCGAGCGCTTGGCACCTGGCACTTGGCACCTAACCTCCCGGCGGAAGGCAGCCCAGCCAGGGGCATCTCATCGCGGCTGGTTCACGGCAAGCGCGTTCGCCCTTTCTTCGCTTTTGTTTCCAACTCTACGCCTGACCGCAGCGACCTCTTGTGCAGCCCAACCGAGCGGCGCCACGACTTCTTCCGAGGTGCTGTTCAGCGCACGGACCACCTGGCCTCTTGATGGCTCGATCTGGCCGAAGAGCGGCTGCGCCTCGATCGCCTGAACGCAACGCCAGCAGCGCGACTTTCTTCCCCTGGGCTACGCCCATTCCTCGCGAGGCAAGAAAGTCGCGCCGCTGGCGTCCTCCGCTGCGCTGCGGCCCGCAGGCGGGTGCGTCGTCGATCGTCTTCGGCCTGTAGATCGCCATCGAGGCCGCGGTGGTCGCGGCTCGAAACAGCAAAGGAGAAGTAACATGGCTACCATCGGTTCTTTCAAGAAGGTCGGCAGCGACTTCCAGGGCGAGATCGTCACCCTCAGCCTCCAGACCAAGGGCGTCCGCATCGTGCCCGAGGCCAAAGGCAGCAACGAGAATGCCCCGAGCCACCGCGTCTTCGTCGGCCGGGCCGAGATCGGGGCCGCCTGGTCGAAGCGCTCCGAGGAGGGCCGCGACTATCTCTCGCTCAAGCTCGACGACCCCTCGTTCAACGCACCGATCTACGCGAACCTGTTCAGTGACGAGGGCGGCGACGGCTTCAGCCTGATCTGGTCGCGGCCCCGTAAGAACGGCGACTGAGGTCGCCAAGGAGCCCCGCCCGGTCCGCCGGGCGGGGCGTTTCTCTCACAGGGGCATCAAAGCATTGTTGAGGCCACTGCGCTTCGGCGCCTCGCGCTGATCGACTTTCGCGGTCTTGTCCGTGAACGTCTGTCCGGCTTATGTCGTCGGAATTTTGGCTGTCGTCGCGATTGGCTCCATCGTGAATCTATCCAGCACACGGTCGACTTGAAGAAGGACGGCGTACGTTGCGATCGACAAGACCCTGCGATCGGCGCACTCGTTGTCTGTCGATTTGAGGTACATGACGAAAACTGGACGTTTCCGATTGCCGTTCTGGCTTAGCGTCAACGCGGGGCCGTCGATACAGCGTCCATCTGGGGATCCCTGCGATTCCATTCCGCATGGGATCGAAACTTGATTCCGAAATCCTCCTGCAGTCGGTAGTCGACGTGAGCAGAAACTCACGCAGTACAGCTCGGTCAGAATCATTCAAGCCTGAACCGCTTGCCGCATCCTCGTTGGATTCGACATTGCTGCATCGAACTGCGACTTCGAATCATTTGGTAGTTGGAAGGTGCTTATCCCCGCAATGGACTTATTCGCCGAGTCCAGATTATCGATGCCAGTCGCCACGACCGAGACACGGACGAGACCCTCCAGGCGTTCATCGAAAGTGGCGCCGACGATGACGTTGGCGTCCGGGTCGGCCCCTTCGCGAATGCAGCTAGCAGCTTCGTCGACCTCGAATAACGTCAGGTCCTTGCCGCCGGTGATCGAGATGATGAGGCCACTAGCGCGCTTGATCGAGGGGGCCTCGATCAATGGATTGGAGATCGCGGCCATGGCGGCGGTGAGCACGCGCTTCTCGCCAGAAGCCTCACCCCCGCCCATCATGGCTTTGCCCTTCTCGCGCATGACGGAGAGAACGTCGGCAAAATCGAGATTGATCAGACCTTCTTTGACGATAAGGTCGCTGATGCAGGCCACACCCGAATAGAGCACTTGATCGGCGATGGCGAAGGAATCGTTGAATGTGGTCTTCTCGTTGGCCACGCGGAGCAGATTCTGATTTGGGATGATCAGCAGGGTGTCAACCGCGTTCAGCAGTTCCGCGATGCCCGCTTCAGCAACGCGCATACGGCGCTGGCCCTCGAAGTGAAAGGGCTTGCTGACGACGCCGACGGTGAGAATGCCAAGTTCACGCGCGATCCTGGCTATAACAGGAGCCGCCCCAGTTCCCGTACCGCCGCCCATGCCAGCGGTAACGAACACCATGTTTGCACCGGTTAAATGATCCCGGATCGCATGAATTGCCTCTTCGGCCGCGGCGCATCCTACTTTGGAGTTCGAGCCGGCGCCAAGCCCTTCGGTCACCTTTGTGCCCAACTGGATGAGGCGCTTGGCCTTGGACATGGTGAGCGCTTGTGCGTCGGTATTGGCGACGACGAAGTCGACGCCTTCCAGCCCGGCCGCGATCATGTTGTTGACGGCATTGCCTCCGGCGCCACCGACTCCAAACACAATAATACGCGCTTTCATCTCGCGAATGTCGCTGATGTCGGTCACTTTTACCTCATGATTTCTTCGGCACGTTGGAATGGCGGACCCGGATTGCTACCGAGGAACCTTGCAGTCTGTCTCCACCAGGATCGCAGCTAGATATCCTAGTCCACGTGCGGCCTGTCCGTGGCTGTCGATCGTGCCGACTCGGTCGCCGGTCCGTAGAGCCGCCACCTCGTCCTCAAGCCGCGTCGTCGCCTCTCTAGCGGCATGGCGTCTGCGGTCGCCTGCAGCACTTCAACCATCAGGCGCTCGGCGCGCTCGCGTTCGCGCTCGAAATTCGCGCCGTAACCGGCCGTCCTTGCTTCGAGCTGCACAATTTCCGTCTGCGACGTCTCAATGTTTTCCACGAATGGGACGATGTCGCCCGCGCGACGACCACCTCGTGGGCAGGGAGTATGCCTGACTTCAGCGAGATCAACGCTCAGGAGTGCTTTGCCATTATCCGAAAGTGAGCGCGGCAATTTGAGCCGCTTGGCAACCGATCGGGCGGCCTCGGGTGAGATTTTCGGCCGGGCACCAAGTGCGATATATGTCTGGGCCTCAATGGGCATCGACTGTTCTCCTAGAACGAGCTGGGAGGCAATCGGCTGTTAACCGAAAAGTAACCGCAAGGTAGGCTGGGCTGGTTAATAAGTCGTTAACGGCTCAGTGCCGATTGCCACTTGAGTACGCGCGGGTCCAGGCCAAGGCGGCCGAGCGTCGCCCTCATCAAAGCTAACTCGATCAAGCGTTGGTGCGCCGATTGTGGACCGCACGCCAATTTACACATTGCCTTCTCGAAGAGCGATTGCTGGCGACGCGACAGCTTTCGGGAGGCGCACGGTTGGAGGCGTATGCTTGATCGGTAGTCAACCGCACCAACGAGAACGCCCCGAGCCACCGCGTCTTCGTCGGCCGGGCCGAGATCGGGGCCGCTTGGTCGAAGCGCTCCGAGGAGGGCCGCGACTATCTCTCGCTCAAGCTCGACGACCCCTCGTTCAACGCACCGATCTACGCGAACCTGTTCAGCGACGAGGACGGCGACGGCTTCAGCCTGATCTGGTCGCGGCCCCGCAAGAACGGCGACTGAGGTCGCGAAAAGCCCCACCTGCTCAGCAGGGCGGGGCTTCTCAATTCGAGGTAGTGCTAGTTCGGACCGCCGAGCCGCTCGGGTTCCCCACTGGCTATTCAGTCTGCCGCGCGTCTTTTGTTGGCACCCGTGCCAGACGGCGGGGCTCCAAAGCTCCGCCATCTCAACTCCCAAACTGCGCGCCAGTCGATTGACGACGTCGATGGCCGCCGCTTTGCTGTTGCGTGGATGCGTTTGAATTCGTTGGACGGTCTTCCGCTTCGCCCGCATATCGGCAGGAGGAGATCCAGACGATCAGCACGAGGCACCCGGCATGGCCTTCCTAGAAGCCCCGCAAATTACGAAGCAATTGGAGCACTTCCAGTTCTAAGGACCTTGGAAATTGTTCAATTGTTTCAATCTCCTGCATGATAGATTACCTTGCGCAATATCTTGACATTTGCAAGGTTTTCTATCATATAGAATTCATGAGAGTGGAACCGCAACGCCAGGAGGATAGAGCGACTTCGCTTCTCCGGGCGCGAGGCATGATGCGCCTTTCCGAATTCCTCAACGAAGGTATCACGGCAGCAACCATTTCCCGGATGGAGCGAAAGGGTGCACTCAATCAACTTGCTCGCGGCCTCTACCAACTCCCTGACGCGCTCCTGGACGGCAATCACACGCTCGCCGTTGCCGCGAAACTCGTTCCTATTGGAGTCGTTTGTTATGACTCTGCACTCGCCTTTCATGAACTGACAGACCGTATCCCGCGCTCTGTTTGGATGGCGATCGGCCCGCGCGATTGGCGGCCCAAGATTACACGTCCCCGTATTGAAATCGTGCGCTTCGGTCCTAAGGAGTTCGACAGGGGCGTTGAGCATCACACCATCGAAGGTGTCTCAGTGCCTATCTATACCCCGGCAAAAACCATCGTCGATCTATTCAAGAGCGGCCAGCGCCAAAAGGCGTTCTATAACACACCCGCAGGCATCACGCATGCCACGCAAGCGATGAAAGACGCTCTTCGACTGCACAAGGCGACGCCTTCCGAAATCGCAAAATACGCCGTCGATGCGGGCATATGGCAAAAACTCGTTCAACCGCGTCTTGAGACACTCACAATCGATGCGTAAGCCGCTGAAGAACGTCGGCGCTTCCGTCCGCGCCCGCCTCCTCAACCTTTCGAAAGAACGCAACGAGCCATACGATCTTCTGCTTACGCAATACGCGCTTGAAAGGTTGCTGTACCGGCTCAGCATCAGCAAGTACAAGGAACAGTTTGCACTCAAAGGTGCGATGTTGCTGCGCTACTGGCTCCATGATCCGCATCGGCCAACCCGCGATCTCGACCTGCTCGGCTTCGGCGAGAGTGACCCACAGCTGACGCGTGGCTTCTTCAAGGAAATTTATGAAGCTCAGGCTGTCGACGGCGTGACGTTCGATACCGGCAGCCTTGAAGTCGATAGGGTCCGCGTCAGGCTGTGGCGGGCTGCGCCTCAAATGCTACGCGACGATCGACGGGGCTCGTTTGCGCATCGTTATAGATATCGGCTATGGCGACGCTACCGAACCTGGACTGAATGAGATCGAACTGCTGACACTGCTCGATCACCCAGTCCCGAAGCTGCGCGCCTATCCACCCGAAACCGTCATCGCCGAGAAGTTTCAAGCAATGGTGCATCTCGGGTTGGCAAATACGCGCCTGAAGGATTTCTACGATATCCGGGTGCTGACCCGAACCTATGAATTTAAGGACGACCGGCTTTCACGCGCAATCAAAGCGACCTTCACGCGACGCAAGACCAACATCCCCGAAGACCGGCCGGATGCTCTCACGAAGGCTTTCACCGACGACGCGACCAAGGTTCAGCAATGGAACGCGTTCGTTCAGGACGTCGCTATCGATCCTGGACCGCTTGCCGACGTTGTCACCACGCTTGGCACTCTCCTGATGCCGCATGCAGAAAAGGCGCGGAAGTTGCAGGACAATTGATGGAGCTCGCATGATTGCCTGGATCAACATAGCCCGGCGGAGCGCCGATGTGCGAGTTCGATTGTTCCGAGGCCTCTCCTCGCAGGACTACGGATCTGTGATCGTCGCCACGTCGATTAAGGAATAACTCGTGCTGCGACCGCCAGCCGCGTCTTTCGCCAGTATACCCTTGGCAACAAGATCTTCGATGTCGCGCAGGGCGGTATCTTGCGAGGCTTTGGTAAGCTTGGCCCATTTCGATGAGTTAAGCTTGCCATCAAAACCCTCGAGCAGGCGCTCGACCATCGCCCGCTGGCGATCGTTGAACTTTTGGTTGGCGTGCTTCTTCCAGAAGCGCGCCTTCCTGAGGACGGACGCAAGGATGGTGTCGGCGCGATCGAAGGCGCGGTCAAGGCAATCGAGAAACCATGCCAGCCATTCGGTTATGTCGAGATCACCTTTCTGCGTCGCTTCCAGGATGTCGTAATAGGCGTTGCGCTCCTGCCGGATCTGAGCCGACATACTATAGAAACGCTGTGAACTGTTTTCCGATCGTGCCAGCGCCATATCGGCAATCGCGCGGGCAATACGGCCGTTGCCATCCTCAAATGGATGGATGGTGACAAACCACAGGTGTGCTATCGCTGCCTTCAGCACCGGATCGATATCCTGCGGGCCGTTGTACCAGTTAATGAAGGCCTTCATGCCATCGGGTATCAACGCGGCCTTGGGTGCCTCGTAATGGACGCGCTCGCGTCCCATCGGCCCCGAGACGATCTGCATGGGTCCGGACTCTTCAGTCCGCCAGTCTCCAACCTTGATCTTCGTCATGCCGCTTCGTCCCGTCGGAAAGAGAGCAGCGTGCCAGCCAAAGAGCCGTTCGGAGGTGAGGGGGGCGTTGTATTTGCTCGTCGCGTCGAGGATCATTTCGACCACGCCTTCCACATTGCGTTCGGCGGGCGTCAACGCGCCGATGTCGACACCGAGGCGGCGCGCCAAGGACGAGCGAACCTGGTCGCGGCTGAGAACCTCACCCTCGATCTCGCTCGATTTGGTGACCTCCTCGGTCAGCGCCTCAAGATTGGCTTCTGTTTTCAGCCTGAAGCCGAACTCTTCCATGCGCCCGGTGAGGCGTCCCTGCCGGTGGCGGACAGATCCCAGCCTTTGGGCGATCTTCGCTGCATCCCAATTGAAGTGGGGCCAAGCCTTCCGTTCGTGAATATAGCTTGTCATTCGCCGTATCCTTTGCGGAGAATATAGCGTCTATTCGCCGCAATGCCACATTATTCTTCGCGCGATGTGCGGTGAAAAGCGGCGGCATTCTCCGCATATGAGGAAAATCAACGCGTTAAGGGTGATCGATTTTGGTGGAAGCCATACCGCCCCGAATGGCCGAGCGCTTGATCTTCAGGCCTGGCCGATAGATCGAGCACCCGATCTGCCGGCCGCGACCCTTCGGATGTGATGAATGAGCAGATATCCGCAGGGCGGTTTCGACCCGGGAGCTGGCGAGATTGCCCGCTAGGCTTACCGGCTCTCAGCCGCTCGCGTCCGCGGGCCATGACCCGATCGATCAGTTCACCGGCCTCAACGGCTCGGCCGGACGCCTGTTTTGACCGTCCTGATCGGCCGCTCGCAACGATTCGAGTTTCGCCGCGCAAAACTGCTCGCGTTCTTCGACAATCCGCAGCCCTTCACGCATGACTTCGCTGGCCGTGGCGTATCGGCCGCTAGCCGGTTGCCACACGTTCTCCTGTGCGCATAGCCAGGGGCATCTCATCTTGGCTGGTTCACGGCAAGCGCGTTCGCCCTTTCTTCGCTTTTGTTTCCAACTCTACGCCTGAACGCAGCGACCTCTTGTGCAGCCCAACCGAGCGGCGCCACGACTTCTTCCGAGGTGCTGTTCAGCGCACGGACCACCTGGCCTCTTGATGGCTCGATCTGGCCGAAGAGCGGCTGCGCCTCGATCGCCTGAACGCAACGCCAGCAGCGCGACTTTCTTCCCCTGGGCTACGCCCATTCCTCGCGAGGCAAGAAAGTCGCGCCGCTGGCGTCCTCCGCTGCGCTGCGGCCCGCAGGCGGGTGCGTCGTCGATCGTCTTCGGCCTGTAGATCGCCATCGAGGCCGCGGTGGTCGCGGCTCGAAACAGCAAAGGAGAAGTAACATGGCTACCATCGGTTCTTTCAAGAAGGTCGGCAGCGACTTCCAGGGCGAGATCGTCACCCTCAGCCTCCAGACCAAGGGCGTCCGCATCGTGCCCGAGGCCAAAGGCAGCAACGAGAATGCCCCGAGCCACCGCGTCTTCGTCGGCCGGGCCGAGATCGGGGCCGCCTGGTCGAAGCGCTCCGAGGAGGGCCGCGACTATCTCTCGCTCAAGCTCGACGACCCCTCGTTCAACGCACCGATCTACGCGAACCTGTTCAGTGACGAGGGCGGCGACGGCTTCAGCCTGATCTGGTCGCGGCCCCGTAAGAACGGCGACTGAGGTCGCCAAGGAGCCCCGCCCGGTCCGCCGGGCGGGGCGTTTCTCTCACTGGGGCATCAAAGCATTGTTGAGGCCACTGCGCTTCAGCGCCTCGCGCTGATCGACTTTCGCGGTCATTTCCGTGAACGTTTGTGGATCGTCGGCATCCTTCCGTCTTGCGGGGAAGCACCGCGCCGGTTCGATTCCTCCGACGCCTCTCGTCGCGGAAGACTACCGATCTCTAGTCGTCTCTGCCTCAGAACAGACGTGGGTCGAGAACGAATGGCTCTACAGAAATCACGGAGATCCGCGCCGCGTCCTTGTGAGTGTGGTTGATCAGGATGTTGACGTCGGGGGACTGATCTACAGGGACGATGGCAGAGGGAACGCGGAGGAGGGGTGTCGCGAGCGAGGCGTGCCATTGATCACCTCGTTGCTGCGTCCAAACTTCCTGGCGCCGCCAATCGGCGGGCAGATCGCTTAAGCCCAGCGTCTCGACGGCAAGGTCATCTGGCCCATCGTAGCGCACCATCATAAGCGCGGGCATGAGAGCTGGGTCCTCGATATGGACCAGTTTTTCCAATACGCACAGCGCAGGTGACGTGCTGCAGTAGGTGACAGGCCGTCCGACCGTATTCCAGCGTCCGTCAAAAAGCAGGCCATAGCCACCATCGAACGTCTTGGCATGCTGTATGCCCGACAAACGCCAAAGCAGCATCAGGCGGCGGCGCCCCACGCGATCTTGCCGAGAATGGATTCGACCACGCGGGCGCCAATTTCGGTTTGTGCCACCGCCAACGGCGACTCGCCACGAAGTTCTGCTAGCGAACGCCGGAGCCATATATTGGCCTTGTTGGCATCGCCGAAAGTCTCCTCGGCAAGCGTCTGCACCCGCAGCAGTCGCACTGCCCGATCGGATTCTTCCACGGTGAGCGGTTGCTTTTTCTCCGCGCGATGCCGGCGCGTTCGTTGCGGAATGACGAACAATTCGATTTCCTGATCACTAAGTCCCGCCTTCGCCAGCCCATGCAGCGCGGTCAGGGGAAGCCGCTTTCGTACTGCCAGGGCGAGGTCCGCCTGCGAGCGTATGACCCCTCCAAGGACCGAGCGTCCACCCAGCTTCCTTGCTACGATTTCGACGATGGACACAGGGGCCTCCCCGAACGTGGCGGCAATATGCCGTATAGATAGCGGCATATTGCCGAACTTGCAAGTGGTCCACACAGGCCCGCCTGTGAGGAGCCGGACTGGGGACGGCGCCGTGGGGGCAGGGACTTTCGATGCTACGCGAACCTGTTCAGGGACGAGGACGGCGACGGCTTCAGCCGGATCTGGTCGCGGCCCCGCAAGGACGGCGACCGAGGTCGCCTGGCAACAAGCCCCGTCCGGTCCGCCGGGCGGGGCGTTTCTCTCGCCGGCATCAAAGAACGGTCCCGAGGCCACTGCGCTTCAGCGCCTCGCGCTGATCGATTTTCGCCATCCTATCCGTGAACGATCTGCGGATCGTCGACAATCTTTCATCCGGCGAGGAAGCACCGTGCCGGTTCGACTCCTCCGACGCCTCTCGTCGCGGAACAATGCGGCAGGATTCGTTGAGCGCTCCAACGGTTCATCCGCTGATGGCCAACTCGGCATCAACTGGGATGCATAACGGGAGAGCGCTTGCACTCTGCCGCGTCTGATCGGGTTACTTGTGCAGCGATCAATGCAATCACGATGATCACGGTAGCATCTCGTCGCATACTGTCGGCGGTTAAAGAGGCTTCAAAGTCGAGACGATCGATGGATCAGCCAACTAGAACTGCGCCAAAAGCGCTGCAGCCCTAAGGTCGGCATTACGAACATCATCCTTCAACGCATGTACGCGTTAGGTTCAGAAATAGCCGCCTCAATACTCGGCTTGTCGTGTTCGGTCGTGTCCACTCGAAGACGTTTATGTCCCTAATCGGACGCCGAGGCGCAAGTCTTCCGTCTTCGGCGCTCGCAGCATATGTTTTTAGGCTCTCTCCAAGCAAGGCGCGCTGCTTTTGGTGGCACACCAATTGCTACTACACAGTGATGGAGTTTGTTGGGTCGCGCAGCGCAAGCATGCAGCGGCGCGCCAATGTCGGCCGCGATTAAGAGGAAACCAGATGAAGCTCGATGTCCGTTTCGAACTTCGATGGCTCCCCGGGGGTGAGGGGGGCCAGACAGAAGATGTGCGCGAGCCCGCTGGACCGGCCCGAGTTCGCCCAGCGATTGCGCTTTCGTCACATCCCGGAGTTCGCGCATCGTTTTTGGAGGAATCCTTCAGCGCCCTGCTTGAAGCATTCTTGGGTGCCGCTTCGCGACAGACGAACAATGTTCGCCTCGGCTGCGAGTTCTGATTGTCGTCATCGAACGAACTCAGCCGGTATCGTGCCCTGGCTGCACGCAAACGCTCAAGGAGTCCAAAAAGTGCTCGCGCCAAGCTATTCCGAAGCCCTGGAGTTCGCGATCGACCGGTCGTACGACATCAACATTGACATGTTGAGGTCACGAAATCTGCACCTGGATACGTTTAACGACTATCTCGTCGGTACATATCCGCCTCTTAAGGCGATGGGGGACCTCAATCCCGAAAAGTTGTTGAATCGGATTGCGTCGTCAATCGATCTGTATTTCCACATTCCCTTTTGTCATCAAAATTGCACCTTCTGCCACTTCGGCAAGGAGATCAATCCGCCTCCCGGGCGCATCGAACGCTATTTAGCGGCTCTGGAGAAGGAGATGAGTTGGTCGGACAATGCGCTTGCCGGCAGAACCGTTGAGACGGCCTTCATTGGAGGCGGCACCCCTTCACTTTTGACGAACGATCAAATCAAAACGCTGTTTGGTATGATGAGGCAGCACTTTGATCTATCCAAGTCCGAAGTGAGTTTCGAATTGCATCCCTCTCTTGGGAAGCACGTGGATGCGGCAGATCGCGTATCGAGCTTACTGGCAGGCGGCGTAAATCGCTTGGTCCTCGGTGTTCAAACTCTAGATCCAAGTATCCTGCGCATCCTAAACCGCGGGCACGGTGTAGATGAGGTGATGCAGACCGTAAAATTGCTGAACGACATGGGCGTTGAGAATCTATCGCTTGATCTCATGTACGGGTTGCCGCAGCAAACGCTCAGAAGCTGGTACGACTCCCTCATCGGCCTTGTGGGCATGGGAATAGAGAAGTTCAACGTATTCCCATTGATGTTTAAATCAACGGACCCCATAGCCCGCCATTTGGCTAACGGTCGATATCAATTCGCCGGGGCTAAGGAGCGCATCATCATGCATTTCATGGCGGAGCACATCCTGACGAGCCTCGGCTATCGCCATGGGCCGATTTTCTATTGGACGAGGAGGTCGCAGCCGCACTCCGTTCAACAGGCCCGCAAATACGATTCCTGGAACGACAATAACCTGGTCCCGTTCGGGGTTAGCGGATTTGGTTATATGAGTGAGTGCCAGTTCTACAACGAGGTCGATCTGGATCGCTACTTGGACAGGGTTGAGGCCGGCGAGAAACCGGTGTGGAAGGGTGCCGTCCTGTCGCGAGACGATCTCATGCGCAGAACGGTGATCTTCGCCTTGCGCAGCAGCGGCGTGTTGCTCTCCCGCTTCAAGCAGGAATTTGGGGTAGCCCTTGAGGAATACTTTGCTCACGAGCTTAAAATCTTGAATGAAGCAGGACTCATCTGCATTTCAAATGATGGCCTGCTTTCGCTAACTGCTTCGGGCATTGTCAATTCAGGCGCAGTGTCGTTGCGGTTTTTCTCGGCCAGTGTGCTTGAGCAGGTCGCGTACAATGACAGCAGGATAAAGGACAAACGAACCGATCCTCTCGAAAAGCACGACTACTCGCCGGCTGCAAGATACGGGTCAAGCGCCGAGATGAAGGCTGTTTTTCAATGAAGTCGTAGGTATCCTCGGCTATGATCGATACTGGTTCGTTTGCAGCCCCAGAACCGCCGCTCCTGGTTTCGCGGGACATATTTTCTCATCTGACCGATACGATCGATCGCAAGCAGCGAAAACGCCCGCTTGGATTGTTCAGTGATTTTGTCGTCGATCAACTGCCCCACCGTATTGCGGACATCAAATGCAGTGAACGACCGAGCGAAGCGGTTAAGGCCCTTGGTCGTACCATAAACGCAATGACGGCGGAGATGGACTATGATGCGCTGCTGCTCAGTTTACCGCAGTCCGATTTCGAGGTCGCCAAGACAGACGTCCAGTATCTCGTCAATTCTGCTTATCAGCTGTCCGCGGTTGCCGGCCTCCATCCCTGGGACGCCGAACAGACGGTAGGCGTGGCATTGGGGCGTCTGGCGCGCTTGACTTGTGAACGACAGCCCAGCATCGGCGTCCTCTCCTATGAAGATATGATCCTTACGAATCCCATGCAAAGCGACCCTCGCGTATATTGCCTTGGCGCAGCCGGGGTCGAGGAGCGCGACTTTTGCTTGGGCCATCAATTGATCGAGACCGACTTGCAGTCGGCAATTGAGGCGCTGGTTGAGTTGCGTGATGTTGCCGATGCGGATGCAGCTCAATGTCTTTCGCGATGTCTCGATCGCCTTGAGTCAGCAAACTGTGTACTGACGCGTTTTGATCAACATATGTCGCCGGACCTGTTTGGCCAGTTTCGCGTGTTCTACGAAAAAAATCCTTACAAAAATACACTTGGCCCAAGCGGCCGTTTCTCAGCCCGCGTTGTGGCAGTCTCGGTGCTGCTGATCGGCGAAGAGCTATTCCACCAAAAGCGCCAATTTTATAAGGACGTATATCGGCTGTCCAAATATTACCCGCAGGAATACATTCGCGAGGTATTCCGTTGGCTGTCGCCAGACAAGGAGAGCCCCTGGCTCCAGCCAGGTTGGCTAGAAGGGAAAATGAACTTTCCTGCCTCGGCAACCATTTCGCCCGTGACGGAGCATGCTCACGATGAAATCGGAAAGTTGCGCGCGTCTTGCGTTTGTGCGTGGGACCGGTTTACGCGGATGCACCGTGGTGCGGCTTTAAAATACACGGTTGGGCCAGGCCGATCACTTGTCGGTATTGAGGCGTCGGAAACTGTCGAGGCTGTGCTTTCTCAGCGGTTGTTGACTCCAGCGCGTCCGTAAGCCGGACGTTGTATTGTCCTGGCAGAGGCAGAGGGTGCCGCAGTTAAGGGCTCCGTGCTATTCGGAAGGTGATTGCTCAATGTTCCAGGACGAAGTGGTCGTTCGTCGCTTCGATCCAACCGATACCGATGACGTGTGGCATCTGCATAGAACCGCATCGCAGGATGTTGGTGTGTGTGGCCCGGAAGGTGGGTGGGCGGATGATTTACGCAACATCGGGGAGGTCTACATTGCATCAGGCGGTGACTTCATAGTGGCGCATATTGGTTCCCGTCTCGTTGCCATGGGCGGGCTGAGACCTGTTGATGATGACGTCGCAGAGTTGAAGCGTATGCGGGTCGATCCCGCCCTCCAACGACGAGGACTTGGTAGAAGGATTCTTGGCGCATTGGAGGCGCGAGCCGTTGTGCTGCAATTCAAGTCGATCGTGCTCGACACGACAACGATCCAAGTCGGTGCTCAAAGACTTTATGAGAGCTCTGGCTATGTTCGACGCAAGCAGGGGATGCTACACGGATACGCGGTGATCTTTTACGACAAGCGGCTCACGGGCCATGATGATCCTTCTGGATGACCAAACAAGGGTTGGCAGGCTGCGCAATCCTCTAGCGCTGCAGATGGCTCTAAACGCAGATTCGCCCATCAAGGCACTCGAGTGAGTGGATGGACAACTGGAGTAGGTTCGGCTGCCTTGGCCATCTCGCAACCTTCCTGTTGCGGAGGTCGTGCGGAAAGGATCATGAATTGGACCCACTTCATGGAAAACCTGGTTGCGCGGGAAGCCCGAGCAGGAGCCGGCCCGCGCTCTGCAGCGTTCCCCCGCTGAAAAAGGCGTGCTGGGCTACCACAAAGCTGTCGCACATCGCCCGCGCCAGATTGTGCGTGGCGTAGACTAATCTGGCTCCGGCGAGACCGCAGGCGATCTTGGCGACTTCGGCGCTGCATCGTGCGGCATTCGTCGCAGCGAGCCGCATCAGCATCACCGTGGTCGGATTTGCCGGGCCATTGAGCGCTTCGTTCCACAGCTCTTCGGTGGCCTCATAGAAGAAGGAACGGGCGGAGCGCAGCATGGCCTCAGCTCTGGCGATCTCCAGCTGGATGTAGCCGCGCTCGGCCATAGCGGGTGCTCCAGTGATCGAGGGGCCGCTCCCCGCCATGGCGATGACATCGTCCAGCGCGGAGCGAGCAATACCGATGCCGACGATCGCAAGCACCTGCGCGGCGAACGCCACGGACGGATAGCGATAGATCGCTGCATCGAGCGACGCCGGGCCGCCGCGGATCAGGGTCCATTCCTCGGGCACGACGACATCCCTGACGACGAGTTCGTGGCTGCCGGTGCCCTGCAGTCCGATCACGTCCCAATTGGAGCGGATCGTCACTTTGTCGGCCGGCATCACGGCAACACGCGGAAGGGCCACCGTTGCGTCGCCTTCCGCCGTGATGCCGACCCCGATCAGGTCCGCGCCGGGCGAGCCGCTGCCGAACGGCCACACCCCGTTGACGACAAAGCCGTCGGTGCTGCGCTGGGCCGGCTGCAGCGGGAAAAGCCCGCCTGCGTAGACCACGTCGGGTCCGTCCGCATAGATCTTGCACAGCGTCTCAATGGGGAGCGCGGCGAGATAGCAAGCGGCGCTGCCGAAGCTTGCCACCCAACCTGCGGAGCCGTCCGCCGCGGAAATGCGCTCGATCATGCGGCAAAACTCCGCCGGCGCTCGCTCCTCGCCGCCGAAACACTTGGCGACCATTGCTCGATAGACGCCAAGCCGCTGAAAACCGTGGATGATGTCGTCTGGGATCTTCTGCGCGATGACGAACTCAGACCGGCGCGCCCGGATCTCGGCGAGTAGGCTCGACAGAGTTATCCCAGCTGACGTGCTTGTCGGCGCACGCTTATCCGGCTCTGTTTCCTGGCCGCTCATAACGGCACTCCGCCTGCTAGACGTTTCCGAGAAAACGTTCCGCGTTGTTGCCGAGCATAGAAATCTTGTGCCAAGCCGTTGCCGAGCCGATTTGTGCGCGTCACGCCTTTGTCGCCTCATGAAGACAACTAGGGAGCTAGACTCCTTTGGTGTCCTCGGATCCGACGGAATGACATGCCGCGCTCAATTTGACCGTGGGCAATATTAACCAGTCAACAATCCCGCCTAAATCGAATTTCGTCAGATCCCCACCTAGGCCAATGAATGCATTTCCGCTTCCTCGATTGGTGCTAGTTCATGAAGTCAGGATCGTTCCGCTCCAGCATCCGTCTGAACGCAGCCCATTCGATATCAGCCATCCCCTGCACTTCGATGCTGTCGTAAAGATTGGCGTATTGCTGGGCGGTGTGACGGGCGACTCCTTCGGTGACAGGCGCAATTTCGGCGCCCGTACCCTGGATCGCCAGCTGCGCGCGGCAGGACCGCTCGAGATTGTGCATCAATTTGAAGGCCTCGGCGACCGAGCGTCCGCAGGTCACCATGCCGTGGTTGCGCAACACCATCACGAACTTGTCGCCGAGATCGGCGACCAGACGAGCGCGCTCATCGAGATCGAGCGCGACTCCTTCGTAATCATGATAGGCGACACGTTCGGTGAACTGCAATGACCATTGATTGAGCGGCAGCAGACCCTCCTTCAGCGATGAGACTGCAACGCCCGCGATCGTGTGGGTGTGCAGCACGCAAATCGCATCTTTGCGCGCTGAGTGGATCGCGCTGTGAATGGTGAAGCCGGCCGGATTGATTCCGAGCCGGAGGGGATCGTCGGCAATGTTGCCGTCTATATCGACCGTGACAAGATTGGAGGCGGTCACCTCTTCGAAGCGCAGACCGAACGGATTGATCAAAAACCGATCATGAGCGTCGGGAAGGCTGACCGAAATGTGGGTGTAGATGCCGTCATCGAGACCGAGCCGGTGTACCAGCCGATAGGCTGCGGCCAGGTCGATCCGCCTCTCCTGCACTACATCTCTGACTGGGGGCAATGGCGCGTCTCTTGTCATGGCTTGTCAAAGCTTTCCGTTCTGACGATAGGACCGGATCAATGGATTCCTCGGCCGATGAGTGTTCGATCGCCCCGATCGTACGAACGGTTGGCCGTGCTATAGCAATCGACGTGCCAGCAAAGGTGTTGTGCGAGCCTTGCTTAACTGAGCAAAGGTCACGTGATTCCTGCCGCATCGACAGAATGCTCGTGGCTGAGTGTCTGGTTCCGGACATAAACGTTGGTGAGCTGAACACGACAGCGCGGATGTTGAACGATAACGTCGCCTCTTAGCCCGAACTCGAACGTTCGTTCGAGGATGATGTCTCCAACTGCGATCCGGACTTCACATATGGTCGCTGCACTGCGCAACTGAAGCAATGCAGCAGAACCTAGCCTTTCGGATCAGATCATCGTTCTCGTATTGAGCAGGGACAGCGTCTCTGTTGTCGCGGGGCGATTGGATATCTGATGTCCTGGGCCTAAGCCCTCTCCCGCTTCTTGCGCTTCGTTCGGACCGGCTTTCGACCCTTAGGTAGCGTCTTGGGGGGCGCGGCTCCTTTGGGTGGCTGAACAAAGAACTCTGATAGTTCAACATCTAGCGTTTCGGCCAGTCGATCGAGCAGATCAATCGTCGGGTTCTCCGATTGTCGCTCAAGGCCGCCCATGTATGAGCGATCGATCCCAGCATCGTATGCCAATTGCTCTTGCGGAATGCCGCGATCAACGCGTATCCGGCGGACATTCCAGGCAACAAGCGCACGAGCTTTCATGCGCAAAAGCAGCCATTGGGCGGGCCATCAAACCACTGGCTATAACCGACCTATTTCGTTAGATTGCTCGATGAGACAGGCATAGGCTCCAACGGCTGCTGTACACCCATATGAAAGAACCGCCAGTAGATCCCGATGTCGCCGATGTGGCGCCGAACGAGACAGCGCTGACAGCCTATGACGAACAGCATGTCGTCACGTACATTCGCCTTCTGCAGGCGCAGGGTGAGGGGGCGGACTGGCGGGAAGTAGCTCGAATCGTCTTGCATATCGATCCGGAGCGGGAGCCGGACCGTGCGCGCAACGCATATCAGAGTCATCTTGCGCGCGCCAAATGGGTGACCGAGCAGGGACGCCTCTTACGAGGCACCGGATTGAGATCGTAAGCCGGAGAGAGCGACATCCCGCCTTTCCCGACCACACATGGCGGGTGCTGTCCTAATTAGGACACCCGCAATTTGAAACTAGGACAGGAACGCAGGAACGTTCCTGGACTTGCCAAGTTTTCCCGATGCCCTTCCCCAAGGGCAACCCCGATCGGCCCCGGCTCCTCGCCCCCTTGCGAGCTGGGGCCTCTTTTTTGGATCAGATCCTGTGCCCGCATTTTGTTACCCCGCAGAGGGGAATTAGAACGCTAGGAAATTTAGGGGCGGAGAAGCAAAAACGCCGCCCGCTTAAATGGCGCGCGAGCGGCGGCTTCCAGCCCCGGGAGGGAGATTGTAAAATCCCGATACCGGTGTGTCTGCAGGTGTCGTGCCAAGGTTCAATGCCCCGCGGCGAGACACTCGCGGAGGGAATTAGGACAGTGCCCATACTGCGCGAGAATTCCAAAGTTGATTGCTATGGATGTCCGCATTTTTACCCTCAGTTGAGGACCGCAGTGTCCTAATTCGTTAGGAACACCGAGCAAAGTCGGCGCTTAGTCGGCATGCCACGCTATTATTTCAACCTGAGAGACGGCGACTATCTGGCCCCGGATGAAGAGGGGGTTGACTTTCCCGATCTGGTCGCCCTGCAAAACGAGGCCGCCCGCGCGCTTGCGGATTTGGCACGAGACACCATCCGAACGAGCCGCTCGTTCGGAGCGGCGCGCGGCTTGGTAATTGAGGCTCGGGACGAGAACGGCCCCGTGATGCGGGCTCGATTCCAGTTCGATATCGAGCGCTTGCAGTAAGGCGCCCTCAGTTGGCGGCCTCTCGCCACCCCCTCCAAAACATCCTCCCTCGGTACTCCAACTGGCTCCGTAGCCCCCCAACGCAGCCCTTTCCAGCGAGTTTTGATTGACGACGTAGACAAGTTTTTCCGTCTCAGTACCCAACGGAGGGGGTGGCAAGCAGCCGCCAATTTTTCCCATCATCGCAGGAGTATTGGCGCGCCTCCCTAAGTCGGGCGAGATCTGGCCAGTTGCGGAGCGCAAGCCATGGCTACAGCTGCTAGAGGCAGCTTTTGGCTGATTTATAAGGATGCTCCTACCTCTCAAGTACGGCCTGAGCCAGTCGATAGTGGTCTCTTGGAAGCTGCTAACAAGATGCCGTGGAGCGACGATCAGAAATGAAAGAGGCCGCCCACTGAGACGGGCTTAATCTCGAATGCCCTTAATTGATGGCTGAATCGTCAGACGGTAAGCAATCATCGTGCTTCCATCGAACCTCTCCAAGAGCTCGCCACATGCCGAGCAATGATACTCGCCCTCGGTGCCGCGCTGCGTCGGAAGTTCAAGCTCTAGGCGCCGGAAGCCAGCCCCGCACTCCGAACACGTTACGTCACCCTTTTTCATACGCCACCCGTGAAATCAGAGAGGCACCTTTAGCACGGGATGGCGCGGAACTTAGGGTATACGGAGGTTTATTCGGATGGGCAGCCCCATCGACTGAATCCAAATCAGGACGCTGCGAAATTCAGCTTAGGACACTGAGGGTTAAATACGGACAGTACCCCATGGCGGACAGGAACGGGACGCGAACGGTCATTGCGATCGAAGCGGCGCGACAGCATGACGGCCTTGCCGGCCACCTCGATCAGTTCGTGTTGCGGGGGGCGATGCCAGCCCTTCTGGCGAGCCGCAGCGCAATCTCCTCCCAGGTCTCAATACTGTAGTCGCGGGTTTCTTTTGGAAACTTGGCGATCGAGAGACTGCCGTGTTGGTCGATGACCGAGGTCTTCGGCCGCCCGCCACCGAGGGAGCAGCCGGGCGCGAAGATGAGCTGGAGATCTTCGTCCGTTTCCTCGTCGCGGAGAATGCGCTCGGTGATCTGCAGCAGCTGCCCGAGCTCGATGAGAGCCGGCACCCGGCGCGGGCCGGCGCCTGGAAAGTTTCGTCGCCGACCCAGCGGAAGCGAAGTGCACCAAGCCGCGTTTCGTCGGCGACGCCGAGCAAATAGTCGCTTTCTGCAAGCGTGCGAACGGCGCGGCCTTCGCGGTCGGCGAGGCGGCGTTCGGTGCGCTGCACGAAACGGCGACCCCAGGTGTCAGGCGCGGAGTCGCCAATGGAGCCGAAAGTCGCCAGTCCGGCAGGGAGCAAAGGCGCCGCGCGTCAGGGCGAGGGCGGGTTCCAGGGAGAACCGGTCCGAGTCATCAAGCCATGCGCCATCGTACTCGAAGAGGATGGTCTCCTGGCCTCGAGCACGGTTGCTCCTCGCCAGTCCGATGCGGCGCGTGCGGCCACCGAGATCGATATGCACCTCGAAGTCAGCCATCGCGTGAGGCTCCGGTCTTGTGTTTGAGATGGACGTGCTTGGGGAGTTCGGCGCTGGCGAGCGCTTGGCCGACGCTGTCGTTGCTGATGTCGGCGACCTTGATCAGGCCGTCGAGCAGGCCGAGCGCCTGGAGAACGCCGGCATAGATGCCGATGCTGACGTTGGTGTCGCCGGCTTCGACTCTCTGCAGCGTCGAGCGGGACGTGAAGGCGCGCTCGGCGACGACGGCCATCGGCAGCCGCCGATGCCGCCGGGCGTCATGGATGTCCGCGCCGAGCTTGCGCAGGGCCCGCCGAACGGCGGCAGGGGGATTGTGGGGGGTAGGCATTTGCGCCCTTCATGCTACATATCTCGCGAATATGTAGCACGAAGACTCCAAATTTCCTTATCCCAGCAGGGGTCGGTACCTCCGTGTGGGGACGGCTAAGCGTTTCTCCGAAACTGATGCAGGTCTATCGCGATGGCGATCTGACGTCTGACGGTCGAACATAATCGAAACCGTTTTGGGCGAAGAACATCGCAAGCCGGAAAGCATCTTTGATTTCTTGCAGGCCATTACCGCATTTGCCCGCGGCAGGCTCATCAAGATGCGTTGCTTCGAACTGGAGGGCAAAGCAAGCGCTTGATGGAACGGGCCACTGATGACATGAGCCGCGCAATCGGGAATGTTTGTGCGGTCTCGCTTCGAGGCCCTATGCATCGCCCCCAAATCCGGCAAGCCGGATCGGCGGCAATGACGCGTGTCCGCCTCCGGCGCTCGCCGGGCCCCGGCCCGGCTGTCGCGAGTTACGATGACTTAAAATGATTTCGCCGACCCGATCATTTCCGTTTAGCCGGCTTTGATCGATCGCTTCGCACGTCTTCGTCAGGAACTACCAATTCAACGTGACTGACACCTAACGTGCTGGCGAGCTCAAAAAGGGTTACGACAGTTGGGTTACGACGGCCGCGCTCCAGGTCACTGATATATTGCTGAGTGAAGCCGGACATTTCAGCGAATTTCTCCTGCGTGAAGCGCTTCTGCTTCCGCAGTCTTGCGAAATTCCGGCCGACCAGCTTGCGCATGTCCATCAGCGCAAGTTGCGTCTTTACATACTATGAGGTTTATCTCCTATAGTATGTATTTCGAGCGGCTCGCTGGTCGGCAAGGTCCCAATTGGGCTAAAATGAGACGTCGGGACAATCTCTGCTGCTAGGGAGATTAGAATCGTTCGCTGTTTATTGGGGTGGTCATGACAAAACCGCAGCTAGATCCTGACGTCGCGGATGTCGCGCCGAACGAGCTGGCGCTGACCGCCTATGACGAACAGCATGTTGTCACGTACATTCGCCTTCTGCAGGCGGAGGGTCAGGGAGCGGACTGGCGGGAGGTGGCTCGTATCGTCCTCCATATCGATCCGGAGCGAGAGCCGGACCGTGCGCTGAACGCATACCAGAGTCATCTTGCGCGCGCCAAATGGGTGACCGAGCAGGGGCGCCTCTTACGCGGCGCCGGCTCAAAATAGACAAAAAGATTGCTGACGGGAGGCTTGCAGCCAAAGCTATTTTCTCGCGCTAACCGGCGGTCATTCTCATGCACCACGTGGTGCCAAACTAGGGACTTCCTACAACCGCTTCGTTCATAACTATTGCGCCGCAATCCTTGTTGGCTGCGTGCAATGGGACGGAAGCAATGCCTGAATTCGACTGGCGATCGCCAGATTCGTTTAAGAACCTGGAGAATGCTGAGATCACTCACATCGCCTGGGAAGGCCTTCGTATGAACGTGGACTATCAACGCGACTACGAAGCGATGATTGCGAATAGCCCAGATGGCGAAGTGACCGAGGAATCCAGGAGGAGGTGGGGTATCTGCTTTCGCCCATGACCCGCAAAAGTCCTCCAAAGAACAGGTCATCTTCTGGACACCTGAGGTTCTAGCGTCCGTTGTCCCCGTGACAACCGCGCCGCCTGTTTCTCACGAAGCAGCATCTCAGCCGCTGCTCGACTTTGCTGCCGGACAGGTATGCCACGCCGCCGACGGTTGGCATGCGGTGCTGCGCATCGGCTCGGTTGAGCATCGCATCTGGTCGAAACAGCCGCTGACCGCGGGCGCCCACTATGCAGCCGAATTACCGCTCGACAGCAGTTTCGAGGCGCGGGCGTACGCTGCCACGCGGCTATGGCGCGCCATGAATGGACGCGCGCCAGGACCTGCCTTCCACCGCCTATCGAAACAGCGGCGCGAGCGATTATGCGCGGCCCTTCGCGCGGTCGCTGCGCATTTCGCCGGCGCGTCCTATCGCAGCATCGCAGAGGCTCTGTTCGGCGAAAAGCGCATCCCCGATCGCGCCTGGAAAACAGACCATCTGCGCAGCCGAATCATCCGCCTCGTAAAAAGCGGCCTCGCATTCGTTCGCGGGGACTATCGCAAACTTCTGGGACCCAAGCGCAGGGACGAGTAGCGCCGTCCCAGGGGGGCCGAAAATCACCCCCTCAATATTCGGCATCCCCCTCCGAGAACTTGCTCCTCCATGATGACCGCACACACGCCGATGCCGCCACTCGCGGTGCGTTGTCGTCCTGGAGTTCTCAAATGCCCGATCCAATGGCCGGTCTTCCCCCGCGCTTCCTGCGTACACCTGAGGCCGCGCGCTATCTTGGCCTGTCCGGTCGCACGCTCGAGAAGCACCGCACGTACGGTACTGGACCGACCTATCGGAAGATTGGTGGACGTGTCGTCTACGCCGTCGATGATCTGAAAGCGTGGGCCGACCGGGGCGCCAAGACGTCGACCTCCGACCCCGGGAAGGGGACCGTTCTGCCGGCGAAGAAGCACCCCGCGCTGCGCCCCTATGCCGGCCAGGAACGTCGCTGATTGCCGCGTGAGAGCAACGACCATGCGACGCAAGCACCATTCCGAGCGCGAGCAGCTTGAGCTCTTTCGGGCGCTGCCCGGTGATCTCGCGCCCCGCGATGCGCAGGATCTGATGGCTTATCCGTTCTTTTCGCTGGCAAAGACTAAGCGGATCGTACCGATCGATTTCCGCGCGGGTGCAATCGCAATTCGTGTTGAAGCCGTGCCGGAACACGGCATGGCGACCATCTGGGATGCAGACGTTCTGATCTGGGCCGCGTCGCAGATCGTCGAGGCGCGAGACGCAGGGCTGAAGACCTCGCGGCTGATGGCTGCAACCCCATACGAGATTCTGACGTTCGTCGGCCGCAGCACCAGCGCACGTGACTACGATCGGCTGAAGGCTGGCCTCGACAGGTTGCAATCAACGACCGTGTTGACGTCGATCCGCCAGATTGCGGAACGACGGCGGCATCGTTTTTCCTGGATCAACGAATGGAAGGAGACAGCCGACGCAAACGGACGCCCGTTCGGGCTCGAACTGATCTTGCCGGATTGGTTCTATTCCGGCGTCATCGATGACGCGCTCGTGCTCACGATTGATCGCGCGTATTTCGATCTAACCGGCGGACTTGAGCGCTGGCTCTACCGGCTCGTGCGCAAGCACGGCGGCCGCCAGGATGGCGGCTGGAGCTTTGATCTTGTGCATCTCCATGCCAAGTCCGGCATCCTCTCGCCGCTCAAGCACTTTGCCTACGACGTACGTCAGATCGTCCAGCGCCAGACATTGCCCGGCTATCAGCTCGTGCTCACGCGCGATCCGAACGGCACCGAGCGACTGAACTTCGCGCCTACTCCTGTTGATCCCTTAACGGCACGCCTGCGCCGGCGCGGTTTCATCTCAAATTCGGAGGACAACCTGTGAATCAGCTCGTGCTATCGGGGACCGCAACCCTCGTGCTATCGGGGACCCGATCCTCGTGCTATCGGGGACCGGAATCGAGCTTAAGAGCTTGTTTCTCCGCGCTTTCCAGCCGCTCTAACTTTACTAACCAGAAATCCTTCGGATTTCTTCTAACGGACCGAGCTGGAAACCGCATCTCAGGCGACTGGCAACCGCAGGCCGTCAATCCTCCTTGTCGGCAGAAGCCGTACAGGCGCTTCACCGTCGCCCAAGCTTACGGCTCCTCATTCCGGTCTCCAGGAGCGGCGGCATGAGCGATCTCACCGAAGTGGAAGTGCTGTGGCTCGAGAAGCGCATCGAAAACCGCATTCGGTTCGGTCGCATCGTCAAGGAACGGAAGCTTGATCGCCACCGGCGCGTCCTGTCATTCGCGCCAGGCAGCATCTTTGCCTTCGTTCGCTGGACATCCAATGACTTTGGAACGGTCATTTCGCGGATCGACATCCTGCGCGCGGTCGCGCCTGGACAGCGCTGCTCGACCGTCCCTTATGTGACACCCGGCGGAGAGATTCTGCTGCGTCTGTCCGGCTGGCCGAAGGTCGAGCGAGTGCTGCAAATGACCGATGCCGTTGAGGCACTCGGCATCGATCCCGCCGACGTCGCGCCTGATCATTGGCATCACGTTCATAACCGTTTGTCCGTCAACGAAAACCCGCGTCCATATACGAAAGCGAGACACCAGGCGTGGCTTCAGCGGCAAAGGACCATGCGATGACAAGTCCGTGGAAGACCTTGGCAATGATGTTCGCCGGCGCTGCTGCCCTTCTCGCACCGATGGGGCTCGACCAGACACCACTCTACGTCTGGAATGCATCTGACAGCGTGCCGATCGGCCTGTATCGTTTGCAGCCTGCGGAAAAGCTGTTCGTGACGGAGCTTCTCGCGGTCCAGCCGCCGGAGCCGCTTGCAACCTTTCTTGACGTGGGCGGCTATCTGCCGGCCGGGATACCGATGCTCAAGCGCGTGCTGGCGCTTCCGGGGCAGACCGTCTGTAGAACCGGGCTCGCAGTGACCGTCGACGCGATCGCAATGGGCGAGGCACGAGATCGCGATGGCCGCGGTCGTCCCCTGCCGAAATGGCAAGGCTGCCGCGTCGTTGGCGAGGGCGAACTCTTTGTCATGAACTGGCAGTCCGCCGACTCGCTGGACGGAAGATACTTCGGCTTTCTGCCGGCATCCGCCGTCCTTGGTCGTGCGCTCCCCGTGTGGACCTGGGAGGACTGACGTGCACGTGTTAGGACTCCGATCTGCCATTCGGCTGTTCGGCCGAATGTTGCATCATTCCTCCGTCCCGGCCAACCATCGCGGAACCGTCGCGCGCAGGGCCGGTCCAAAGCCTGCCCCGGACGTTGTCCGCGGGCGGCCGATGGGCCGGCGCCACGCGACCTTACCCGGGAGGAGCACGAACACGGCGGCATGCTGGCGTTCGGTCGGGACCGGCATTTGCGTTGTTGTTGTGTGGTTCTTGGCGCTGACGGTGGGTGACGCCGCTGCCTCCGCCGCGACACGATCCGCAGAGCACATGGCGGGATTTCGTACTCACGACCGGTTTGCGGAGTTCATTGACGAGGCCTCGCGTCGCTTCGGCGTACCGGCGTACTGGATACGCGCAGTCTTGGAGTTCGAAAGCGCTGGAGATGCGCGGGCCAAGTCCCCGAAAGGTGCCATGGGGCTGATGCAGATCATGCCGGAAACGTGGGCCGAACTACGTCTGCGATACGGTCTTGGCAATGATCCCTACGATCCTCACGACAACATTCTTGCTGGTTCGGGGTATCTGCGCGAGCTGCACGACCGTTACGGTTCGCCGGGTTTCCTGGCGGCCTACAATGCCGGACCTGCTCGCTACAAAGAGCATCTCGCTGGCCGCCCATTGCCCATTGAAACTCTCGCCTACTTGGACAAGCTCGCGCCAAGGATCGGCGGCGACATGTCGGTTTCCAGGGCCATCGCCAACTTGCGGCCGTCGGCAGCGACGCTCTTTGCCGTGCTCTCCGAAACCTCAGAAAACTTCGCCTCGTCGCCGCCCCGCCGTGTGCCAGATCGCGGACCGATCGCAGTCTTCGGCCACGCCATTTCGGCCATTGCGCCCACGGCGATGGGGCTGTTCGTCACGAGATCTGATGCGGAAGTTCGGCGATGAGCGAACGCGTTAGCTCTCATACATTGGCGTACCCTGGAGAAGAATGGACGGTAGGGCGAGGGCAGGGGGAAGGCACGACGTATGCGTCCGTGGGCTGCACATGACGTCGGGCCTTGACGAGCCTAGCGGCCCCGGGAGGCAATGGGCCGAGTCGGCGAGCTTCTACTCTTTGCGGCGCTCAGCTATGGCCGCTTCCGCCTTCGCGATCACTGCTTCGGCGCGCTCTATCGCGGCGCGGAATTCCTCGCTCTTCCAAGTATCGACCGAATGGCCGTCGTCGAACGACTCGTCTGTGGCGTCTTGCGCACGCGAGACCAACTCACGAAGCGCCGCAATGGCCTCGGCGAACAGCTTGGCGTCCGCTCCGTTTCGGGAAGACTGCGTCACCTCTATAACCCCATCACATCGCAATTTTGGACCGCCATGCAGTATCGTTACAAACGACGCCAGTTGCAATTGCCCGCTCGTCATCGCTGTCAACCGGAATCAACCTGCGCCATCCTTAGCACTAGTCTTAGCACTAGCGGGCGGGCACCCGGATGAAGGTGCGTCCGCCAGTCGATTTCAACCTCGTTGGCGTCGATCAAATCGCGCCATCGCCTCAGGGTATGCTGCGATATGCCATGTGCGCGGGCATAGGCTTGCATGCTCAGACCGCACAACTGCATCGCTTCAACGTGCATCGCCCAGATCGCTTGGACGGCTCTGCAGCGGAGGGCCTTCGACACTGGAGTCCGCTTGTTGCGGAGCCGCTCCCGACGTTCCTCACGACGCAATTCCGCACGTGTCTTCAACGTCTCAGCGTGGACCAGGGTTTGCTACTAAAGGACCCTCGCTCACGCGGGCAAGAGTTCGCGAAGGAGTGCGATAATGACGCGCTGATGCCATATGGGCGATGCCTTCGGCCCGCGCTCTACTAGTCGCTTCGCTCCTCACCGAGCCACCCTACGGGTGTCTCGGCCCTTCGGGTAACGATCGCTATCGCAAACGCTCGGAAACAGTGGGGGCTTCGCAGGTCAACTGCCAAGCCGCGGCGGCTCTTTCGCAATCAATCGGCCACCAGCCGACGTGTTCGGGCCGGCGCTATTCGAGGATCTACCTCAATGACCCGAACTGCATTTTGTCGCAAATCGCCGCGAGTACCGAGAGTCTGTTGGCTTGGAAGCAGCGACCGGGAGAACACGAGGGCAGGACGGCGAGATAAAAGGGGCTCGCCTGTCGGACCGCAAGCCATTGACATGGCTTGGGTCCTGGCGTGCCGGTCGGTCGGGGCGCGTGCCGCGCCGTGCATTTTTATGAATGCAATCAATAACAATATCGGCACTGTGGCTGCTTTTGATGGCCCGGAGGCCTGGCAGTGAGCAATGGCGACAGCGATCTGCGGATTCGGCCCGGGCGCATACGCAGCACCCCGGCTCCCAAGCCGAAGAGCTTCATCAATCAGGTGCTGCGGGCCGCGAAGAAAGCCGGACACTCCTCGGCTCACGTTGCGGCCAAGCATTCTTCCGCGGGCTATGGGCACTCGACGTTTGGCCGCGGCCGGCTCGGTTTTGGCCGCAGCCGGCTGTTCAGCCCGACACGGCGCGTCGTGGTGAAGGCGCGCGTCGTACGTCACAAGGGACGTTCATTCCGCTCGGCGCCGCTGACCGCTCATCTTTCATACCTGAAGCGCGACGGGGTGACGCGGAGCGGCGAGCGAGCCGAGATGTTCGATGCCGGCAGCGACCGTGCTGATGGCGTGGCCTTCGCGGAACGGTGCCACGACGACCGTCATCATTTCCGGTTCATCGTCTCGCCCGAGGACGCCGGCGACATGACTGACCTCAAGGCCTTCACCCGCGACCTCGCCAAACAGATGGAGACCGATCTTGGCACGCGGCTCGATTGGGTGGCCGTCGATCACTGGAACACGGACAACCCCCATGTCCATCTTCTCGTCCGAGGCGTCGATGACGAAGGTGCCGACCTCGTGATCTCGCGCGACTACATCAGCCGGGGCCTGCGCTCACGCGCCGAGGAACTGGCCGCCATCGAGTTGGGTCCAAAACCGGAGCATGAGATTCGCAGCGCGCTGGAGAGGGAAGTCACCGCAGAGCGATGGACGCGGCTCGATCGGGAGATTCGGCTGTCAGCCGACGAAACCGGCTATGTCGATCTTCGCCCTGAGAATCCGCGCAGCTCCGATCCCGAAATCCGGCGCCTGATGGTCGGCCGCCTTCAGCATCTGGAGAAGATGGGCCTTGCTGCGTCAGCTGCGCCAGGGGAGTGGATGGTCGGGCTCGAGGCTGAACGTCATCTCCGCGACCTCGGCATGCGCGGCGACATCATCAAGACTATGCATCGCGCCTTTACCGAGCGTGGGGAGGCGCGCGGCGTTGCCGACTATGTCATCGAAGGTGGACAGCCGACCTCCCCGATCATCGGACGGCTGGTCGATCGTGGATTACATGACGAACTGACCGGCGAGGCCTACGTCCTGATCGACGGAACAGATGGGCGCGCGCATCATGTCCGCTTCCGCGGGATCGAGGCCTTCGAACATGCGCCGCCCCTCGGCGGCATCGTTGAAGTCCGACGCTTCGGTCAACCCGACGATCCGCGTCCCACCTTGGTCCTTGCGGCCCGTTCTGATCTCGATCTTGGTGAGCAGGTCACCGCGAAAGGCGCCACCTGGCTCGACCACCGGCTGGTTGAATCCAGCCCCATGCCGCTCGCCATGGGCGGCTTTGGTCGCCAGACGCGCGAGGCTCTCCAAGCTCGCACTGAGCATCTGGTTCGGGAAGGTCTGGCGGTACGGCAGGGCCAGCGCATCACCTTCCAGCGTGATCTCCTGAATACGTTGCGCCGACGCGAGCTGGACGAGGTGGCAGCAAGAATCTCGGCCGAGACCGGCCTGCCTCACGTGAAGGGCGCCACCGGCGAGCACGTGGCGGGCACGTATCGTCAGCGCTTGACGCTCGCCTCGGGGCGTTTTGCCATGATCGACGACGGGCTCGGATTTCAGCTGGTGCCCTGGTCGCGCGAGCTCGAGAAACGGTTCGGCCAGCACGTTGCCGGCACCATGAAGGAGGGCGGCGGGATCGAATGGAGCTTCGGCCGGAAGCGCGACCTCGGCCTGTAGCGATCTTGTCCGCCCGCCACCGCGAGGCTGATTGCGGTTTGCACGCCATCTCAAGATCACGGACCAGCCTGGCTGGTGATCTCCTATGGTTTCAACGCGGCGCCCTTTGAGCCTATTCGAAAAATGCGGCTGCGTCTGCTGGAGGAGCGTTACCGCCTGGAACGCTCGACCCCATCCGCAAGCCAACGATTCCGTGTTGATGAAGCGAGCACAATCTACGGCGCTTCACTGGCGACTGAGGTGATGACGTGAGGTCGCTCCATGCATCCACGTCCGCGTTGATCAGGGGGCGACTCCGTGGTGGCATCAAATGTTAGCGAAGCGTCTCAACGACGCGTTTCGCGCGCCCGTTGCGTCGCGCCACTATAGACACCAATCATGGCCCGCCGCAGCTCTCGGCAACGAGCCATTGCTTCCTCAATGTGCACTGGGGGCACCCCCCATCGCGGCAGCTTCCATCCACGAATCCCTCGACATAAGCGTGGCTGTTCGGCCAAGGAATTTTTCCGAGCCTCGTCAGCTTATCGACAGCCAAGCCTCATAAGTCAGCACGCATCTGTTCACACTAACGCGGTTTGCTTGATCTCTCCTTGATCTGGTGGCGGATAATGGAATGGATTCCTTTACATACCAAACGAGTCAGCGACCCCGTGCGGGCGTACTGTGCCTGGCTGCAACTGCCCGCCGAACGAATGTGCATCGTGTTCGGCATCTGGTGGCAAGCCGCTTCTTGATCACCCGCAACACCATTCGACGATAATCACCCTCCACGCTGACAGCTATCGGCTGTTCCGGCGCATTTTCCTGATTTGGCGAAAGAGGCGACATTAATGGACGCAGGGCGGACCCAACGGGACATTGGCATCACTCCCGAAGCTTCCGAGCGCCCCCACCGGCAAGGTTGCCTGTGCGGTCTCGCTCGGACCGCAGCGGAGTGGGTCGGAGCATTGACCAGAGCGCGGGCCTCTGATGCCGGAGAGCCGTCGTCGGACCAACTCCTGGAGGGCTGGGCTGCCGAAGCGGGCCAGGGCGAACACGAAGACCGGCAAGAGGCAGTCAGACGAATGAGAGCTTTGCAGGAGGCGACAGCCAATGCGGGGGTGCCGCAGTCGCTGGAGATTTCGGTGCTGTCTTTGACTAGCTTGCCCGCTGTGCTCCCCACCGGACTCTATCTCCGGGGTCTACACGTCGGATTCAATCGGCTGGACAGTCTGCCCGATAACCTTCCGGCGACGCTTCGAGAGCTCAACGCCAACGGCAACCGGCTGACCAGTTTGCCCAACTCACTTCCGCCAACGCTTCGGGAGCTCGACGCCAGCGACAACCGTCTTAGCAGCTTGCCCGACCTCCCGGCCGGGATTCGGCGCCTGAACGTCGATGACAATCAGCTGGACAGCCTGCCCGATAACCTTCCGGCGTCGCTTGAAGAGCTCAACGCCCGCAGCAACCGGCTGAGTAGTTTGCCCGAGACCCTCCCGGCTGGAATCCGGCAGCTCGATGCTGCCCGCAATCGGCTAACCGCGCTGCCCGCCCGCCTCCCAAGCGAGCTCAGTTTCCTTAGCGTCAGCGCGAACGAGCTGACAAGTCTGCCCAACGCCTTCCCGGCTGGACTCGTGACTCTCTACGCCGACCACAACCAGCTGACCAGCCTGCCTGAGACACTGCTGACACAGTTTCGCTCTGAGGGCACCATTGATCTGGACGAGAATCCGCTGCCCGATCGGGTCCGGACCCATCTGGCCGCAGTCATCAATGCTGCGGACTATGCCGGCCCCCAGGTCTACTTCTCTATGGGCCAAGGAGTGGCGCACGGTCCGGCGCGGCCCCTGGCCGAGGCCGTCGCGGACTGGCTTTCTGATGAACCGGCCGCCGTGGCCGCCTGGCAGAGCTTCGCTGCCGAGCCGGGTGCCCAGGAATATTCACGTTTCCTCGACCGGCTGCGGGACACCGTGAGCTATGCCAATGATGCGTTTCGGGAGACGGTCGCAGAGGATCTGCGGCAAACGACGACCAGGCCACGGTTGCGCGAGCAGTACTTTCAGCTGGCCATCGGAGCGAGTGAGAGCTGCGAGGATCGCATCACTTTGACCTGGAACAACATGCAGACCGCACGCCTGAATGCTGATGTGGAGGACGGGGCCTATGATGAGCGGCTCGACGAGCTGCTGCAGCAGGGCCGCGTCATGTTCCGCCTGGACGCGTTGCAGGAGATTGCCCGCAACAAGGTCAGATCACTCCGCTTCGTCGACGAGATCGAGGTCTATCTCGCCTATCAGGTCAAGCTGCGCGAGCCGCTTCAGCTGTGGCACATCGCTCCGGACATGCGCTATTTCGCCGTCTCCCACGTCACCGAGCGCGACATTGCCGCGGCCGAGACTTCGGTGCGAAACCAGGAGGCGACAGGATTCGTGGATTACCTGGCAACCCGCTGGCAACCTTGGGAAACAGTGGTAAGCCGCATCGCGCCACAAGCCCATGAAGCAATGCAGGAGCGGCTCCTCGATGCGATGGGCATGGAGTTCGACAGCCGCTTGGCGCGTCGGCTTGCCGAGCATGGCCTGGCTGCCGACGCCGATGCCGAACGGATGCTCGGCGCCCAGATCAGCAAGGAAATCGCCTGCAAGATCAAGGGCGCGCTCACGCATCAGGTGCTCGCAGACCGCGGCCTCGCGCTGTGAAGCGTGCTCTTTAGGAGACGCCGGCGACGCTCGACCCTGCTCTGGTCGTTGACGTGCCCCACCTTACGCGGGGTACTCGACTCTACGATGGCTGCATGAACAGACCTGTCTTGATCCGACTCCGTCGGATTTGCGGCCGGAGAAAGACGACGAAACGGCTCGTGATTCAATGATAGGCCCCCGCGGCGCATCAGCGCCAGCATGGGAAGCTAGCGCAGGCGCGTCGCCGCCGCGTAAGCGCATTTATGTGAGAGATGCTCCCCGCACTGGCCTCGCTTTCAACTGCTCACAAGTGCGCTTCACAATTCCACGCTCTCGATCGAAAACTTGCAATGGATGAATCTCCTGTGATTGATTGCTTGGCTTCCTGAAGAGCAGCGAGGTGCTTCACGCGTTCAAACAGCGTATCACCATTTCATTCAGTGTACCCGGTTGAAGCCGGGATCACGGTGATCGTACCGCTCCAGCATTGGACTGAGCGTGAGATAGTGATTGATCTTGTGATCTTAGGATACCGCAGAGTGCTCCGACCCGCGGGCGAACACAAAGCCCGATCCCGTGCGCCGGAATGCGATTGGGGGCGCTCCCGTTTGCCAACGTGCGCTTTCCTCATCAATGATGCTCTTCCGTCCCCATATGTCCGATCGACGGAGTTGCGTCCTTGTATTGCGTAGGTGCCGGTGGCAGTCATTCTCTCGGTCAGTTCGTTGATGGCTCGCGACCCTAACCTCGAATGGGCTGATCAAAGGCGACGGACGACCAAGGCCTCGATCGCCTTACCGCAACGGCTGCGCCCGCGCCTTTTCCCCTGCCCCGCAGAAGAGGCATCCTCGCGGCAGAGGAAGAAACAGCATCGTTGGGCGAGGAGTCGATCTTGGACTGCATGACGAACCGGCTGGCGAGGGGTACGCCCTGATCGACGCGATGGACAGTCGCGCGCAACAGCTTCGCTTCCGTGGAATCGCGGGCGTCGAACGTGTCCCTTCCGCCGGCAGAATCGTCGATCTCCGATCGTCAATTTTCGAAAGGGGCTCGGGATGTCCGGAACCAAAATCCTCTGGGGACAGGTGATTGTCGTCGGCCTGATCGTCTTGCTGGCCATCTGGGGAGCAACGGAGTGGACGGCTTGGCGGCTCGCCTATCAGCCGGAGCTAGGGCGACCGTGGTTCGCGTTCTCGGGTTTCAAGATTTATTACCCGCCCGTCTTCTTCTGGTGGTGGTTCGTCTACGACGCCTACGCCCCTCAGATCTTTGTCGAGGGTGCATTCATCGTGGCCTCCGGGACCTTCGTTTCAATCGCGGTCGCGATCGGCATGTCGGTGTGGCGGGCGCGCGAGGCCAAGAATGTCCAGACCTACGGCTCGGCGCGGTGGGCCGATGCGCGGGAGGTGCAGGCGGCCGGACTTTTGGGTGGGGACGGGGTCGTGCTTGGCAGGTTGGCGCAGGATTACCTCCGCCACAACGGACCGGAGCATGTGCTCTGCTTTGCGCCGACCCGGTCCGGCAAGGGCGTTGGCCTTGTTGTTCCTTCCCTCCTGACGTGGCCAGACTCGGCAATCGTGCACGACATCAAGGGCGAGAACTGGCAGCTCACGGCCGGGTTTCGGTCCCGACATGGCCGGGTGTTGCTGTTCGATCCGACCAATCCAAAATCGTCTGCCTACAACCCCCTTCTCGAAGTACGCCGCGGCGAATGGGAGGTTCGGGACGTCCAGAATGTTGCGGACGTGCTGGTCGATCCGGAAGGGTCGCTCGACAAGCGGAACCACTGGGAGAAGACCAGCCACTCCCTGCTTGTCGGTGCCATCCTGCACGTCCTCTATGCAGAACCCGACAAGACGCTCGCCGGGGTCGCGGCCTTTTTGTCAGACCCGAGGCGCCCGATCGAGGTTACGCTGAAGGCGATGATGACAAGCTCGCACCTTGGTGAGCAGGGTCCACATCCGGTTGTCGCCTCAACCGCGCGAGAACTGCTGAACAAATCCGAGAACGAGCGCTCCGGCGTGCTCTCGACCGCGATGTCGTTTCTTGGACTCTATCGGGATCCGGTGGTGGCGCAGGTGACAAGCCGATGCGACTGGCGGATCTCGGACCTGATTGCCGATGCTCGTTCGACGACGCTCTACCTTGTCGTGCCTCCGTCCGACATCTCCCGGACGAAGCCGCTCATACGTCTCGTGCTCAATCAAATTGGCCGTCGCATCACCGAAGATCTGCAAGCCAAGAACCGGCGCCACCGCGTCCTGATGATGCTGGACGAGTTCCCGGCTCTGGGGCGTCTGGATTTTTTCGAGTCGGCGCTCGCGTTCATGGCCGGATATGGGATCAAGGCCTTCCTGATCGCGCAGTCGTTGAACCAGATCGAGAAGGCGTACGGGCCCAACAACGCGATTTTGGACAATTGCCATGTCCGCGTGAGCTTCGCAACAAACGACGAGCGAACCGCGAGGCGCGTTTCGGACGCGCTTGGGACTGCGACCGAGATGCGAGCCATGAAGAACTATGCCGGTCATCGGCTGAACCCGTGGCTTGGCCATCTGATGGTGTCGCGGCAGGAGACTGCACGCGCCTTGCTCACGCCCGGCGAGGTGATGCAGCTTCCTCCCGCCGACGAAATCGTCATGGTCGCCGGGACGGCGCCGATCCGAGCCAAGAAGGTGCGCTACTACGAAGATAGGCGCTTTGCCGAGCGCATTCTCTCACCGCCAGAGCCGGCCAGACTGGGGCGGTCTTCCCGGGAAGATAGTTGGTCCAGCCTCAAGCTCCCCGTGCGGAATGACGCAACCGTCCAGACCGAAGAGTCCGAAACCGATGTCGCCAACAGCGGTCTGCGCCGGGAACCCGAGCTTCCCGACCACGTCGCCATCGTCAAAGAGACAACCGATGTGACGCCGGCAGAAGAGTTCGCCGTGCTCGACGACGACGATGAGGCCGTGCGTCAAGCCCGGCTTCTTCGCCAGCAGATGCGGGGCGTGGCCCGCCAGGCGGCGCTTGACCCAAACGACGGCATTGATCTCTGAGGTCCCATGCGCAACCGCATGAACGTGTATTTCCCCCCGGAGCTTCTGAAGCAGATCTCCGACCTTGCCGATCGCAAAAACCTCTCGCGATCGGCCATCGTCGAGGCGGCTGTCGCCTCGTTTCTGTCACCGGATGGAGTCGATCGCAAAGAGGCGGCCTTCGCCCGCCGTCTCGACCGGTTGTCCCGGCAAGTGCAGCGACTTGAGCGGGATGTCGGGCTGACGGCGGAGACGTTGGCTCTGTTTGTTCGGTTTTGGCTGACGATCACGCCTCCCTTGCCGAACGAAGCCCAGGCCGCCGCTCAGATCAAGGGACGTGAGCGCTTTGAAGGTTTCGTCGAGACATTGGGCCGCCGCCTGCAAAAGGGCCAAAGCTTCCTGCGGGAGATTCCCGACGATATCGTTCGTGGAGCGCCCGAGGAGTCCACCAACTGATTGCGCCGGCCTTGCTGCCTGCTCCGGCCTTTCTCTTTCTACGCCAGGCTACGACGAAGATGATCGCCTGGTTGCAGGAAGGTCATTGGTGGTTTTTCTAATGATCCCCATCCGAGGGCGCTGTTTTAGCCCTCGATCGGTGGGGCAAGCAGTGGCAATCCATTCTCTTCAGTCGGAGGCGATCTCGCGCGGCGCGCGGATGCTCCGCAGCGCGCTGGGGCTCGCTATCGCGCGCTACCTCGAAGACGATGCGATCGTCGAGGTGATGCTGAACCCTGACGGCCGATTGTGGGTCGACCGGCTCTCCAGCGGATTGACTGACACAGGTGAACAACTCTCCGCCGCCGATGGCGAGCGCATCATTCGCCTGGTGGCGCATCATGTCGGGGCCGAGGTCCACGCCGCCGCGCCCCGTATTTCTGCCGAACTCCCCGAGACCGGAGAGCGGTTTGAAGGCCTATTGCCGCCTGTCGTCACGGCACCAGCATTCGCCATTCGCAAGCCCGCCGTCGCGGTCTTCACGCTCGACGACTATGCCAGGGTAGGCATCATGACGGCCGATCACGCCGCGGCACTGCGCCAGGCCGTGGCCTCGCGCAAAAACATCCTGGTCGCTGGCGGTACATCAACGGGCAAGACCACGCTCACAAATGCATTGCTTGCCGAGGTCGCGAAGACCAGTGACCGGGTCGTGCTGATCGAGGACACGCGCGAGTTGCAATGCAAAGCGCCGAATCTGGTCGCGCTGCGCACCAAGGATGGCGTGGTCTCGCTCTCGGATCTCGTGCGCTCCTCACTTCGGCTGCGTCCGGACCGCATTCCCATTGGCGAGGTGCGGGGCGCTGAGGCTCTTGATCTCCTCAAGGCGTGGGGCACCGGTCATCCCGGCGGGATCGGCACCATCCATGCGGGCACTGCGCTCGGCGCACTACGCCGGCTCGAGCAGCTCATCCAGGAGGCCGTGATGACCGTGCCGCGCGCCCTGATCGCCGAAACCATCAACGTCGTTGCGGTCCTGTCCGGGCGCGGTGCCGAGCGCCGGCTTGCCGAACTTGCGCGCGTCAACGGCCTCGGAGCGGCCGGGGATTACAGCCTTTCACCAGCAGGAGACTTCACATGAGCAACCGAAACATGAGCCATCGAAACCGAGTGCCGCATTGGAGCGTTTCCATCGCGCTACTCGGTGCGGTCCTGTTCATGAGTCCGCCCGCCTGGGCCGCCGGCTCCAACATGCCCTGGGAGCAGCCGCTCAATCAGATCCTGCAGTCGGTCGAAGGACCGGTCGCCAAAATCATCGCCGTCATCATCATCGTCGTCACGGGCCTGACGCTGGCATTCGGCGATAGCTCGGGCGGCTTTCGCAGGCTGATTCAGATCGTGTTCGGGCTTTCGATTGCGTTTGCAGCTTCGAGCTTCTTCTTGTCGTTTTTCTCATTCGGCGGCGGGGTGGTGGTGTGATGGACGAGCCTGTCGCAGGATTTATCGCGCCGGTGCATCGGGCGCTGACGGAGCCGATCCTGATGGGCGGAGCACCCCGGTCGGTCGCCATCGTTAACGGCACGCTCGCCGCAGCCCTTGGGCTCGGACTGCGCTTGTGGATCGCCGGTCTCCTGCTCTGGGCCATTGGTCACGCGGCAGCTGTCTGGGCTGCCAAGCGAGACCCCGCATTCGTCGAAGTGGTGCGCCGTCACCTGCGCGTCCCAGCCCATCTCAACATCTAGAGCTCCCCCATGATGAATCTCGCGGAATACCGCCGATCGAGCACGCGGCTTGCCGATTTCCTGCCGTGGGCGGCTCTGGTCGACGCGGGCATCATCCTGAACAAGGACGGCTCGTTTCAGCGAACGGCCAGATTCCGCGGACCGGATCTGGACAGCGCGGTCCCGGCCGAACTCGTGGCCGTGGCCGGTCGTCTCAAAAACGCTCTGCGCCGCCTGGGATCCGGCTGGGCCGTCTTCGTGGAGGCGCAGCGCCATTCCGCAGGAGCGTATCCGCCGGACACATTTCCGGACGTTGCATCGGCGCTGGTTGATGCCGAGCGCCGCGCGCAGTTTGAAGAAGAGGGCGCCCATTACGACTCGAGCTATTACCTGACTTTCGTCTACCTGCCGCCGGCGGAGGATGCGGCGAGGGCGGAGCGGCTTCTTTATGAAGGCGGCACTCGCACGCCAAGTGCCGACGCGCGCGAAGTTCTCAGCGGTTTTGCCGACCGAACCGACCGCGTGCTGCAGCTTATCGAGGGCTTTATGCCCGAATGCGCCTGGCTCGGCGACGAGGCGACGCTGACCTACCTGCATTCGACGATCTCGATCAAACGGCATCGGGTTCGTGTGCCCGAGATTCCCATGTATCTCGACGCATTGCTCGCCGACCAGCCCTTGACCGGTGGTCTTGAGCCGATGTTGGGCGCGGCACATCTGCGCGTTCTGACCATCGTCGGGTTTCCGACAGCGACCACGCCCGGAATTCTCGATGACCTCAATCGTCTCGCTTTCCCGTACCGCTGGTCGACCCGGGCGATCATGCTCGACAAGACGGATGCGACAAAGCTCCTGACGAAAATCCGGCGCCAGTGGTTCGCCAAGCGGAAGTCGATTGCTGCGATCCTGAAGGAGGTGATGACCAACGAGGCCTCCTCGCTTCTCGATACCGACGCCCACAACAAGGCGATGGATGCGGACGCGGCGCTTCAGGAGCTCGGGTCGGACCAGATCGGCGAAGCGTTCGTGACGGCGAGCGTTACCGTTTGGGGACGAGATGCGCGCTCGGCCGACGACAGATTGCGGCTCGTCGAGAAGGTCATTCAGGGGCGCGACTTCACCTGCATGATCGAGACGGTGAATGCCGTCGAAGCATGGCTCGGCAGCCTGCCTGGACACGTCTACGCCAACATCCGGCAACCGCCCATTTCGACCCTCAACCTTGCGCACATGATTCCGCTGTCGGCCGTCTGGTCCGGCGAGGCGCGAGATCATCATTTCAAGGCTCCGCCCCTGCTTTTTGGCAAGACAGAAGGGTCAACTCCCTTCCGTTTCGCGCTTCATGTCGGGGACGTCGGACACACGCTTGTGGTTGGTCCGACCGGGGCCGGCAAGTCGGTCCTGCTGGCGCTGATGGCGCTCCAGTTCCGCCGGTATCCCCAGTCTCAGGTGTTCGCCTTCGATTTTGGAGGCTCAATCCGAGCGGCAGCCCTCGCGATGGGTGGCGATTGGCACGATCTCGGCGGCGCGCTGTCGCAAGATGCGTCCGAGCCGGTCGCGTTGCAGCCATTGGCCTGGATCGACGATACGGCGGAACGGGCCTGGGCCACGGACTGGGTCGCCTCGATCCTTGCCCGCGAGAAGATCGAAATCACGCCGGAGGCAAAGGATCATCTATGGTCGGCGCTGACCTCCCTTGCTTCAGCGCGCCTGCCGGAGCGGACCCTGACAGGGCTGTCCGTTCTGCTCCAGTCGACGACCCTGAAACGCGCTTTGCAACCCTATTGCCTCGGTGGACCCTATGGCCGGCTGCTCGATGCAGAATTCGAGCGAATTGGTGAGGCGTCGGTTCAGGCGTTCGAAACCGAAGGACTGATTGGAACGGGCGCGGCACCCGCGGTGCTGGCCTATCTGTTCCACCGCATTGGCAACCGCCTCGACGGCAGGCCGACGCTCATGATCGTCGACGAAGGCTGGCTTGCGCTTGATGATGCGGATTTTGCCGGCCAGCTGCGCGAATGGTTGAAGACGCTGCGCAAGAAGAACGCGTCTGTGGTGTTCGCCACACAGTCTTTGTCGGACATCGATGGATCTGACATCGCTCCTGCCATCATTGAGAGCTGCCCGACTCGATTGCTTCTGCCGAATGAGCGGGCGATCGAGCCTCAGATCACCGCGATCTACCGCCGCTTTGGGCTCAACGATCGCCAGATCGAGCTCTTGAGCCGCGCGACGCCGAAACGGGACTATTACTGCCAGTCCCGCCGCGGCAACCGCATGTTCGAGCTCGGGCTCGGTGAAGTCGCGCTCGCCTTTGCGGCTGCATCCTCCAAGACGGACCAGGCCGCGATCGATCGATTGGTCATAGAGCACGGGCGCGAGGCCTTTGTGCCTGCTTGGCTCCAGCACAGCGGAGCCGGTTGGGCCGTGGACCTTATTCCCAATCTTGGCAATCTGGAGAAATCGCAATGAGCCCTCGTCGTCTCGCTCTGGCGATCAGCATCGTTGCTGTCTCGCTTCTGACAACCGCGCCCAGCGGGGCGCAATGGATCGTCTTTGATCCCAACAACTACGTCCAGAATGTCCTGACCGCAGCACGAGAGCTGCAGCAGATCAACAATCAGATCACCTCGTTGCAGAACGAGGCGCAAATGTTGATCAACCAGGCGAAGAACCTCGCAAGCCTGCCATATACCTCGCTGCAGCAGCTCCAGAGCTCCATTCAGCGCACCCAGCAGCTTCTCAACCAGGCCCAGCGCATCGCCTATGACGTGCAGCAGATCGATCGGGCCTTTGCCACCAGCTACGGACCGGCAACCAGCGGCCAATCCGATTCAGCGTTGATCGCAGGTGCGCAATCGCGCTGGCAGAATTCGGTCGCGGCATTTCAGGACGCGCTCCGTGTGCAAGCCGGCGTTGTCGGAAATCTCGACACAAACCGCATTCAGACCTCGGCACTGGTGAGCTCAAGCCAGGGTGCAAGCGGGGCCCTGCAGGCCACGCAAGCCGGCAACCAGATCCTGGCACTACAGGCAGCGCAGCTCGCCGACTTGACCGCGACCGTGGCGGCGCAGGGCAGAGCTCAATCGCTCGAATCCGCCCGGCGCGCCGCGGCTCAGGACCAAGCGCGCGAGCAGCTTCGGCGCTTTCTGACGAGTGGTCAGGGCTATCAATCCTCCAACGTGCAGATGTTTCACTGATGAGCGATCAAAAGGCATTCCAGGCAGTGTCGCTCACTATCACGGTGATCGCCGGAGCGGCACTCATCGTCGCATGCACGATCCAGCTACGCGGACCGGACAAAATCATGGGTTCGAAGCCATCGAGCATAGCGGCCAGCCGTCCCATGGAATCCGATCTCACCCGCTGCCGTACCGTGACGTCAGAGCATTCTCCGGCGTATCAGGATTGCCAGAGGATCTGGGCGGAGAACCGGCGCCGGTTCTTCCGTCCAGGAATGAGCTCGATCAGTCCCGCTGCCAACGATCGAGCCGGCTCGCCGGTGCTGTCGGCGCCGAAAGATCAGAGCCGAATGCCTCAAGGCGATTCCTCCGTCGCGTCACCCGAGGGAGGTAATCAATGACGGGCACGGGAATTATCGATCAGTTCCTCGAGACCTTCACCCGCTACATCGACAATGGCTTTGGGCTTCTTGGCGACGAGGTGGGTTATCTTGCGACAACACTGGCTGCGATCGACATCACCCTGGCCGCCCTGTTCTGGAGCTGGGGCACGGATGAGGACATCGTCGCGCGGCTCGTCAAGAAAACCCTGTTCGTCGCTGTCTTCGCCTACCTGATCGGCAATTGGAATCATCTCGCCCGTATCGTCTTCGAAAGCTTCGCCGGTCTCGGATTGAAGGCCTCAGGGACAGGCCTTTCGGCAGGCGATTTTGTTCACCCCGGAAAAATCGCACAAGTCGGACTCGATGCCGGCCGGCCGATCCTGGATTCGATCTCGAACCTGATGGGCTACATCAGCTTTTTTGAGAACTTTGTCCAGATCGTCGTCCTGCTGTTCGCCTGGGCCGTCGTCCTGCTCGCCTTCTTCATTCTGGCGATCCAGCTCTTCGTCACGCTGATCGAGTTCAAGCTGACGACGCTGGCAGGGTTCGTGCTGCTTCCGTTCGGCCTGTTCGGCAAGACGGCGTTTGCGGCCGAACGCGTCCTTGGCAATGTCGTGTCGTCCGGCATCAAGGTGCTGGTGCTGGCCGTGATCGTCGGTATCGGCTCGACCTTGTTTTCCCAGTTCACCTCCGGCTTCAATGGCGGTCAGCCGACAATCGAAGATGCCATGACTCTGGTCTTGGCCGCATTGTCGCTTTTGGGTCTTGGAATCTTTGGACCCGGAATCGCGAACGGACTGGTATCCGGTGGTCCCCAACTCGGAGCGGGCAGCGCGGTCGGTACGGGACTTGCGGCCGGCGGGATGGCTGCAGCAGGAGCCGGTCTGGCTGCCGGCGCTGTCGGCCTCGCCGGCGGAGCGATCGCAGGTGCGGCGCGGGGCGGCAGCGCGATCGCAAGCGGCGCGGCGGCCGCCTACCGGAGCGGCGGCATCGGTGGTGTTGCCGAGGCTGCTGCTTCCGCTTCTGTCAGTCCGCTCCGCAGAGCCTCCGCATCGATCCATAGCGGCAGCCAGTCGAGCGGCACGACCTCTGCCAGCTCGGGGGAAGGTCCGCCGGATTGGGCGCGGCGCATGAAGCGCGCGCAGACAATCAGCCATGGAGTTTCGGCGGCAACTCATGCCGTTCGGTCGGGAGACCATGGTGGAAGTGGCAGCTCGATCGATCTGTCCGATGGAGGGCGCTAGATGTCAAAGTGCCCGTTTGCTGAGAAGCTGCGCGAATATGGCCACAGGACTGACCAGCCAAGTTCAAGCGCGCGCCCTGGGGGGCGCGCCTGGCATGGCCCGGCCTGGCAAGCTCTGGTGCTGGCTTCTCAAGCACTCTCGTTGAGCCTTACGCCCGCGCTTCTCTGGCAGGCTACGCATGACCAGTCCGCCGCAGTGAGAGCGCCACTGCACGAAACGCAACAAGTGTTCGAGATGCCGACCATGCAGGATCGGCGGGACGCCCTCGTTACGCTGCCGCTCGGGCATTTGCTGCCTGACCTCCGCGGTTTGTGCTCAAGCGTTCGTAGACGGCAATGCAGGGCCTGCCGTGTCTCGCGTTGCCTGTGCGTGTTCAGACAGCTCGTGCGTGTCGAGCAAGCGACGTGATTGCGCCCCTCCGCACTCGTCGCTTGGCCAATGAGCAAAATGTAAGTCTCAATTCCGTTTCTTGGGGAAATGACTGATGTTCAAGAGGTCTTCGGTTCACTACGGGCGAACGCCCGCGCCGGTGACGCCCTACCAGAAGGCGGCGCAAGCGTGGGACGAGCGCATCGGTTCGGCACGTGTGCAGGCCAAAAATTGGCGGCTGATGGCATTCAGCTGCCTGGCCCTCTCGTGTGGCCTCGCAGCAGGGCTGGCCTGGCAAGCCAGCCAAGGAACGATCACGCCGTGGGTCGTCGAAGTCGATCGTCTCGGCCAGGCGCAAAGAGTGGCTCCCGCGACAGCTGATTTCGAACCCAGCGATGCTCAGATTGCCTATCACTTGGCTCGCTTTATCGAGGACGTTCGCGGTCTGCCGGCAGATGGCATTGTCCTGCGCCAGAACTGGCTCAGGGCCTACGACTTCACCACCGACCGCGGGGCCGCTGCGCTCAACGAATACGCCAGGAGCAATGATCCCTTCGCAAGGCTCGGGAAGACGCAAGTCTCAGTCGAGGTCTCGAGCGTGATCCGCGCCTCAACGGAAAGCTTCCGTGTCGCCTGGGTCGAGCGCGGCTACGAGAACGGATCGCTTGGTTCAACCGAGCGCTGGACCGCCATTCTGACGATCGTCATTCAGCCGCCTCGCGATGCCGATCGGTTGCGCAAGAATCCGCTCGGCGTCTACGTCAATGCAATCAGCTGGTCGAAGGAGCTCGGGCAATGAAGCCGCCATCCTCTCAAGTGGCGACCGGCGTCTCTCCAGGGGCATCGGCCAGGGCGGCCGTTTCAGTGCTCGCGGTCCTCGCGTGCATGCTTGGCGGCTGCTCGACCTATATTCCGCCCCAAATCACCTATGACTCCGACGTGCCGCCAGTGCCGCCGGGACCAGCCGATGTCGATGATCGGAGCCGGCCACTTCACGTCCCGCCCGCCTGGAAGCCGGCGCTCGGCGGCAAATCGGGGACAAAGGAGGAAACCGAGCCGGTCGACAGGGTCGAAGCGGCCAACAGCGCAGCTCGCGTCCAGCCACGCAAAAGCGGGTATTTCAACGCCGCGCAGATCTACAGCTTCAGTCCCGGTGCCCTGTACCAGATCTACGCAGCGCCGGGTCAAATCACGGACATCGCGCTGGAAGAGGGCGAACAGCTGGTCGGGTCCGGCCCGATCGCGGCCGGTGACACGGTGCGTTGGGTCGTCGGTGACACCGAGAACGGAAGCGGGGACACCCGCCGCGTCCATGTCCTGGTCAAGCCGACGCGCGCGTCGATCGAAACGAACCTCGTCATCAACACGGATCGGCGCACCTATCTGATTGAGCTTCGTTCGCGCGAAAAGCCCTACATGCCGCTCGTTGCGTGGTACTACCCGCAAGATCGGCAGGGCAAAAGACAATCAGCACCTTTGACGCCTGCTTTGCCCGACATCGCGCAGCGCCGCTTCCGTTACCGTATCGAAGGTGACAACGCGCCCTGGCGTCCCATTGCGGCCTATGATGATGGTCGCAAGGTCTACATCGAATTTCCGCAAGGCATCGTACAGGGCGAAATGCCGCCCCTGTTTGCCCTCGGCCCTGACGGCAAGACCGAGATCGTCAATTATCGGGCCTATGGCAATCTGCTGATTGTCGATCGGCTGTTCGCAGCCGCCGAACTTCGCCTCGGCGGAGAGCACCAGCAGAAGGTCAGAATTGTTCGGACCGACGGGAGCTCGACATGACCGACCGTCAGGAAGAAGAACAACCGGCCGGCACGCAGCGGACGTCTCCGGACCAGGCAGAGCTGTTTCGGCTCCGGCCGGAATACCCGCGCGTGACCCGCCTTTCGCGCAAGGTCCTGTTGACCGGAAGCTCCCTCGCAGTATTCCTTGTGGCTGGGGCGACCTTCTGGGCGCTGCAGAAAAATCAGGCCCGCGGTCCGAGGCCAGAAGAGCTCTACAGCACTGATCATCACAACGTTGCGGAAAGTATCACCGCGCTTCCGCAGGATTATACGAAGGTGCCACGCCAGGTGCCGCAGCTGGGCCCGCCGCTTCCAGGCGATCTTGGCCGCCCGATCCTCGCTGCTCAGGGGCAGCCAGCTGGTGCCGCTGGAGCTTCGCCCGATCAGGAGCGGCAGCGAGAGAACCAGGAGGCAGAGGCTGCGCGCATCAGCCGCTTGTTTGCCACCCTCAATGCGCGAGAGGCCCCAAATCCGATAGGCACCGGGCAAGCAGTTGATCGCGCGAACGTGGCTGCGCCGGCATTCAATAGCGAGGAGGGATCTGCGCAGAATGCGCAGGACCGGAAGCTTGCATTCGTGAATGCTGCCGTGGACAAGCGGACCACGAGTCCGGATCGGATTACGAAAGCTGCTTCACCTTATGTGGTGCAGGCAGGAACCGTCATTCCCGGAGCTTTGATCACGGGGATCCGCTCCGATCTGCCGGGACAAATCACGGCTCAAGTCACCGAGCACGTGTACGACACGCCGACGGGCCGCTTTCTGCTGATCCCGCAGGGCGCGCGTCTCATCGGTATCTATGACAGCCAGATCAGCTTCGGCCAGTCACGTGTGTTGCTGGTCTGGACCCGGCTGATCATGCCGAACGGGCGCTCCATCGTCCTCGAGCGGCAACCCGGCGCGGACCCATCAGGGTATGCAGGGCTTGAAGACGAGGTCGACAACCACTGGGGTGAACTCTTCAAGGCAGCCGCACTTTCAACCTTCCTGGCCGTCGGCACAGAATTGGGAGCTGGCTCCGATACCAACAGCAACGATAGTGCGATCATTCAGGCGTTGCGGCATGGCGCGGCGGACTCGCTCAACCAAACCGGACAGCAAGTGGTTCGGCGCAGTCTCAACATCCAGCCCACACTCACTGTCCGACCCGGGTTTCCGATCCGCGTCAATATCAACCGTGATCTCGTTCTGGAGCCATATAAAGGGTGATGCACATGCCAAAACTCAAAATCGCAGCGATCCCAGATGAAAAACCCGTCAAGATCAGTGTCGATCTGCCGGCGTCCGTGCATCGAGATCTTGTTGCCTATGCCGAGACCCTCTCGCGTGAATCGAACCAGTCAGTGGATCCCACCAAGCTGATTGCGCCGATGCTGGCACGGTTCATGGGCACCGATCGCGGTTTCAGAAAGCTTAGGCGTTCAAGTCACCCCTCTGCCGTTGAAGGCGGCGAGGGATAGCGTTCGGCCAGGAGATCCAGGAAGCGCATAAGCGCCGGGTTCTCATTGTCCTTTCGCCAGTACGCGTTGAAGCCCATACGGCTTGGTCCAGAGCCGTCCTGGATTTCCCGATAGACCACGCCGGTGAAGTTGGCTCCGACGTCAGCTTCGAGCACCAGACTTATTCCAAGCCCCAAGCTGACGAGGCTCTTGATGATGCCTCGACTGACATCATGCCGCTCGATCTTTGGTCGCCTCTCATTGGCAACCAGCTTTGAAACCAGCAGCTCCTTTATATCGCTTCCCGGATCACGTTGGCTTAGAAGAACCGTCTCGTTGAGAAGATCGGTCCAGTAGATAACGTTGCGGGTGAGCAGCGGATGATCTTTTGGAAGCACAACGAGAATGCGTTCGCTCCAAACCGGTAGACTCTTCTGACCGGCCAGCGTACGTCCTCCAGGCACAACGGCGACATCGGTCGTGCCAATGCGAACAGAATCCATCAGGCGCGTGCGCGACTGTTCGGCTGTGGTGAGCGCGACCATGGGAGCTCGCTTCCTGAATTCCGCGAGAGTGGCGCGCAGATTGCCTGCAGATATTGAGGTGCAGAAACCTACGGAAAGGTGGCCCGCCTCGCCGCGGCCGCTCGAGCGGCCCGTTGCGACCAGCGTGTCGAGCTGCTCAAGGATCATTCGCGACATTTGCAGGATCGTTCGCCCGGCCCGCGTTGGCACAACCCCGCCAGTCGAACGGTCAAAGAGAGCCACTCCGACCAGGTGCTCAAATTGACTGATCGAGCGACTGAGCACCGAATGCTGCACGGACAGGAATTCGGCCGCCTGTCGAAAGCTTCCGCAATCGGCCGCAGCAACCGCGGATCGCAAGTGATGTAGACTGATATTGGTCGATTGGGCAGGGTGAGACATGTCTGTTGAGATCGCGATCGCTAATGGTTGGGAAGTTGAGCGGGCTGACATACGGTACCCTCTACGCAGCTTTCAGCGCCGGCTCCCAGAGCACAGGTGAGCGGAGTGTTCCGGTGTCGCGGACCCGGGATAGTGCGGCCGCTGAAATTTCGAGATAGCCGGCAACGGCTTGGGTGTTTCCCAATGTCCTTGCTTGGCCGACCCGCCGCAGAGGCCACCCGGCGCGACGCAAGATGCGCTCCATCCGGGCGTCGGTCACCGTGATGATTTCGGTGAGCTGCCTCGAAAGGCCGAATTCGATCATGCCAGCGAAGAGCTCGTAGGTCGCGCTGGTCAGCCCGCGCATTGTTCCCCGCGCTTCAGCGTCAACATCCAGCGCGAAACGGCTGCTTTCCCAGACCGAATGATTCGCGTTAAAGGGCTGTCCATCGAGCAGCACAGGGAAGGTATCGCGCAACATCGTCGGTCCGGTAGATGGAAGCAGCCGTACGCAGCCCTGAACGCTATAGTTGCTCGATCGCTGAATCAGGTAGACAGGACCGAGTGCATCGAATTCATCGACTTCCATGTCCCCGCTGGTCTGAACGTCCCATGCGAGTCGTTCCTTGAAAACCCTGTATCTAAGTCGGTGCATCTCACAAAGCTCTTCAGCAAAGGCTCCATAGAATTGCTGTGTAATAATCTGCATCATCGATTGTGCCTCCAAAGCCGCAGGGCGGGTATTGAAGGGGAATTGCTGGGGATGTGCAGCCTCCTCAGTTAAGGAGGGTGTGATATCGAGAGCCGACGCACGCATCCGGCAACGACCCGGATTGGCAGGACCGAGCCGCGCAAGCATATTTGGTCGGTCTTCGCCCGTAGCGTCGCCGAAAATCCTCAGACCACTATCGACGCGTTTTTGCTGTCGGCCTATATGGAGTGGCTAGAACTCGGAAACGAGACCTAGAGTTTGAGGGTACATTCTATCGAGGATGACACGCACTATGTCAGAAATCTCATGGCGACAGGACGGGGTCGATCCTGGCTGGTTCATCGCTGAGGGCATCGGATCAGTCCGAAGCACGGCCAGCTACGGACGACCAGGAGGCTGGTGGTTCCTCCCTGCCTGGTTGCCTGACACTGAAGAAAACGACATCGGACCATTCAGGACAAAAGCTGCAGCATTAAAAGAAGCCGAACGTCTGGCTGCCGCCCAAGATCAAATCGCCGGGAATTAATCGCGGTTTGGCAACTCGGGGCTGATGCCGGAACATCGTTTACCCTCGTTTGCTCATCTGGTCGGCGCGCTGATGGCTCAAGCCGCATGGGCGACGCTCTGAGGGCGCCAATTCCAAGGCAGAAGTGCCTAGTGGGCTTGGCGGGATGACCCCGCAGGCGGGGCAGTATGTCCCGCGAGGCAGGCCCGGGGATCGACGTTGTTGGGCTTTGCGGACGCGATGAGGGTGTGCATGGTCGCGGCGCGCCGGCCGCCCTCACCTAGGTCTTTCCGCCAGCGGCAACAAAACGCGCGACTGCCTGGATAGTCGACCGAACGCCCAGCTTGGCCTTGGCGTTGTCCAGGTGAAATGCGACCGTATGGTGAGAGATGCCCACTATGCGGCCAATCTCCCAGGAAGACTTGCCCTGAGCGGCCCAATTCAGACATTGGATTTCCCGCGGAGAAAGCGCGACACCATCAATCTGATCGCGGGCACGCAGCTTACGTTGTGCATGCGCGTGGAAAGTCGTTGCTATCAAGGGAAGTATACGCGCGTGCCGGCGTACGGAACGTCCGAAGGACGCACCTCGTTCGCTGGCAGCAAATGTGACCGCGGCAATAGCGACGCCGCTCTCGTGAATCGGAACGGTGAAGCCGCAGCGAATGCCAAATCGGGCGGCCTCCTCGAAAAGCTGATGCGCAGGCTCCGAATCTGCTTCTGGTCCGAGACCAAGGCCCCACTCAAAGGCCTTGTCCCGGCGAACAGATTGAATAATCACAGGATCGAACCGATGGTACTGCTGCTCGACGTAATGCGAAGTCCAAGTTGACGGATAGGTCGAAATCAGAAGCGGCGGCGCGCCTGGTCTGGACGGCAAAACGAGGTAGGCGAAACAACACAGATCGAGCGCGGCAGCAGTTTCGGCCATCCCCAACCTAAGGTCATCGACGTCGGTACTTTCAATGAGTTGATCGACAAAGGCTTGGAAAACGTAACGCATTATCCTTCTCGCTGCAGACACCCGTATGACTTTTGCCTCGATCAGAAATTTCACATATCGGGTTCATTCGCATTGTCACTTCGTGGCGCACGGAGAACGCCTGTGGTGTGTTTCAGGATAATGCGCGAACCAAGATGAAACCTAATTGCTTGCCTCCAATGATGAGGTCAAGTCGGTTGAGGTCAAGTCATGCTTGATATGCTGTGATGTTGTGATCAGCGTCCCATGGTTGCGCGAGCGTGGCGGCAAATAGTGTCCGCTCGACACGAGAGTTCGGTTAGCAATCCGCCGCTTGCGGCTGCTCATCGACATTGCGGTATCGGTCTCGCTCGCTTCTTTGAAATCCTGCGTGGTTGCCCAGAAAATCGGGGGATTTCCGCGCGACTTGGCTCCACTTTCGTAAGTTTGCACCGCGATTCCCACTAGAAGAGGCCGCTCAAGAGGAGATTGCTAATGAAGGTCGGTGTTCCCAAGGAGATCAAGACGCACGAATACCGGGTGGGCCTGACCCCTGGGGCCGTCCGCGAATATGTGGCCGCAGGCCATAGCGTTCTGATCGAGACCGCGGCCGGTGCTGGCATCGGCGCAACAGACGACCAATACCGGAAGGCTGGCGCGACGATTCTGGACTCCGCTCGCGAGGTCTTTGCGTCGAGCGAGATGATCGTAAAGGTCAAGGAGCCCCAGCCTTCGGAATGGACCCAGCTGCGAGAGAACCAGATTCTGTTCACGTATCTGCATTTGGCGCCGGACCCGGAGCAGGCTAAGGGCCTCATGAAGTCCGGGTGTACCGCCATTGCGTATGAGACGGTGACGGGGGCGGCTGGCGGGCTTCCGCTGCTTGCGCCGATGAGCGAGGTTGCGGGCAGGCTTGCGATTGAAGCTGCAGGCGTGGCGCTCAGGCGGTACACCGGCGGGCGGGGGCTGTTGATCGGCGGCGTGCCCGGCGTCCAGCCGGCTCGTATCGTTGTGATCGGAGGCGGGGTTGTTGGTGCGCATGCGGCGCGGATGGCGGCGGGATTGGGCGCCGAGGTCACGATCCTCGATCGTTCGATTCCCCGGCTTCGCGAACTGGACGAACTATTCGAGGGGCGCGTTCGCACCAGGTTCTCGACCATAGACGCCGTCGAGGACGAAGTATTTGCCGCGGATGTTGTCATTGGTGCCGTGCTCGTTCCCGGCGCCAGCGCGCCGAAGCTGGTCAGTCGCGGCATGCTGAGCTCGATGCGCAAGGGCTCCGTCATCGTGGACGTCGCCATCGATCAGGGCGGTTGCTTCGAGACATCGCGTCCGACGACGCATGCGGATCCAACCTACGAGGTGGACGGTGTCATTCACTACTGCGTCGCCAATATGCCCGGAGCTGTCCCGCTCACCTCAAGCCAAGCATTGAACAACGCAACGCTTCCCTTCGGTTTGGCTCTCGCCAACAAGGGATTTGCAGCCGTGCTCGAGAATCCGCATCTGCGCGCCGGCCTCAATGTCTATCGGGGCCGGCTAACTTACAAGGCCGTGGCCGAGAGTCTCGGCCTACCCTTCTCACCGATCGAACAGGCCGCGGCCTGATCCCCAGAGGCTCCTTAGGGGGCGTTTTCCTCCCTCACTTGGGCCACTCCTTCGGAGTGGCCCTTTTTTGGGGGGATGGCACAGCTCTACACAAGACAGTGTGACGTGCCCTCAAGGCAAAGGTCACACGTTCGAATCGTGTCGGGTGCGCCCATAAGTTCAAATACTTAGCGCGTTCTTAGAAGCAGCGATATCTCGACAAGCTAGCAGATAGCTAGCACACAGCTCAGCTCGACTTTTTCGGCAAAAGCGCATAGCGGTCGGCGGCTACGTCACAGGTTGCGTCTTGAGGCTTGGGCAATAGACGAAGCAGCTTACGATCTTGCGCATAGGCGCGCGCACCGCCGACACGCCGCAAGCCGCCGCACTTTGGAGAAGAAGCTTGCTGTGAAGATGGCGCTCGTCGCTACGCACCTAGCGGCAGTCAACAGACGGACGCTGACACGGAGTTACATTTCTTCCATCGGAACAGTCGATCGTTGAAAAAGTACGCATTGTATCGTGCTCCGTCCTGGCTAGCCCACGTCATTCGATAATATCTAATGGCGATCGTTCGCGACTCTACGATCCCCTCCGGTTCACCGAGCATGCTAATAACGGCTTTTCGCGACAATCCGAACTTTAAAAAATGAAAATCCAGTTCAATATCCTGCGCTTGTGGTGATGCCGTACCCGAGAGCAACAAGACGACGATTAAACAAGCGGACTTTGTCCAAAGACCTACAATGTGTCTCATTTTCTGTTCCTTTCGTGATTCGGTGATTGTGTCCGCCTAACGAAATTCAAGCGGCTCTGTCTTGGTCATCCGGATAAAGTTGATTCATGGCGACCTCCTTCGTTCGACGTGCGGCTCGCTTCTCTGCAAGGGCTTGACGCATTTCTTCGATGTCAATTTCGCGATTGATACTGGCGGACTCCGCATCAAACCGAGAGACGTCGTTTGCACGAAGCAACTCTTGGGCTGCATTTTCGAAGTCCACTGCGGTGCGTACAGCGTAAAGAGTTGGTGTTGAGAAAAACACCTTGCCAAGTACCGCGCTCACTTCAACGGCCATGATCACGAGAGTGGTCCAGAACGTTACCCTTGCGACCGCCGGCCGTTCTTTCAAAACTTCAAGTGCCTCGACACGCGCCAGAAATCCATGAGCTTTCGCCGCATAGCCCGGTCTCTGTTGTGCAATGGCGATTAGTTTTACCTCCCGATCGCGAATTGCCTGGTCACGCCTTTTGTCGAGTTCGTCCCGTCGAGATCGAACAGACGCCATTGCCTCATCGAGCGTCTTCAAGCCGCCGACGACGAGCTCATTTGCCTTTTCACTTCGGCGATCGCGCTTTTCACGCATCTCTGCAATCGTAGACTGTAGGCGCGTCATTTCCCCCCGAAGCCGCTCCGATTCGACGGAGGCCAGTTGCGCCTTTTCGGTTGCATTCCTGTAGAGATTGCCCTCGCCGCGCTTGCCCGAGTTTTCCGTCGACTCCTTGACTCCGTTTCGTTCGTTGATCGCATCCCCCTGACGCCGCACCATCTCTGCGTCCGCGGCACGCTTTGCGGCAGACAGTTGGTTTAGGCGCTCTGTCAGGACCTCAACTTCTTGGTTTGGCTCGGTTTCGAGGAGAAATTTGCGTCGTAATGCGACTTCTTGTTCGCGGAGTTCGGAGAGTTCATGAGTTTGGCGCGATATTTCGGTCGCCATCGATTCGACGCCGGCGTCATATTCCGCTTCAATCTCTTGGAACAGCTTGGAGTTAGCCGTTCGATAGTCTGCATCGATCTGGCGTTCAATATCGGCGCCAAACAAACGCAGCTCGAAAAAAGTGGCGAACGCGAACGCGATGGTGACAGAGAGTAGCAATCGTAGAGATACGGTAGCGGGGCGTTTGACCTTCGTCCAAAGCAGGTTCTTGGCGTTCCCGTAGCCGCGGTCGCGCGCTAACTCTAGCCCGTGGTGGTAGAAGTCCGATTGGACGATCTGAATGTCGACCAGCAGCACCACGCAGGCGGTGACAAAGGCCATTGCTAGTACGACGATATCTGAGCTTGAGGAGTCTCCGAAGCCGATGAGAAGCGAGGTTCCGAAGATCACGAAGAGAAATACTGACGAAAGCAAAAGCTGCAAACCGATCCTCACGGCGAATTGTCCGTCACCGAGCTGACATTTGCGTAGACGTTCATGGTCGACGCCGGCAAGATTGCAAAGCAAGCGGAAGGTACGGTCAAACATGTTTATTCTCCTTAGTGTTGCATTTGTATGGATGGATCAGAACAAATAGGCTTCAAGAGCGCACCACACGACCTAACCCGACGAGTGGCCGGGTACCGCCCTCTCGCGAAAGAGAGCCAGTGTCCTCTCGATCTGTTGCGCATGGTTACGGAGGATGATCTCGACCTTGGCGTTTAAATTGTTGCCGAAGATTCGAGCCCACGTTTCGATATTCTCTCGTTCGACTATGTAGCTTTGTTCGTCCAGCCTACCGGTTGACTTCCAATGCTCAAGTCGATCAAGCCTCGACTTCTTCTGTTCGTGACCTGCGAGGCCCTGATCTAGGGCAAGGTCGATCAATTGGCGCTCAAATTCGGTCGATCGCTCTGCGATTTCCTTCTCCATGCGGGATCCTTCGCGCATCGATTCGGCGAATAAGCGCTTCTTGTCCGCATCGAGCTCAAGGCTAATTTGGAAGATGATTTTCTCTTTCTGAACGGCCAGCATTTGAACAATCAATTCGCCGGCTATTCGTCGCGTTTCGTCTCGAGACGCTCGATCGACGGCCAGTCGGTCGAAGAAACCGAGGTTGTTTCGCATCTTGCCGACCTGTTGATTGCTCGTACCAAACGTCACGGCGACTTCCTCTTTCCGGACCGGCAGCCCAGGTGACGAGAAAAAGCTGTGACCGCCCGCGCTGGAGTTACCTTGCGCAACACTCCAAAAGGTCATCGCTGATTTGTCGGACATGGAGATCTCCGCGTAGATCGAAGGGTTTCGACGCCGGTGTTGACGCCGTGGTGGCAGCAAGATTTGCTGCAAATACCTATTGTTGGATGAGGACGGGCAGATCGTAGGATCCGAGCTGAATCGCGCTCTTTAATTGTCCGACGACCGCTATCTCTGCGCCGACTGGTGGAGCATTGTTGCTGCTGCTTACAACCATAATGGCTGATCCAACGGGATCTTGAATTCGGAAAATGCTGTATCCGAGCAGACCAACCCGCCCCTGCGACGTAACGGTTCCTGACACCTTGATTGTGCTGTTGGCGTAAGCATCTTTGTTCGCCAATAGCGTTGCGATTGGCACCGTAGGCGCCATTACGCCACGTATGGCTGTGGGCTTAATTCGATTGCTCGCGAAAAAAGCGGCCGTCGCCAAGGGGGCAATAATAATCAGGATCGTGGAAAGCGCTCGCCTAAACATGTCTGTTCTCCTTTACGATCAGAAGTCGGGACGGATTTGACGGGTCGATTACGGACTCTCAGCTTGCTGGATTAAGCAGCTTGGCTGAGGCTCAGCTCTCGAATGACACCGAAGGGGCCAATGCGACCAGGCAAGTCAGACGGCGGCAGCATAAGATAGTCGATCCAGACGACGCGATCGGCAGCTTGGGTTAACTTCTTCGAAGCGCCTTGCCGAAGTCCCCAGACCTCAACTGCGATGCCGCACGCTTGGATCGCCCGCATCACGTTGAGATAGTCGCCATCATGGGTCACGAGGATGACCCTCTCAAATCCCGCGAACGCGTACTCAATAGCTTCAAGCATCGCGACCCGATCTACATTTTCACGAACAGCGATAGGCTTGAGCCCTATAGCGCGGATCATGTGCACCGCGCGCGCCGGGAAGTCGCGATTTCGGCAGAAGGATCCATCGCAAACCCGCCGCTCGCGCAGCGCCGCGGCAAGGGCAAAATAGTTGAACGATCGCTGGGGCCGCGCACGTCCCGTCTTCTTGTCAATTCCTCGGTGAAGCAAACTATCCGTATCTATTACAATGGCCGTGCGGCAGTGTGTGTCATTCAGCGCGCTGAGTTCCGCCTTGTATGCCGGGGCAGTATTGATCTGCAGGGACGTTTGCATTTGGGCTCCTCCTTGCATTCGCGGCTGATTCCGCGAGGAGCCTTCGCAATTAAACTGTTGTCTGCCGTTTACATTAATTTCTTCAGCGTCCCGAAATTGCTTCCCAATTTTGCAAATCGTCGGAGTTGGCCGATCGTGATGAGTGGACTGGCGGCTCAATTCTCCGCGCCGGGACATCGCTCGGAATCGGTACACAGAAACTGTGGGCCGAATCCTGCGCTCGAAATGACCGTGTTTTCAGGTAGTTGGGAGCGGTATTATGCGCCTAGACGCCATCCTTTGGAGACTAAAATGTCCGAGCCCGCCTCAACTTCGGCCATCCCTCTTGCCCGCGAAAGCGAGACCTTTCTCTATGCGATCGCGGGGCTTTGCGTCGCAATCGACGTCGGTCTTGGTGCAATTGTGAATTTGGTCAAGTTGCCCGTCTATCTTGACGCAGTTGGAACGATCGCTTTTGCTTTGCTCGCAGGTCGCATGGGCTTCAGAGGCTTCCTACTTTCCGCCTTCGTAGGAGCGGCGGCATTCGTATTGACGGGGCTCGTCTTCAATCCCGTGGTGTTTTGGTTCATTCCCACTCAAGTCGCGATTGCCGCCTATTCGTTTTATGTTGCGCGTCCCTTGATTGGCGGTTTCGTCTCGGAGGTGAGATTTGGCCTAAAGCAAATTCTACTGATGGTCGCCGTCGGCGTTGGGTTAGGGATAGTCGCGGGGGCCGTCAGTGCTCCCATCATTGCTTATGTGTTTGGCGGTATCACCGGAGCCGGAGCGTCATTAATTGTCGCAGCGCTGTTGAAGACCGGGGCGAATTTGTTTCAGTCAGTGCTTGCTTCGGGTTTCGCTTCCGAACCCATCGACAAGACCATCCAGCTATTCGTGGCCGGCGCACTGGTAAGAGCTACGCCGTCACGCGTGCGGCGCTTGTTTATTTGAGACGCAATGTGCAAGCACATCCGTTCGGTAGGCTCTTTCTCGCAATTGCCGCACTCTGCGCGTCCCTTAACTCGGGGCGCGTAGCGCTCGCGGCGACTGCGGCTTGCGCGATCCTGGGCTTTTTTCTGTTAAGACAACAACGATTGCTCGTTCGTTACATCGTTCTGGTCTCACCATTTGTCTTTACTTCTGCCGTGCTTTGGACCCTGGTACTTTTCGATTTTGGCAGGCCGGATCCTTCGGCAACCTTGACGGCGATTTTCGATTCTAATTCCAGATTTTTTCTTTTAGTTCGAATGCTGGTGACGACGTCGGCGATAGTGCTAGCATTTGGCACGGTTCCAGACGGTGAATTCGATACGGTCCTGCGCAAACTAGGGTTGCCCCAGGGTCTCGCCATCATATTCGCTTCGGGATTATCGTTGGCTACAACCGTGCGAGAGTCGTTCGAACGCAGCGTCGTTGCACTTCGAGCTCAAGGGCTGCTCGGTCCGTCTTTGGGTTCGAAGGTCAGCTCGTTGGGAAAGTTGATAGGTCTGACGTGGGTTTCGACCCTAAGCACATCTCTCGGACGAGCCGAGTCGAAGTGGAACGGAAATGCATTCCTCGGCGCCATGCGGGCGCACGGGATTGATGTGCTGAGTATATCCAGAGCGGATACAATTATCGCAGCCATAATTGCCGGAGCTCTCATTATTGTCTCGGTGGGTCTGTGACCTATGACCGTCGTTTTATATGAAGGTCCCAATTTTTCAGGCCGGTCCGACGCGTTACGAAATTTCGCCTGGAACGCAGGTACGACCTCAGGCAGCGGGCAGTATTTGAATTCATTGCTCGACAACAATTTGTCGGGACTAGCTCGATCTGTGCGGGGGGAGCTTCGTCTTCATCGCGCGCAAAAGCTTGGACGAATCGAATCGAGCACCGCAATACAGGAGTTGATTGGATACCTGTCGCCGGACCAAACTATCATGTCCCTGTCGGGCGGCGAGACGGTCCGCCTCTTGATTGCGTGCGCTATCGCATTGCAGCCAGAGCGCATCGCAATCGACGGTCTCTTGGAGCAGTTGGATCGTCGGTCGCGGCCAGCAATCGGCGATGTACTATCGTCTTCCAAGCTAGGCATAGAGTTTCATGTCTCCGATAACGACCCTCAGGCTATAACGACGTTATTCGATAGGCATATCAAATTTGAACGGGGCGCAAACTCAGTCGACTTAAACTCTCGACTATTGGCTCTGTCCGAAAGGGTCTCGCAGCAAAGGGTGTCTGCTCCCTCCCTAGGGCTTGAGGGTTTGTGCTTCAGCTATCCGAGCTCTAATCGCCCAGTGTTTGATCGGGCAGACTACTCGTTCCAGCCCGGTAGGCCATACATCCTCAAAGCACCAAACGGTGCAGGGAAATCCACGCTGGCACGTCTGCTTTGCGGTGTCCTCGCACCACAAAGTGGTCGACTGGATGTCGCCGGCCAATCTTTCTCGCCCCATAGAAGCCGAGACAACTTGATATTCTATGCCTTTCAAAATCCGTTGGATCAAATCTTTGGTACAACAACCCGCGCCTATTTGGACGCTCTGTCGAATGTTGCGGCTCAAAGGAAGACGTTTCTAGCCGGCAAAATCGGACTCACAACGGACGATGTATTAGCGGGATTGGGCATAACCCCATTCGCCGAAGCTGAACCCTTTGAATTGCCTTTCGTGGTTGCCAAGCGGCTGTCTCTGGCTGGAGCTTTGTTGGCACGATCGCCTTGGATTTTCCTGGATGAACCGGCGCTGAGCTCGGACGCTGACGGGCGCGCGGGCTTGAGGCATTTGGTTCAAGCGCTCTGCGAGGCTGGTTTCGGGACAATCATTGTATCGCACGGCGAAGAATTTGATGGACTGCCTCACTCCACACCAGTGACAATACAGGGTGGCAAGATTAGGGAGGGAGTCTGAACATGATCGATGTTGCGGTGCAATCCATAAGATGGGGGGACGTGGGTGAGAGGCGCAATTCGCTGTCGGAGCGCTTTTTGCCTGCTTTTGACGTGCTCAAGGAATTTGCGAACGAGCCGGTTCATCTTGTAAGCGCGCCTTACGGAACGAGGTTGATCCGCCATGGAATGTTCAACTGGCCGGCGTTGGGTCCTGACGGCGGCATCCGCGACGAGTACAGAGGTGGCCTAGTTCCGCTTGGTCTCGTCATTTCGGGTGCAATCGAGCTGTATACGATAAGCGCATCGACGGTGACAGTCCGACGTCACGATAGAGGCGTTCAGCGAACTGTGCCAATGTTTATGTTGGGCGCCGGAGAGTTCTTCGGTCTATTTGAGACGTTTGCAACATCGTTCTCTCAGCCGGAACTGAACGGAGACGCCGGCGGGACCACGTTAGTGGTGCTGCCGCACATCGGTGACAAGGAAAAGTTCTCTACTCTAAAGAACACTGATACGGGAATGTATCGACAGGGTAAGAACAACAATCAGAAATTTTCTATCAAGAACTCAGATATTGATCACCTTCAAATCATCGAAGGAAGCAGTCTTGCTTTTGGTCAACTGTTTTCAGGTCTGCTTGCACAGATCGATTGTCCTTGGCGCGCACAACTAATTCTGTTTCCGACGCGTTTCGTCGATGGTATCCGCCGGAAGGCAGCGGCCCATCAAGCCCTACTCGAGGCGACTATTGCTCAACTGAGCCTGACGTGCGTTCGAATGGGCTTAGAGAAGGAATTGGACAAGAAGGTTCGGCAAACCGAGAAAAATCACGTTCTCGGGGTCAGCATGATCGCTCACGGCTATCGTCCCGGCTTTGTCGGCGTCGTGGAATCGGAACTCGATGAAGCTGTGCTGCCCTCAAAGCACATCCATCAGCTAATGTACGACCTGGACGTGTTCGAACCTATCACTTTGGCTCAGAGCGGTAGCGCCGCGACCGGCTCGCGATTCTTTCCTTCGATCTTCCGACCGTCTTTCGCACTTGAACCATCGCTATACTTCTTGAAGCGCCCCCATTTTCTTCCCTCAAATGACAGATCGTCTGTTCAGGAAAAATTGGACGAGATAATTTCACAATGTCACGAGCACACGAAGCGCAAAGCGGGCTTCCGGTCTTTAAACGGACAGCAATTGCAGACGATGCTCAAAGAGCAACACCCCGGAGCCGAACAAGCCAAGATTTGTCTTGGAAGTTCGGCATTTCTCACTGGGGGCTGCATTGCGATCACGCCGATTAACGATTGACACGGTTCAGCAAAGAGTGACGATGAATCGGTCTAACAAAAGTAATCAATCAGCGGAGAGCGCTACTCGATCTGCTGTAGAACAGATGCCAATTGTCGTTCATCTCGTCGAATCCCTTAAGGCCGACGGCTTTCGTTTTGACGGAAGTACGCTTCTTTTCGGCGTGCAGCATCTCATGCAGCAGTCGCTCGTGCTTTGCTGGGCATTGAACGAGCTTGGACTGAGCTATGATCGGATTGCGTTAGCAGGAAAGCCATACTCCACAAACCCGGATGTAGTGGATCAGCTCCATTCATTCGGCGTGACGGTGCAGGAGCCGAGAGACTACGATCTAACGAGAACCCAATCGCACGAATTGATTGATGATATTCGTCGGCTTTCGGTACGATTCTCCAGCACGAAGATGAAGTATCTTAATCCAACTGCTCTTGTGATTGACGACGGCGGCCAGGCGCTTTCTCACTTCGTGCAATTCGTTCCTCTCCCATATCGTCTCGCCGGTGTCGAGCAAACGGCTAGCGGGTTTTGGCAACCAGGATTTCACACAGTTTCGTTTCCTGTCGTGGACGTTGGCGGCAGTGCGGTTAAGCGGATTTGCGAGCCAGCCATAGTCGCGGATGCTGCCATGCAAAGAATCAGGAATTTGATCGATACTGCGACATTAGGGCGGCGAGCTGGGATCATCGGCCTCGGCTATATTGGTAGCGCCCTCTACGATGAACTTCTGAAGTACGGGGTTGAAGCCCTTCGATTTGATCTACGGTCCAGCGATTCATTTACAAGAGGCGCGGATCTGCAGGCTCTCTTCAATCGATGTGATGTGATATTTGGATGTACCGGCGTAGATGTGACTCGAGATTTGATATCGAGCGGTCAAGATATTGTGGGGGGTAAGGCAGAGAAACTGTTGGTCTCGCTCTCATCGGGAGATGATGAATTCTTTACGCTCAAGAACGAATTGCTGGCTAATTCGAAGCAATCTCGCAGCTACCGCATGGGGCAAATTCCTGATGTTTGGGGAGAGCGTCGGGGTACTCGCTTTCGAATCTTACGCAATGGGTTCCCAATCAATTTTGATAACAGTGCCGTGTCCGCTCCGCTGTACACGATTCAAGGAACAATTGCGGCGCTAATCGGTGCATCGTGCCAAGCATTTCAGATCGCTCGACGATCTGGTGTCGGAGACAATCTGGCGCAAAGGACAATGCTAGATTCGAATTTCCAGCGCTGGCTGTATCGCAGCTGGCGACCGTATTTGGGTTCCGCTCAAGACGAGCGAATGTTAGATCTAGATGAAATTGGTCGGCTTTCAGCTGAGCGGACGCAACCGAAAAGTGCGCAAGTCGCTCCTGCGTTTGGCCTGTGGACTGACGCTCATCTGTGAGAAAAGCGGGTGCTCGTTCATAACGCGAAATAGGTCGCGCCTTATGCTTCACCTCGATTCTGCAGCGCGGGATATCGTTAACTGCTGCTCGTGCCGCGAGCGAATGAAGAAAAATACCTTTATGAATTGCTGCTCGAACTGCGGCGCCATCCTGGGCATAGCACTAAGACGCTGGCTGACGACTTTTTTGAAATCCGCTAGGCGATATGCCGTGCTCCGCGGAGACTGGGTGTTTGGCGATATTGAGAAGAGGGTAATCGATGGCCTGCTTGACATGGGCGTCCTTGAGATCGATCCAGATGGCCTTGACGTCGATAATGAACCGGATGTGATCGTCAACCTTCACAGCAAGATCAACATAAGTCCCGCGGATCGCATACTGGCTAGTGACGTGTAAGTATTTGTCATAGCCGCAGATATCGAAAAGCATATCGTTGACGACGGCGACCGTGTCGGCTTCGCTGACATCGCGCTTCAATAGCCCTGTTAATACGCTTTGATACCTCTTGAGTTGACTAGTGATCCGCGTAGCGACTCTCGTTGAGAGTTTCGCCATGATGGAGGCAAGCATCATGCAACCCTTCGGCGAGCACAACCCCCAATTTAGTCAGAATCGAGCTGGCTCTCCTATCTCAAAACGCTTGAACTTTTTGCATTGTTACCTTCTTGCCAGGTGAGGCGGATTACCCCTTACGAATAGGTTCACCCGACCGAAAGAGCGGTAATGCGGCCCATGGCAAGATTGCGAGCGTTGCCCCCAGGCTGCTATTTCACACACCCATCATCGCTGATGCGAACGCCGTGCGTCGGCATCAGGCCTGAAGACGTGTACCACTTCGCGCCGCGCGGGTTGCGGCGAGATCGAGTCGCGGCCGAGACTGTCATTGCGATCCGGCAGCTGGCTCGATGCTCGCCCAGGAAGCCTCCGTCAGGCGTAGGAAGTTCATAAGCAGCACGTACCCTTGTTCCGTGAGTATCGATTCCGGATGAAACTGCACGCCAAATGTTGGTTGGAAACGATGTGCGAGCGCCATGACCTCGCCTTCCTCCGAACGCGCCGTCACCATAAGATCCGGGGCGCAAGCCTCATCGAGCTCAACAACAAGAGAATGGTAGCGGCCAACGCGAAATGGGGATGGGATCTCCTTGAACAGCCCTCGACCATTATGCGTGACATACGAGGACCGACCATGCATAGGGCGACGTGCACGCGCCACGCCTCCGCCGAAAACGCTCCCGATACATTGGTGTCCGAGGCAAATGCCCAGAAGCGGTACGCGACCTGAAAGCTCGCGAACGACGGCAGTGGATATGCCGGCCTCAAGGGGAGTGCAGGGACCGGGCGAGATGACCACTGCGCGCGGCTTCAGGCCAACAAGGTCGGTGACGCTGATCACGTCGTTCCGGACCACCTGCGCCTCCTCACCAAGGTTGCGGAAATAGCGGCCGATGTTGAAGACGAAGGAGTCGTAGTTGTCGATGATGACAATCAAACTGCACCCGTTCGTTCAGCACGAAACGCATCGAAGATGCACTTCGCCTTGGCGAGCGTCTCCTCGTATTCGGCCTCTGGGTCCGACATCGCCGTTATCCCGCTGCCTGCATGAAAGACAGCCACATCGCCGTCGATCGTTACAGTGCGAATCGCAATGTTTGTATCCATGTGGCCGTTAAAGCCGATGAAGCCGATCGCTCCGCAATAGAGCTCGCGTCCCACACGCTCGATTTCCGCTATTATTTCCATCGAGCGCACCTTTGGTGCTCCGGTAATGGAGCCGCCGGGAAAGCAAGCGCGAAGTAAGGTAACGGCGTCCTGGTCTCCTGCAAGTTCACCCGTAACGACCGACACGAGGTGGTGCACCGAGGCATAGGATTCGAGCCTGCACAATGCCGGAACCTCGACCGAAGGCGCAGTGCAAACGCGAGACAGATCATTGCGCAGGAGGTCGACGATCATAACGTTCTCGGCGCGGTCCTTTTCAGACGTAAGGAGGATTTGAGCTCGACATCTGTCTTCCTTCCAGTCAGCGGAACGCGCGATCGTGCCCTTAATGGGACGCGTCTCGACCCGACCTCCGCCAAGCCTTAGGAAGCGCTCCGGTGAGCTCGATGCGACGGTCAGCTTGCCATAGCGCAGGAGCGCTCCAAAGGGTGCCGGGTTTGATAATCGTAGTTGGCAGTAAAAGGTGAGGGGATCGAAGGAAGTCGATACCTTGGCGCTGAAGCGCTGCGCAATGTTGGCTTGGAAGACGTCTCCGGCCAGAATCAAGCCGATGACGCGCTTGACCGCAGTAATATAGTCGTCGCGGCTGAAGTTCGAATGCCACACGCCCACGCTGCCGGAGGATGCATCCCGCGGCGTCTCTGCGCGGGCAAGGAGAGATGCAAATTCGTCAGCTCGGCGGTGTGCACGCTCTGCGCGGCGTATAGGATCCTCCTCCGGCCATCCGGTCGAAACGATCCAGCATTTGTTGTGCCGGTGGTCGTAGCTCACGACTACGTCATAGAAATGCAGGAGCGATTGGGGCAATCCCTGGCCGGGAATTACGGACGTCGGCAAGTGCTCTAACGTCCTGTTTAGATCGTAAGCAAGGAAGCCGGCCGCGCCTCCCTGGAACGGGGGGAGATCGGAGCGATGCTCTTGCGAATAGTTGGCGAGAAGGGCACGAAGAGCTTCCCACGGATCGCCCTCAAGAGCCTCTCCGTTCCAACTCGCCTGTCCGTCCGCGACCATAAAGGTACCGAACGGGTCGCAGCTCAGATATGAATAGCGGCCGAGCAATTCGTGCGTTGCCGCGCTATCGAGAAACGTCAGATGCGGTCGATGCGCCAAACGTCGCATCGCCGTGACGGGCTCGATCCACTGCAGCTCGCGGACGTGCACTGGTCTGTCAATCACCGATGACTTGCGTGCTGTGAGATGTGCTCAGATTGTGATCCCGGCTCGACCGAGAGGCGCTCGTCTGGGACCCGGAGACCATCGAGGCCGATTGCCAGGTTAGGCCCCGCCAGTCGGCTCGAGGCGCCGAGCGACTTGACCTGTTGCTGCCATTGAGGCGAAGCGCACATCCGTTGATACGGTGTAATCGGCCGCAAACCGCAGCTCGCGGAGGGGTCGCACCCGGCTAATCGATTCCTGGTATAGCTCATGAGCCTTGTAGGCTGCGAGTTCCCTCTCGTTGTCGAACTCACCGTAGACCACAACGTCGATATCGTTGCCGAACTGGTCGGCCTTGCGATTGCGACCAACCTCCAGCAGGCGTGCATGTGGAATTGTGGTGAGAATTGACAGGCCTTCGATCATTTCGTCGATCAGGGCCTTATCCTTGGCGGTAAACAAAACGATGTGACGAATCATGGATGGCCCCGGGGTTGATATCGCAAGTAGGCGCATAATTATCTTGGCATTGAGCCCGCTGCAACACTACCGCAGCGCGTCGCAATCGCCGCCATGGCTTCGCTGCTGGAGCTTCTGCCCGTGGGGCTCCATTTGCGGTACGCAGTCCAGGCCCAGTGGCGAGCGTGCGCGCTCCAGATGCCATGACGTTAGCCGCCGGCGCTCAGGCGGTCATGGTTGCCTCGGTGTCCGGGTGAAGCGGTCTCAAGCCAAGCCAAACGCCATCGGCCCTGCAGCTCCTCTTGTTGGGGTCTCCGTGGACGAAGCTGCCGCGTGAATGCATCCTTCCTCCATGCGCTTCGCGGTAGTCACCAGCACAACCGACTCTCCGGGACGCAATAGCCGCTCATGAGGTGCAACTGATCGCGGCACGTGAGCGCTCCAGCTTTGTCGAGACCAATCGCGAGCGGGGCGGTCACGGCCTGGGCGACACGCTCGAGACCTCGTCCTCGATAGGCCGTCGCGCGCAGCCACTCTAGAGGTTCCAGAAACAGCTTACGACGGGACTCAGCTGGTCGGACGTCACCCGATCGTCTGCAGTACGGCCGCTATGCCCGACCCAATAATCGATTTCGACGATGAATTTCTGCGCCAAATAGGGGAACGTCGCGCGACGTATGCGCTGACAGGAAGGAGATTGGCGAATTTCTTCTAAATAAAGCGATAAATTTCGCGCTTATCCACGGTGCCCGATCGGAAGGGGGGCGCAGCCAAGGTCAAAGCGACGAGTGCAAGCGGGATACCGAAGCGCGACGCGGGACTGAGCTGCGTCCCGCCCGACCACGCGTCGCAAGCCTGAGCCCTCCGACGCGCAATGGGAGAGGCAGGAATTGGAGGCGGACATGTCCAAAGACCATCAAAAACGTCAGCGCAACACCGTCAAACGGTGCGCCATTTGCGCCGGAAAGTTTGGCCTTATTCGTTACTACTCTTCGCGAACCGCCCTCTGCTCAAAGAGGTGCGTTGAGCACTTCAAGTCCCGTTGCGAAGCGGATAGCAATTGGTTACGGCGATTACCCGCCGCCTGAGCGGTCACCGGCGGCTGAGGACGCGCCTCCTACTGCGGCCCGGACTGCCTCACGTTTACTGCGGCGCCGAAATCATTGACGTCGAACAGCGCGCGATAATCTCGCGAACTGCGCACCGACCGCAGGGAAGGCGTGGATCTCCATTATGAAGTTCGTATTGGTCAATCACAGGGCCCCGCTTAACAGGGCGGCCTGCACCGCATGCGCGAAAGTTCTCGGCACCGGGTACCTGCGGGACGTGTCGACGCAGAGGCCGTACTGTGGTTACGATTGCTACCTTCGCTACGAAGCCAGGAGCCTGTTGATGCCTTGGCTGAAAACGTCATGTGCCGAAGTGGATGCCCCGACGCTTCACGCTTTGCCGCTCGAATTCATGACGTCGTTTGCACCATCCTACTGGTATTCGATGTCACTTGCAGCCTTGCGGATGGGGGAGCTCATGGCCGTAGAGTTGTCCAATACTGTCCGCGCGGGGACATGGACGTTTGGCTCGCCCCTGTGGCGGCGCTACGGAGGTGGCCCCAGCCCACCGCAATGAGGTCCGCCGAGCTTCATGGGTCGATACAGACGACAGAGAAGCAGCTCCGTTATTGCAAGCTGGTGTCAGGAACAACCAAAATGGCGGAGCATAGCTTCTGGCGCTTCTCGCGAACGTTGCATCGCGCGATCAACGACCGGCATCTTGAGGACATCGAGGCCCTCCTCGACGAGGAGGTCGACTGGACGATCTACGGTCCGATCGACATGTTTCCTTTTCTCGGCACTCGGTACGGCAAGCGCGCCGTGCTCGACGTCATCCGGAAGATCTCTGACAATGTCCAGATTCGCCGTTTCGAACGCGACACCACCATGCTCGGCGTCGATTCCGCAGCCTCCATGCTGCGCTGTTCCCTGACGGCGCGCCAATCCGACAAATCCATCTCGCTGCGCGTGGCGCAGTTCGCCCAGTTCAAGGCTGGCCGGCTCATCAGCATGCGTGTGCTCGTCGACACCTTTGATCTCGTCGAGCAGGCACTGGGCCGACAAATTCATCTCCCGAAGATGACAAACTGAGGTGAGACGCGTCAGCGGGTCTCTCCCTCTTGGGGTCGACGATGGCGGGTGCGCGATGCTTACGCCGGACGCGATCGCGTCTTCATCGCATGGTGATGATGACGATCGGCGTCAACGTAGACAACTTCGTAGACGGACCGGAAGCCTCTTCCAGTCAGGAGGCGGGAAGGGCAAGGCGCTCAATGGTTTGAATGTGACGCGCGAGCAGGTTGCAGGCTTGATCGACGTTGCGGGATCGCAATGCCTGCAGAATCAGCCGGTGATCCTGGTTGGACCGCGGTCGCCAGCCGGCACTTCGCGCCATTGCGAACACCAAGCGCGAATTTGCAAGCTGCAGTCCATCGAGGTTGGCGAGCAGGCGCGGCATCGCGCAGGGCGAAACCAGCGCGCGGTGAAAGGCGCGGTTGGCCATTTCAAAATCCTCGATTGTCTCGGCATTGTCTCCTTCAATGAGAGCGAGCTCGATCCGTGCCAAATGGGCCGACGTCAGCTTTGGAACGGCATTGCGCAATGCGACCACCTCGAGCGCGGCGCGCATCTCGGCGATCTCCTTCACCGACTTGGTGTCGAGAGGAGCAACCCGCACGCCGCGACGGGGCCGAGCTACGACAAGGTGTTGGGCTTCCAGCTGCCGAAACGCCTCGCGGACAGGAACGTGACTGGAATTGAATTGCCGCGCGACATGATCCTGCCGGAGCGGAGCGTCTGGCTGCAGCGCGCCGGTGATAATGCGCTCACCGATCGAGTCGGCGATGCGGCCGGCAACCGTCGTGTTCTCGTTCATCACCATAGATTATCTACCAGAAAAACGAATGCGTTCACTTAGGACATCCTCTAGCATTGGTCGAGACTCGTTATCATAGATAATCGCTCGCATTATCTATGATTAACCGCGGATGGGAGCGCGGCTCTTATGGTTGCTGCTATGGACGTGAAGCGAAACGACGGAAACAACAGCGCGCAGGTCTGCAGAAGCTGGAACCGCGCCGAGGCTGAAGCACTCTATGGACTGCCGTTTGCCGAGTTGATGCTTCAGGCGCAGAGCGTTCATCGCGCCAACTTCGATCCAAACCACGTCGAAACCGCAAGCCTGCTCAGCATCAAGACCGGCGGCTGTCCGGAGGGCTGCGGCTACTGCTCGCAGAGCGCGCACTACGATACTGGGCTGAAAGCCACCCGCCTGATGAATCGCGCCGATGTGGTCGCGACCGCGCAGCGTGTCAAGGATGCGGGAGCGACCCGCTTCTGCATGGCCGCGGCCTGGCGCAGTCCAAAAGACCGCGATCTTGATCAGGTCTGCGACATGGTCAGTGCGGTCAAGGCTCTCGGCATGGAGACCTGCGTCACGCTCGGGATGCTGATGCCGAAGCAGGCTGCGCGGCTCTCAGAGGCCGGTCTCGACTTCTACAATCACAACGTCGATACCTCCGCGCGGTTCTACGGCAAGATCATCACCACGCGCACCTTACAGGACCGGATCGACACGCTTGCACATGTGCGCGAGGCGGGCATCAAGGTCTGCTGTGGCGGCATTATCGGCATGGGTGAGTTCGTCGAGGACCGCCTTTCCATGCTCGTCCTGCTCGCCAATCTCCCCCGTCATCCGGAAAGCGTGCCAATCAACCTGTGGAACCAGGTCAAGGGCGTGCCGGTCAATGACACCGCAGAGCGCCCCGATCCGATCGCGCTGGTGCGTCTGGTCGCAACGACCCGCATCATGATGCCCAAGAGCGTGGTGCGGTTGTCCGCTGGACGTCAATACATGAGCGATGAACTGCAGGCGCTGTGCTTTTTGGCTGGCGCGAACTCAATCTTCCTCGGCGACGTGCTGTTGACGACGAAGAATCCGAAAGCCGACCGCGACGCCAATTTGCTGCACCGGCTCGGCATTACGTCCGGGCTGTCTTGAGTGAAACAGGGTCGCGAGCGCAGCGCGCAAACTCCAATGTAGGTAAAAAATGCAGATTACGTTGATGAAAGGCAAAATCCATCGCGCGTCGGTCACTGAAGCCGATCTGCACTATGAAGGCTCGATTTCGATTGATCGGTTGCTGTTGGACGCTGCGGGACTCCTGATCAACGAGCGCGTCGAAATCTTTAACATCGACACCGGCGCACGCTTTGCCACCTATGTGCTCGAGGCACCCAGGGGGTCCGGCATGATAGGCCTCAATGGTGCGGCCGCGCGACTTGCGATGCCCGGAGATAAGGTCATCATCGTTGCATATGCCTCCTTTGATGAGGCGGAAGCAAAGACGTTCAGGCCACGCGTTGTGCGGGTTGACCGGGAGAACCGCATCCTACCGGGTTGAAAGCAGACGACCCCGACGCCGGAGCCGTTGTCCTGGCGGCCGATGAAATTTGCATGATTGATGGCGACCCTGGGAGGGGTGAATGAGCTCGATCCATACGGCCAAGGTCGCCGACTATGTCGCGGCGTTGCATGCCCTGAAAGAGGATGACCGGCTGCGCCGCCTTAGGCCGCGCGAAGGCATCGATTTTGTATCGAACGACTATCTTGCGCTTGCGAGCGCACCGCGCATGAAAAAGGCAGTTTTTGCGGCGCTCGAGGCCGGCACTCCGATCGGAGCCGGTGGGTCGCGGCTTCTTCGCGGCAATTGCGAGGAGCACGAACGTCTCGAAGCAGAAGCGGCTCAGTTTTTTGGGGCGGAGACGGCGCTCTTCTTCGGCGGCGGTTATGTTGCAAATTTCGCTCTTCTGACAACATTGCCGCAGCGCGGCGATCTACTCGTTCTCGATGCTCTCGTGCACGCGAGCATCCATGAAGGTGCGCGAGCTGGCCGGGCCGACTTTCGCATAAGCGCCCACAACGATCCTCAGTCGGTCGAAGACACAATCCGCGACTGGCGTACCCAGGGCGGAGTGGGCCGCGTCTGGATCGTGGTTGAAAGTCTCTACAGCATGGATGGCGACTTCGCGCCGCTCGAAGACCTCCTCGCTATCGCGGGCCGGCACGACGGGTTCCTGATGGTCGATGAGGCCCACGCCACAGGCGTCTACGGGGAGCTGGGACGAGGACTCACCGCCTCCTATGAGGGGCAAGGAAATCTGTTGGTCGTTCATACCTGCGGCAAGGCGCTGGGCGCCGCAGGCGCGCTCGTCACTGCCTCAACGGCCATGCGCGATTTCATGGTCAATCGCTGTCGCCCGTTTATCTTCGCCACAGCACCCTCGCCATTGATGGCCGTTGCCGTGCGGGAGGCCCTGTTCATCCTGCAGCAGGAACCCGAGCGGCAGCAGCGTTTGGCCAAGCTGGTCGCGTTCACGCATCGGGAGATCGGCGTGCGCGGCGGGCGAAGTTCTTCGGCCTCGCAGATCGTGCCCTATATCGTCGGCGACAATGGGCGTGCGATGCGGCTCGCAGCGCGACTGCAGGCTCGTGGCTTCGATATCCGCGGAATCCGACCGCCAACCGTTCCCGTGGGTACGGCCCGATTGCGAATTTCACTGACCCTCAACATCGGGGAGGAGGACGTGCGTGCAATGCTCGATGCGCTGTTCGAGGAGACGAGAGGTGAAGCCCGATGAGACAGCAGATCGTCGTGACAGGCACAGATACCGGGATCGGAAAGACGGTCTTTTCCGCAGGGCTCGCTCATCTCCTCGGCGCGCACTATTGGAAACCGATTCAGGCGGGCCTCGAAGGAGAAACCGACACCGAAGTCGTCGCGCGGCTGGGTAGTCTTTCAGGCGATCGCATCGTGCCGGAGGTTCACCGCCTTCGAACGCCGGCTTCGCCCTATCACTCCGCGGAAATTGACGGTGTTCGCATCGATGCGGACTCGCTCGCTGTGCCAGACACCGGCGGACGACCGTTGGTCATCGAGGGCGCCGGCGGGCTGATGGTGCCGCTGAGTCTCGGCACAGTTTATGCTGACGTGTTTGAGCGATGGCGTCTTCCAGCAGTGCTCTGCGCTCGGACGGCGCTGGGCACCATTAATCACTCGCTGCTGTCGATAGAAGCTCTGCGGAGGCGCCATATCGACATCCTCGGGATTGCATTCATTGGGGAGCGGAATGCTGAGGCTGAGAGCGCGGTTTGTGAGATTGGCCGCGTGCGTTGGTTGGGGCGATTGCCCTGGCTTGCTCCCCTCACGCCAGACACGCTGCAGGTCGCGTTCAAGGCGTCGTTTCGCGCTGATACGTTCAGGTCATGATGCCGAACAAGAAAACCCAGATCTGGCGTCGGTTCATGCAACACGCGCTTCTGGATGACATCACCAACGTCATGGGTTCAAAAATGCTAGTTTGAGTCTCGGCTCATGGTCATAGACCCTGCAAATGGTGAAGCTCGTCGCGTCCCCTTCAATCCGCCGCTCGAAGCAAGATACATGTCCGTTGACGGCTGTTTCGCAGGTAACTGCCTCGTTCTGAACACGGGCGAGTATGGCGCTCTCCTTGAAAATATTCCGCCAACGCTGGATGAGTTCTTTTTGATCTTCACTTCGGCGGCAAGGCCGGCTTTTCGACGATGCAAGCGAGCATGGGTTCGGGGCAGCCAGATGGATGTCGAGTATCAGCGCTAGCTTCGCAAGACATATGTAGGAAGCTACTAGACGAGCAACAATGCGCCGCTTCTGCATCGACCAGGCCAGTGCCTTCATCGAAGGAAAGAATGAGCACAATTGGCGAGAGCGATCGGCAGTCCGTTGGCTAGGGCGAGTGCTCGGGCCACCCTCTCTCATTGCAAAGACGCCGCGGGCCGCGTTCAAGGCCTCATTGCGTGCTGGTGAGTTCAAGCTGTGACGCCGAAGAAGAAGCCCGCGATCTGGCACCCGTTCACGCAACACGCGCTTCAGGGCGAGATGACAAAGGTTCTGCGTGGCGATGGTGCTTATCTCTACACCGCGGATAACCGCCGCATCATCGATGCAATCTCATCCTGGTGGGTCGTGACCCACGGTCATTGCCAACCGCACATTGTCAGGGCGATTCAGGAACAGGTGGGCAAGCTCAACCAGATCATCTTTGCCGGCTATACCCACGATCCGGCTGAGGAGGTTGCGGCGCAACTCTTGAAGCTCGCACCCCGTGGGCTTGACCATGTCTTCTTCTCCGACAGCGGCTCCATGAGCGTGGAAGTCTCGTTAAAAATGGCGATCGGCTATTGGAATAATGTCGGCGAGCCGCGGACACGCATTGTCGTGATGCAACATTCCTATCACGGCGATACAATTGGAGCGATGTCAGTGGGGGCTAGGGGCGTGTTCAATGACGCATACGGGCCCTTGCTGTTTGACGTGACCGCAATTCCGTTTCCTGTGGAAGGCCGTGAGCAGGCAACCCTCGATGCGCTCGAGTCGGCATGCCGAAACGAAACTCCCGCAGCCTTTATTGTGGAGCCTCTGATTTTGGGGGCGGGCGGGATGCTGATGTACCCCGCTTGGGTGCTAAGGGACATGAAGCGGATCTGCGAGGCCTCTGACGTCCTGTTCATCGCCGATGAGGTCATGACCGGCTGGGGCCGGACCGGAACGCTATTCGCCTGCGAGCAGGCCAATATCACTCCAGATATCGCCTGTTATTCGAAAGGCCTCACCGGCGGGGCGCTCCCACTGGCAGTGACGCTCTGCCGCGCGGAGATATTCGACGCGCATTACTCAAGGGATCGTACCCGCACGTTCTTTCATTCGAGTTCATATACCGCGAATCCGGTGGCCTGCGCCGCCGCAAAAGCGAATCTGGATCTCTGGCAAGATCAGGAATCACGCCAGCGCGTCGCGTCTGTCGCCACGATGCAAGCGCATGCAATTGAGCCATTCCATGCCGACCCGCGCTTTGCAAACGTCCGGCGGACCGGCACCATTACAGCGCTCGATCTGAAAACCAGCGATCCGGGCTATCTCGCAGGCATCGGTCCGAAGCTTCTGGCCTTCTTCGAGGGTCGAAATCTCTTGCTCCGCCCACTCGGCAACACGATCTACGTGATGCCGCCTTATTGCGTCACGGCGGCAGATCTTGATCAAATCTACGCTGGTATCAGGGATGCTGCCGATGCGCTGGAGTGAGGGCGCGGCTCGAGCGCGTCTGACGGAACCCAGCTGCGGCCGTAAGGTGAATATGCTGGCCGAACCTGAACCTGCCGGAGGCTTTGGCAAAGCATCCGAGCCGCTGTCGCAGAGATGGCCGACGTCGTACCCCGGCGCAAACTCGCAGGATGTGCGGAGAGCGGTAGCGTGCCGACATGGCGGTGCCCGGCGCGTTGCAAAGCCGGTCCGCGCGACGAAATGGTGGCAGCAAAGTTTCCGCTTCTGATGATTGCGCAATCATTAGACGTTTCTATCTGTCCGCCGCTGGCTTTGGAAATGTGCCTTTCCATATCGCCTGCACCATTGACAGTCTTCTCTCAGCTTCCGTACGTAGCCCCGAGTCCGGGATGCGGACAGTGGAGCGGTCGGGATCTAGGATGAGCCACATTTCAGAGCAGCCTGTTGAACGTGCCACGATTCCAGTTCTGCAGCGGTGCAAGGAGGAGGGACGCCGTATCGTAATGACCACCGCTTACGACGCGGTTACGGCGCGCATAGCCGATCCCATTGTCGATGTCATCCTCATCGGGGACAGTGTTGGCAACGTCTGCCTCGGATTCGACAACACGCTGCCGGTCAGCATGGCCATGATGAACCATCACCTGGATGCTGTTGCGCGCACGAGAGCGCGTGCCTTGCTCGTTGCCGATATGCCCTTTCTCAGTTTTCACCTCAGCATCGAGGAGACGATACGCAACGCCGGGGGCTTTCTGCAGCGAGGCGCGGCAGCGGTTAAGCTCGAAGGCGGGGCGAAGCGCATCGAAATGGTCCGTGCCCTGGTCGATTGCGAAATTCCTGTGATGGGGCATCTGGGCCTCACTCCGCAGAGCGTCAATGTCATGGGTGGTTTCAAGGTGCAGGGCCGGAACGCCGATGACGCTCTCCGCCTGCTCGACGACGCCCACCGTCTGCAAGAGGCCGGATGCTTCGCTCTGGTCCTGGAGGGCGTGCCGGCCGAGCTCGCCGCGCGCGCGACCGAGGTCCTGACGATACCGACCATTGGAATTGGCGCGGGTCCCAGTTGCTCGGGCCAGGTGCTCGTATTCCATGATGTCCTGGGATTGACTGAAGGTCATCGGCCGAAATTCGCTCGTGCCTATGCAGATGGTTTTCAGCTGCTGCAGGAGGCGCTGTCGCGCTGGGCCGCAGATGTCCGCAGCGGCGTATTCCCGGGGCCGAAGGAGTCCTACGGGCTTCCGCAAGGTCTTGGCGAAACGATCGCAAACTGGGCTCCCGCCTAACCTGAGGTACAGCAAAGCAATGCAGACCATCACGACAGTCGCCGAACTTCGTCGCGCTCTTTCAAACGCCCGCAGGGCCGGTCAACGCGTCGGATTCGTGCCGACCATGGGCTATCTGCACGACGGCCATCTAGCCCTGGTCGAGGCAAGCCGGGCGCAATCTGACCTCACCGTTCTCAGCATCTTCGTGAACCCCACTCAATTCGGGCCGAACGAGGATCTCAGCACCTATCCGCGTGACTTCACGCGCGATGAGAAACTGTGCCGCGATGCGGATGTTGCCATCGTCTTTGCGCCGGATGCCAGGGAGGTCTATCCGGCACAATTTGAGACCTTCGTCGAGCCGGGCGACCTGGCAAAGCCGCTCTGCGGAGCGTTCAGACCCGGGCACTTTCGCGGTGTCGCGACGGTCGTCTGCAAACTGTTCAACATGGTGCAGCCGGATGTCGCGTTTTTCGGACAGAAAGATTTTCAGCAATGCGCGGTCGTGCGTCACATGGCACGTGATCTCGATCTTCCGATCGAGATCGTGACCGTGCCGACGGTCCGGGAAGCGGATGGGCTCGCGATGAGCAGTCGCAACCGCCATCTCAGCGAGGACGAACGTCGGCGGGCTGGTGCCATCAGCCGTGGACTGTTCGCCGCCGCGGACAAGTTCCGCTCAGGAGAACGCGACGTCGAAAGGCTGCTTGCAATCGCCAAAGGGCATTTGAACGAGGTCGATCGGCTGCAATACCTTGAGCTTGTCGACCATGATACGCTCAAGGCCGCCGACAGTCCGCTAAGCCACCCGGCGGCCCTGTGTGCCGCAGCCTACGTCGGCTCGACCCGGCTGATCGACAATATGATACTGGCGTCACCGACTTCCTAGCACCAGCTCGAGCGGATTAGCTGCGGTGAAATCCGTCGCTAATGTCACGTGAGCGCGGAATTTGAGCGTTCTGTTGGGATAGATTGCATTAATCAAGATCAAGTTGCCATTACGATGCAGGGTTAGGCGCAGCCCTGTTTCACGAGCCGACCGTTGGGCGGGGTGGCAAGAATAACGTGGTCAAATCCGTCTCAGTTTGTCGGCACGGCATAGGAGCAGGACATGGCCAGCCATTTCTATCGACTCCGTATGGGCGCGTATGCCGAGACATTGTTTCGGTGCAACAAGCGCGAGAAGCTGCAAATGGTCTGGCTGCAGTGCAATTTGATGCGGCTCGGGAATGAGGTCATACGATCCGAGCACTGGTCCATCTCGGCGGACCAGCCAGTTCGGCATGAACACGGCGCGGCCAAAATCGCCAGAGGTGAGACGACGCTCGGCGACCTGAAACAAATCGGCCGCGAAGCGTTTCCCGAAGCGCCGACCATGTGGCGGCAGGCGTGAACGATAGCCAGTTTGGTTCTCTGAACATCGCGGTCGGCTGTCCAATGGGCGAAACCGCAACGTCTTCATGTCCTCCGACGCAAAACGATCATGCAGAGATTTGTAACGCGAACGGCTGCGTCGTTGCCCGTGCTGCTGGGCTGAAGGAAAGTTGCGCCTAATAAATGCGAATTCAGAATTCCGAAATCAATCTCAATTAGCAAGCCACTCATCGGCGAGCAGAGCAGGCCAGCTCCCGTTCTGCTCGATACTGATCACGCCCGTGGGACCCGCGACAACCAGCGCGCACCGGGGGCTTAAAACTCATCACGGGGTACAATGACCGGAGTAGCGAGCAGACTTATCGGGCAGCTGCGGAGTTGCCGGGCCTTCCGCATCGGGTTGCGCGGCCAAATGGCACTGCTCGGGATCTCGGGAGTTCTTGTCACAGGTGCACTCTGCGCAGCCGCCCTGAACTACGCGAGCCTGGTCCAGAGCGAGGCGAATGACAGCAGCAGGTTCAAAGATCATGTCGCATCTTTGTCACAAAGCTTCCTGGAGTCACGACAAGTCACGAGCGACTTCCAGCGCAAGCCGAGCGAAATGGCAATCGCGAAGCATGCGAAGAGTCATGAGGAGCAGCTCGCAGACCTGAGCCGGGTCGAGGCATTTGTGTCGGCCCTGCCCGACGACGACCCACGCAAGGAAGCGACCGCGTTGCGGTCCGTGATCAATCTCTATGCGACCCGCTTTCGAAACGTGGTGTCGGCGCAACGCAATCTCGGCTTCAACGAAGACGATGGATTTCAGGGCAAGCTGCGTAAGGCCGTGCATGCCATCGAGCAACGTCTAGCCGACCTGAACCAGCCACGCCTTACGATCTTGATGCTGACGATGCGCCAGCACGAGAAAGACTTCATGCTTCGTGGCGAAGACAAGGATGGCGATCAACTGGCTGACCGGAAAGCGGAATTCGAAACCGCGCTTGCTCAGGCGAGCCTACCTCCGGAGACGAGATCCCAGCTCCTCGAACTGATCCGCGCATATAAGTCGAGCTTTGTGTCGTTCATGGTGACGCAGCAGGCGCTGAGCGATCAGGCCGAGGATCTCGGGCAAATCTACGACCGCATCAGGCCGGCGCTGGCAAAGATCATGGCCGCTGCTGACATGCACTCGCGGGCTGCGGAAATGCAAGCTGAACAAATTCGGCGGAAGTTGATCTGGCTGATCGGGTTGGCAACGTTGCTCGTTGGCCTGCTTGCGTTGCTGTTCGGACGGCGCGTTGCAAAAACAGTCGCTTCGATGACGGCGGCCATGCGCCAGCTCGGCGAGGGCCGGTTCGACGTCGTTCTGCCAGGCCTTGGCCGTAACGATGAACTTGGCGAGATGGCCGCAGCGGTCGAACTGTTCAAGCTGAAAGCGCGCGAGAAAGCGCAAGCCGAAATCGATGCAAAGGCCGAACAGGATCGTGCCGCCGCCGAGCAGCGGCAGGCCGATATCGCTCAGCTCGCCGGCGAATTCGAAGCCGCTGTGGGCAATGTTATCGATACGGTCTCCTCTGCCTCCTCGGACCTTGAAGCCTCCGCCCGCAGCCTTACCTGCACGGCTGATCAGGGCCGGCAACTCTCGGTCGAAGTCGCCAGCTCATCGCAGCAAGCGTCTGCCAATGTTCAGCTTGTTGCGACAGCGACGGCCGAAATGGCGGCGACGATCGCGAGCATCGGCCGGCAGGTCGAAGAGGCTGCCGATATGGCGCGCGAAGCGGTTTGCAGGGCCGAACTCAGCGATCAGCGCATGGTCGGTTTGGCGGCTGCAGCGGACCGGATCGGCAGCGTGGTCCAGCTGATCGCCGCGATTGCGCGGCAGACCAATTTGCTCGCGCTGAACGCGACAATTGAAGCTGTGCGCGCCGGCGATCTCGGCAAAGGTTTCGCCGTTGTCGCTGACGAAGTGAAGTCTCTCGCAACGCAAACGGCGCATGCGACCGCCGAGATCAGCGAGCACATTCATGGCATTCAGACGGCAACGACTGACTCGGTCGGCGCGATTGCCGATATCGGCGTCATTATCGGCCGCATTTCGGAGATCGCCGTGACCGTGGTCAACTCCATCGCGGAGCAGGGAGCAACGAGCAAGAATATCGCCTCCAATTTGCAGGAAGCGGCCGCCAGAACCAGCCAGGTGGCGGCGAGCGCCGTTGAAGTGACCAACGGCGCAAAGGAGACAGGAGGGGCTTCGATGCAGGTGCTGACGTCTGCCGAACTTCTGTCCGGGGAAAGCGCTCGGCTGAGGCGGGAGCTCGGCAGCTTTCTCGGGCGGGTCCGGGCGGCTTAAGCTGGCATCTCAACGTCACGAGCCGCCGGAGCCGGAACATCGATGCATTTTCGAAGGTTGCTCCAGTTGCTTAAGACAGTGGAGCGGACGAAAGCGTCTTCACGTGCGTGACGAAAGTGTCCTGTTCTTTCGATGACCCGCAACTCCTCTCATCTTCGTCCATGTTCCATGTTTGATCGCTCCTGCTCCAGAGCTTCCATACCGTTTCGATGCAGCCAAAGAAGCGCCCTTGCGAGCTGACGGAGATCGTTTCGGCTCGTACCAATGGGCAGTCGCCGTGCGCGACGAAGCGCATCTGCAGCTTGCTTCTCCAATCGCGATAATTCCCGCTCTGTCATCGTCATTTTGATCGATCTACACGCATCCATATCGCACGTCCCTGGGGTTGGCCCAACGGCACTCGTGCCCGGACTCAGAAAGACGGCAGCCGCAGATCTCTAGCATGTCGGCAGCGCAATCTGCGCCCGCGCCATTTCGCTCGCTAGGGCACGTTGACGGGTGGGATGGACGCTGTCGGTCCCGGCACGAAATCATCCTGGTGTCGGCCATGGACAGTCAGCGCAATTGCAAAGGTCACAAGGAGAATGATGAGTCCACGCATGGCAAAAAGCTTACTCCGGTAGCAGTATCGGATTTATGAAACACCTCGCACTCCGGAGCATTCGAGAATCGGCGTGCAAACACGGCGACCGCTAAATCAGACGGGCATGTTGGGCCGTAGAGACAGACCGGCTTAAGCTCGTCCTTCTGGATCCTCAGCGCCCTGTTCGTTGCAAAACGGCGTGCGATTACGTCGACGCACTGGAAAAAAGCATGTCTTCCTAACAACAGCAGGAATAGTGCACGCGATTCGAATAATCATTTTTGCGTTCGTCGTTAAAACCGCGAAGGCAGCAATGGGGCTGATGGTCTTCGCCGTAACTGAAAGCGATGTATGCCCAATCACGATTCGTCTCGGGTACGCACTGACCGCGGTCGGCGTTGCGCTGCTCTGCTCGAGCCTGCTTGCCTTTCTTGATCTAAAGCCAGTGCGCCGGCTTTGGGTTCGTGCCTTTGCGCATGCGGCGGCGTGATCGGACGTCTTTATCGGTGAACTCGGCCGGTCAGCTGGGAATGACCAAGGTTACAACGAGACAACAAGTCCCGCGGTATCAATTAAGCAATTGAAATTTAGGGTAAAAATTCTTGGTTTGAGAGCAATGTGCAATATTGTGCTAGAAAAGCGCACAAGAGTCCGAAATCGGCTCCCTCTAAAAGGGGCGAATCGGCCTTCTCCGACGCATATAACGCCGATCTGCCTAAAAAGGGTTACCCGTCCCCAAGCTGTCGACCGTTTCCGCAGGTCCATTGATTGCCTACGAGGAATGGGAGAACATGTGTGGGATAGACTCACGCGTCGGTGCCCAAGCGAGAGGTGATTCGTGAGCGAGGAGCCCGAGTTTGATTATGATGAGATGACCAGGAACACCACGGTCCCTCCCAATCTGAATTTTTGCCTGAAGGGCTTCCAGACCGAAGAAAAAGCCAAAGAACTTGCGGACTGGACCTACAGTTTCCTTAAAATCATTGGCGCCAAGCTCAATCTGGAGCGATTAGACGGCATAACGATTGCCTTCGATTATCCGAAAGCCTTGGCCGAATTGGATCGAGGCTACGCAACGAAGTTCGTCCTCACCCCATCCAGTGAGTTCGCACAGGGCGTCGCCATGGCGCCAGCCGTAAAACGCGATGGCGTCATCAAGACCCACATTGTCTTCGATGCGAATGTCTTCGTTCGTTTCATGGATACAGACGACGAACAATGGCTGTGGATTTACTATCAGTTGGCGCACGAATGCGGCCACGTCCATGACCGGCACGCATTTGATAAGGCCCTGCCGGATTTACTGCTAACCCTGCATGACTTCGGCGACGACTTGAACAAAACCCGCTACGAGCTCGGAGACAACTGCTGGTCGGAGTATGCCGCATCTCGTTTGAGTGCGGAATTTTATGCTGGCCAAGTTGCCCACTACGAAGAAGTCTTCATAGCAACATTGGAAGGTCTCGACGAGCGCACCACGGCGATTATGGCGAAGTTCGCTGAAGACAACGACGGTTTGCAGTGCTTCAGATCGTTGTGCGCGGAGTACGAACGGATCATGAGGTTCGTATCATATCTGCTTGGCCACATCGACGGTTTGGGTGGGGAGGTCGATGTGGCGCCCAAGTTTAAAGAATTCCTGGAGTCAGAACATTGGCTTGGTCAGTACATCATCGAGCTCGATAACACTTTCGATGAACTCTGGGCAAATTACGGGAAATGGACGAGCTACGAGGATTTTGACGGGCTCGGTACGATTGTTCTGGTTCTTGTAGAAACGCACAACGTTAGCGCGGTCGTACAAGACAGACAGATGTATGTGAGCATTCATTGATTTTAGCCGGAAAGGAGAGGCTGCGTTCTGGATGTCTTTATGGATCGTTGCAGGATGCTTTAAGCCATCGCCAGATGATTGCGGTCGCCGCGATGGAGGCCGTACCGGTCAACCATTGACGACAAAATCCCAAAGTAAACGCGCGCACATCGCAACCTTAAGCACCGCGATCTATTCAACATCATCCTCAAAGAACAAAATCTCAAACTGGACCGCGAGGGCCAACGCCGGACTGCTACAGCCTCAGGCACAGCTACATCTGCTTCCGCCTGATGGAGGGCGCCGACGTTTATCAAATCGCCAAGAACTGCCGGACCAGCATGGAGATGATCGAGGACTTCTATGCCTCGCACATGAGCATGCTCGATGCAGCTGTTGTAAACGTGCGCCGCCCCAAGCCGAAGAAGCGCGCCAAAGGCAAAAAATCGCTGCAATCCGCACAGAATCCGCTATAGCAATTCTTCGTTGGCCTGTGGGCAGTCGCCCGCTAGGATAGCGCTACGCGGGCGTGGCGAAATTGGTAGACGCAAGGGACTTAAGGATTTGAGTGCCCCCGGGAAACCCGAGGTGCAGAACTGCCCAAATTCGGGGAAACCGGTAACAAGCAATCCCGAGCCAAGCGCCTCGGCCGAACGGCCGAAGCGAAGGTGTAGAGACTAGACGAGCAGCACCTAAAGCGCGAACGCGCTAGGATGAAGGTATAGTCCAGACCAGAAACGAGCCGACAGCGCGAACGCGCCAAGGCCCGGCGGCGAAAGCCGCAGCTGGTAAGAAAATCCCTCGGCTCGAAAGAGCTGTGCCCGTTCGACCCCGGCCGCCCGCACCAATCCATTTTTCCTATGTTCAGAATCACAATAGCTCGGTAGCCGTTACTTCGCCGCTTTAAACAGCTTGAGGCTGCCCGCGAGCAGCCCTATCGCCCCAGCGAGCCATGATGGAATTCGTTGACCTTGATCGTTATTTCGTACCGCTGAACAAAGATCAGGAACCAAGTCTCGATATTGGCCGCTTCTGGGGGCCACGCGCAGCAGGCTGGCTCAATTGGGAAGAGCTTCGCCGACGCCGACGTGTCATCTTGTTGGCTGAAGCCGCCAGCGGCAAAACGGAAGAATTCCGGCATCAGCGCGAAACCTTGCGCGCGGACGGCAACCCCGCCTTCTTTCTACGCATCGAGGAGCTTGCCGAAAACGCAGTTGAAGCGATCCTCGATGGCGCAAGCGTCGAGCTTTTTCAATCATGGCTGAGCGGCTCCGGCGAAGCCTGGTTCTTTCTCGATGCCGTCGATGAAGCGCATCTGAACAGAAAGAGCTTCGATTCAGCGCTCAGACACTTCGCAAGAGACCTCGGAGCCGGCCTCGAGCGGGCGCACGTTTACGTCTCTTGCCGCGTAACCGACTGGCGGGGCGCAGAAGATCGCACAATCTTTTCGCGCTATCTCCCCGCCTGGAACCAGCCGATAATCGCACCTGTCGCGAAACCGGACGATTATAGCGCCCTTCTTGATCCAATCTTCAAGGACAAGCGATCTCCGCGCGACGATCAGGCCGCCAAAGGCGAGAAACTGCTCAATGAACTTCTCGTCGTGCAGCTTGTACCGCTTTCTCCAGAGCAGTACCGAAAGCTCGCAACGAAGCGGGGCGTCCCTGACGTCGATGCGTTCGTCGCTGCGATCGCAAGACATGGCCTCGAAGCATCTACCGAGCGCTCTCGGGATTTACTCGACCTCGCCGACTACTGGAAAACATATAAGAAGTTCGGCACGTTTGCCAAAATGCTGGAACACGGCATCACCGGCAAACTCGGCGAACCAAATCCACATCGCGCGGACAACGAAGCCCTTTCACCGGAAGAGGCGCGTGAAGGCGCCGAACGCTTGGCAGCAGCCCTAACCCTGGGCAAGTCCTTCACGCTACGAGCGCCAGGAGACGACTCCGACCCGAGCCTCGCGTCGGGCGCACTCAACCCGAGGGAGATTCTTCCCGAGTGGACCGACGCCAAGCGGAACGCTTTGCTGCGGCGCGCCATCTTTGCGCCAGCCACCTATGGCCGCGTACGATTTCATCACCGTTCGACCCAAGAATATCTTGCCGCAGGCTGGCTCGATCGCCTGATCCGCAATAACTGCCCGCGTACTGAGATATTCAATCTTCTCTTTACAGAGCGCTACGGTGTCGAAACTGTCGTGCCTTCGCTGCGAGCCGAAGCGGCTTGGTTATCACTCCGGCAGCCTGATATTCGCGATGAAGTTATTCGCCGAGAACCGTTGATCCTCGTAACGCAGGGCGATCCCGGCTCGCTCCCCTTGCCGGTTCGGGAGCAGCTCCTGATGCAATACGCCTCCAAGCAGGCCACGGGCGACATTTCCGATGACCGCCTCGATGCTCGCGAGCTCTGGATGTTCGCCGATGAGCAGCTCGCACCAACGGTGGTGAAGGCTTGGCAGGCTAACACGCGGGAACAGTTCCGCTACGACTTGTTACGGCTTATTCGCGAGGGCGGAATTAAAGGTGCCTCCAGCCTGGCGCGCGCGGTTGCGCTGGACAAGAAGGCCGATGACAACCACCGCATTGTCGCCGCGAAAGCAGCCGAAGCCTGCGATGATCGAGCGACGTTAACTGCGCTATCCAACGAGCTCGTTAGGGATGCGGCGAAAGCGAGCCCTGGCCTGGCCGCATCGTTGTCGCTGATCCTCTATCCCAGCTTTCTTTCCACAGCGGACTTGCTGAAAATCATTGCCAAATCAAAGAATCCAGCGGAACATGCGGCCGAGGATTTCGGCTACGAACTTGAAAAGCTGTATGACAAGGCTCCGAACGCCGCAGCCCGTGTCGCCCTCCTTGGCGGTCTCGCCGATCTCTGCCTGTCCAAACCTTTCGTGGACGAGCATCATCGCATCGCGAAGAACTTCGGCGAAATTGCCAAACATCTGTACAACGTCGCGCGCCGCGAAGTCGCCGGGTTAGCCAAAGTCGAACCGCCGACCCACATTGTGCGTCTGCTCGTCGCCGCTGAACGCGGCGGCCGCGATAGCTACAGCAGCGAAGCAAAGCCATCGCTTCACGAACTGGTGCGAAAAAATCCACCCTTGAATCGTGCTCTCTTCTGGGCAGACGTTGCCGAGCATCGCGCGAATACGAAGGGCCCAATTGTCGATTATTGGCACGTGCATTTCGGCAGCGGCAGCGAAGCCTTGTGGGGCTTCACAGAGGCCGACATTTCGTGGCTTTACGACGACCTGAAATCGCGCCCCAACATCGAAGACAAGCAAGTCGCCCTCAGCGTAATATTGAACCTCCTCCATCGTGCCGGTCGCTTGGCGGCGGAGGCAGGCACCATACGCGCTGCAATCGGGAAGGAAGCAGTGCTGCTCGACGCGCTGCAAAAAGCGCTTGAACCGCCGGCCGAGGGCGTCACGATACGCGCACATCGCTTAAGGCGCGAGGCGCATGATCGTGAGGCCGAAGCCCAAACCAAGGCTGATCGGAAATCCTGGATCAAGTTCCAGAACGATCTCCTGAAGGACCCAACCGTCCTATCCGATCCCAAAAATCTCAAGTCCTGGAAGACAGGCGTTTTCCGCCTCCACTATCTTACAAATTGGCTTCGGAGGCGTACCGGTTCAGACATACCGCGAGCGGTTCTCGAATGGCGGCTTCTGGAAGAAGGCTTCAATCGCACCATTGCAGAAGCCTACCGCGACGGTATGAGGCGGCTTTGGCGCTCCATTGCGCCTGTGCGGCCACGTCGAAATCGCGACGGGACGATCACCAAGAAGTCGCCATCGATTCTTGCTTTTGCAGGCATCGGACTCGAAGCTGCGGAAGATGCCGACTGGGCACTTCGTCTTACCGAAAAGGAAGCAGTTATTGCGGCTCGGCATGGTTGCCGCGCCGAAGAAGGCTGTCCCGATTGGATTGACGGCCTGACAATGTCATGGCCAAAAGCTGTCCTGCCGGTTCTCAAGGACCAGATCATTCGCGAATGGACATTGCTGCCTGACGGTATCACAAGCTTCCTGCACCGCTACGGCGCCTCAGCTCATTCGATCCAGCAGTCTGTTCAGCCGCTCCTGCGTGCGGCATTCCTGCAAACGGAGGCCAAGACGGTTGCGGTTCTCCATACGGGCATCCGGATCATTCGCAATCTCTCTCTAGACACCACGCAGCGCGCAGAACTTTTCAAGACGGCTATCGCACGCTTCAATGCGCACACAAAGGCCAATCGTGACGATTTCGCATCGTCCTATTTGCTGGTGCTTGTGATGCTTGATCCCGATGCGTCCTTGCCGATACTGCGGCAATGGCTCGATGCTCCGTCTTCCAGGGCGGACCGAAAGGCGCGTGCGGAAACGACGTTCAGCATGCTGTTCGATCGGCATGATCCGCTCACTTCTGATGCGCTTGCCGCCACCTCCACGAAAGGCCTAGAGGCGCTTTTGCATCTTGCCTATAGCCACATTCACCCGAAGAACGATCTCGTTCATCACGGGATGTATTCGCCCGGACCAAGGGACAATGCCGAGTCTGCGCGCAACGTCATCTTGTCTGTCTTGCTTGAGAAGCCCGGCGGCGATGCCTACGAAGCCATGAAGCGGCTGGCGAATGATCCTATCTTCGCTCTCCGCGCACATCGGTTCCTTGAGCTTGCGCGCGGTAAGGCCGAACGCGACGCGGAGATTCCCGCCTGGACCGCTTCCGAAGTGCTCACATTTGAACGTGAAGCCACCGCTCCAGCCAAGACCGGGGCGGATCTCTTGCGTATCGTCCTCGGCGTGCTTGCCGACATTGCCCTAAATCTGACGAAAGGTGACTTCAATTCCCGCGCGCTGCTCGAGCGTGCGAAAGACGAGGAAGAAGTGCAACAATGGCTCGCCGAGCAGATGAACTCCCGCGCACGTGGCCGCTTCCATGCGTTCCGGGAGCCAGAGGTCGCCATTCGCGATAAGCCTGACATCATTATTGCGTCCACGTCTTCGCCCGCCCAGGTCTCGATCGAGGTCAAACACGGCGGTAAAGACTGGAGCGCACGCGACCTTGAAAACGCATTGAAGACTCAGCTTGCCGAAGACTACCTGAAGCCTGACAACCGGCGGCACGGCGTCCTTGTTGTCACTCATCATAGGAACCGCCGCTGGCTGCGCATCAGCGACAATAAGTCGATCCCGTTCGCAGATCTCATCGACTGGCTCTCCGGGATCGCCGCGACGATCACCGAGAACGCCGTAGGCCAAATAGCGGCAAAGTGCGTCGGGCTCGATGCCTGGAAGGCCGAACCGAGCCCGCGAAAGCTATCGGCACCGAAACCCAAGGCGCCCGCCAAGCGGACCACCGCGGCTAAGAAAACTACGAAGAAGACCAAGAAGACCAAGAAGACCAAGAAGACCAAGAAGACCAAGAAGACCAAGAAGACCAAGAAGACCAGAAGAACGCCTCGATGAGAACCCGGAAAGCGTCGCCCACAGGCAAGAAGGCCCGGCGATAGCACAAGAGGGCGCGCAGGCGCTAGACCCGTTTTCGTCCCCGTCTTCGTCGCACCCTGCGAGTGCAATTTCGGCGCCGGTCAGCGGCTAGTCCCCTTGACGGAATGAATCTGCCACCCGGCACACCCAAAGGGCAACGCTCACTTGCCTACCGCAAGTTTCTCGCGCCGGACTTGCTGACCGCGTGCGATGCATCGGCCGCGATTCCCGGGGTTTCGGCTTTGAGGATCTTATCTTTTCGGGTCCGCGGGAATGTCGGCCTCTCCAAGTGCGCGACTTCTGCCGAGACGCGCGGCGCCGTCAAAGCCGCTCGCTTCCGCGCTGCGCTTGTGCAGCAGCGCGCCTGACGGTGCCCTACGGGCGTTTTGACAGCCCCGATTGTGCGCCTCGGCCGGAAACGCGCATCGAGGCCGCCATCCCGGCGGGCTCATTGGCGAAAGAATAAGATCATGAAAACCGAAACCAAGTCGCGTCCGATGCACCGCATCTTCGCGGTCACCAAGTCCGGTGAGAACAAATACTGGCAAGCGATCGGTGCCCTAGGAAAGACGACGCCATCTATGAAGGCCACAGCGTGCATACGTCGTTCGCCTCGGCTCGCGCTAGTCTGATGAGACTGGATGTGTGGCATGTGGGTGGTCGGTTCGCTCCGTCGCGGTGACGGCCGGTCGCCAGCCTTCACATCCCGAACAGCTCGGACATGAGTCGTGAATCAGCCGAACGGCAAGCCGCGTTAGAGTTTTTGGATTTGTTTCGCCGGCCGCGGCTAGATTTAAAATCTTTTCGGCAAGGCATGCTTTTAAGGAAGACGTCCGCGCCGGTTCCGGCATCATTTGGACAGCATTGTCCAGGACGCGCCTCAACACGGCACGCAGGTGAGCATCTGAATTCGCAGCTGTCATGAGGCTCATCCAACGGATCAAATCTGTGCGCGTTGGCTTCGGCTCTCACCCAGTGTTCCTGAGAAGATCCGCCGAAACCCATCGTTCGATAAGCCCGTTTCGTCTAGTGATTGGTGCAATCGGCTTGTTTGCCGTCACGCCCGACACATATAGGAAACATGTTTAGCGGAGGTGACACTGAAGCTTGGAATGCGATTTCTTTGGTGGGTTCGCGTTGTCCAGAACGAAGTCGAGAGGAGTTGTGTAACGACCGACCGAGTCCCCGTAGATCGTGGGGCCTGCAGCTCCGTCCAAGAGCGCGTGCTAGAGGTGATCAATCAATCTTTCTGCGGCGACATTGTTCCGCCTAAAGTACCCGAACGGGCGGAGTAACGCCGAATGCAAGCAGCTCGTTTTGGTAGGTGCGACATCACGCGGACGCTTAATTCGGCAGCAGAGTCGTTTGCCAAGAACTGCTCAGAACCTTGTCGCACTTCAGCAGCAAAGGCCAAGGCGTACCTATCCCACGCGGCCCGATGTAGCGAGCCGGGCTCGCAGGCCGCGCGATTGATCCACAACGCCGTCTGAACCGGAGACACGAGCATGTGTGGCTAAAGCTAGTGCCGGAGACGAGCTCTACCACAACACCAAGGCGCCCTTTACAACAGCGACGGTAGTCAGCTGTTGGTCAATGTGCCGACTGGCGCAGGAAAGGCATGACGTTACCAGAGAAGCCAAAGCGAGCGCGCCGCCTCCGACCGCGCCTTTCATGCTGGAGAATGTCGGGCCAGCCTAGACCGATCCAGGCTCGCTAGCGATGTAAAGCCCGCAAAGCTCGACGTCGGCCGATGGTGCAGCAGCTTGGCATCATGTGACGGCGTGGTGTTTGGTCCGATCAGCCAGGTCAGGTTGGAGGTGAGAAATGTCAGTCCGACGGCAAACAGCTCTCACAGCCGAGCCGGCTAATTCTCCGTCCGGTTCGTCGGCACGATGATCCCTCGTGCGGCCAGGCAGTTTAGCACCGTATCGGCCAACCGTTCCGGCTGCTGGTTCAGTGTTGTCAAATGGATCTCCGGCGCGCTCGGCGCCTCGTATGGCGCATCGATGCCGGTGAAATTCTTGATCATGCCCGATTTCGCCTTGGCGTAGAGCCCCTTCGGATCGCGCCGCACGCATTCGCCGATCGGCGTATCGACAAAGACCTCGATGAATTCGCCGTCGCCCACGAGATCGCGCACCATGTCTCGTTCAGCCTTGTAGGGCGAGATGAATGAGCAGATCACGAGCAAGCCACTATCGACCATCAGTTTGGCAACTTCGCCGGCGCGGGGGATGTTTTCAATCCGATCGGATTCGGTGAAGCCGAGATCTCGATTGACACCGTGCCTGAGATTGTCGCCGTCCAAGAGCATGGTGTGATATGACATCACAAATAACTTCTGGTCGACGACGTTGGCGATGGTCGACTTGCCCGCGCCGGGAAGCCCGGTAAGCCAGATGATGCAGGGTCTTTGGTGCTTGAGAGCGGCGCGCTCCTTCTTCCCGAGTGAGAGCGGCTGGCAGGCCTTTGCGGCACGCCGCAAGGGAAACGCAATCATGCCGGCGCCGACGGTCCTGTTGGTGTCGCGATCGATCACGATGAAGGAGCCGGTACGCCGGTTCGCTTCATAGGCGTCGAAGGTTGCCGGCAGTACGGTTGCAATCTTGCAGAAGCCGATTTCATTGAGGCGCAAAGTTCGGGCCGCCACATGCGCGCCCGTGTTGACGTCGATCCTGTATTTCATCGCGGTGATGCTGCCGGACGCAATCGATTGCGTGCCGATCCGGAAGGCATAGGACCGGCCTGGCACTATGTCCTCCTGATCCATCCAGATCACGTGGGCGGCAAACTGATCAGCGACCTCCGGTCGTTCCCTGGGCTTGGCGATGACATCCCCGCGGCCGATGTCGATTTCGTCGGTCAGCGTAATGGTCACCGCATCGCCGGCTTCGGCACGCACAAGCTCGCCATCGTACGTCACGATCTGCTTGACGCGCGAATTGCGTCCCGATGCTGGAACGACGATTTCGTCGCCAACGGCAATGCTGCCAGAGACCACGGTTCCAGCGTAGCCGCGGAAATCCAAATTTGGCCGGCTCACCCATTGTACCGGAAAACGGAAGGGCAAGCCAGCCGTGTTGGACTGGATGTCGATGCTTTCGAGATAGTCCAACAGGCAAGGGCCGTGAAACCAGTCGGTATTGCGGGACCGGTTGATGATGTTGTCGCCGTATCGCGCGGAGATCGGGACAGCCGCGATCGACGTAAAGCCAAGGTTCGAAGCGAACCTGACATAGTCGGCCATGATGCGATCAAAAACCTCCTTGCGGTAATCGACCAGATCCATCTTGTTCAGGGCCACGACCACGTGCCGGATGCCCAAGAGCGCGCAAATGTAGGAGTGGCGCTTTGTCTGCACCAGGACGCCTTTGCGCGCATCGATGAGGATGACCGCGAGCTGGGCGTTGGAAGCGCCGGTCGCCATGTTACGCGTATATCGTTCGTGACCGGGCGTATCGGCCACCATGAAGGATCGGCGCAGCGTGGTGAAGAAGCGATAGCCGACATCGATGGTGATGCCCTGTTCGCGTTCAGCCTCAAGTCCATCGACCAGCAGGGCCAAGTCGATAGCATCCCCAGTTGTGCCGTGCTTGACGCTGTCGCGCGCAAGCGCCTGCAGCTGATCCTCATAGATCCCCCTGCCGTCGTGCAGAAGCCGGCCGATTAGCGTCGACTTTCCATCGTCCACCGAGCCGCAGGTGATGAAGCACAGCTGATCCTTGCTGCTGGTGAAGGGGAGCTCTCGCAGCGCATCAGTATCCATTCAGAAGTAGCCTTCCCGCTTCTTTTTCTCCATCGAGGCCGCTTCATCGGTATCGATCAGCCGCCCCTGACGCTCGGAACGTGTCGCAACCTGCATTTCCGCAACGATGTCTTTGATGGTGGCGGCGTCGGACTCGATGGCGCCGCTCAGCGGATAGCAACCAAGTGTGCGGAAACGCATCATCTTAAGCTCCGGTGTCTCGTTCGGAGCCAAAGGCAGGCGCTCGTCATCCACCATGATCAGCGCGCCATTGCGATGGACCACCCAGCGCATTTTTGCGAAATAAAGCGGAACTACGGGAATGTTTTCCAGCATGATGTATTCCCAGACATCGAGCTCCGTCCAATTTGAAATGGCAAACACGCGCATTGTCTCGCCTTTGCGGCTGCGGGTGTTGAAGAGATTCCACAGCTCCGGCCTCTGGTTGCGCGGGTCCCAGACATGTCCATGCGAACGGAAGGAGAAGATGCGCTCCTTCGCCCGGCTCCTTTCCTCGTCGCGCCGGGCGCCACCGAACGCTGCGTCGAAGCCGTAGAGGTCGAGCGCCTGCTTGAGTGCGTCTGTCTTCATCACCTGGGTATGCAGCGTCGATCCGGAATCGATCGGGTTGATGCCGCGCTTGATCCCGTCCCGGTTCACATGAACGATCAGGTCGATGCCGAGACGTTGGGCCGTCTCGTCGCGAAAGCTGATCATCTCGCGAAACTTCCAGGTTGTGTCGACATGCAACAGCGGAAACGGGACCTTCGCCGGATAGAAGGCCTTCTGCGCCAGGTGCAGCATGACGCTCGAATCCTTGCCGCTCGAATAAAGCATTACGGGCTTTCGAAATGCGGCAACGACTTCGCGCATAATCTCGATGGACTCGGCCTCGAGCCGCCGCAGGTGCCGCGGCAGCGTGCGAGTCTGTGGCTTGGTGATCTCTTGTGCGTTCATTTTAACCAACTGCGGGTCCCCGCGCGGCAAGTCGCCGTTTCGATAATCTAGCTTGCCATAGCGCATGAGCCGCTTTCAGAGTCCGTCACGGTGAACAGAAATCACGCGCGAATATTCGCGCGGGCTTCTCGAAAGTCATCCAGGCCGCGTTCCTTGCGGACGTGCAGCTTTCGTTTCCGTATCCCGCCAGCGCAACGGTTGAGAACGCAGAGAGATGGGAACAGATCGCATCTGCAATGACCACCTCACTCCCGTGCTTGAAGGCCGTTTGTTATGAGATGAGGAGATCAAGATCAACTCCATTTCAAGACCGAGACCCTGGAGCGGTTCTCTCTATTCATTGTCTGGATGTGCGCCATCGACAGAATCGATTTTACCAATTGTGCGGAATGGCAGATAGAAAAGCTCAGTTGGAGAAATAGATCATCAGGCCGGGTTGCCTCGTTTCATGTGAGGGCCGTCTCAGATGCCGATTGTCGGTTCTTGATTGGCTTATCATGCATCTTTGCGGCGGGCGCCATTCGGCAATGGCCTTCATTTTGACGTGTTGAAGGTCTCATGAACGTCGGTGTCGACTTGTCTACGCGCGAGTGTTCGGAAGAATTGTTCGACTCGCGCCATCAATGGAAAGGTCGGAAGCGACAGCGCTTTGTATTCTTAATGGATATCGGCCTGCTCGTCGCCAAAGTTAGCGGCGAATGCCCTCGCCGTACATGAACCGCCGGCAGCCCTCCATCTGCCGACGGAAGCTGGTGCGATGTTTTGTAGCATCGCTCCTCCCAGACTGAACTTCGCCCGGCCCCAAAGGGGTCGGGCGCTTTTTACTGTGGCCGGATCCATCCGCATTAGCGGGCCAGGGTTCGCAAGCGAGCTCAACGTCTTTCAGCACACCCTTGGGACGCTTCTGTCCATTCTGCCTGGGCCTGCCCGTTGATCCGGATTGACTCCGATGGCGCAGGATGTTGTTGGGACCGCTCAAATCGGTCCAGCAGATGATGTCCTGCACAGGCAAAAGCTGATCGTCCGGAAAGATCACCAGACTCACTGGCTCCAGCGTGAGGTATTCCCGACATAAGAGACGTTTCATGTCGGCTCGTGGTGTCAAACGCTCAAAAGTGGGCCGTCGCGGACGGCGGCCATTGGCCGGTTTCGAAATTGTCCGAACCGGCTGTCGCGCGGCGGATGATCGTCAGCAACAGACATGTTGAGCAAGAGAGCCAGGCGATTATGCCACGTCAGGATCGGCGCTTTGATCGGGGCTCGTCGTTGAATGTTCGCGCGCGGAAGCATCCTCGTGGGCGGCCCGTCAAAACAGACTATGTCGGAGTGAGCGGTGGTATTCGTCCGCCGTCAATCAAGAGACAAGCGGCCACACGGGTCGCCGCTGGAGTTGAAGAACGAAACTCCTGTCGTCCATCCACGGCGTGGATACATTCGATCATAACAATCGATTTTACCGATCGACCTAAACGCTGGATAGTCAGCGCGCCGGTGAATTTAGATCTGAGACACCGCAGGTCGTCAAGATCGCTTGTCGATTGATCAGGCGGTCGGGCAGCCCTGCGCAATCGGGCCGGCAGGTCTCAATCTCCAAATTCGCGTGCAAGAAGGGTGCATGAGGCAGTCATGACTATGAGTGGGGACGGGTCTACGGAATCGGCCAGTAGAGCGCCTGAAACGAGCGTATCGAGTGAAGACGCTTTGAGCGCCGACCCTTCGACTAACCGCGATTCACCCGCACAGGCGCGTCAAGCGTTTTTCGTGGTCCCGGTGAGGACACGTCCGCAGCACAGTCCAGCCGATCCTCACCCTATAGAGCGCATGGCGCAGTTTCATCGCTGCAATTCGAGCGTCCGGCAGCTCAAGCAGAGGATTGGGCTACAAATCGAAGAGATCAGGAGCCTGATTGACGATGGCAAGAACGTACGCCAGGCCACCGAACTGCTGAATGAGCTCACAATCGAGCTGATAGCCGCAGCGCTCGCTCTCTGGGCAAAACGCGACGAGCGACCCGGCGGCGAGGTCATAGGTAGTGGAGATGAGCCAGTCATACAGGACTACCGCAGCCTATGCGATCCGGAACAGCTGTCGGTCCTGGGACGAATTTATGATCATGCCGTTGCAGCATTGCCGGAAGAGATGCGAACGCATCGTAACCGAAAGCAGATCGCCAAACTCATTCTAGGACGAGCAATCATAGCTGAGTTCGAGCTGGGCTTACTCATCAGGTTTGTCGTCGCCGTCGCCTCTGCCGTTTGATCAAATATTGTCTCGTCCCCTTTGGGTTGGATCGAAGTCGGTTTCGGTGTTTAGAAGATGACAAATGTACGAACGCGCAAATGCTGCCGACAGGACACTTGCGTAAGGGAAGTCTTAATCGAGGTTCGATACGACCACTTTCGTTTGATTTAACCGGCAGTTTGAAACATGTGGCACACTCGGATATCAAGTCTCGCCCTCGCATTGTCTGTCCCCGCAGCGACAGCCGCGGCTAATGCAGGCGTCCTATCACTTCACTTCTGGGGCGGACTCGTACTTGGCGGATCTATGTTGGTCCTTTCCATCGTGACGTCGAGGAGAGGGCAGAAGCCATCAGCAGTGACCTTGGACGAAGCGATGGCCATCAAGGCTTTCGAGTCGATCAAGGACGGTATCACCGTCTATGATGCTGACAAATGCGTGCTCGGCAACGACGCTGCAGCTCACATGCTCGGGCTTTCCAGTGGAGAAGAGCTGAAAGGGTTGAGTATCGCCTCGCTCTCGCTGGATCCTCAACCGAACGGCAAGACTGTTGCGCAGATGTTCGAGCAGACCAACGAGGCAGTGACCCGGTCAGGCCACGTCGCGATCGAATGGTGGCTTCGGCGCAAAGACCAGTCCTCAATTCCGGTCAGGATAAGTCTTGTTGTTTCGGAATTCAGCGGCCGTCCGGTCGTGGTGTGTGTTTGGCAGGATATAACCGACCTGGTTCGCATGCGAGAAGAGCGGCTAAGTCTTGCGACAAGATTTGATAGCGACGTGTCGCGGGTCGTCGATGTTGTGGTGAGCTCAATGCACGACATGCAAGCGGCCGCATCGGAAATTACAGCTTCAACGGACGATGTCTGTCTTCGCACCGAAGCCATGACCGAAATGGTGAAAAAGACCGAAGGAAACTCGACCGCGGTCTCTTCGGCCGCTCAGGAGTTCTCGGCCTCGATTTCGGAAATCAGCCGACAGGTTTCGACGGCAGCGAACATTTCGCAGGTTGCGCGCGACAAGACCGGGCACGCTGAGGCCACATTAGGTGAGCTCGTCGCTTCGGTGACGAAGATCAGCACTGTCGTCCAAATGATCGAGAGCATAGCCTCGCAAACCAATTTGCTGGCGCTCAACGCAACCATCGAGGCAGCACGCGCCGGCGAGGCCGGGCGAGGCTTTGCAGTGGTGGCGGGTGAAGTGAAGAATCTTGCCGCGCAGGCAGCAAAAGCGACGAGCGAGGTTGATGCTCAAATTGTTGCCATTCAACAAAGGACGGAACTTGCGACGGCGGCGATGAGTGACATCGCCGGCATAATCGACAAGTTGCAGGAGATATCGAGCAGCATATCGGCGGCGATAGAGGAGCAGTCGATCGTGACGAACGACATCTCAAGAAGCATTACCAACATCAGTGCTGATATGCGCGACGCGTCTCGCGATATTGACCAACTCAACGATGTTTCGCGAGCCTCTGGCTCATCGGCAGCCCAGGCCGTCGGGAAGATGAAGTATTTGAGCAACAATGTCGCATCGTTGCAGGGGCAGGTCAGCGATTTCTTGATCAAGATCAGGGCGTAATACAGCGCCCTCAGTTCAAGTACAGGTCAAGCAACCAACTCACCATGAGATCTGCCGACTGTGACGTCGGTTAGCCAGGCGCAACTCAATCAGTCGGATCGATAACGCGTGTTGGTTCAGCATGGCGCGGTTCGTAGGCCAGGTCGGATGCTGTTTCGACAGACTTGCGGTCGAGGCGATGCTGTTGCAAGCACCTAAGCTGGCAGCCAGCGGGCGGTACGGATCTTGATGGTCTCGTTCTGAGGCACGACCGGTTGGGGAATTTGCTTTGCAGTTTGCGATGACCGGGATGGCGTGCGATCACGCGGCCCGCATCCGCGCCAATACGTCGGCGTCGCGCGAGTGCCATTCGTCCATACGGATGTCACTCGCGATCCGAGTTCCGCGGTTGTGCGGCCACAACGGTCTGGCGAATTCAGTGCCTTCGTCATCCATCAAGGCGGGTCCGAGAAGCTGGATGCGGAAAAAATGCCGCCTCGACATGGATCGCCTCGCGCGCCGGCACGGCATTCTGGATAAACTAGGCGACCTGCTGCCCTGAACCACCCGACTTTAAGGTAGGGCTTCTGTTCTCGAGAGAGAAAGACGATGCGTAAAGCCAGTTCCCGGAAGAGCAGCTCATCAAGCTCTTGAACGAACACGGCGCCGGTCGGCTACGCCAGTCGATCAACTCGCTTGATCCTTGCTGCGGCAGTAAGTGGACCTTCCAGAAGGACCGGAAAGAGGGAAGAAGGATCGGGCAGGCGAGAACGAACGACGCCCCGGGGGAAAAGGAACTGACCAGCGATTTTCAAGAAACGATGGAAGTCTTGTTTTCAGGTTCTACCCGTGGCGGGGCGGATGCGCGCCATTCTTCAAGAGAGTAGCGGATGCTGCGCGCGGACCTGATCCGTAGCGTGGCGGCGGACCGCCGCAAATGTCCGCGCAAACGATAAATTGCCGGCTGTCGCGAGGCGCGTGACCAGGTTGCGAGGCAACCTTAAGAGCTTGAGACATTCGCAATTCTTGCTAGCTGTCGGGATGTTTTGGCGGGACCGAAGAGTCGCGCGGCCGTGTCGGAAAACTTACAATCTGACGCTACATACGATTCAAGTCCGTCGCCGGCCCAGATTCAGCAATTTCTTGACATTCACAGGACCGTTTAAGCAGCGAGAACAAGACCGTGGCGGGCGCAAGGCGTCGCGCGTCGGCAGAATTGGCCTGGAGCGCCAGAGTCGCCTCTGCGTTGGTTATCAGGATAACAGGCCTCGAGGTCGAGGCTGCGCTCCAGCAGGAGCAAATCAAAGAAGCGGTAGAGATGCGTCGTTCGGGACGGACCTTCCGGAGGGTCGGAGCGTGCTGCCATTCGAGATCAAGCCCGTGCCGCGAGATCACATGGTGCCAGCAAACTCATTGATTGAACTTTGGGGTGTTTGCCCGACGAGCTTCAGGAGGCTCGGGTCCGCGGCCAGCGCGCGGCACACAGCTTCATCCTGAACACGCTGCGGGCCCATTGCCCTGGCAAGCAGCGGAAAACGAAAGCGCCCGCCCGAACAGGGCGGGCGCGGTTCGGCATGGGTTGCGGGTCAGTGGAATGTGAAGTCCGATGCGCTCAGGCCCAAGCTGGCCAGGCCGTCCACGCTGTGCACATTGCTCAGGTGGGCGAACTCGTCTACGTGGTTCGCGGAGGTGACGTAGGCCAGATTCGCAGTCATGCTGTTGTACCCAAAGTAGGCGATAATGTCGCCGGGGGCCGCGGAAATGGCGCTGGCTGCGTCAGAGCCGTTGGAGAAACCCCGATCGGTGATCACCACGACATGTTCCCCGTGAGCACCTGAGGCCGGGCCACTGTAGAAGGTGTCCACCTGATTGCCAGACTGCTGGCTGACGTGATTGAGGAAGTTCGCGTTGAGCCCGTCGCTGCCAAAGCCGACCGCGTCGAACGTGAAGGTGTCCTGTGCCGGGTCGAAATCCACGATCGTGGTGTGGTCGGGGGCCGGCCCGTACTGTTGGTCGAATCCGGGGTGCGGGTCGTGGAACTGGAACGCAAAGGTGTCGTTGCCGGTGCCTCCCGTCAGGGAATCCCTGCCGTCACCAGCGAAGAGGACGTCGTCGCCGGCGCCGCCGAAGAGCTTATCATTGCCCTCATTGACAATTCGCGGTTTGTCGGGGCCGTTGTCGCCATAGAGGAAGTCGTTACCCTCGTCGCCGAAGACGTTGTCGTTGCCCTGGCCGCCGAAGACTCGGTCATTGCCCTCGCCGGCCGAGATGACGTCGTTTCCGGCACGACCGTCGATCCAGTCGTCGCCCTTGGGGTCGATGATGATATCGTTACCGTCGCCGCCAAAGAGACTATTGCTGCCCGGACCGCCAACAATTGGTTTGTCCATCGCGAATACTCCTTGTTAGACAGCCCCCACCATGCCACCTGGCTCGTTCATATTGCTCATCAGCCAAATAGAATAATTCATTGTTTTGATAGAACGCATCGACCTGGCGGATACATCCAGGACGCTTCTCTGGCCTAACAGCTCAGCGCATCAGCTGATGCAACCGGTTTGAGCTGGTGCCCGCCGGGCTATGATGAGTCGCGAGCGGGCGCCAAGCCCACCCAAGGCTAACGCGTTGCATTCGAGTAGCCGCGGTCAATGACACGCGCTGGTCCTTGTTTTCTATCGAACAGGCGCAAACGAAGCCGTCTATGGGAAGCTTCCGATGTCGGGTTTGCAACACAGTCAGGCCGGGCTTGCCCACAAAGCTATGTGCTTCCAATTCCGCTAGTTTTTGCGCTTGCGCGCGGCTGGCACGCTCGTTGCTAAACTCTTCGCTGAGCACGCGTCGCGCTAACTCTCAAAGGATATCAGCATGAGCTTCGTTAGGACCGAAAGCATCGAGGAGATCAAGGCCCGCAATAAGGACCTCATCCAGGAGGTGCTGACGGTCTATCCCGAGAAGACGGCAAAACGGCGCGCCAAGCACCTGAACGTTCACGAGGCAGGGAAGGCGGATTGCGGCGTTAAGTCCAATCTCAAATCCATCCCCGGCGTGATGACGATCCGCGGCTGCGCCTATGCAGGCTCCAAGGGCGTGGTCTGGGGGCCGATCAAGGACATGATCCATATCAGCCATGGTCCGGTGGGGTGTGGCCAGTACTCCTGGGGCTCGCGGCGCAACTATTACGCCGGCACGACCGGTATCGATACGTTCGTGACCTTGCAGTTCACGTCCGACTTCCAGGAAAAGGATATCGTGTTCGGCGGTGACAAGAAGCTCGTCAAACTCATCGACGAGCTGCAGGAGCTGTTCCCGCTGAACAACGGCATCACCATCCAGTCCGAATGCCCGATTGGCCTGATCGGCGATGATATCGAGGCGGTATCCAAGGCCAAGTCGAAGGAATATGGCGGCAAGACGATCGTGCCGGTTCGCTGCGAAGGCTTCCGCGGCGTCTCGCAGTCGCTCGGGCACCATATCGCCAACGATGCCGTGCGCGATTGGATCTTCGATAGGCTCACGCCCGAGAAGTCCCGCTTCGAGTCGACGCCCTATGACGTTGCGATCATCGGAGACTATAATATCGGCGGTGATGCCTGGTCGTCTCGAATCCTGCTGGAGGAAATGGGCCTGCGCGTCATCGCCCAGTGGTCCGGAGACGGGTCGCTGGCCGAGCTCGAGGCCACGCCCAAAGCGAAGCTCAACATACTGCATTGCTACCGCTCGATGAACTACATCTCCCGTCACATGGAGGAGAAGTTCGGCATTCCGTGGTGCGAATACAATTTCTTCGGCCCCTCGAAAATCGCGGAATCACTGCGCAAGATAGCGAGCTATTTCGACGACAGCATCAAGGAAGGAGCCGAGCGGGTGATTGCGAAATACCAGCCGCTTGTTGATGCGGTCGTCGCAAAATACCGCCCCCGCCTGGAAGGCAAGACCGTGATGCTGTTCGTCGGCGGATTGCGTCCGCGCCATGTGATCGGAGCCTACGAGGACCTCGGCATGGAAGTCATCGGCACGGGCTACGAGTTTGGCCATAACGATGACTATCAGCGCACCGCCCAGCATTACGTCAAGGACGGCACGCTCATCTACGATGATGTCAATGGCTATGAGTTCGAGCGCTTTGTCGAGAAGATGCAGCCCGACCTAGTCGGCTCGGGCATCAAGGAAAAATATGTGTTCCAGAAGATGGGGGTGCCGTTCCGGCAGATGCACTCCTGGGACTATTCGGGTCCGTACCACGGTTATGACGGCTTTCCGATCTTCGCGCGCGACATGGACATGGCTATCAACTCGCCCGTGTGGGGGAAGACCAAGGCGCCCTGGAAGGCTGTCGCAGAACCAAGGCTCATGGCTGCGGAATAGCTGGCCTCCCCGCCGTCTCTTCAGGGACGTCGAGCCGACATTGACCACGATTTTCAAGAGGATTTCCACGAAATGGCGCAGAATGCAGAACACGTGCTCGATCATGTCGAGCTGTTCCGCGGTCCGGAATACCAGCAAATGCTGGCCAACAAGAAGAAGATGTTCGAGAACGCTCGAGATCCCGCGGAGGTCGAACGCATCAGGGAATGGTCGAAGACGCCCGAATATCGCGAAAAGAACTTTGCGCGGGAAGCTCTGACCATAAACCCGGCCAAGGCTTGCCAGCCGCTCGGCGCAGTCTTCGCCTCCGTTGGATTCGAGGGCACACTGCCCTTCGTGCACGGCTCCCAGGGCTGCGTCGCCTATTATCGCAGCCATCTGTCGCGGCACTTCAAGGAGCCGAGTTCCTGCGTCTCTTCGTCAATGACGGAAGATGCCGCAGTGTTCGGCGGCCTGAACAACATGACCGATGGGCTCGCCAACAGCTATAACATGTACAAGCCCAAGATGATCGCGGTCTCCACGACCTGCATGGCGGAGGTGATCGGGGATGACCTTAACGCCTTTATCAAAACCTCCAAGGAGAAAGGATCGGTCCCGCAGGATTTCGATGTGCCGTTCGCGCACACGCCAGCCTTCGTCGGCAGCCACATCACGGGCTATGACAATGCGCTGAAAGGTATCCTTGAGCACTTCTGGGACGGAAAAGCCGGGACAGTGCCGAAGCTCGAGCGCACTCCCAACGAGAAGATCAACTTTATCGGCGGCTTTGACGGCTACACTGTTGGCAACACCCGTGAAATCAAGCGCATCTTCGATTTGATGGATGTCCAGTACACGATTCTCGCGGACAATTCCGATGTGTTCGATACGCCGACCGACGGCGAGTTCAGGATGTATGACGGCGGCACCACGTTGGAAGACGCCGCAAACGCGCTTCACGCCAAGGCGACGATCTCTGCGCAGCAATGGTGCACGGAAAAGACGCTAGCGTTCATCGCCGGCCATGGCCAGGAGGTCCTGGCCTTCAACCATCCGGTCGGCGTCTCCGCGACCGACGAGCTCCTCATGGCGCTAGCGCGCATCACCGGCAAGGAAATCCCCGAGGCGCTGGCGCGAGAGCGCGGCCGCCTGGTCGACGCGATCGCCGACTCCAGCGCCCATATCCACGGCAAGAAATTCGCGATCTACGGCGATCCAGACCTATGTTATGGGCTGACTGCCTTCCTGCTCGAACTCGGCGCCGAACCGGTCCATGTGCTGTCCACGAACGGCAACAAGGCCTGGCACGATAAAATGCAGGCATTGTTTGCGAGCTCGCCGTTCGGGCAGAATTGCCATGCCTATCCGGGGCGGGACCTCTGGCACATGCGCTCGCTGCTGTTCACGGAGCCGGTCGACTTCCTGATCGGCAACACGCATGGCAAATATCTGGAGCGCGATACCGGCACCCCGCTGATCCGCATCGGTTTCCCCATTTTTGATCGGCATCATCATCATCGTTCTCCGCTGTGGGGCTATCAGGGCGGCATGAACGTTTTGGTGAAGATCCTCGACAAGATCTTTGACGAGATCGACAGGAAGACCAGCGTTACAGGCACGGACTATAGCTTTGACATCATTCGTTGATGACGAAACACGCCTAAGTGATCGCCGGCAAACATCGGCGATGGCTTAAGCGCGATGGCTGATCTCACATTATCGCGATTGAGAGGAGAGACCGATGAGTTCGCTTTCGGCCAGAATCCTGGACGTCTTCAACGAGCCGGGCTGCGCCAAGAACGCCGACAAGTCGGAGGCTGACCGCAAGAAGGGTTGCACCAAACCACCTAAGCCGGGCAGTGCGGCCGGCGGTTGCGCCTTCGACGGCGCCAAGATCGCGCTGCAGCCGTTCACCGATGTGGCCCATCTGGTGCACGGACCCATCGCCTGTGAGGGCAATTCCTGGGACAACCGCGGTGCAGCTTCGTCCGGGGCCAGCATCTGGCGCACCGGCTTCACCACTGACATGAACGAAACCGATATCGTGTTCGGCGGCGAGAAGCGACTTTACAAGGCGATCAGGGAGATCTTGGCGAAATACGATCCGGCGGCGATCTTCGTCTATCAGACCTGCATTCCCGCCATGATCGGCGACGACATCAATGCCGTCTGCAAAGCGGCTTCCCGGAAGTTCGGCAAGCCCGTGATTCCGGTCAATTCGCCAGGCTTCGTAGGGTCGAAAAACCTCGGCAATAAGCTTGCGGGGCAAGCACTGCTTGATCATGTCATCGGCACCGAAGAGCCGGACCACACCACGTCCTGCGACATTAACCTGATCGGCGAATACAACCTCTCGGGCGAATTGTGGCAGGTCAAGCCGCTGTTGGACGAGCTCGGCATCCGCATCCTCTCCTGCATTTCCGGAGACGGGAAATATCGCGAAGTCGCCTCATCGCATCGGGCGCGCGCCGCCATGCTGGTCTGTTCGAAGTCGATGATCAATGTGGCGCGCAAGATGCAAGAGCGCTATGGCATCCCGTTCTTCGAAGGCTCGTTCTACGGCATCCAGGACTCCAGCGACGCACTGCGCAACATTGCACGCGTTTTGGTCGCGCGCGGGGGCCCGGAAGATCTGATCGGCCGGACCGAGGCCGTCATAGCGCGGGAGGAGGCGCGCGCGTGGGCGAAAATCGGATCCTACAGGCCGCGCCTTGCCGGCAAGAGGGCACTTCTCATCACAGGTGGCGTGAAATCCTGGTCCGTGCTGGCCGCGTTGCAGGAGGCCGGCCTCGAGCTGGTCGGCACCAGCGTCAAAAAATCCACAAAAGAAGACAAGCAGCGCATCAAGCAGCGGATGGGGCAGGACGCCCATATGATCGACGACATGGCGCCACGGGATATGTACAGGATGCTGAAGGCCGCAAAAGCGGACATCATGCTCTCCGGCGGCAAGTCGCAATTCGTCGCGCTGAAGGCGGCGATGCCCTGGCTCGACATCAACCAGGAGCGCTCTCATGCCTATATGGGCTATTTGGGGATCGTGAACCTGGTCGAGGAGATCGACAAGGCGCTGTTCAATCCGATGTGGGAGCAACTGCGCCGGCCGGCCCCATGGGACGGGATCGCCAAGGATGGCCAGCCCATGCGCTTGGCCCTTGCGCAGAGCGAGGGACAGCCCGCCGAGACCGCAAAAACCCCGGCGCTCATGGAGGCGAGCCGCCGCGCGAAAAAGGTTTGCCTCTGCAACAAAGTCGATCGAGGAACGATCGAAGATGCAATCCACGTGCACGGTCTGACGAGCGTCGAGGGTGTCAGAGAGCACGCCGACGCATACGGCGGCTGCTGCAGGAGCCGGATCCAGGACATCCTGAAGGCGATGTCGGTCTCGCAGCCGCCTGCCATGCGGCAGGCCGCGGAATAGGACGGCGTCATGGCTCTCGTCAGCACGCCGAGCAAGGCCTGCACGGTCAACCCGCTGAAGATGAGCCAGCCCATCGGCGGCGCATTCGCGTTCATGGGCCTGCGCGGGGCGATGCCGCTTCTGCACGGTTCGCAAGGCTGCACGTCGTTCGGGCTCACGCTGTTCGTGCGGCATTTCAAGGAACCGGTCCCGCTGCAGACCACCGCGATGAGCGAGGTGACAACCGTGCTCGGCGGGTTTGAAAATATCGAGCAAGCCATCCTCAACATCCACCATCGAGCCAAGCCGGCGATCATCGGGATCTGCTCGACCGGGATAACGGAAACGAACGGCGACGATATCGACGGCTACATCAAGCTGATCCGCAAGAAGCATCCGCAACTCGCCACATTTCCCCTGGTCCATGTCTCGACGCCCGATTTCAAGGATGCGTTCCAGGACGGCTGGGAAAAGGCAGTGGCGCGCATGGTCGAGGTGCTTGTCAGCGCGCCGACGATCGCGGCAGAGCGCGATCCCGCGCGGGTGAATGTCCTGCCCGGATGTCACCTGACGCCCGCGGACCTCGATGAGGTCAGAACGATTCTGGAGGATTTCGGGCTCAAGCCACGCTTCCTGCCTGACCTAGCGGGATCGCTGGACGGGCATATCCCCGAGGAGTTTACGTCAACGACCATCGGCGGCATCGGCATTGAGGAAATTGCCAGCATGGGCCAGTCCGGCTGGACCATTGCCATCGGTGCGCAGATGCGGCGGGCGGCAGAAGCCATGCAGACCAGGACCGGGGTGCCGTTTCGCCTGTTCGAGCGATTGTGTGGCCTCATCCCCAACGATGAATTCATCGCGTTCTTGAGCGAGATCTCCGGCCGCCCTGTGCCAACCAAATATCGGCGCCAGCGCGGACAGCTCGCCGATGCGATGCTGGACGCCCATTTCCATATCGGCGGCCGTAAGCTCGCGATCGGTGCCGAGCCTGACCTCTTGTTCGACTTCTCCAGCATGCTGCACGACATGGGCGCGCAGGTCACGGCGGCCGTGACGACCACGCCCTCGCCCGTGCTGGAGCGGATAAGGACGGAGGAGGTGCTGATCGGCGATCTTGAGGATCTGGAAGAGCGCGCCCGGAGAGCGAATTGCGATCTATTGATCACGCATTCGCATGGCCGCCAAGCGGCGGAACGGCTCAAGATCCCGTTTCATCGCGCGGGATTTCCGATGTTCGACCGCCTTGGCGCAGCACACCAGCTGTCCGTTGGGTATCGCGGCACGCGCGATCTGATCTTCCATCTCGCCAACTTGGTCATCGCCGACCGCGAGGAAAATCATAAACCCTGCCCCGATAGCTGGCGGGCCTCAACGCCGCCTCTCAAGTCCGGACGCAGCTTCACCGACGCAACAGAGAGGTCGATTGCATGAAGGTCGCATTCGCTACCCAGGATTTGAGGCGCGTCGATGCCCATTTCGGCTGGGCCAAGAACATTGTCATCTATGACGTCGGCCCGGACGGGCACGTCTTTCTGAAGGCGGTGCAGTTCGATGGCGATCTCAGGGAAGACGGCAACGAGGATAAGCTCGCGCCCAAGATCGAGGTGATCAAGGATTGCGCCATCCTCTATGTCGTTGCGATTGGCGGCTCCGGCGCTGCGCGGGTGGTGGCGAATAAAATCCATCCCATCAAGGTGAATAAGCCCGAGAACATCCTGGCGCTGCTCGAAAAGCTCCAACGGATGCTGAACGGGACGCCGCCCCCCTGGATCCGCAAGGCCCTGGCGAAGGCCAAGGAGCGCAGGTTCGATTTCGAGGAATGAGGATCACATGACTGAGGCCGCAGAAGCGAGGCAAGCCGATACTGCTCTTGACGCGCCGTTCGTCAAACAGCTGGTCAAGATCTGGCGCGCTGAGGACAGCCATGGGACATGGGAGGGCAAGAGCGATCTCGATTTGCTCGAGCCCTATATCCTGGATAAGGAGACGCGGCACGCGCTGCCGATCGTGGGCGATCCAGATCCAGACACGGTGTGGCGCGTGGAGCTGTTCTTCAACGCGGTCGCGCTCTCGATCGAGAAGGCGGCCGGCGTGATGATCCAGCCGATGCTGAAGATGCATCATGAAGGCTTTGGCCGAATGGTGCTGATCGGAGGCCGCCTGATCGTCGTCAATAAGCAGCTGCGCGACGTGCATCGCTTCGGGTTCGAAAATCTTGCGAAGCTCGCCGCCGAGGGTGAAAAGTATGTCGCAGACGGGGTCGGGATGATCCGGAAATTTCCGGACGCTGCGAATTATTGAGGGCGGCACATGAGCGAACTTGAAAGGCTGAAGGCAGACATCAAGAAGCTGTCAGACAAGGCGACACAGGCCAAGATGGACCTGCACGACCTGTCAGAGGAGCTGCCGCTCAACTGGCACTCGATCATGGCGGTGGCGCAAAGAGCACATGAGGCGTTTGCCGAGCTCGAGAAAAAGCGCGAGGATCTCAAGGCGCAGGAAAGGGCGTAAAGGTATACAAGCATGTCATTTGTAACGCGCGACGGCCGCGGCTGGATGCCCGATTATCTCGTCTCGATCGATTCCGGAAAATGCATCGGATGCGGACGCTGCTTCAAGGTCTGTGGTCGCCATGTCATGATATTAAAAGGGATCAACGAAGAGGGCGATCTTATCGAACTTGACAGCGACGAGGACGATGAGATCGAAAAGAAGATCATGGTGATGAATGATGAGGGCGCCTGTATCGGCTGCGGCGCCTGCGCCCGGGTCTGTCCGACCAACTGCCAGACTCACGCGCCCGCCGCGGAAGGGGCTTGACGGCCGCCTCCGTTCGTCTGTGCAGGACAAGGACGGACACTCGGTGCGAGAGCGCGGGCGAGAGAATTCCGGTGGTCGCAACTTCACGCCGCGCCTTCGGTGGCGCAACTTGGCGAAACCCGCGGACAATAGCTGACCCGCTTCGATGAGCATCCGAACGCACGAACATGCTCGTCTCCTCCGACGAAGGCCTAGTGATGATGTCCGGTCGCAAAGGTATGCTCACTTCAGGTGGGAATGATCAATGGGAGGGGCGGAAAAGACCGGCGAGGACTAACCTCGACGAAGGGCTTGCCAAGCGAATGGGCCAATGGAGGTTGTCTCCATGCGCGGCGCGGATGACACCACCGCCGTGGTCGTCGTCTCGCCGCATCAGGTAAACGGGACCATTCGCTCCTCGGACTGAAGCTCCCGGTGGCCTTGCGGCGGCGGAGTCTTTGCGCAGATCGCGCTCAGAACTCGGCAGCCGCCTCTGGCGTGGTACTCGCGGCTGAATCCACCAACGGACTAGGGTCTGTTGAGATTCAGGATTCACAGAACGGAATGTCCGTGATTCAAGCTCCGAAAGGAGTTTGGCATGCCCCGATTCGTTCTGACAGATGCTCAATGGGCGAAGATGGAGCCGGTTTGTTTGGGCAAGCCGAGGGACCCCGGCCGCAGTGGAAGCGATAACCGTCTGTTTCTGGAAGCTGTACTGTGGATCGCCCGCACGGGCAGCCCATGGCGGGATCTGCCGCCGACGTTCGGCAACTGGAATACCGTGTTCAAACGCTATCGCGACTGGGTGAAAGCCGGTGTTTTCAAGCGGATCTTCGATGCCGTATCGGATGATCCGGACATGGAGTTCGCCATGGTCGACGCGACCATCGTCAAGGTTCACCGCCACGGGCAGGGAGCAAAAGGGGGACCAAAAATCAGGCCATCGGCAAGTCAAAAGGCGGCTGGACCACCAAAATCCTCGCGCTGACTGACGCGCTCGGGAATCTGGTGCGGTTCATCCTGCTCCCCGGCCATCGCTTTGACACCGTCGGCGTCGTGCCCCTGATCAAGGATATCGAGTTCGGTGGCTTGATCGCCGACAAGGCTTTTGATTCCAACTGGATCATCGAAGACTTGAACGAACGCAAGGCCAAGATCGTCATCTCGCAACATCAAAGGCGCGCTCAGCCTCTCGACATCGACAAAGACATTTACAAATGGCGTCACTTGATCGAAAATTTCTTCGGCAAGCTCAAGGAATTCAAACGCATAGCAATGCGTTGCGACAAGACAGACAGCAGCTTCGAGGCCATGATTTACCTCGCCACCGCTGTAATCCATTCCAGATGAATCTCAACAGACCCTAGTCTAGAAGAATACTGATGTCGACACCAAGACGTTCAGGGCATGTCCGGTTTGGCGTGAATATGTGATGGTTGTCGGGTTATTGATGTAGAGCAGGCCGAGCGTTGCATAGACGCCCGGCGCCAGCCGCGCGGTGTATCTGCCCCAGATCGCCGTGCTATCGCGATGGACGAGATCGCCCTTAGCCAAGGCGGCATCGACGGCAAGATGGCTCCAAGCGGTGTTGGTGGCAGCAATGGCGATCTGATCACCGGGCCGGCTGCTGAATAGTCCTTTCGCATAAACACGAAGCTCGAGATAGCGGCTGACCTTGTTGACATCAGACGGAGCGTACATGGCGGAGAACCCACCATAGAGTCCCCGCGCTGGCGAACCCTCGGCATCGGATTGCCAAAACTGTCGGTCCACTGCCAAGTAATAGGCGCTGTTCGCGTCGGCTCTCGGTTGGCTCGGATCCGCCAAGTTCGGATAGCGGCTGTCGTTGAAACCGATTCCAGCCCGCAACCAGGTCTCGGGCAATCCCGGAGCCGCCTTGGCCTTGTATCCAAATTCATCAAGCAACAAAATGCCGGCATTGGCCGCGCGCCAGTTCAAGCCGGTGGGATTTTCGCTCATGTGCGCCAATTGTCCATCCGGACTGACGGAGCGCTGGATCGAAATCTTGTTGTAGAGGCGATCGTCAAGATTGTACTTCACGTTGAGAGCCGGCGTCGGCGCGGAATTGTTGCTCATTCCAGCTTGGGACAAGATGACCGGCGTCGGTCCGAACGGATTCATTCCCAAGAATTCGTCATGATTTCGGAGGTAACCCATCTTGAGTTCGAGCTTCCTGTCGAAGAACGTCTGGTAATAGGCGATTGTATTGATTCCCACTCGATCTGGCCCGGCGGGCTTCCAGGTCCAATATTGTTGCTCGGCTCCGACGGTTATCTGACCATCAGCAATTCCAAATCGGCCGAGATCGTAGGTCACGATCATGGAATTTACGGTACCGAATGTCGGACTCTCGCCAATATACCGCTGATTGAAGATGGTGCTCTTGGATGCACTCGGCATTCGGTTGTCGATCAAGCTGTTTTGCGTCCAGCCCACATAGCCGATCCCGAGATCCGCCAGCGCGGACCTCACCCCGCCCTTGTCTTGATCGATCGTATCCGCAGGCCCGGGTATATTGAGCCAAATGCCTTTCTCACGCAGGTTATCGAACTTCGCGAACGGGGCGATCCTGTCTGGGGCCCTGGTCTCAGCAACTTTGCCTGGATGATCGTGCCTCGATTCAGGGGCATTGATCGGTTGTGCCGGCGCCGAGCGGGCGGCGAGAGGCGCTGTTCGTTTGAGCCGACGGCTTCGGACACTGATGGTCGCGCCGCTCTGCTTTTGAATTGCTGGTCCAGGAGCATCACCCGGCGCCTCGCTCCTGGTGTCTGATGCTTTCTCAGCACCTGCCAAGGCCGAGCCGCAGACGAGACTCGCCGCAAAGGATACGGCGACGGCAAGCCCGGTCTGCGACATGGTTGATTGAGCGAAGACCGGAGCCGCAGCCGAGCGAGTGCGAACCCTCATCGCCACGCCCGCATGCGAGCTGAGTTTCCCCTCCTTGTTGCTGGCCTTGATAGAGTGTGCGCCGACCAGATTGGTCCGGAGCTCACTCGCAAAACCCGGAAGCTGCTGCGTCAGAAAGCGCGACACGGACGCGCATGAGAAAAGGGAGATCGCGGTCGAAGAGGTCATCGCTGCAGCCGCCGGAAATGGACATTGTTCAATGCCGACAGCGGACTACGCTCGTGGATGCTGTAAGAGCAAACGAGCGGAAGAGACTGCGTCGGCGGGATCTTTGACGTCTCTGGGGAGCCTTAAGCGACCTAAGCGGACGGCTCCTTGGCGGGGTTTATGCGCATCGAGCTCAATCGACCATCGGTGCTGACGGGCACCTCGCCAGCGACGGTGGCACGGCGAACGACACGACGCTGGTCGCCGTAATCCCTGACCGCATAATGTTGCGTGGCGCGGTTGTCCCAGATCGCCACATCGCCCACCTTCCAACTCCACCGCACGGTGTTTTCGGGCGCGGTGATATGGGACTGGAAAAGGGTGATTAGCCTCTGGCCATCATATTTCGGGATGCCAACCAACCGTTGCACCACGTCGCCGAGCACCAGCGCGCGTTCTCCGGTTTCAGGATGGACACGCACGACGGGATGCTCGGTCTCATAGACCGTCCTGGCGAACACCTCGTCGAGATGCTTTTTGTCGGCCTCGCTGTTGGCCATGACGGAGTAGTCGAACGCATTGCTGTGAACCGCCCAGAGTTCGTCGGCAAGCCGTTGCAGAGGCGCGGAGAGGTCCAGATAGGCGGTCGCGGTGTTTGACCAGATCGTATCGCCGCCAAATTGGGGGATCACAACGCCTCGCAGGACCGCGATTTTAGGATAAGCCTCGAAGAAGGTCCCGTCGCTGTGCCAGAGGTCGGCTCGGCGAGGGGGGCGCGCGGAATCAAGCTCGATCATCGATACCGTTCCCTCGATGGCAGCGAGTATCGGATACGCCATAAGCGTTCCGAAACGAAGGGCAAAGCGCTCCTGCTCTGCGTTGTCGAGATGGCCCTGATCGCGAAAGAAGAGAACCTTGTGCTCGAGCAGCAGGCTGTTGATCGCGGTAATTGTCTCCGCCGGCAAATCGCCGGACAGCTTGAAGTTCCTGATTTCAGCGCCGATCCGCGCCGCGCGCTTTGCGATGTCGGCTTGCGGAATGATACTGTCGATCGAGGATATCTTGGTCATGCTGGCATTCTCCCGAAAACGCATCTGTTCGCAAAACCAACCTTTTGGGCCGGGACGCGAATAAGTAAGTCGCAGAATCGGACGGCACATGCAGGCGGCATCAAATTCCGCTGCTATGGACCCGTTGCTGCGCGCTTCGCGCGATATCAACGAGATCACGTTTGACCTACACGACGCTGATTTTCCTGCCGTTTGACATGCCCGGTCACCTCGAACAATTGCGAAGATTGGTAGTTGACCGAGACGCAAGCCTATCCACATTCACGCGAGATCGACGACGGAATGCCGCTGTCAGGCTCGTTGTATCCCCATGGGCCATATCTCAGCACCCGGGGCAGTAGAAGAGCTGAGGATCTCATTGTATTACCTGGCCGCTGGCGTTTGACGATGTTGCATTGGCCCAAGTAGCGATACAGCGACATTCCTAGCGAATATGATCTTCATCAGGTGCGTGTGGAGCGAGTACCACGAGCAAGCATTGCCGACACAAGGGTGTTTCTCGATCGCGTGCTATTCCTTCGAGAAGGTCAAATGCATGCGGCGGTGAGCCGGATCATGCAGGCGCCGCTCAAGAACCGCAGATTCAGCTTTTGCTGGTTCGGATGTCCTTCTGGCCCCGGCCGTTGGATGATGTTCAACACCGAGCCAAAGCGACGTCGGTTCGGAACGTAACGGGCGCGACTTGCGACAACGCCGGTTGTTGGACCGCTGCAACCGGCCCTCGTGCGCGCGAAATCGAATTGCGATGTGGTTCTATTGGGCGGCAGCATCATCCATATCGCGCTCGCGAACGACGCCGGCCACAACTGAGAATAAAAAGGCCCGCACGGCGGAGCCCCGTGCGGGCCTTCCTGGAATCAGTCAATCTGGTTACCTCCGCCAGTCTGTACCGATCCAAGCTCGCAGGGAACGAAAGGCCTGCAAAAGCTGGACGTCGTCACGCGGTGCAGCAGTTCCGCATCTTCCTGTGTCTGAGGCAGAGAGGATTGCTAAGGACGGCGGCGATTTAGCTGGCCGCCTGACAATCCGCTTTAGAGTATGAAATGGAGAGGATGAATGGGCTCCCAGGACAGGAATGGATCGGTGAGGCGGCTGAGAAGGGACCACGCCAGCTTCGCAAACCGGTTACGCTCGCGGCTGTCGCTGTTCGCTTCTTGGCTGAATAGTCCAATGACCGTGTCACGTTCGTGATGGGACGCCGAATTCAACCCGCCGTGAGCTTCGAAGTCGCGCGGCTTTGTGGCCACACCTTCGCATCGAGCGATCAGGAGGAGCGCCTGGATGTCCAGCGGCTTGGTGGCGTCGTGCTTGGCTGCAGTCATGGAGAATGATCCCTCTAGCTAAGACAATGCCTCCGGTTTCGGAGGCGCGATACGCGATGCAAATTGCTTGCCGAACGGAATGTGGTGCTTGACCGGCGAATCCAAAAATGGCGCGCAGGGTATTGCAACGCCTCGTAAGCCCGTCGTTAGGAACCCTACAGCGTACCCTGCGGTAATCGAGGTGAGAAAGAGAGAAGCGTACGCATTGTGACATGCGAGCAGAATTTGCACGGCCGCCTCTTGTCTGAAAGGGTTGAGGACTTTCAGAATCTGACCCTCAGACTAGAGACGTTCCGATGGCTCGGGCCAGCCCTGTCCTCCGACGCACGATCGAGAAGACGACTTTCCGGAATTTACCGCCGACGAGGCGGCGCCAATCAAGACGTCCGGGGTTCGTCTAGATGACGGGATGTACTCACTCAGAGCCTGTAACAACCGCGTTACCGGCACCGGAAGGAACGCGTTGTGCCCCAGTCAACTACTAACCTTAGTAATTGATCGTTTCGGCGCACACATGGCAATCGTGGCGGCATGACGCTGCGCATGTCATGCGTCGAGGAAATCGGAATGCAATTGAGGTCTGTGCGCGCGAACGAGCCTGATGGGCATGTTGACTGGCCGTCTGCAACGACAAGGGTTACTCCAAACGCGATCGTTTTTTTATCACGCAAAGCCATGATGGATGCTCCGTCGCGATTGCCGAGCAGGCGCGCGAAGCCCTGCTTTCCGATCACTGCGATCCCTCGAAGGAGGAGTCTTGCCGCGAGCAAGACGCTATGTGTGAGAAAATGCCGAAGCTGTATGGTGGAAGAGGCGGGGCGTTCCCGATCGGCCAAGAATGCCAGGCTTCCAGGTCCGACCAACTTGGGTTGTTGGCGTCGAGCGTCTCGCTCCGCGAAGGGGTGCCGACCGAGGACCGGCGATCTCTCGCGCCTTTGCGACGCTGCGGTTAATTCAGATAGAGCAGGTTTGCGCGGTGAGATTGGCCAGATTGCGCTATGACCTCTCCAGCTGATAAACCTCCTAGCGCGATGCGGGTCGTGTTGCCCTTCGTGTTCCGGCGCTGGCTGAAGCAGCCGGGGTGTACCCTTGTCGTGGCCGGCGGACTACTAGGTGCGACCCTCGCCGATCTTTTCATGCCGGTGTTCTCGGGGCACCTGATCGATGGGCTGGCGCGCGGCCCGTCAAATTCCGACGCGCGGCATGCGACATTGATCGCATTCGGCGCTATCGTTGCGCTGGGCGCAACGTCGATGGTGCTCCGACTGATCGGCCTGCGGGCGATCGTGACGTTCACGCTGAAGATCATGTCTGACGTGGCGCAGGATGCGTTCACCCGCGTGCAGCGCTTCTCGACCGATTGGCACGCCAACTCCTTTGCGGGCTCCACGGTGCGCAAGATCACCCGCGGCATGTGGGCGCTCGATCTGTTGAACAATACCATCTTGGCGGCGCTGGCGCCTTCAGTGCTGGTGCTGATCGGATCGACAATCCTGCTCGGCGCGCATTGGACCTCGCTCGGCCTCGTGATCGCGCTCGGCACGCTCGCCTATATCACGATAACAGTGCTGTTCTCGACGCGCTACATCGCGCCGGCCGCGCGCATCTCCAATGTTTGGGACACCAAGGTCGGAGGCACGCTGGCAGATGCGCTGACATGCAATGCGGTGGTCAAGTCGTTCGGCGCCGAAACACGTGAGGATGCGCGGCTCGCCCGCGTCATCAACCGCTGGCGCGTGCGCGTGCAGCGGACCTGGCTACGCCACAATTGCACTGCCCTGTTGCAACTCTCGCTGCTGTTGTGCCTGCGCGGCTCGGTGATCGGCGGCTCAGTCCTGCTGTGGATGGCGGGGAACGCCTCGCCCGGCGACGTCACCTATGTGCTGACCAGCTACTATGTCATCCACGGCTATTTGCGTGACGTCGGCATGCACATCAACAACCTACAGCGCTCGGTCAACGATATGGACGAGCTGGTCGCCATCCACGACGAGCCGATTGGCATCGCCGACGCTGCAGGCGCGCGACCCATCGCGATCGAGGGCGGCGAGATCGTGTTCGACGACGTCACGTTCCACTATGGCGGCCATATCGCGCCGCTCTATGACGGGCTGTCGGTGACGATCCGCGCCGGCGAGCGGGTCGGTCTCGTCGGCCGCTCCGGCGCTGGCAAGACGACCTTCGTCAAGCTGGTGCAGCGGCTCCACGAAGTCTCCGATGGTTGCGTTCTGATCGACGGCCAGGACATCGCGCTGGCCACGCAGCAATCGCTGCGCAGCCAGATCGCAATCGTGCAACAGGAGCCAATCCTGTTCCACCGCTCGCTTGCCGAGAACATCGCCTATGGGCAGCCCGGCGCCGACCTGAAGGCAATCGAGCAGGCGGCGCGGCTTGCCAACGCGCACGAATTCATCCTGCGGATGCCGAGGGGCTACGGCACGCTGGTTGGCGAGCGCGGCGTCAAGCTCTCGGGCGGCGAACGGCAGCGCGTGGCGCTGGCGCGCGCCTTCCTGGCCGATGCGCCGGTGCTGATCCTGGACGAGGCGACCTCGAGCCTAGATTCGGAATCGGAGGCGCTGATCCAGCAGGCGATGGAGCGGCTCATGAAGGGCCGCACCTCGATCGTGATCGCACACCGCCTGTCGACGGTGCGCAGCCTCGATCGCATCCTGGTGTTTGATCGCGGCAATATCGTCGAGCAGGGCACGCATGTTGCCCTGACCAAGCGGCCCGGCGGCATCTATCGCGGGCTGTTCGAGAGGCAGGCCACCGAGTTCGGCCATATTTCGGCGGCGGGCTAGCCGTTGGCATCGTTTTATTGAGATCTCGGTCGTTTGAGGCGAGGTCGCTGGTGCTGAGCGGAACCTCAAACCGCCGAGTTACTGTTCTTGTGAGCGTCTGTTCAAACTGATCTTCACGCAACTGCGCATTCGCGAGAGGGACAACGTGGATATGAGCGTAGCCCATTTGACTGAGTCGTTGGGGATGTCCAGATCAGCGGTTTGATGATGTAAGCTGCTTGCCCGGGGTGAGAAGCCATCGGGCGTGGTGAAGCCGCGGTCGATGGATCTATGCGAACGGGTGCTTACCTGCATTGGGAGCGATGTTTCAGGTCGATAGGCGGCGGAGCGATTTGGCGTGAGCGCGGCACGCGTAAGTCACCGGCGAATGTGCGAGCGGGAGCAAATTGGTGGCTGGCCGTAAGCTCAGGGCAATGATCGCGAGTCTGTCGTGATTGACGACACAGCCGAGTGTCAAAGGCTGCCCACTTGCACCAACCAATTCACTACGCTGGCTCTTCCTGGTGGTTGCCTTCCCACAAACGTCATGCGCATTGGATTAGTAGGGTGAGCGGTCGAGATATGCGTCGAATGCGGCAGCGACAGCGCGGAGCAAGAAGCGGTGCTCCTGCCTAACGCGGATGAAGCCGCTTTCGATGTCTACGATCCCGTCCTCGGCGAGCATCGGCAAGCGTTCAGCGGAATCAAGCAGCGGAACTGGATCGAGTCCAAAGGCCGCACAGATTGCCGGAACATCAGCCTCCAGGTCGCACATCAATCGTTCGATGATCGCGGCCCGCACGCGGTCTTCGTTGCAGAGAGGATAGCCCTTTGACGTCGCCAGACGGCCAGCACGGATGTGCCGCGTGTAGGAACCCGTTGCAACCTCGTTTAGGACATAGCCGTTGCCGAGACGGCCGATGGCCGAGGCACCGAGGCCGATAACGGTTCGACACGTATCAGCCGAGTACCCCAACGAGTTACGTCGCAAGCGACCGGTTTTCTGCGCCAGCGCGAGTTCGTCGTCCGGCAAGGCGAAATGGTCCAGCCCGATTTGGCGGTAGCCGGCAGCAACCAGCGTGTCGGCCACTGCCGCAGCCTGTTCGGCACGGCCAACCGTGTCCGGCAGCATGGCCTCCTCGATCAGGCGCTGATTTTTCTTGAAGGAGGGAACATGGGCGTAACCGAAGACTGCAAGGCGATCGGGGCGCATCGCCACCGCCGCCTCCGCCGTTTGGACGCAGGACTGCACTGTCTGATTTGGCAGACCATAGATGAGGTCGAAGTTGATGCGGGTTATTCCATTCCGGCGGAGATTTTCGATGGCCCTCGCGGTCTCTACTTCGCTCTGGATCCGGTTGATGGCCTTTTGGACGACCGGATCGAAGCTCTGCACACCCAGGCTCGCGCGGTTGACGCCGGCTGCTCCGAGGGTCTCGGCCATTTCAGCCGTGAACGTGCGCGGGTCGATCTCGACGGCGACCGCAGCTGGTTGCCAAAAGCTAAATCGGCGGCGCAGCAATTCCATCAGGGCCAGGAAATCGGCTGGTGCAATGAGGGTTGGCGTTCCGCCGCCGAAATGCACGTCGCTCACGGGCAGCACATCGGGCGCTTTCGCCGCCACCAAACGGATCTCCTCACGCAGCACCGCCAGATAGTTGAGGATCGACGCATCCCGGCCAGTGCTGCTCTTCGGAAAGCCGCAATACCAGCAGATCGACCGGCAGAACGGAACGTGGATATAGAGCGACACGGCATCATTCGTCGGCAGGCGCCTTAGCCATTCCTCACAATCCCTGGTGCCGACCGCCACCGAGAACTCCGGTACTGTTGGATAGATGGTGTACCAAGGCAGGCGGGCATCGTAGTGCCTTTTGAGGATTGAGGTCCGCAACGTTCCTGTCCCAAGCTCGCTCACCCCGACCATGCGGAGCGGAGTTTCGGCCCTCTCCAAAGGGCAAAGTGACGCGTTTGAGGCGGCCGGTAGGCAGCCAGTTACGCCTGTCCCGACATCTCCGCTTCAAGAACCAGGCCAAACCTTTGGGCCGCACCTCGAAGGACCGCACTTAACGTCGCGTTGGCGATTGCCCGGCCGTGGTCGTCGATACCGGTCCATTGCGCCAGCACGCCGCGCGAGTCGATTTCGAGCAGCTTGACGCCGGAAGGAACCTCGGTCCCATCACGAACGATGCCGCGCAATACGCCATCGCGCGGCGCCATGATGGGTACGCCGGAGAGATGACCGAGCACCAGATCTTTGTCGACATGCGTTCCAATTGCGATCGATGTTCGCCAGGTGCCGACGAAGCTGGAATAGACAAAACGTTCCGCGCCCAGATCACCGAGCCGACTCGCAATTCCGTCAGCCGCATCCGTCCACCCGTCTCGCTTGACCAAGCCGATCCTGCCGGGCCGGGTCTCGATCGCGACATCGCAATTCGAGCTGCTGGAGAAACCGGGGCCCAGACCTATTGTCAGTCCCGCGAGCCGCCGCAGGTCGGGCCTGATTCGGCGCTTCTGCAGACGGGCGTCGATCAGCACATCAATGCGGCGGATCGGCAATAGGTCGACAAGGCCAAGACGGGAGACGATCACCCGTCTTCGTCGGCTAGCGTCCCCGCGCAGCGCCCTAAGCACCTGCATGGCCTCGTCGAGGCGCTCACCCACAATATCTTCGACCTGTGCGATCCCGGCGAACAGCGCGTCATGGAAGGCCATCCTGCGCCGGATCACAGGCGGATCGGCATCATGAGACAGCACCACGCAAGTTCCGCCGCGCGCAAGTTGGACGGCGATCGCGGACGCAATCTCATTGGTGCCGAGGATAATCGCGAACAGTCGACCCTCGTGATCAGTTCTTGAAGACATTTGGACCTCGAAGAGAAGTGTCCTCGCTTCAATAAAGGCTGCCGGACAAGGCAGGTGCGCTGCACGATTACGGTGAGACACGAGAGCAAAAGCCGCGCCAATCAACAGACGCCTGGGCGCTGGTACCGGGAATGACAGCAGGGCCTTTCAATGTGAGTTAGTGCCAAAGCAAACAAATGGCTTGTTGCAGAGCCGCAAACCTGTTTGGAAAAGCACATCGCATAGAACGCCCGAATGGATCCACGTTGCTCTTCAGTGCGAGCTCCTGCAGTGCGCCTGGCGACGCGCATTTCCATCGCGTGATCGTTGACTCGAGCGACAGCCGCAGGTCGTCGGCTGCCCGTGTGGTGTGCTGGGGCCAAGCCGTTCGTTGGCACCCCGAGTCTGGGATCGCCATCAATTCGGGGACGAACGCCAGCAGTTATTCATGGCCGACGGCATCTGGCTGATGCGTGGCTAGGAAGCTTCGCATTGAACTCCGCACGCGCGCTGCGTTGCTCACCCGCAATGCGCGCGGCTCACGCTCATCACTGTGAGGAAATGGAGGACGACATCTGCTGACGGTTTGACCTGTCGAGGAGGGCGCCTTTGACAGATCCGCAGCCGTCGCTCAGACCGGTCGGTTCTGGTTGCGGTTCTTCACAGGCCCCATTCGCTTCAGCCCGTCTTCGTAAGGGATCTCCTCATACGAGACATCGAGAGCCGTAGCTGCGTCGAGCAAGTAATCTAGCTTGCCGCCTGCATCGAATTTCTTGAAGTCGTTCTTGTCGAGCCCGGCCAGATCCATCATCTCTTTCCAGACGGTCGATTCATCGCATGGGAGGATGTGAAAGGTGATGTCGCCGACCTTGGTCCGGTACTTCGCCAAAAGATCTATATTGTTGCAGAACATGAAGTAGCGCCCGTCAGGCCTCAGCGCGCCGTGAAGAACGCTGCCGACGTCGGTGAGATAGGCCAATGAATGCAGATAGCCGGCCAGCACCGGGATCGTGCTTTCGCCCTCCTGCACGACCGTCAAGACCTGCTCGATTGAATATTCCGGCGGCCGCTTCTCGTCCGCGAGCTGGGCCTGGAACTTCAACGCAATATCGCCACGAAAACCTAATCGGCCTGGCTTGGCGGTCTCGCCCTTGAGTACGGCGTTGAGAAGTCGTCCCTCCTTATCCAGTCGGCCGAGCGCGGTGTTCTCGATTGCAGTCATGAAAATCGTCCTCGATCTAAGGTCATCGCCGGCTCTCGACCGGCACAACACGGAATGCAAATTACTTGCCGGCCTCTGGACTGCGCTTCACTTGCGTAGCACCTGAAGAAATGAGACGTGCGCCTTCACTCCCGAAAACGGCATCGTCAGGAAGACGACACGGGTCGCAAAGCCAACAGCCAGGAATTGGAAAACTCAAGCCTATCAGGCGCGTGTGCGCTGGCATGCGAATTGCCAACTTGCAGTCAGCCGAGCCACGCAGGTGAAAGGGTGAGCCATGATCAATTTAACAGATAACGCACTGAATGCGGTCAGGGGCGTGATTTCAACATCGGGAGCGAGCGGCTTGCGCATTACGGTTGAGTCCGGCGGCTGTGCCGGGTTCAAGTACATTATGGGCTTGGCCAATGAGACGAAATCCGACGATACCGTGATCGAACGCGACGGGATCAAGTTGTTCGTCGACAACGACAGCCACCAATATCTCGCCGGCACCACGATTGATTTCGTGCTGGCGCAGGAGGGCTCGGGATTTACCTTCGACAACCCGAACGCCAACGCGAGCTGCACGTGTGGCAAATCCTTCAGCTGATCAACGAGGTCGCAAGCATGCTGGTCGGAACCAAGCATCTGAAGCAGCCGCCGGCCGCCGAAATGGACCGGGAGCAAGTGATTCGCGCCGTCCTCGAGGAGATCCGCCCCAATCTAAAACGCGACGGTGGTGACTGTCAGCTGGTTGCGATCGACGGCACCAAAATCATGGTCAAGCTGAGCGGGGCCTGTGTGCTCTGCAAGCTGTCAGCTGCGACGCTGGAGGGCATTCAGGCGCGGCTGATCGAAAAGCTCGGCGAATTCGTTCGCCTGATCCCCGTCGCCGGCGCGCCCACGGCGCCACATTGAGCAACGTTTCAGTGGCGGTTTATCTCGACAACAATGCGACGACCCGAACGGAGCCGTCGGTCGTGCAAGCCATGTTGCCGTTCTTCACCGAACAGTTCGGCAATGCCTCCTCAGCCCATGGCTTTGGCAGGCAGGTCGCGGGCGCTATGCGGCAGGCACGCAGCAGCGTGCAGGCGTTGTTGGGGGCTGCCTACGATGATGAGATCGTCTTCACGTCTGGCGGGACGGAGTCCAACAATACCGCTATTCTCTCTGCGCTTTCGACGCAGGAGGGCCGGGACGAGATCGTCACTACCTCGGTCGAGCATCAGGCGATCCTGGCGCTGGTCGAACATTTGTCGAAAAGCGGCGTCAAGGTTCGTCTGATCGCGGTGGATACGCGCGGCCGGCTCGACCTTGAGGCGTTTCGGTCGGCGCTTGGACCACGCACGGCGATTGCATCGGTGATGTGGGCCAACAACGAGACCGGCACCATCTTCCCGGTGGAACGTCTGGCCGGATGGACGCGCGCCTGCGGCGCGCTGTTTCATACCGATGCCGTGCAGGCCGCCGGCAGGGTACCCATTGACCTGAGGGCCAGCGAGATCGACATGCTGTCGCTCTCCGGGCACAAGCTGCACGGACCGAAGGGGATCGGCGCGCTCTATTTGCGCAAAGGCACGAAATTCAGGCCGCTGATCTGGGGCGGAGGACAAGAGCGCCGGCGCCGCGGCGGAACCGAGAACGTCCCCGGCATCGTCGGCCTCGGAAAAGCGGCAGAGCTTGCTGCAGAGCGGCTCGACCGAGAGCGCGTTCGCCTTGCTGCGCTGCGCGATCGTCTGGAGCAATCGATCTTGCGGAACGGTCACTGCAACGTCCTTGGCGACCACTGTAACCGGCTGCCGAACACTAGCAATATCGCCTTCGAGGGCCTCGAAGGCGAAGCGATCGTCCATCACCTCAATCGCGCCGGCATTGCTGTGTCGGTCCGATCGGCCTGTAGCTCAGGCGCGATGGAGCCCTCGCATGTCCTGCGCGCCATGCAGGTGCCGGCGAGCAGCCTGAGCGGTGCGGTCCGCTTTTCGCTGTCCCATGAAACCACCGCTGAAGAGATCGACCAGGTCGTGCGCGCGCTGTCCGACATCCTCGCCCGCCTGCGTGGCTTGTCCCAAGGGCATGCCAACCCCACCAGCAACCCGTAATCCCTGGAGTTGATCCCATGAAAATCATGATCCGCCGCTCTCCTGAGGCGGGCCTGTCGATTTATGTGCCGAAGAAGGATATTGAAGAGCAGATCGTCGAATCCGAGCACGAGACGCTGTGGGGCGGTTGGATCAGATTATCGAATGGATGGGTGCTCTGTTTGCCCGAACTGGCGAGCGATACGCCGCTGCCGATCACGATCAATGCCAAAAGGCTGGGCGGGAACGGCGATGAACGATGAAAGCAGTGTCGCAAATCACCGTTCTCAAGGGGACGGATGCGGAGGCGTTGCTCGCCGATGTTGCGGCGAGACTCCGTGCCGGCAGCATTGTTCCCTATCTCGGCCCCGGCCTCGCCGCGTTATCCAAGCCTGACGTGCCACTGACACCTGATGCGCTGGCGATCTTCTTCGGCACCAAGGTCGCGCTGCCGCGCCGGGCCCGCGGCAATGCCTGGGCCGCAGCACAACATATCGAGAGCAACAAGCATCGGTCCACTGTGACGGGCCTGATGGCTCAGGCGTTTGCCGCCCCGGTCGAGCCAACGGCTCTGCATCGTCATCTCGCTGCGTTACGCTTACCGATGATCGTCGATACCTGGTATGATGGCGCGATGCGCGCCGCGCTTGGCAAGGGTGACGGATGGGGCGAAGTCCAGGGCATCACCCGCGCCGGCATCGGCGAGGTCCGCTGGTATCGCTTCTATGACGCCGATGGCAACGAGGTCGATTCTCTGGCGGCCGGAAACTGGACCACGGTCCTCTACAAGCCGCATGGCGGCGTGCTGCCGGCCAAAAACTTCCTGATCTCCGACGCCGATTATGTCGAGGTCCTGACCGAGATTGATATCCAGACGCCGATTCCGGGGATCGTCAAGCAGCGGCGGATTGGGCGGAGCTTTCTTTTCATCGGCTGCCGGTTCGACGATCAGCTCTTGCGCATTTATGCGCGGCAGATCACGAAGCGCTCGGCAGATGTTCATTACGTACTTGTCGAATCGGATGCGCTCTCGCGAAACGAGCTGAGATTCCTGCTCGACCAGGGCTTGATCCCGCTTGCGGTGGCGCTGCCGCGGGCCGTCGAGATCTTGCTGACCAATTAGAGGCGCTGTCAAACCGAAGCCGGCCCACCTCGGCCGAGCCCGTGGCAGCCGTCCAAACCACGGCAACAGTGCCGGTGCCGCTGAGCGGGAGCGCATTGATGGACGGGCGTGGCAATCGCTGCCAGCATCCCAAAGTCTGTCGCATTTCCGACACGCCCGATGGTCGCTGTCCGGGGGCGCAACGGGGCAGATCGTTCTCGCTAACCGATTGGTGTTGATAAGAAAATCCATTGCCGTCGGCGATGGCATGCGAGTTGCTAACCCACGTTCAAAGGCTCGCTCAGGAGTGGCTCCGGGAAGCCTGTTTGGCTTGGAGAAAGAACTGGACATGGACGCAGTGGAGCGCGGCAGCAGCGCTAGAAATGCACGAGATGGCGGCGAGACCATGCTGGCCGCAGAGCCCAAAGGCTGCGGCACCCTGACCAAACGCGGCAAAGCAAGCTGCGGGGCACACGGAGACCAAGGCGATCTGCCGCCAGCGATCTGGGATAAGGTGAAGACTCACCCCTGCTACAGCGTAGAGGCGCATCACCATTACGCCCGCATGCATGTTGCGGTCGCGCCAGCCTGCAACATGCAGTGCAACTACTGCAATCGCAAATATGACTGTGCCAATGAATCGCGCCCGGGCGTGACCAGCGAGAAGCTCACCTCCGAGCAGGCGGCCAAAAAGGTGCTCGCGGTCGCCTCCCGCATTCCGCAGATGACAGTGCTTGGCATTGCCGGTCCCGGCGATCCCCTGGCTAATCCGGAAAAGACCTTCAGGACTTTTGAGCTCGTGGCCAAAGCCGCGCCCGATATCAAACTGTGTCTATCCACCAACGGTCTCGCCTTGCCCGATCACGTCGACACCATCGCTCGACTGAACATCGAGCACGTCACCATCACAATCAATATGATCGATCCCAAGATCGGAGCCCAGGTCTATCCGTGGATCTTCTATAACGGCAAGCGATACCGCGATCTCGAGGCCGCGAAAATCCTGACCACGCGTCAGCTCCAGGGCCTCGAAATGCTCTCCGCGCGAGGCATTCTCTGCAAGGTCAATTCAGTCATGATCCCAGGCATTAACGAGCGGCACCTGATTGAGGTCAACAAAGCCGTGAAGTCGCGCGGCGCGTTCCTGCACAACATCATGCCGCTGATCGCAGCCCCCGAACACGGCACCGCGTTCGGCCTCAAGGGCCAGCGTGTGCCGACAGCCCGCGAGTTGAAGGCGCTGCAGGACGCATGCGAAGGCGAGATGAACATGATGCGCCATTGCCGCCAATGCCGCGCCGATGCTGTCGGCCTGCTCGGCGAGGATCGAAGCGCGGAGTTTACGAAGGAGAAGATTGTGACCATGACTGTCAACTACGACCCTGAGGTGCGCAAGGCCCACCAGGCTGGAATCGAGGAGGAGCGCCGCGCCAGAAGCGTGCCCAGGCAGGTGGACGTGGGGGAGCATGAATGCGGGTCAAGCGACATCAAAGTGCTGATCGCGGGCGCAACCAAGGGCTTTGGCCTCATCAACGAGCATTTTGGGCATGCGAAGGAGTTCCAGGTGTATGAAGTTTCGAGATCCGGCGCCAAATTCGTCGGGCACCGCCGCGTCGATCACTACTGCCAGGGCGGTTATGGCGCGCAGGATGACCTCGCGGCCATCATCCGCTCCATCAATGACTGCCGTGCTGTGTTCGTCGCCAGGATCGGTGGTCGGCCCACGAGCGAACTCAACAAGGCTGGCATCGAGCCGGTCGATCAATACGCGCACGAGTTCATCGAAAACTCCGCGATCGCATGGTTCAGCTCTTATCTCGAGAAGGTGAAAAGCGGCCAGATTCAGCATGTCGACCGGGGTGACGGAGCGATCCGGCAGGACCCGATTATTTCCGTGGCGTGAAGAGGACATCGGATGCCGTTCAAGATCATTTCTTCGCAATGCACGGGCTGCTCCGCTTGCGAGACCGAATGTCCCAACGTTGCCATCTTCGAGAAGGGCGGAACGTTCGTGATTGATCCGAAAAAATGTACCGAATGCATCGGTCACTTCGAGGAGCCGCAATGCGTTGCGGTCTGCCCGGTGGACAAGACCTGCGTCATCGACACCTCGTTGCCGCGGTACCAGCCGCCGGCCTGAACGAGAGTAAGCTTGATGGCGTTCACGTTGACGGTAGCTGCCGGGAAAACCCCCGCGTTTCGTCCCGGCAATCCGGGCCACGGCGGCCTGCGAGCACGCAGGATGCGGCTCGATCGAATTCATGACGGAGTGATGCATGAGCAACATCGTCCGCGACAGTGACGTCATAGAGCTGGATGGACCTCCGGCCTTCAACCTCGGTGAAAAGGTGAAGGCCAACCGCACCGTCCGCAATGACGGGACCTATGCCGGCAAGGAGATCGGGGACGTCCTCGCCAAGAGAGGTGAGGTCGGCTACGTCGTTTCCATCGGGACGTTCCTGCAGCACTTCTACGTCTACGGTGTCGAGTTTCTTCAAACCGGCAACCGCGTCGGAATGAAATGCAAGGAACTTGATTCGGTTGACGCACGCACCGAGCTCGAGGGCCCGCTATCGCGAGAAGGGCTCCCGTCATGATCGCGCCCCGTCATCGACATCCGAATGGCGCCCGCCGCTCAGATCCGCCGGCAACCACACAAACGGCGGCTGTTTCACGGGTCGTCGCAGGCTTGATGGACCTTTTGGCCGGCGTCGGCCGCATCGGCGAGATCGTACGCTTGAGAGCGCACACACAAGCGAACGTACGGACCTAGCTTCAGAGTTTTGCCGGGCGGCCGGTCGGCTGTCCTGAAGCGCAAAGAACGCGGCTTTAAAGGGGGCTTTCGCAATGAATGCTGCGATCATGAAAAGGGCAGTCGTCGGTCTGAACGCTCACCCGAACGAGGTCGATCGCAAGCGGATCGAATGCGCATTGGGCTCCCGCAGACGCTATCGTTATGTCTCACCCGGTGTGAGGCCGGTTAAGGGCGGCTATCTCGTCGAGAGCCCCTGCTGTTCACGCGAGATCGACAAGGATGGCCGCGTGATCGATGTCGCGTTGATCCATCATGACGCCGTATGCAGACTGTGGAAACTGTTCTGGAAAGACCATGCGCGAGGAATCTGGCAATTCCACAGCGTCCATCAGCGGCTGAGCGCAGCGACCGATGAGCTTAATGCCGATCTCGACCGGGTGTTCTGGCAATAAAATTGATGGTTTCGCTCCTAAAAGATAAGGGTGGTCATGGCGGTGGACGAAAACGAACTGATCGAACTTGAACGAGTGATCACGGCGGCAGAGGGCCGCGCGAGCCCCTTTACCGAGCTGCGGCGCCGTTTTCCACATCTCGCCCTGGTACGATGCGAGGCGTCTGATGTCACCGAGCCGCCCTTTCGCAGCTTTCCGCATTATGACCTGCACTTGCTCAACCGATCCGAACACTGCGTCCAGATCACAGCCGATCCGCTGCTGGCGATTGGCATTGTTCTGGCGGCGAGGGACCCTTCGGGGTGACTGCGGTTGCATTCGCAGAAGTTCATGATCCTTTAGTGGTGCGGGCAAAGCGCATCCATGTTGCCGCCGTGACGAGTTCCGGGACATGGTAACGACTTCCGATGGCGGAGTGCGCTGCCGTTTTCGCACCGATGAGGGATCAAGTCCACCGAGGAGACAGCGACTGCGCGCGCATCAGCATTGGCATGCGCGCAGCCACTATGAGAAGCCGCTGGAGCCAGATCGAGGGCAGGCGGTCCGGGAGCGGCATGTGGATCAGCCATCAATGCCTCGATCGCGATCTCCCAGTCGATTGTCGCGAAGAAGCCGCATGCCGACGGCCCGAGTCGAGCTCGCGATGGCCGACCAGCGCCCGCTTATGCGTCGCTCTCGTGAGGACAGCAGTCGGCACAGGTCGAATTCGGGCCGATCGACATCCCTGCGCGCTGGCATCGGAAGCTTCTCGGTTTTGATGTCGTGATGCAGCGTAAACCGGAATGACAGCAGTCACCCACATCTTCATCAAACGTGAACACCCGATCCTGGTGCACGGCGCTCGAACTTCGATGCCGATCGGAGCATCGTTTCTGAAAACCGCGCCGAGGGCTCGGCCGCAGTCGCATTTTGATCTCCATTGAGGGAATTGCGTTTTGCGAATGAATGCGCCGCAAGGATACTTTCGTTCCCGAAAATGTGAGCGCTGTCAGATTGCTCACAGCCGCACAGCTGCTGTCAGGTTCGAAACATCCAGCGCGATGAGAAATCTCGCGGTGTTTGCAGTGCATCATCAGAAGCTTAGAGAGGAGGGCCGGCATTGGCACGGCAGTTGCTCCTGCGATGCAGCAACACTGAGTAAGGGCTGAGTGCACGCCGACGCGCAAGACGAGCGATGCTCTCCTACCCTTGGACCCGTGTGCCCCGTTTCTGAAAGAGAAACAAGCTCGCGTGCAAAACAGCACGGAATCTTTGGCAAATCGGTTGATGGAGAGAGCAACATGGCTTCACTGAGACAAATCGCGTTCTACGGCAAGGGCGGTATCGGAAAGTCGACCACGTCGCAGAACACGCTGGCGGCACTGGCCGAGATGGGTCACAAGATCCTGATCGTGGGCTGCGATCCCAAGGCGGACTCGACTCGCCTTATTCTGCACGCCAAGGCGCAGGATACGATCCTGAGCCTGGCCGCCAATGCCGGCAGCGTCGAGGACCTCGAACTCGAGGACGTGATGAAGATCGGCTACAAGGACATTCGCTGCGTCGAGTCGGGCGGCCCGGAGCCCGGGGTCGGCTGCGCCGGGCGCGGCGTCATCACCTCGATCAACTTCCTCGAAGAGAACGGCGCCTATGAGGAACGCGACTACGTCTCGTACGACGTGCTCGGCGACGTCGTCTGCGGCGGCTTTGCTATGCCGATCCGCGAAAACAAGGCCCAGGAAATCTACATCGTGATGTCCGGCGAGATGATGGCGATGTATGCCGCCAACAACATCTCCAAGGGCATTCTGAAATATGCGAGCTCCGGCGGCGTGCGGCTCGGTGGCCTCATCTGCAACGAGCGGCAGACCGACAAGGAGCTGGAGCTCGCCGAAGCGCTCGCCAAGAAGCTCGGCACTGAGCTGATCTATTTCGTGCCGCGCGACAACATTGTGCAGCATGCAGAACTGCGGCGCATGACTGTGCTGGAATATGCGCCGGACTCCCAGCAGGCCGATCACTACCGCAAGCTCGCGGGCAGGATCCACAACAATGGCGGCAAAGGCATCATCCCGACCCCAATCACCATGGACGAGCTCGAGGACATGCTGATGGAGCACGGCATCATGAAAGCCGTTGACGAGTCCATCGTCGGGAAAAGCGCCGCGGAACTTGCGGCATCGTAAAGCGGCACAACGCGGCAGCCCGGCCCTCCCAATAGCCAACAAAAGGAGGGCCGGCAGTCGGGCGAAAGGGTGTCTCCCGAGTGCCGACGCGGTGATGCATCCTTGACCAATGTGGAAAGAGTAGCGAACGCCCATGTTCGAAGAGCAGTTCTATCCTGTCATGCTTGTCGAGACGAATGATGGGAGCGTGCAGACAGGGGCAGGAATTGCCAGCTATCGCCTCCTGACCGGGAGGCACCCCGCAGATGCCGACATCGGCAATGACTTTAGCTTCGACCGCCACGTGCTCGCGTGCATTCTCGCGGCCGGTGTGATGGAAGGTGGTCTTCTCTTCGGGAAGGTCGGCCTGTCCAGCGATGAGCTGGCGGCGCTGCTCAAGCAGAATTTTCCGTCGGTTCGGATCAAGGGCGATGATTTGCTGCTGGGTTCCAAGCGCGATGACAACGACGAGGTCGCAATGGTGCGTGATCTCTTGCTCGCGCAACGATCGACGGCAGGAGACACCGGCCGTTGGCTGGCCGCGATGATCGCGCGCCGTGTCATGGAGCCGAATCATCTGTGGGCAGATCTCGGATTGGGCGATCGTGGTGAACTGTCCCGTCTTCTCAACCGCCATTTCGCGCCGCTCGCCAGGCGCAATGTCAACAACATGCGCTGGAAGCGCTTCTTTTATCGCACGCTATGCGAGAACGAGGGCCTCATCTTGTGCACTACGCCAGTGTGCACCGAGTGCAAGGACTTCAACCACTGCTTTGGCGATGAAAGCGGTGAGAGCCGAATGGCCGAGCGCCGGCGTGACGTTCTGTTGCCGCCGGCCGCTCCGGTTACGGGCGGCAGCTGACCCGTATTCCCGCCGCCCGATAGATGGTTCTTTGGGGTAACTGCCGGCCGATGGGCCGCGGAGTCGGTCAAGAACTGCAGGTGATTCGGCCGAATCGATCTGCTGCAGTGGATTGCGGCGCGAACCAGCGGACGCTCTTCTCAAGGCCAGGTTGCGCCCAAGCCGCAAACCCTGTGTGGCCTGAAGAGATCTGGGCTTTGCCGGCGCGGACCCGGGATGTCGCTGCGGCGTGTGCTCGGGCGAGGCTGCTTAACTCCGGCGTCCCGGCTCGGCATGCGCCGTCCATCGGATTGCGGATCAATCGCGCAAGGGTCCTGTTGCGGTTGGATGGTGCCTGATGCCTCACGATGGTGTTCGACGCCGATACCACACCGCATCCATAATGTTGTCTATGGCGCTAGCGTCCTGCTTATCATGAGAAAAGCAAATCCCTGATGCGATGTGCCGGGTTCGCGAACCGATGAACTCTGACGCCTCGGTCTGACCGTCGATCTGCGCGGCAACCGAGCTGATCCAGGATGCAGAATGGTGAGAGCTCAACTGGTGCGTCGGTTTTGCGACACTGCCTGGGACATCCAACGGGGGGCGACAAATGATGGAGCTTCAATAGGTTGGAATCCTGCGGGCATGGCATGCGGTTTGCCAAAGCAGTCCTTGCCAAGCACAATCAGGAGGCTTCGTTGATCGACGCCAAAGCCATCGCTGCCAAGCCGTCATGGTCCGAGTCGGCATGGAACCAGCAGACCGTGCTCAATGACACAACGCTGCGCGACGGCGAGCAGGCGCCTGGCGTTGCGTTCACCACAGCAGAAAAGGTGGCCATCGCGCGTGCGTTGGCCCGGGCCGGCATCACGGAGATCGAGGCGGGGACCCCCGCCATGGGCGATGACGAGATCGCGGCCATCCGCGCCATTGTCGAGGACGGTCTGCCACTCACTCCTATCGCCTGGTGCCGCATGCGGGAGGCCGATGTCGACGCGGCCATCCAGGCCAAGGTGCCGATGGTCAATGTTTCGATCCCAGCTTCAGACGTACAGATCGCGGCCAAGCTTGGCGGGAACCGCGACCAGGCCTTGCAGCGGATGAGGCGGGTGGTGGATTACGCCCGCGAGCGAGGGCTTGATGTCGCCGTCGGAGGCGAGGATTCCTCCCGCGCCGATGTCGACTTTCTTATCAGTCTCATCGCGACTGCGAAAGCTGCGGGCGCGCGGCGGTTTCGGATCGCCGATACACTCAGTGTGCTCGATCCCGACTCCGCCTATGCGCTGATCGCGCGCCTGCGCGCGACTACCGATCTCGAGCTCGAATTTCACGGACATGACGATCTCGGGCTCGCGACCGCCAACACGGTCGCGGCCATATCAGGGGCGGCGCGAGCCACGCTTCGGTCACTGTCATCGGGCTCGGCGAACGGGCCGGCAATGCGCCGCTCGAGGAAGTTGCGGTCGCACTCAGACAGCTTTACGGGCGTGACACCGGCATCGTGCTGCCGGAGCTCATAGAGGTCGCCACGCTGGTCGCGGCCGCGGCTGCACGGACGATTCCTCTTAACAAGGCGATTGTCGGGGAGCATGTGTTCACGCACGAATCCGGCATTCATGTCGATGGGCTATTGAAGGACGAACGCACCTACCAAGCGCTCGACCCACGTTTGCTTGGTCGCTCCAACCGCATTGTGATTGGCAAACATTCCGGACTCTCGGCCATCACCACGCTGCTTGGAGAACTGCAGCTTGCCGTCACCACGGAGCAGAGCAGACAAATCCTGTCCCGGGTGCGAAAATATGCCATCGAGCACAAGCGGCTGGTCGCGCGCGAGACGGTGGCAGCGATCTGGCGCGATGTTTGCGAATGCTCTTCCGGTCGAACGTGAGTGAGCTTTCGCCTTTCACTTCGCCCGCCACCAAATCAATCGAAGCGCGGCCGAAGCGCTCGCAGATCGCGTTGAAGTCCGAGGACATGGGCTGTGTGGCCATTTCCAGCAGGGCCAACACGAAACCGCTTTTCCGCGAACCAACTAGGCGCTGCCGGATCGCGACCGAGACGGGTAGGCCAATTCAGGGAGAATTTCGATGAGCAATGCACCACAGACGGCCGGCATCCTCTACCGCCTCAACCAGGCCTGCTCGGCCGAGGAGATCTTTGCGCTGCTTGGTGTCGACTACGATCCCAGGATCGTCAATGTCGCGCGCCTGCATATCCTAAAACGCATGGGGCAACATCTCGCCAAGGAGAAATTCGCCGGTGCCGCGGAAGCGGAGGTCGCTGCGCGCTGCAAGACCATGCTGGAGCAGGCCTATGCGGATTTCGTGGCGTCTTCGCCAATCGACCAACGCGTCTTCAAGGTCCTGAAAGATGCGGTCACGGAGCCCAAGAGGCCGGCCGCCTTCGTGCCGCTCAGTACGTTGAAATAGTCTTCTTTTCAATGCCGTCTGCCTCAGAGTAAATAGCTGTGGCGCGCCTCGGCGTGCACCTCTTCGTTCGTCGAGTCTGTGGAGCGACACGGGAGAGGGCTCTGTCGCATTTCCGACGGATCTCGTGGCGCTGTTTGCCCGGTGCCAGGAACCACTAAGCAAAAGCGCCCAATTCACCCGTTAGGTGTATGACCTCGCGGTGTTCTCAGTTGGTATGACACTTGCTGCTCTGCACCCAAGTCCGCCCGACCACAAACCGACCTTATTCCGGAGAAGCGCATGCATGGCATCATCTGCATCAAACAGCGCCCCGCGCTTGCGAAAATCTGCGCGCGGCTTCTGTCAAACACGATTGTGCAGCGGGGTGTGCCGACCAACCGTTACGAATCCGTAGCCGCGGAGGCGCCCCCCAGTTCACTGGCCAGCGGACCGGTGAGATCAGCGTGCATGCAATGGGATCGTATTTGTCTGAGTTTTGACTGTGAGAGATGCGCACCTTGGATCAAGGTGCGTTGCTGCTCATCGACTGATCCCCGGTTGACGACCCGGCGCTACCCACGCTGTACGAATGCACGACCACGATCTGGAAGGTCACGCAGCTGTCTGCTGGGCTCGCTGTCGGCTTCATCGGCAAGTCGGCCATCGATGACGACATGGCCGAGGTCGGCACCGGAATCGCGACGTGGCCATTTTCGTTGCAGCTCAACCAGCTCGCCGCAATCGTTGGCCTCGATCTCATCTCCTGCCGCCTCTCGCGCCGAGCATCAAGGGGCCCGTCCTCCGCGAAAAAGACCCAGCGTGAGAGCCGCGATCAGCCGGCGAACGCGCTCATCCGGGCCATGTTCAACCGACAGTCCAAGCCAGAACCCGGTCCTGTCGCGCAGGCGCGTGGACCGGAAGGAGAATGCAACGCCATGAGCAACGTCATCAAGGGTCCCACATCAGCCGCAGCGGGCCGCGCAGCAACAAAGAAGCAGTTACCGGACCGGTTCAAAGCCTACAAACATGTCTGGGTGTTCGTCGAGCAGGAGCGCGGGCAGGTCCATCCTGTCTCGTGGGAGCTTATGGGGGCGGGCCGCAAGCTTGCTGACAGGCTAAAGGTTAAGCTTGCGGCTGTTGTCGCCGGCCCTGAGGGCGAGGCCACACGCAACGCCGCACTCGAAGCCTTCTGCTACGGCGCAGATTTGACTTATCTCGTGGCCGACAATGTGCTCTCGGATTATCGTAACGAGTCCTACACCAAAGCGCTGTCCGATCTCGTTGAGATCTACAAGCCCGAGATCCTGCTGTTAGGGGCAACAACGCTCGGCCGCGATCTTGCGGGGTCGGTCGCCACCACACTACAGACTGGTCTTACCGCCGACTGCACCGAGCTCGACGTCGATACGGATGGCTCGCTTGCGGCGACCCGTCCGACCTTTGGCGGTTCGCTGCTCTGCACGATCTACACCCTGAATTACCGGCCGCAGATGGCAACCGTCCGCCCGCGCGTGATGCCGATGCCGGAGCGCGTCGAGCGCGATCCTGGCCGCATCATCGTCCATCCGCTCGGCCTGGTCGAAGACGACATTGTGACCAAAGTGCTCTCGTTCATGCCCGACCGAGATTCGGCCAAATCCAATCTTGCCTATGCCGACGTCGTGGTTGCCGGAGGGCTCGGGCTCGGTTCTCAAGAAAACTTTCAGCTTGTGCGCCAGCTCGCCGGTGTGCTCGGCGCCGAATATGGCTGTTCCCGTCCGCTCGTGCAAAAGGGATGGGTTACCGCCGATCGGCAGATCGGCCAGACAGGTAAGACGATCCGGCCAAAGCTCTATATCGCCGCAGGTGTTTCCGGCGCAATCCAGCATCGGGTTGGTGTCGAGGGCGCGGATCTGATCGTCGCCATCAATACCGACAAGAACGCGCCGATCTTCGACTTTGCCCACATCGGCATCGTCAGCGACGCCATGCATCTGTTGCCGGCGCTGACGGACGCGTTTCGTGCGCGGCTTTCGCCACATTCGCGCGATCGGATTGCGAGCTAGAGGAGTCATCATGATCGAGGAAAGGTTCGATGCAATCGTTGTCGGCGCTGGCATGGCAGGTAACGCGGCAGCGCTGACCATGGCCAAGAAAGGCATGAAAGTGCTGCAGCTCGAGCGCGGCGAATATGCCGGATCGAAGAACGTTCAGGGCGCAATACTCTACGCCGACATGCTGGAAAAGCTGATCCCGGAGTTCCGGGAGGACGCACCGCTGGAGCGCCATCTGGTCGAACAACGGTTCTGGATCATGGATGATCGCTCCCATGTCGGGCTGCATTACCGCTCGGAGGACTTCAATGAGGAGCGGGCTAACCGGTACACGATTATCCGGGCGCAGTTTGACAGATGGTTCTCCTCGAAGGTGCGGGAGGCCGGCGCGACCGTGCTGTGCGAGACCACCGTCACCGATCTTGCGCAGGATGCCTACGGCAGGGTCATTGGTGTTCGTACAGATCGCCAGGACGGCGAGATCCGCGCAGACATCGTGGTGCTGGCCGAAGGCGTCAACGGCCTGCTTGGCACGCGTGCGCACCTGCGCGAGCGCCCCAAACCTAACAAGGTGGCCCTCGCGGTGAAGGAAATGCATTTTTTGCCGCGCGAGACCATCGAAGCACGCTTCAATCTGAACGGAGACGAAGGCGTTGTGATCGAAGCTGCCGGTACCATTTCCGGCGGCATGACGGGAATGGGCTTCATTTACGCCAATAAGGAGTGCATTTCGGTCGGTATCGGCTGTCTCGTCGCAGACTTCCACCGCACCGGAAAGACGCCCTACGAGCTGCTCGATCGCTTCAAGCGTCACCCGTCGGTCGCGCCCCTGATCGAAGGGTCTGAGGTCAAGGAATATGCCGCGCACCTCATTCCTGAGGGCGGCTACAAGGCCATCCCCCAGCTTTATGGAGACGGGTGGGTCGTTGTTGGTGACGCGGCGCAGCTCAACAACGCCATGCATCGCGAGGGATCCAATCTTGCAATGACCTCCGGCCGGATCGCAGCCGAAGCGATTTTCCAGGTCAAATCACGCCGGCTTGCCATGACCAAGGAAAATCTCGCGCTGTACAAGAGGATGCTGGATCGCTCCTTCGTCTTGAAGGACATGAAGAAGTACAAGGACATGCCGAGGCTGATGCATACGAATTCGCAAAACTTCTTTCTGACCTACCCCCAGCTCATCTCGAAGGCGATGCAGACCTACCTTCGGGTTGACGGTACGCCAAAGACTGAGAAGCAGAAGTCAACGCTGAAATCCTTTGTCAATGCGCGGTCGTGGATCGGGCTGTTCGGCGATGCATTCCGTTTCGCCCGCGCGTGGCGCTAATTGTTCGAAGCGGGAATCCGAGCCAATGAGGCAAACTATGAAGATCGACCGATCAGTGCGCGTCGAAGACAAGTTGTTTTGCAACCGCTATCTTGTGGACGCCGGACGGCCCCACATCAAGGTGCGCGCACACACCAGGCCCTCGTCGCAGCTCCTTGCGCTTTTGAAAGCCTGTCCCGCGCGCTGCTATGATCTTAATGACAAGGGCCAGGTCGAGGTCACCGTCGACGGCTGTATGGAGTGCGGCACCTGCCGCGTCATAGGAGAGTCCACCGGCGATGTTGAATGGAGCTATCCGCGTGGCGGATATGGGGTGTTGTTCAAATTCGGGTGAGGGGACTGCGGTCGCCTGCGTTATCGGTAAGGCGGAGAAGATCTCATGGCGGAGTCATTTTGCCGTAGCTTGCGTGCGCGCCAGAGGCCGAAAGTCGACTGACGCTCAAATATTCGGATGCAAGGGCGCTTTCGGCGAACTCAGCTCGCGGATATGAGGTTCAACTCTGAGCCTGCCCTGGGGAGGGGCCAGGCGAAAGGGCGCGGGGAGGGTGGATTACTCCGCCGCTTGTGGCGTGCCGCGCCCTGCCGCCTCGATCGCAACCGCAACTGACTGCACGATTGCGGCAAAGCGCACGGCCGTTTGAATTGTGTCCGAGCTGACGCCGCTTTGCCGCAGCGACTTTTCATGAGCATCCATGCAGTCACCGCACCCATTGATTGCGCTTACTGCCAAGGCCCACAACTCGAAATCGGTTCTGTCCACGCCGGGATGACCCAGTACGTTCAGGCGCAGCCGCGCCGGCATCGTCTTGTATTCCGGGTTGGAGGCGAGGTGAACGAAGCGGTAGTAGACGTTGTTCATCGCCATGACTGATGCTGCATATTTCGCCGCCGCGACTGCCGCAGGCGTTATCACCTCGGATGCTGCAGATTCGATGGCGGCAATCACCAATGGATGATGGCTCGCGATCGCGCTCGCCAGCAATAGGCCGTATTTGCTCTGTAGTGAGAGTGTGTCGTCCGCCATCATCGACGCCAGATTTAGCCTGACGTCCCTGGCGAAATCCGGAATCTGGTCTTTCAACTGGTCGATCGTCATATCCCCTCAGGCGACCTTCAGTGTCTCCCCGCCGACCTCGCGATTGCAGGGGCAGAGCTGGTCAGTTTGCAGGGCGTCCAAGACGCGCAGCGTGTCCTTCGGGTTGCGGCCGATGTTGAGATTGGTGGCATAGACATGCTGGATCGTATTCTCAGGATCGACGATGAAGGTCGTCCGGTGGGCAACGCCGTCGGCCGAGCGGCCGCCCAACCCATCGACCAGCGCGCCGTCCGTGTCGGCAAACTGCCAAATCGGCAGATGGTGCAGGTCCTTGTGCTCGCGCCGCCAGGCGAGCTTGCAGAACTCGTTGTCAGTCGAGCCGCCCAGCACGATCGCATCGCGGTCGGCGAATTCGTTGGACAGGCGGGCGAACTCGGCGATCTCGGTCGGGCAGACGAAGGTGAAATCCTTAGGGTAAAAGAAAATGATTTTCCATTTCCCAGGAAAGCTCTTTTCGGTCAGCGTCTCGAAGGCGCTTTCTCCCTTCTCTTCGTGCAGGTGAAAGCCGGGCTTTACCCCGGTGATTTGGAACGACGGCAACTTACTTCCAATTCCAAGCATTTTGTCCCCACTGTGTACTTCGGGCGAAACTCTGTGATCTCGCGGCATCAGGGAAGCAAGCGATGTGCCATCAGATCCTGCGGGTTAACTGTCGCCGATCCAACATTCGCTCGGTCTCTATGACGAGCTCGAGCCATGCTACGGCTCAAAGACTGTGGCTACTGAATTCAAATTGTCTTGGATCCAGATATCCCGAGAACGAAGATCTATTGCAAGCTCCGTCGACAACACGCGCCAAATAGGATAGGCGCTGGGTCTCGGTCCGTGAGCTAGCCGGCGATGTTATCTCCGGCGAAAAACAGAATGAGGCTGATACCACGATCCCGAGCCCCTGAAATGGGCCCGATTTGGGACCATGAGCTTAGTTGGAAGGAGCTGCTCCGTTTGATTGACGGAGCGCATGATGACGACGAAGACGAGACGAAAGATCGACGCGTGGAAGGCAAAGATCGCGCTGGGGCCGTGCGGTTCCGGCGTGGCGGTTGTCGAACACGATGGACGTCTCGTTCTGCGTGGCGGCTCTGGACGAGGCGTTGGCGAAGTACAGCACGCCGGAGATTTTCAACACCGACCAAGGCAGCCAGTTCACCAGCGCGGCCTTTACCGGCGCGTTGGCGGGCGCAGGGATCAAGATCTCCATGGATGGCCGTCGTCGTTGGATGGACAACGTCTTCATCGAGCGGCTGTGGCGGTCGCTCAAGCATGAGAACATCTATCTCAAGGGCTATGCCGCGGCCGCGAGGCCAAGGCAGGGGTCGCGAGCTGGATCGCCTTCTACAACGATCGTCGCCTTCATCAGGCGCACGGCTATCGCAGGCCGATGGCGGTCCGGCGCGAGCGGATGCAGGTCGCGAAGGCTGTGGCCATCGTGGACAGTCGTCCGTGAAGAACCTCCAAACCGTTGAGGAGGAGTCGAATTTTCTAGCGAGAGGGCTTTTGAGATTGCAAGCTTTCGGGCTTTGATGTCCAAAAGCTTGCAGTTTGTTTTTGAGGATTTCGTCGAATCGCGCGTCGTGAGTCTTTCAGTTGGACTGGAGGGAACGATGCTCGTGCCACTTACGATCAAGCACCAGCGCTATGCCCATGCCAAGCAGTTCAAGCGCGCCAATCGGGCCTTGAGGACGCTGCGAACCTATCTCGGCCGCGTCATCCGCGATATCGCCCGCAAGCTCTTCGACAACATCGGCTTGCTCGATGGGGTGGCGCTCGACCGCATGCTGGCGCTGGTGCGATGCGTGCTCGGTCAGAAGCAGCGCCAGCGTGGCCAAAAGCTCTACTCGCTGCATGCGCCGGACGTCGAATGCATCGGCAAGGGCAAGGCCCACCGGCCCTACGGGTTCGGCGTCAAGGTGCCGGTCGCCACGACGTTATCGCACGGCTGGTCAGTTCGTCACCCATGTGAAGTCGCTGCCTGGCAGCCCTATGACGGCCATACCCTGGCTGCCGTGATCCTGGAAATGGAGGCGCTGATCGGCAACACCATCGAGCGGCTCCTTGGCGACAAGGGCTATCGCGGTCACAATGCGCCGCCCGCTTACAAGTCCAGGGTGTTCATCTCGGGCCAGAAGCGGCGGGTGACGCCAAAGATCAAACGCGAGCTGCGCCGGCGCTCGGCCATCGAGCCGGTCATCGGCCATCTCAAATCCGAACACCGGATGGGCCGCAGCTACCTGGGACACCGCCGGGGCGACGCCATCAACGCCGTCCTCGCCGCGGCCGGCTACAACTTCCGGCGGCTGATCCGGTGGCCGGAGCTCTTGTTGCGCCAATTCCTCGCCCGGCTCACGGCCCGCCTTCGCTTCGTCCCGGGCTGAAATAGGCGTTCTTCACGGCCGTTAACGCTGGCGCGTTGACCACATGCCCACAGCAACTGCAGCAGACAGAGTCTCGGGCAGCGTGATAGAAAGGGATCAGGAGCAGTCAGTTTTCAACTATCAAGCCAGTTCAAGCGGTCCCGCTTCGCGGGTCCATTTCACCTCCTCGTCACCGTGTTTCAGCAGATCTGAAACGCTATGCGACCGTACCAATCCTCCGCGCTCGATGGCTTACAGAACCGCGCTGCCCCACACGGCTGCCATCTTCGCTCATGCGATGCTCTCGTTGCCGGTCGGCAGCAGCGGGCTCGCATAACCCTTCAGGCCGCACCCCGGCCGCAGCGCCAGTGCCAGATACACATCGCCAAACTGACGGAATCGCTCGATGCGAATACCCTTTAAGCGTATCGGCATCGGCGCCGCCGTCATCGAAAAGCTGCGCCTGCTCGGGACCGTCGATCAGCCGCCCGCGCGTCCTTCTTCACCGAATTGGCCAAGCTGCGCCACCGTCTCCTGAATGACGCGTCGACCAACGCGCACGCTCCGGACCAACCGCCAGCACCGGTGGGCCTTTCCATGCTTCTTGCGATTCGTATGGCACATATATATGCACCATCTGAAACGCGCTCGCAGCCAAAGAAAATACCGACGTTCGGCACTACACGCACAAATCACTCCCGCGCCACACCTAACCAATTGATCTGACTCGCACCGCCTCTCGCAAAATAATTGAAATTCCAACTGCGCAAGTTGAGTTAGCTTGCGTAGCGCTGATCCGCTAGGAGCCTGTCTGAGTAGTGACTGGCCAAGGGGTGCAAGTCTGATTCCTTACGTAGCGATGAGCAAGGAATTTCGTCCCTGGAAGATCGATGAGCCTCAGCTTCTGCCGCCGAGCGTGCACGATTATGCGCCGCAAGACCAGCTTTCGCGGTTGATCGTGTTTGGTTAGGGAAAGCCTTGATCTATCGACGATCGCGGGCAGCTACTGGAGTGGGCTGGGTCAGCCGCCGTTTGATCCGGATGATGACGGCGGTGCTTCTGCACGGCTATGCGAGCGGCATTTGCTCGTCGCGGCGGATCGCCAAGGCGTCAGTGGAGCGGGCGGATTTCATGATGATCGTGGCAGGCGACCCGCCGAATTTCCGCACGATCTCGGAGTTCCGGCGGCGGCATCTTAAGGCGCTGACTGAGCTCTTTGTGCAGGTGTTGAAGCTCGCCGAGAACGCCGGGTTGGCGAAGCTCGGGCACGTTGCGCTCGACGGCACTAAGATCAAGGCGAACGCGTCTAAGCACAAGTCGGTGAGCCACGATCGCATGAAAAAGCGGGAAGCGGAGGTCAATCGCTGGCTCAAGGCCGCCGAGGCTGCCGATGCGGAGGAGGACAAGCTCTACGGCGACCAGCGTGGCGACGAAATGCCCGATTGGGCGGCCGACAAGCAGAAGCGGCTTGAGAGATACGCGAGGCCAAGGCCGCGCTGGAGGCCGAAGCCAAGGCTGCAGCCGAGGCGGAGAGCAAGGCGCGGGCCGAAGCCAGCAACGTCGCGCCGAGACGCCGACGAAAACCGAGCCCGACGGCAAAGCGAAACGCAATTTCACCGACCCGGAGAGCCGCATCCTGAAGACCAAGGACGGTTACATCCAGGGCTACAACGCCCAGGCCGCGGTCGATGGTGCCCATCAGACCATCGTGGCGCAGACGCTGACCAGTTCCTCCAGCGATCAGGCGCAACTGGCGCCGTTGCTCGACGGTATCAGGGCCAATTTGGGGACCAATCCCGACGAAGTGTCGGCCGACGCCGGCTACTGCTCCGCCGCCAATCTTCGTCTGGTCAAGCGGCGACGCATCGAGGGCTATATCGCCACCGGGAGGCAGAAGCACGGCACCAAGTCCGCCACCGCGAAAAAGGCTTCAAGAGCTGGATCGCTGATCGCCAGGATGAGCACCAAGCTCAAGCGCGCCGGCTACCGAAGTCGCTACCGCCTGCGTAAGCAGATCGTCGAACCAGTCTTCGGACAGATCAAACAGGCAAGAGGGTTCAGGCAATTCCTGCTGCGCGGCATCGACAAACTGAAAGCCGAATGGGTCCTGATCTGCACCGCTCACAACCTCGTCAAGCTGGCGAGGGCCGCCTGAGCCGCCATCATTAGGATAAAACCGCCTCCCGGAGCTAAGGAGCTAACTGGACTGGCTCCTAGCGGATATCGTCGCGCACCGGCTCCGCTGATGCCAGAGTCGCGCGGGCTGAAATCGGTGAGCCTCCCCGTTCAGACCGTTTGATCGCATGTTCAAGTAGCCTTTGTACTAATACCCGGTACGTAATACCCGATGCCTCGACCATTTTCGCGAACATATTGGATGGCCCAAAGCTGGGAATTGTGTTCACCTCATTAATCAGGATTTCGCCATTCGCTCTCAAAAAGAGGTCAACCCGTGCCATTGCCTCGCAGCCGATCGCTCTAAACGCCGCGCAAGATAGCGCCCGCACTCGATCAGCCACCGCTTCGGCGACCTCCGCATTAGTTTTCCAGATTGTTCCCTTTTGATCGATGTACTTCGCCTGATAGGTATAAAACGCATGATGATTAGCCGGAATGATTTCACCAGGCCACGAAGACAGTAGCTCGGTTTGAACTTCGGGGTCCTGTAAGATGGCGCACTCAAGCTCGCGAGCCTGCACGTACTCTTCCAACAGTATTTTGTTGTCATAAGTAAATGCGAGGTCGATAGCGGCTCGAAACTCTGAGTCGCAAGTGACTTTGCTGACCCCAATCGAAGAGCCAAGGCTTGCCGGCTTTACAAATAACGAGCTGCTCCGGAGCACTCTTTGCGCAAGGTGAAACGCGAGCTCTTCTCCACGTGCCAAAGCCAAGTGCCGTGGCGTCGGAATACCCGCGTCCCGCAAAGTTCGTTTAAAAATGTCCTTGTCCATGCATATCGCCGAGGCAAGAACCGGCGATCCCACAAACGGTACCTGCGCCGTTTCCAAAGTGCCTTGCAAAAGGCCGTCCTCGCAGAATGGGCCGTGCAACATTGGGAACGCTACATCAACATGGCATAGAGTGTAACCCGTTCCGGGCCCGTGTACGATGGCTTTGCCGCGTCCTCCGGGTAAAAACACTATCTGAGCACCTGAGGATTCTAAATTTTGCAGAACCGATTTTGTATCCTCATGCAGCCACCACTTTCCGTCCCTTGAGACACCCACCAGTAGGGGATTATAGCGTTGCCGGTCCAAGGTTTCATAGATGGCTTGAAAGGATCGCAACGAGACATCGTGCTCAGCTGAGCGTCCACCGAACATGAATGCTACGTTTAGTATGGCCATGACCATCCTCAACATCGTTCGAACAAGCGCGCTTACGTCTGAGCCTGGATAGGCGTCGGAGCCTGGATAGGCCTGGCCAAGACAGGATCATCGTCAGCGACAGTCCGCAACTACCAGCAAAGAGAGTTGCGCAGTTGCGGCCATAGTGACTAGATCTAAGTCCAACGCATCGAACGTGAGGTGGAGCAGTCTTAACGGTGGGATTCTGGACCATCAGGCGCGCTGAATGACTCCTCTGTGCTGGTCTATAGCGCGCGGGTTTCTCTACAGTTCGATCGCGCTTGAATAATCTGTCTGCTAGCTGCCAAGAATTAGCTTGCAGGTGTTTGATAGAAAAGACCGCGATATGATCGCGCAGCCAATCGTGTCATGAACGCATTGTGTCCGACGCCGCGCGCGCTGAGATGCAGGGAGATGCAAAATGAAGGAGATTGTTTGCGTGAATGGCAAGTTCATGCCTTCCGCGGAAGCAAAGGTGTCGATCTTCGATCGCGGCTTGATGTTTGCGGATAGCGTCTATGACTGTTGTCCTGTCGCCGAGTGCCGTCTGATCAACTGGAATCTGAATCGTGCGCGCATCGAGCGTTCAACGCAGGCGATCAATCTTTGTGTACCAGAACGGTTTTGGACCGAACTCGACGAGCAAGTCGTTGAGGTAATCAAACTCAATAAGCTCCGTGAGGGGTATGTTTATGTCCAGGTGACGCGCGGCATAGGCGAACGCGCGTTCACTTATCTGGATAACATGATACCAACCACGATCGTGAGTATTGGCAGGACTAATATTATCAAAAGAGGTGAATCTTATAGAGGGATCGCTGTGTGTTCAGTGGAAGACCTAAGGTGGGGCTGGCGTGACGTCAAAACCACTCAACTTCTCTACCAGGTCATTGCAAGGATGGAAGCAAAGCGGAAGTGTTGTCAAGAAGCTTGGTTTGTCTCTCGCGGCCTCGTGACCGAGGCCGCCTCCGCGAACGCATATATAGTTCAACACGATGGCGCTATCGTGACTCGACCCGTTTCTCGCGAAATTCTGGCCGGCTGCACTCGAGAAGCCTTGCTGTCGCTCTGTAGGTCTCGGGGGCTGAAGGTAGACGAGCGAGCGTTTAGTCTAGAGGAGGCGCTTGCTGCCCGCGAAGCGTTCATTACCAGCGCAATGCATTTTGTGACGCCCGTAATCAGTATCGACGGGCAAGAAATCGGGAACGGAAAGATAGGTGTAGTCACGACAGAGCTTCACGAAGCCTTCCTAACCGAGATCGGAGTCTAGGATGGGACAGCGCGGGTTCAATGCCGAGGATTTGACCTTAAGTGTCGCTTTAAGGTCAGGTGGCGAATGCAGGTCAACGTGTTGGGCGCGGAGGGTCTGCGGCGATCGGGCTCTACGTTGAGGAGGTTCAAAGGACCTTGCACGCTGGCGAGACGGTCTGTGGCATCGCGCGCCTGCACGGGGTGGCTCACAGTCTGCTCTTCACGTGCATCGACAGGCGCGCCAGGGTCGACTGGGCGGAGACGCCGTGCAACCTCTCGTTCCTGTCGAGGTCACGAGATCACACCGGTGGCGGGCCGATCTCAAACGACACGACACAGCCAGTGGTTTCACCGCCTGCGCAGCGTGAAATAGCTGGAATCGTTGAGATCGAGCTTCGTGGGGGCTGCCGTGCGCGCGTTGACCGTGGCGTGGACAGTGAGGCACTGCAGCGTGCCCCCTGAGCTTCTGAGGCAGCGATGATCCCCATCCCGAGCGGCGTCAGGGCCTGGATCGCAACCTTCCGGACGGACATGCGCTGGGGGGGCATGCCGCGCCTGGCGCTTGCGGTTGAGAGCTTGAAGCGCGATCCGTTCGCGGGCGATCGTTACATATTCCAGGGCCGTCGCGGTGGAGCTATCGCCGAAAGTTGGTGACGGCGGGAATCGGAAAGGCGGCATATCGTGGGGGTGCTTGACGCCTCCACTTCTCCACCGAAGGAGCGATATGCCGTGTCCAAAGATAACATCATCAAGCTGATTCAGCCAGGAACCGTCGCCGATCAACTCACAGAAGTCTTGCGCAGCGGGGCACGCGCCCTTCTCGCTCAGGCGGTCGAGGCCGAGGTCGAGGACCTTCTCGGCAAGCATGCCGATTTGAAGACCGCGGACGGCCACCAGCGCATCGTCCGCCACGGTCACCTGCCGGAGCGGGAGGTGATGACCGGTATCGGTCCGGTCGCTATCCGCCAGCCGCGTGTGCGCGATCGCGAGGCGGACGCCTCCGATCCCGACCGCATCCGGTTCTCTCCGGCGATCCTGCCACCCTACATGCGGCGTTCGAAGTCGATCGAGACGCTGCTGCCGATCCTTTCCCTGAAGGGGATCTCGACTGGCGACTTCTCGGAAGCGCTGGCTGCGCTGCTCGGCAAGGATGCCGCCGGGTTGTCGGCCTCCGCGATCGGTCGCCTGAAGGATGGCTGGCTCGACGAGCACACCGCGTGGCAGAAGCGCGATCTGTCGGCCAAGCGCTACGTCTACATCTGGGCCGATGGCATCCATCTGGAGGCGCGGCTCGAGGACGCAAAGCAGTGCATCCTGGTGCTGATCGGAGCGACGCCGGAAGGCCGCAAGGAACTGGTCGGCTTCACCGATGGCGCCCGCGAAAGCGCGCATGACTGGCGCGGTCTGCTGCTTGATCTGAAGCGCCGTGGGCTCGACGCGCCTCCGCGGCTCGTCATCGCCGATGGCGCACTCGGCTTCTGGAAAGCCGCCGGCGAGGTCTGGCCGAAAACGCGCGAGCAGCGCTGCTGGGTGCACAAGACTGCAAACGTGCTCGCCAAGCTGCCGAAGAGCCAGCAGCCGAAAGCCAAGCGCGCGTTGCAGGAGATCTGGATGGCTGAAACGAAGGTCGCCGCCGGGCTGGCGTTCGATGCCTTCATCGAGAGCTACGCGCTGAAATACGAGAAGGCGGCCGACTGCCTGAGCAAGGATCGAGACACGCTGCTCGCCTTCTACGACTTCCCGGCCGAGCACTGGAAACACTTGCGGACGACCAACCCCATCGAAAGCACCTTCGCCACCGTGCGCCACCGCACCATCCGATCGAAGGGTTGTCTGTCGAACGGGACCGCGCTCGCCATGGTCTTCAAACTGGTCGAGGGCGCACAGAAAAGCTGGCGCCGTCTCGATGGCCACAACCAGTTGCCAAAACTCGTTCTTGGTGTGACATTCAACGATGGCATCGAGGTCATCGCCAAGTCGACCGATCGTCAGCCAATCACCGCCGCCGCCTGACCGGCACCGCCGTCACCAAAATTTGGCGATAGCTCGTCGCGGTGAAATGGACCCGCGAAGCGGGACCGCTTGAACCGGTTTGATAGTTGGAAACTGACCGCTCCTGATCCCTTTCTATCACGCTGCCCGAGACTCTGTCTGCTGCAGTTGCTGTGGGCATGTGGTCAACGCGTCAGCGTTCTCCACGATGGCCACAGCCTTCGCGACCTGCATCCGCTCGCGCCGGACCGCCATCGGCCTGCGATAGCCGTGCGCCTGATGAAGGCGACGATCGTTGTAGAAGGCGATCCAGCTCGCGACCCCTGCCTTGGCCTCGCGGCCGCGGCATAGCCCTTGAGATAGATGTTCTCATGCTTGAGCGACCGCCACAGCCGCTCGATGAAGACGTTGTCCATCCAACGACGACGGCCATCCATGGAGATCTTGATCCCTGCGCCCGCCAACGCGCCGGTAAAGGCCGCGCTGGTGAACTGGCTGCCTTGGTCGGTGTTGAAAATCTCCGGCGTGCTGTACTTCGCCAACGCCTCGTCCAGAGCCGCCACGCAGAACGAGACGTCCATCGTGTTCGACAACCGCCACGCCGGAACCGCACGGCTCGCCCAGTCGATGAGCGCGACGAGATAGAGAAAGCCGCGGCCGATGGGCCAGTACGTGATGTCAGCCGCCCACACCTGGTTCGGCCGGTCGATCGTCATGTTGCGCAGAGATAGGGATAAATCTTGTGGCCCGGCGCCCGCTTTGTCGTGTTCGGCTTCGGTCCCAGCGCGCGATGCCCATCTTGCGCATCAACCGCTGCACGCGCTTGCGATTGACCTGAAGCCCCTCAGCCTTCAGCATCGCGGTCATTCGCCGCGAGCCCAGGAACGGCCAGGCTGTGAACAGCTCGTCGATCCGCTGCATCAGGGCAAGGTCGTTGTCGTTGGCCGGCCGTGGCGGCCGGTAGACCCAGAGCGCACGATGCCAAGCAATATGCATTGCGGGCGGATCGACAGCGCCATGTCGGCGCGATCGAGCATTCCTCGATGGTCCGGCGTGCTCATCTTACGGACATCTGCGCTAAAAAAACGCAATCAACTGTCAGTTGTCCAATCTTGGCGTGCAGCTTCTCGATCTCGCGTCCTCGCTCTCCCCGCCCCACACCCGCGTCAAAGGCCCGGGGCGCCTGCCCCCGCACGGCTTTCAGCGCGATCTTTGCCTTCAGTGCCGCGTCGATTTTGCGTCTCGTCTTCGTCGTCATCATGCGCTCCGTTTATCAAACGGAGCAGCTCCTTCCAACTAAGCTCATGGTCCCAAATCGGGCCCCATTTCACTTGCTACACAAAGAACAGTACCGACGCTAGTAGGTTGCTGCGTGCCGCATCTCGCGTACATGAGTGCAACCGTTCTGGAAAACGTAGATTAGGGAGAATGGGCAACCTGAGTGTCGCGATCCTTGATCGTTAGGGTGATAATCTTGAGAGCGGGTGCAACTTGTTAGCCTACCAAAGAGACAATGATGGACGAAGGACTCTGCAAATCGCGCGACATCGAGCGTCTCGAATCCCCTGAATCAAACGTCCGCTCATACTCCCGTTCGTTCCCGGCGATTTTCAGCCGCGCGCCGGCTCAATAATGCTAACGGAGATGGGAGAAAGGTCATTGACTTTCTCTCCGGCGCCGGAGCACTGAACTACGGCCACAACAATCCTGCGATTAGAAAGGCTGTCGCTCAGTACTTTGCATCGGACGCTGTATTGCGCGGGCTGGATATGGCCACGCCAGCGAGACTGGAATTCATGGAGACTTTCAGCTCTATCATACTTCGGAAAAGGAGCCTGGACTAGCAACTTCAGTTCACCGGGCTAACAGGTTCTAATGAGGCGGCATTAAGGCTCGCGCGAAAAGTTACTGGTCGCCATAACATCATTTCATTCACACGGGGCTATCATGGGATGAGCTTAGGAGCGACCGCCGCGAGCGGTAATCGCTCTTACCGCGCCGCCGGTGGCACTTCTCTGTCCGGGACAGCCTTCATGCCTTTTTGATGGCTACTTTGGCCTGGGGATCGATACTGGCTACATGTGAGAGATATTGGCAGACGAGAGCAGTGACGTTGATCATCCTGCTGCCATTCTTGTCGAAACTGTGCAAGGAGAAGGCGGCATAAACGTAGCTAGAGAGCAATGGTTAAGGTCGATTCAGGCACTAGCAAAAGATGTTGGCGCCCTTTTCATTGTTGATGACATTCAGATGGGCTGTGGTCACACGGGACAGTTTGTTAGCTTCGAGTGTGCCCAGCTGTCTCCCGATATCGTCGCGATGTCTAAGTCCCCAAGTGGGTACGGCCTGCCGCTATCAATGTTGTTGATCAAAGAAGAGTTTGACGTGTGGCGACCGGGCGAACACACTGGTACGTTTCGTAGTAATAATCTTGCCCTCGTCTCCGCGAACGCCGCTATTAATTTACTGGCGCAATCCAACATTTTCGCAGCAAAGCGAGGCCACGGGCAAGGTTATGCGGTCTCGACTTAAGGCTATTGCATCAAAACGTGCAAACAATTTTGCGGTTCGAGGCCGGGGGAATGGCCCTGGGGTTTAATTGCCAAACGGCTGCAGTTGCAGCGGCTACGACACGCAAGGCATTCGAAAAGGGATTGGCCATCGAACGATGCGGCCCCGTTGATGAGGTCGTAAAAATCTTGCCGGCACTCACGATTGACAGCGACACGCTACATCAAGGCCTCGAATTATTTTCTAGGCGTTGGCCGAAACTCTGCGGGAGGACACGATTCTTTCACCTCGAACGCCGGCTGGTTTGGTCACGAACGATGTTCACTCTTTTATTGGAACTACCAGGAAAGTTAATCGCGGCATGAATTTTGCGGACTAAATCGCAGAATGTCTTTGATTCTGATGGATCCTCGCGAACTTCAGAGAGCGCAATAGCAAGATCTGCTTCTTATAGCATCAAAGCCGCTTTCGGCCTCGACACTAGAAAGGATGGCATTACTTGATCGAAACTTCTTAGCAAGCTCAGGTAATTCGTATCCATCCGAGCTAGGCCACGGACAGGGGCTCACCGATTCCACCGCTTGAGGAGTTCGGGGTCTTCCTTGTGCATCTTGATGAGCTGCGTGAGTTTTTCGATGCCGAATTCGGTGAACGCCATGATCTGGTCGTCACCTATGCCGTAAACCCAGATGACGCCATCTACTGTATCCATTCCGTTGGCCACGTCCCAGAGCCAGTCCTTGTTTCCGCGGAGGTCTTTTGCGACGCGAGCGATAGTGAAGACGGGGTGAACCTTCTTGACGTGCATGGCTAGGCCACCTGGGCAGGGGCCCTCGACGCAGGAGGCGTCCAGTTCCAGGGCAACAACCCTTGCAGGCGGTTCTGCGGCATGTCGGCGATGCGCGTCAAGACGTCTGCAAGCTAGAGCGTTTCACTTTTTGACTGAAGCATAACGCGCATTGGCGAAGTAGTTTGTGCATTCGCGAGGCTGGATGTCCTGGACGAGTTGGCCGATGTGGCGCCAAGTGTCCTCGACGGTGCGCTTCTGAGCCTGCCTCATCCAGTGTTTGATCTTGGCGAAGGCCTGTTCGATCGGGTTGAGGTCGGGCGAGTATGGCGGCAGGTACCAGAGCCTGGCGCCAGCGGCCTGGATCATCTGCCTGACAGCTTTCGACTTGTGGCTTCCGAGATTGTCGAAAACGACGATGTCGCCTTCGCGCAGGGTTGGCAGGAGAAGATGCTCGACATAAGCGCGAAAGCATTCACCGTTGATCGGCCCGTCGAAGACGCAGGGTGCCGTGAGTTGGTCATGGCGGAGCGCGCCGAGGAATGTCAGGGTTCGCCAGTGGCCGTGCGGCGCGAAGCCGCGCAGGCGGGCCCCTTTGGGACCCCAGCCCCGCAACGGGGCCATGTTGGTCTTGATCCAGGTCTCATCGATGAAGACGAGCCGGCCCGGATCGAGCCCGGCCTGCCAGGATCGCCAACGTTGACGCCTGCGAGAGATGTCTGTGCGAGCCTGTTCAAGGGCGAACAGTGTTTTTTTTGAAGCGTAGCCCTTCTCGGCGCAGGAACAGCCAGACCGCGTTGTGCGAGACCTTGACCCCGCGGGCTGCCAGTTCCGCCTTCAGACCATGTAGCGTCAGGTGCGGCGTCTGAGTGATCCGCTCGACGATGAAGGCGCGGTGCGGATCGAGCACAGGCTTGCGGTGGCCGCCCATCTTGCCGGGCACAACCGAGCCGGTCGCCCGCTGCCGCTGTGCCCACTTCACAACCGACGAGACCGCAACGCCGAACCGCTCGGCCACGGACCGGCAGCTCTCGCCCGCCAAAACCGACGCCACTACTCGCTCGCGAAGATCCAGGGAAAGAGGTCGGGTCATGCGATGCTGGCCTCCAATCCAGTCAGCATCTTGAAACACAAACCGCCAAAAGCTGGAATCCCCTCCGATTCAATTAAGCAATGAAACGCTCTAGGCTTTCAGGTCGATTTCGTTGAGACGCGCCGTCATCATAAGAGTGGCCCATCACGACAGTCCGCTCGGCGCCGCGATCAGAACCGGCGAACAAGCATGCCTTTCTTCCCAGAGCAAAACCGCGCAATGTTCGCTCTGCTTCATTGTTCGTCATGCAGACCCTTTCGTCGTGGACAAGGCGGGCAAAGCCATCCCATCGGTTGAGTAGATAATTGGGTCCAGCGTCAGATTTGGCCGCTTACGAAAGTTCAAGTCTCGGATCATTGCCCGCATCGCGTTCAGCACTGCTGACCGCCGGGGTGAACCCGCAGAACTCTTTCTGCGAGTACGGCCCCCTGACTGACCTCGGCGGCGAGAAAGTCGAACATAACCGTCTCGCTCTTGCTGGCGTCGATGGTCCTTGCCGTAGACAATCCTCGTCTTCGTCGGATGCGATTCCAGACGACACTCGGCCAGTCGAAGTTTCAGCGCTTCGCAAACGCTCTGCGCCTCCACCTCACTCTGGCAATGTGTCGTTCGGCCTGCAATATTGGCTCTGACGCAGTTTTGGTGCAGCTCCGCTCTATTCTGCGCCGATTAGTCTGGCCTGAAGCAGATCGATTTTGCTGCGGCCCTACATTTGCCGTCTAACGAGTGTGAGGCGGGTGATCTGCCCTTTAGTCTGTACGTAGGACCAAGGCGATGTAATTGCCGCGCGAACCGCGGCTTCATCGAGCGTAACGCCGCGGGCGAATGAGGCAACGAGACTGGCACGAGCGCGCTCGATCCATGGCGACAGTTCGGCGGCCGCTCCTCGCCGGACCATCAGGTGGAATTGGGCTATGATCTCTCGAGCTTCGACAAGGGTGGGAACGCCAGCCTCGACGGCGGCGACAGTGATCGTCTCTGCTTTCGAAAGCGTATCCCGTCCGACCGTCATGAGACGAGCGATTGTTCTGGCCAATGGGATCCGATGAAGACTTTCGACATCAACCTTTTCGGACCGCCGTCTATGTGCCGTCCATTCACCGACAACGCGAAGGGAGCCTCGGAAGCCGCGTGCTTTTAAGCGGCGCCAAAGTTCAGCGCCGTTTCCTGCAACCGGCCCTCCATTGGTCGTCGAGCCATGGCAGGTGTTGATCGAGTGAACTCTGCCGGGTCCGGAAGACATCGTGGCGTTCGCCCCGGATCACCTGTCGCACCAGCTTCCTGCTATGGCCGGTCTGGCGCACGCTTGATCGGCGTTCCGCCTTTCGACAGGCCCAAGATGCTTTCGTTGCTCTCTTCGCGGCGGAGATAGCCCTCATATTGTAGGCGTTCGGCCGCGGTGAGCAGTCTGGGATCGATTGTCGTCGCCCCGACCGCGCCGCGGATTTGGCGCATCGATTTGCGGACGGCGTCGAGGAAGGCCCGACTGGCGTTCTCCATCAGATGCCAGCGATCTGCGACCTGTACCGCGTGCGGCAGGGCCTTTGCCGCAGCTTCACCATATCCTCCACCGCGATCACGGGATACGATCGCGATCGTGGGATGAGCAGCGAGCCTGGCTTGGGCAGTTGCGGGCTCACGGTCCGGCAGCAGCGTGACTACCCGGCGTCTTTCCAGGTTGCAGACGATGCTGGCGTATCGGTAATTGCGCTCCCAAGCCCAATCATCAATGCCAATAACCCTGAGCGGATCGGCCGGCGGGCGGGTACGGCGTCGGACCACGCGCAGGAGCGTATCCTTGCTTACCGGCAGCATCAGCCGTTTTGCGAACCCTGCTGCCGGTCGTCCGCCAAGCGCCAGACCGAGGTGATGAACGATAGAGTCCAGCCTCGCTGTGCGTCGCGCGGAAGGAGCCAGGACCCCTTCGGCGAAGCGCTCAGTGAAGATCTGGCGCCCGCATCGGACGGCGTCGCAGCCGAAGCGGCGGGCGATCACCAGGAGCTGTACGATCCGCCCCGAGAGCGGCAGATCGGTTACCCGTCGCCGATAGCGGCTATGGACACGTCGGGAAGCCGTTCCGCAGGATGGACACAGGCCAACACTTCTGGATGCCCGGACCGCAATAACGGCCTTATCACCATCGTAATACGCACTCTCTACAGCAAACCCACTCGGCACCAGACTGGAGCGTTGGAGTGCCTGCTGCATGGCGCTGATTCTCCCCCAATCAAAGCGCTACGCAGACATCACACTGCATCAAAAGTGAGTCAGAGCCAAATTTGCAAGCCGATTGACAGCCAGCAATTCCAGTTTGACTCAGAGCCGACACCAAGTTCATTGTGTCAAAGTGCGAGACTCACTTTGTAATCAGCTAGGAAATCTTGCAAGGCCAAGATATTTTGCGTCCATCTGACGTTATCGGCTGCATTGAGCAAGCCGCGTGAGCCGTTGACGGACAGCAGCGGTCTTATTGCCGCATTGCGATCATTTAGCAGCGCAATGAAACGGGTGCGCAACATGTCATAGTAGTGTGGGTCTTGGATAGATGGAAGTACGCTCTTGACCCGTTGTACGACGGAACGCGGTAGGAGGTCTGCGCTTGCGGCGCGCAACAGACTCTTCTCACGACTATCAAAACTTTTGTGGGCCCACGGGCTACCAAACACGTACTCCACGAGGCGGTGGTCGCCATAGGGAACGCGGACTTCTAGACCTGAAGCCATGCTCAGCCGGTCGAGGCGATCGAGAAGCGTCGGCAGGAAGCGTGTGAGAAAGAGGTAGCAGATCTCGCGCATGCGATGTTCGTTGCGATCGGCCGAGACCGAGCCCGTGAGGGCGGGTACTTCCGCAAGCGCCGAGCGGTACTCGGCTTCGAGGTAACTCGGGAAGTCAAGCTCCGCGATCAGGCTGGGATCTAAAGCTTGCCGAGCGATATCAACGTTCCCCGACCAAGGGAATGTATTAGCCTCGACTCGCCCGATGTCGTGAAACAAGAGTAACCGCCAAAAAGTTCATCTGCGATTTCTCCGGAGAGCGCCACCTTCGAATGCTGCCGGATCGCTTTAAACAGAAGAAACACGGCGCCGTCGAGGTCCCCCCCGGTGAGTGGGAGATCTTGCGAATGTAGAGTGCTGGCCCGCACTCCGCCGTCCATGAGTTCGTCGGATGACAACATGATTTCCGTGTGGTGGGTACCAGCAAACTTGGCGACTTCTTGTGCGTAAGGCCCGTCGGGTACCGGGCACATCGGGCAGGGATGAAATTCTCAGCATAACCGACGAAGTTGAGGGCGAAGGACGGGATTCGCTTGTCACTAAAGCGCGCGGCCATTGCGGTCATCGCCGAAGAGTCAAGGCCACCGGACAAGAGCGTGCACACAGGAACATCGGCAATCAGCTGACGCTGGATTGTGTCCTCTAGCAGTTCTCGGACGCGCCGAACGGTCGTAGGCACGTCATCGTTATGCACATGGTTGGTGAGCTGCCAGTAGCTAATCTGCTGGATATCCTCACGCGTGACGCGGACAATATGGCCTGGCCGCACCTGATGCATGCCGCGGAACGCTGTGTCGTGGGGGCGGCGACCGAGCATAAGGTACGACGCAGCCCGTGAGCGTCCATGACGCGTTCGGCGAGATCATTGGCGAGGATCGCCTTTGGCTCAGAGCCAAACAAGACTCCCTGCTTGGTGGGATAGTAGTAAAGTGGCTTGATCCCCAGACGGTCACGGCACGAGAAGCAACTCGCGCTTCGCAGTGTCCCAAAGCGCGCATGCGAACATTCCGTTGAGCTCGCTAGCCGCGATACGAGGGTCTCGCTGGCCACACTCGCGGTGGGCGTGCAGCAGTACCTCGGTATCGCTGCTCGTATCGAATCGGTGGCCCAACGCAGCGAGCCTATGACGCAGTTCTCGGTAATTGTAAACTTCTCCTGTGTAGACGAGCACCAACGCTGGTTGGCCGTCTACATCAAGACTCATTGGTTGGTGACCGCCTTGGAGGTCAACGATCGCTAGGCGGCGATGTCCGAGAGCTACAGGCCCGTCCGTCCAGTTTCCTTCGCCGTCCGGACCTCGCCGGGCCATGGAAGCGGTCATCTCGGCAAGCGACCGCTGCGCGTCAAGAATTCCAAGATCCCGACCGAAGTCAACCCACCCACACATACCGCACATCTTTGGATCCTCTCCTTCGCTAGCTGTGGCGTAGTTCGCCTCACGGAAGCCATGTAGAGATCTAAGCGCTACCTCAGTGTCGGGCGATGCGAACCTACCCGTTCTGATGGTTTGCTGGATCGGAGAAGCGCGGTGTTGATTATGGTGGGCGGGGCAAGATCCACAGCGCGGCGACCTCCATGGTTCCGTCGCAAGAGCGGCAAGCTATCAAGGTCCTTTTGGCACGTTGGATTTGGAATGTCGTCTTATGCGAAGCGCTGGAGCGCGGCCGCTTCCTGTGGCCGTCCTCGGCTGATGGCGTGATGACGATCACGCCAGCCAAGCTCGGCTACCTGCTGGAGGACATCGGTTAGTGAATGCCGCAACACATTGGCCACCGCAGGCGGCTGGTAAATCGTCGGGATTTGAATCGGCGGTACGATTAATGGTTCGAACAGAGACCGCGTCTTGTGGTTCTCCGGTCGGCGATAGGCGCCGATGATTCTCGGCCTGACGATATGACCAGATGAAGGCGATGCTGCGCGCCGAGCGACGACCCGGTTGGCCGCGGAGGAGGAAGCTCAGGCACGGACACTGCTGATACGGAAGCTCAAACTCACGATCAAGAAGCTCGGGGATGACAGTTTGAATGAGCGCCGGCCCACTCGTATCCCATATCCGCGTGATCTGGTGGTGATACCATCCGATCTGTCGGCCGTTGCCGGAGATGCCGTAGTCGGCGCAGTGCCTCGGATCACCCGTGACAAGTGCGCGTGCTGCTCCGGAACGGACGATGCCGGTTGACCCGATACCATTCCGTCACGGAAGCCAGCGCGGGCGTAGCGGTCTTTCGCCGTTATCTGCCGGACGACATTCTTATCCTTCCTCGATTGCCCCCACAAATGAGTGAAGCCAAAGAAGTCGAATGTGGTCCCCGCCGTCGCGGGATGACGCCCACCTGGGCATTTGAACCGGAAATCGACGAGGCGGGGTTTGGTCGGATGGAGTTGAAGCCCATACCGATCGAGCCGCTTGCCCAGGACATTCAGCAATCGGGTCCTCGAAGACGATCACCGCGTCATCAGCCCATCGGACCAGTTGGAAGCGCCCCTTGGGCTGCGGTCGCGCCATCTGCTCGAACCATTCATCCAGCAGGATGGTAGAGACGAGCCTTGAAGCTGTAGCCTTTGCGGAGCCTCACTGTTGCTGACGTTTTCACGTCAGTGCCCTCACCGAGCCGGCATGGCTTCTTGAACTCGCCTCCCAAGCAGAGCCCGGCGTGCAGATTTCCCGCACCCGGCTCCCCAGATGACATTCGCGAAGAGCGCCTCATCACACCGTCGGATGCAAGTTTCGAGCGAACGGAAGCTCGAACCACGAGCGGTCGCCCAATTGTGCCCAACTCAGCCGGCGGCGTTGGCCACGGCGTTGTAGGGCTTGCTTCCACTGTCGCTGGGTTTCAAGGCGGATCCAGCTCAGTTTACGGTCGCAGTGGGTGCAGAGCGAAGTACTGATAGAAGCCGCGCAGCATCACCGTTAGGTGTTGTTGCTGTTCGCGTCTCTTCCAGTGCCGATGCTCGAGCAGCCACTCGCGGGTACGAGCGAGGAACTTTCTGCAGCTCTTGGTGCTGGGGATACGGATCAGGGCGAACTGCCCGCTCCGGTCAACCCAAGAGACATGCTTGAAGCCGAGAATTTCAAATGTCTCCGGACTCTGTCCGTGCTTGTCCCGCATGGTGGCAGCAAAGCGTCCAAAGAGTAGCAGCCGAGTCTTTTCCTCGGCCAGCTCCAGATTGAACTGCGCGAACCGCTCCTGCAACTGGCGCCGGAAGTTCTGCACATCGTCCTGGAACTGGAAGCACCCCACGAACTCATCAGCAAAACGCACCAGATATGCCTCGCCTCGACACAGTGGTTTGAACTTCTTCGCAAACCAAAGATCGAGCGTAAAGTGCAAGTACAGATATCGGGCCCCCTTGCTGAGTCCCTTCCTGGCTCCAGCCATTTTGATATCAGCTGAAGGATGATCGGGTCGGCAATCCGGTGAGCCACCATCCGGCGTAACCACTGATGATCAATGCAGGTGAAGTATTTCGAGATATCGACATCCACCACCCAGCGCAGCCCTTGCTCAATGAATCCATTTCGCAACATCATAGGCCGATTGTCCCGATCCGAAGCCGTACGAACCCGGAAGTCCGTCTCATAGATCGGCTCCAGCAGCAGGAGAACCGCCCGCTGCGCCACCTTGTCTTCCAGTGTCGGAACGCTAAACGGCCGTTCGGGGCCATCTGCTTTCGGAACCTAGTGCCGCCGCACCGGCGACACGACGTATCGATTGGATTTGATGCGTGCCAGAAGGTCATCAAGATTGACCTTCAGGTTTGCATCGTAGTCCGCCATCATGCCGTCGATGTCGGGCGCGCCATCCTTGCCCGTCAGGTGATAGGCTTCGAGCATCCATTCACGGTCGATCGGGTGATGCAGCGAGATCAGCATCCCGCTGGGGATGCTTCCTCGCCAGATCAGGTTCGCGGGACTCAGCGTTCCCTCCCGATGACGAGTCCCTTCCTCCAACGGGTCCGGCCGAGCCCGCCTTTCTCAGTACTCTGAAGCCACCACGACTTCCTGCCGTGCACATCCGTCAGCTTGTGTCTTCGCCTAGGGATTCCATGTGTCTTGGTACTTCGTATTCGTATTTGCGCTCCCGATTTCCCCAAGTTGATCGGGCCTGGAGCGTTGTTTCGAGCGTTGTTTCGGCCGGTGCTCCGTGCCGGCTTTCCACCTGGACACGACCGGAATTTCTCAGGTTTCCTGCCGACCCATCCCGTACCTTTGCCCTGATCGAAGACCCCGGCCGAACCGGTAGGCCTGACCATAGCGGCTTTCCCAGTGCTGCCCCCAGGCCCAACACCGCGAAGGCTTCGGCACGACCATGATTTCGAAGCTCACCACTGAGCTTCGGTACGAATCTCGCATCTCAAACTCTTGTTCCTAATTTCTTCAATGTCCCGCAGATCGTGCAAGTGCCTCGCGTCTTATGATGAGCTCGGCGGCAGTTCGATGATTCCAGTATCATCTTCTATGGCGATATGGGTCCCAAATGGCTTCGACATGGCCTTTAGACGTTCCAAGATGACGTTTGCTTGCGGTGCAGGCGCCAAGCGGGGGACGCCGCGGTTGGCAAACCTCTTCGAGTGACCAAGGTCAATTGGATAAAGCCGGATCTCTGTGAGCTGATTCTTCTCAAATCGGCTGACCGTGACGATACTGTCATAAAAGACCGGATCTGAAAAACCCGGATCTGTCCGATACCCCTCTGACATTTCGCTGACCGTCACCTCGGCATCCGTGTGGGATCGGGGATCTCTGCCGTATGCATCGAACATGTCAGCGCCAACGGGCGTTCGGAGGTCATCCATGATGAAGTTACCAAGGCTATAGAATATGGGTCGGCGCTTGTAGATCTCGATACCTCGCAACCGGTGAGGCCCGTGCCCGATATATGCGTCGGCTCCAGCGTCAATTAGCCGATGAGCAAACGATTGTTCGTAATCGGGCGGCTCCTGGCTCCAATTACCAGGCTCGTGACCATGGTTGGTGGCGATGCAGAAATCGCCGAACTGCTTGCCTTGCCGAACGTTTCGCAGAATGGCCCTGACGTCCCGAGGGTCGGGTTGATAGCTGTAGCCGGCTTTGGCGCCCGACCTGTATGTTACTCCAGCTAGCACAACGGCATCTAGATCGTCGCGGTTGGGGATGGAGTCCGGTAATGCGCTTCGAACCCGCCTTAAACCCTTGAGCATCTCCGCTGGAATCACGGTGCTTCTCTTCAAACGCAAGCTGTTCAATCCCGGTCTGCCTGGCGCGCCTCCAGCCGGATCGCATGCCCGAGACATTGGCGTGAACGATGTGGCAAACGATACCAATGCCACGCGACCGCGTGTGGTCTCTAGAAAGCGAGGGGCACCGGCTTGCGCGAGGTTTTCGCCAACGCCCGCATGGACGATCCCGTTTTCATCGAGCACGCGGCTGGTCTCCCGCATGCCTTCGAGGCCCCAGTCAAATGCGTGGTTGTTCGCGTAACTGACGAGATTAAAACCCATCGCCTTCAAGTCAGGTCCGAGTTCCGGAAGGCTAACGTGATATGCACCGCCGTATTCAGCCTGCGGACTACCCTTGAACGTTCGGACATCGAAGATGTTGGTTTCCATATTGCCAAACGTGACATCGGCATTACGAAGTATCTTGACCAGTACGCCGAAACCCTGATCTTGACCTTTGGTCAGAGGCCTCGTCACAATGAGATCGCCGACCGCTACCATCGTGAAGCCGTCCGCGACGTTCGTTGCAATCGAACCAGCTGCATCATAGGCAAACTCCTGCCGGACCGAATTCTCTTCTGAGGGTCTATTCATGGGGTCTCCAATGGGTCGATTCGCTCATGGAAGTCATCTGCGCTCTGCTTACCGAGCATCCCGCTGTCCCGAAAGGGGTTTTTGATGGTTGTGACGCCCACAATTCCTTGCGGCACAACAGCTTAAATTCAGATACTTTGGATGATAGATAGGGCGACTGCGACAGCGAGGCAGACTAGTCATTCTGAGGCCGACAGGCTCGGCAGCCATGGCTGCGCGAACGTTCCTCAGAGAGGAGTCTGGAGCTGGCCTGTCCGAGTTGGAGAAGAATACTTTGCGGTCTGCTCAATCCGTGGTCCCGTCGCTGGTGCGCGCACGTGACAAGCTACGATCCGGCCATCGGGCATGGGCGCCAAAGGCGGCGCTTCCATCCGGCAACGCTCGATCGCGAGCGGGCAGCGCGGATGAAAAGCGCATCCACGCGGCGGATTGATCGGGCTTGGCACCTCACCTTCCACCGGCGCCTCCAACCGAACCAGCGTTGGATCCGGCACCGGAGCCGCCGCGATCAGCGCCTCGGTGTAGGGATGCACCGGCGTGGCGAACAGCGCCTCGCACGGGGCCAGTTCCACGATGCGGCCCAAATACATGACTGCAACGCGATGGGCGATATGCTCGACGACGCTCAAGTCATGCGAGATGAAGATGAATGCGATGCCCATCTGCCGCTGGAGGTCGAGCAGCAGATTTAAGATCTGGGCCTGCACGGAGACGTCCAGCGCGGAGACCGCCTCATCTGCGATGATGAGCGAGGGCTTAAGGGACAGCGCCCGCGCGATACCGAGCCGTTGCCGCTGCCCCCCTGACAATTCGGATGGAAACCTATGCATTATTTCGGGCCGCATGCCCACCTTTTGAAGAAGGTCCGCGGCAAGCGCATGGCACTGCTTCCGGTTGAGGCGTTCGAAATTCTCGACGGGTTCGGTGATGATCTGTCCGGCAGTGAGACGCGGGTTCAGCGATGAATAAGGATCCTGAAACACCATCTGCATCCGGCGGCGCCAGGCGCGAAGCGCATGCGCATCGAGGCCCGCGATGTCAGTGCCCTCGATCAGCACGCGCCCGGCCGTCGGCTCGACGATTCGCATCAGAAGCCGCGCGACGGTGGACTTGCCACAGCCGGACTCGCCGACGATACAGAGTGTCTCGCCGGCATCGACAGAGAAGGAGACGTCCTCCACTGCCCGCACCACCGGGCCCCTCTTCCTAAGGAAACCAGAACCAAGTAGATAGTGCTTGGTCAGATTCTCGACTTTCAGCAGCGGATTGCTCATGCGCTCATGACCTCTTCGGAACGCCAGCATGCTGCAGCATGGCCGAGACCGACATCGCGCATCGTAGGCGTCTCTTCGCGGCACTTGCCAATTGCAAAAGGGCAGCGCGGCGCGAAGCTGCACCCGATAATCGGATCGCGCAGGGTCGGCACAATACCGGGAATTTCTGGAAGGCGCTGTCTGCGGCCGCGACGCCGATCGGGCACCGAGCGCATAAGGACCTGGGTATAGGGGTGTGCAGGATGTGCGAACAGGTCCGCTACATTCGCCTGCTCCACGATCCGGCCGGCATACATGACGATCACACGCTGGCATGTCTCGGCAACAACACCTAGATCGTGCGTGATGAACATCACGGCCGTTCCCATGCGTTCTTTCAGATCGACGATCAGCCGCAGGATCTGGGCCTGGATGGTGACGTCGAGCGCAGTGGTCGGCTCATCGGCAATCAACAGTTCCGGCGAGCAGGCCAGCGCCATGGCGATCATCGCTCGCTGGCGCATGCCCCCCGACATTTCGTGTGGATAGTTCTTGACCCGGCGATCGGGGTCCGCGATGCGGACGAAACCTAGCATCTCTTCCGCCTTATGCATCGCTTCCGACCGGGAGATTTTCGTATGGATTTGCAGGGCTTCTGCAATCTGACGACCGACAGTATGAACGGGATTCAGACCCGTCATCGGCTCCTGAAAGATCATGGCGACCCGATTGCCGCGGATCTTTCGTATCTCCCTTTGGGAGAGCTTGAGAAGGTCACGTCCGTGAAAGCGGATCTCCCCACCGACGGTCTTGGCGGAGAGCTTGGGCAGCAGGCGAAGAATGGACAGCGCGGTGACGCTCTTGCCGCAGCCGGATTCACCGACCACGCCGAGCGTCTCGCCCCGCTTGACCTGGAAGCTAATGCCGTCCAGGGCACGGGTTACGCTGTCTTCGCCATAAAAGTGCGTCTCCAACTCATGCACATCGAGAAGCACGTCACCGCCTGCGGCTTTTTGCATGTGCATGTCAGCGCCCCCGCTTTACGCGGGGATCGAACAGGTCGCGCAAGCCATCGCCGAGCAAGTTGACGGCAAGGACGGTGACAGCAAGGCAGATGCCCGGGGCGAAGACCGACCACGGGGCGATCGCCAGATACAAGCGAGAACTCGCGATCATATTGCCCCAGCTCGGAATCTCGGGCGGCACGCCCGCGCCGAGGAAACTGAGCCCGGCCTCGGTCAGAATCGCACCCGCGCAGAGAGTTGCACCCTGGACCATCAGCGTCGGAATGGTGCTTGGGAGAATATGCCGCCACAGCACCTTCGGCAGACGCGCACCGCCGCAGAGCGCGGCCTCAACATAGGGGCGCTCTCGAACACTGAGAACAACTGAACGAACGAGCCGCGCGGTGCCCGGGATATGGGTGATCGTGATGGCGAAGATGAGGATACCGACCCCGGCCCCCGTCAGAGAAACAAGCGCCATGGCTAGCAGAATCGTCGGAATCGCCATGAGGCCATCCATGATCCGCATTAGGATACTGTCGACGACACGGTTGTAGCCCGCGATAACACCAACAAAAATAGCACTGGTGAGCACGCTCGCCGCCGAGATCAGGCCAACTAGAAGGGAGGTCCGCGCGCCGAATGCGGTACGCGCGAACACGTCCCGGCCCAGATTGTCCGTGCCGAGCCACATCACTCCAGAAGGCGACTGAAAACGCTTGAAGGGATCCATGTTCAGGGGATCACCGGCATAAAGCGGCGCGGCAAGTGCCAGAATGATCAAGACCGTCAAAAGTCCGCCGCCAACAAATAGCAGCGGATGCCGCCGTGCGAAACGAGGCAAGTTGGAGAAGCGCAGCCGGCCCATCGGCGCGGCGTCAACTGAGGCGGAGATAAGAGACATGTCAATACCGGATGCGCGGATCGATCAAAGTGTAAGTGAGATCGACCGCGAGATTGATCAGAACGTACACGCCCGAAGCGAGGATCAGCACACCTTGAATGATTGGATAATCGCGGTTGTTGATCGCATCGACGGTCAAACGACCTACACCAGGTAGGTTGAACACACTTTCCGTAATGACGACACCACCGATCAGAGAGGCGAAGCTCAGGCCTATCACAGTGAGGATTGGGACACCTGCATTCTTCAGAGCGTGGTGAAAAAGCATGGCATATGCGGAAGCGCCCTTCGCGGCCGCCGTACGCATAAAATCCTCCCATAGAACTTCGATCATGCTTGCACGCGTGATCCGGGCGATGAAGGCTATGTAGAAAAGACTCAATGCCATAATCGGCAGAATCAGATGCTCAAACCAGGGCGCGACTCCTTGCTCAATCGGCGCGTAACCTTGAACTGGGAGCCAGCGCGCCCTGATTGCGACGTAGTATATGAAAAAATAGCCTGTCACAAAAGTCGGAAGAGAAAAGCCAACTGCCGTTAAGGCCGAGAGGAAGCGATCGAGAAAGCCACCAGATCGCCAACCAGCAAAGACGCCGAAGGAGACACCGATCGCGACCGAAACAATCATCGTCAAGATCGATAGCGAGATCGTCGGCTGCAGGCGCTGCAGGATCAGCTCAAGAACGGGGCGCCCCGTAAAAATGGAGATCCCAAAATCGCCGCTCAACATGCCGGTTGCCCAATGCACGAACTGAACTGGCAGAGGATCGTTCAGTCCCAAGTTTTCGCGAATGGCTGCGATCATCTGCGGTGTCGCAGTGTCGCCCGCAATAACGGCCGCAGGATCACCAGAAGAAAGTCTGAGTAACAAAAAGACGAACACACCGACGATTGCCATAACAGCAAGAGTCGAAACAAACCTGCGAAGAATGTAAACAAGCATCAGCGTCAGGCCTCCCCCATATTCCACGTCGGAACGATCTGAGGCATGCCAACGAGGCCGATGAGCGTCTCGCGCCGGACGATTGATACAGCCGCTACTACTGGCAGGCCGCCTCTGATGAGGTCGCGTCGACAGACCATCATGCTTACCATCCTCCCTTGCTGCGACGCAATCGCTGCTTCGTGCATTGTCGCACGTCGTTTCTGGTTAGATATCAGAACGTAAACGTTATTCTGAACGGATCGATGCATAGCAAAGCGGATTGACGCATTAATTCTGCGTCGCTCGATCCATTTAAGCAAGATTCCGGATTTCCCTCGTCCGAGCTGCGATCCGCACGGACTCGGGTGACGCGAGAATTGAACTTGTTGGCTGTCGGATCTGGGTCGGGGCAGTTCGGCGACGCGGCATGCGGGCAATTGCGTGAGAACTCGCAGGTGCAAATTCGCCGCTCCTCGTCCGCATCCTTCGAAAGTATAACCCGCGAGTGAAGTCGAGGGGCACTCGGATGAAGCGAAGAAAGTGTTCAGGAACTGCGGGCTGGTGGAATGGCCACCCAAGACGAAAGCCTTGACCTCAGGCGAATTACCGAGGTTTTGACTGCGTAAGAGGGGCTGGTCGGCATCTGCCTTGGGCCATTGCCGCGTCCCAACACCAAAGCCTCTGCCAATCGGCTGAGACTCAGATTTGAGCAGACAACGCTCAGTCACGACTCTTCGAAGATCCACGTTAACGCGACCTCCCTTGGAAGGTCAGTAATTCCTCGACGGAGGGCCTATACTCGGGCTTACAACTGCAGGAATTTATCGGCACTGTCGATCTAACGCATGACGACCGCTCCATCCTCAACGCGCTCAAGAGGTTTACTGTCTCATCCGGCTTCGGTCGCTATGCCTACATTCAGGTTCACGCGAACGATGCGGCTGCTTTCAGCGATTATCCAGCGGAGTGGCTGAACCTCTATTTTTGCAAAGCGACACACGATCATCGCCTTGTCGTGACGACCGCTAAGCGCAGCATGCGGATGTTTGCCTTGGCGGCTGAGGAGCGCGGTGTGCGCAGGAGCTCGGGCGAGATCCAGCAATTCTAATCGCAGGCAGCTAATCTAATCGCAGGCAGCTAATTTCGGCATGGAAACGCCGAAGCCGTCGGGAGCGGAGATCCCAGCGTGGGATCGGATCCGACGCCGGCGGCTTTGGCGCTAGCTAGCCTATATTCATGTGCGCGCATGAGCCTCGTGTCTGAGTTGTCCTGGCAGCGGCCGTAGCTCATAATGGAATCAGCTATAATATTTTGCGAAGGGTCGGTCCGGCCATCGGCCGCATCATTGAGACCCTACAGGGATTGTTGCGGCGTTCGCATTCAACGCGACGTCTTCGCTCCTCATCGCGTTTAGATTGGGATTGAACCGGTAGACGTATGGCTTTACGCCCGAAGTCGTAGGCGCAGGTAAACTGCATTTCCTTCGAGTCTATGCATAATTCAAGCGTACGCGGGCCGAAATTGCTTATTTAGGCGTCCCATCGTCAAGCATCCTCATCGCAGCAGACTGCGAGGGACATAGCTATGAGAATGTCGCGACGCGAACTCGTCAAAATGACGTTGGCTGGAGGGGCGGCGGTGTCCCTGCCATCAATCGAGCGGGCACAGGCGGCACCAACAGCCGCGCGGACCGTGCGCATGCAAATGAACGATCTCCGAAGCTTCGATCCGGTCGCTTCGACGGGTGTCATCACTCATAATCATGCTCTGGCCATTTACGATGTGCTATTCGGATTGGACTCGAAAAGAAGGCCCCAGCCTCAGATGGTGGAGAATTGGGCGATCTCGGACGATAAGAAGACCTACACATTTGAACTCCGGGACGGCTTGAGCTGGCACGACGGAACGCCCGTAACCGCCGCGGATTGTGTGGCCTCGATCCGTCGCTGGGCACAGGTTAACCCCGGCGGGCGGTTGATCATGGAGAGAGCCAAGGATGTTTCGAAAAAGGACGACAAAAGGTTTTCGATCGTCCTCAAGGAGCCGCTTGGAATTCTCATAGATATCTTGGCGAGTTCGGGGCTTGCTCTGTTTATCATGCGAGAAAAGGACGCTGACCGCCCCGCAACCGAACAAGTCACCGCGAACATTGGCTCAGGGCCGTTTAGGTTCAATGAGGCTCTCGCTAATCCAGGGGCGAGCTTTACTTATGATCGCAATGAAAAATATGTACCCCGCAAAGAGGCGCCGGACGCATTTGCGGGCAGAAAGATCGTCAAGGTCGATCGTATGATTTGGCAGAACATTGCCGATCAGCAGACCGCCCTTGGGGCGCTGCAAACAGGCGAGCTTGACCTCGCGTTCCCTTTGCTTGATCTACTTCCAGTAATCGAGAGCGATCCTAATCTCGTAATTGAGATTGTGGACAATGCGGGCATCGACTTTTTTGTCCGGATGAACTGTCTGCAGAAGCCTTTTGACAGCGTGAAGGCGCGGCAAGCGATGCTCCACCTCATTGATCAGGAAGCATTTTTGCGCCTGCGCCCCGCTGCATACGGCTCACGCGTCATTTCGATATTTGGAAACAATACACTTTATACCAATGACGAAAACACGGGATGGTATAAAAAAGGCGGGGATCCGGAGAAAGCTAAGCAACTGTTCAAGGAGTCTGGATACGCCGGGGAAAAGGTCGTTATTCTTGATCCCACAAATGCGGCCTGGGCGCACGATCCTGCGCAGATCGTGGCGAGTTCGTTGCGCAAGATCGGAGTTAATGTCGAACTTGCTGCGATGGACTGGGCACAGGTCTTGGCACTTCACCCGAACAAGTCACCCGTTGATAAGGGCGGTTGGAGCATTTTTATATCAGGTTGGCCGAACCAGGCTCTGGAGGATCCGGTCGGCACTCCTTTTCTCCAAGCAGATGGAGAGAAAGCGTGGTCTGGATGGCCGAGAAATGACGACTATGAAGCTCTCCGCGCGAAATGGCCTGACGTGGATTCGCTCGAAGAGCGAAAGGAACTGGCGCGTAGAATGCAGGGGTTGTGGTGGGACTTCGTCGGCGCCGTTTTTTTGGGCCAGGGCGTCTCTCCCGTCGCTCACCGCAAGACACTCACCGGGCTGATCAAGGCACCTGGGTTGCGCCCGTTCTGGAACATGCAGAAAGCGCAATGAGCGCTCGCCCATCCGGACACTCTCCAAAACCGGCCAGAGGCGCTGACCATGGCGACCGCTGCGCCGGTTCGGGTGTGGGCTTTGCGGCAGGTACCGATCGAAGGCAAGGTGCCGACTGCTGTCAATCTTCCGAGCGGGTGCACCTTTCATCCAAAGTGCCCCGCTCACAACGAGCCATGTGACGGCGCCGCCTTTAGTACTGATGGCAAACAGTTGAGTCGTAGCATTTCACGTGCACGGGCTGTCCGCAGACGATCCAGCTTCGCAGACTGTAGAACCAGCATGCCGATCCAAAGCTTTCGCTAGAGCTGAATCCTCGCAAAAGTCGTCCGCGCGAAACAAGCCGTTTGACTTACAAGGCTAGTGCGTCGCAGCCCACCCTGCGTAGACGTCTACGCAAGTTTCACCTGTTTAAGGAGAGTTTTCGCATGCCCGTCGTTAACCGCATCGCCGGCCTGCGTCCCGACATTCAAGCGTGGCGCCAAGACCTTCATGCTCATCCGGAATTGGGGTACCAGGAGCACCGTACGTCCACCTTCGTGGCCGAGCGCCTGCGTGAGTTCGGCTGCGACGAAGTGGTCACGGGCCTCGGCAAAACTGGCGTTGTAGGCGTCATCAGGGGCAGAGGAGCTGAATCTGATCGCAACATGAAGGTGCTTGGGTTGCGTGCTGACATGGATGCGTTGCCGATCGAGGAAGCGACAAATCTACCCTACACCTCCAAGACTCGGGGCGTTATGCACGCCTGTGGACATGACGGACATACAGCAATGCTGTTGGGTGCCGCTCGCTATCTTTCCGAAACGCGCAACTTTACTGGATCAGCAGTCATAATCTTCCAACCGGCGGAAGAGAGTGGTGCTGGGGCCAAAGCGATGATCGAAGATGGTCTGATGGAGCGTTTTGGGATTGGTCAAGTCTTCGGCATGCACAACCAACCTGGCCTTCCGGTTGGTACTTTCGCGCTGCGCGAGGGCCCAACTCTGGCGGCAGCGGATCCGGTGAGTATTAGTATCCAAGGGCGCGGAGGGCATTCCGCAAATCCGCACGAATGTATCAACCCGGTCTTCGTCGGAGCTCAATTGATCACCGCGCTAGAGCAAATCGTTGCTTCAAACGTCGATCCGCGCGAGCCGGCTACACTTTCAATCAGCGTATTCAATTCTGGCAACTCGGGCAGTATCATTCCGGAAAAAGCGGACCTCAACGGCCGTATTCGTACGACGACCCCAAAAATGCGTCAGTTTATCAGGCAGCGAGTTGGTGAGGTGGTCAACGGCGTCGCTGGCCTAACCGGAGCAAAAATAGACCTTAGTATCCGGGATGGCTACCCCGTGACGTTTAATCATGCAGCAGAGAGCCGCTTCGCGATCAATGTGGCGAAGGAAGTGGCAGGTGAAGGCAATGTGGTCGAGGCACCCCTGCACATGGGAAGCGAGGATTTCTCCTACATGTTGCAGGCGCGACCTGGCGCGTTTATCTTCTGCGGCAACGGCGACAGCGCAGGACTTCATAATCCTGGCTACGATTTTAATGATGAAGCAATTCTTCACGGTACGTCGTTCTGGATAAGGCTCGTCGAAACCGCGCTTCGCGGTGACGTCTAGGTTCATATGAGTGAAGAGCCGGCGGCAGCTGAAGCAATCAACGATCCCGGCGGAGCCGTTGGGTCCTAACGTCGTCGACAGGTGGTGCAGATGCCTGAACAATTACTAGGGTGAACGCGAAGATGCGTCCGTCGATTTCACAATCCGCAAACGCAGAACCTGCCTGAAGCGAAAGTTCGAAAGCTCCGCCCTTCACTGTACCGCATTTACCCTGCACAACGCCGAACAGGCGCGCCACAATTACGACCGTCGCGCCGGCGATCAGCTGGCTGAAAGGTCGGCGAAAAGTGCCTCGCCGAGTTCACCCATGAAACGCGCGACCGCGTTGTCGGTCCGAAACGACGGGTCCGCACCAGTCGCGAAAGCAGTCATCGCCACCTTTACGCCCAGGCGCTCAACGATGACTGCATCGCCGCGAAACCCCGAAAAAAAACCTGTCTTGCCGGCGACCGCCAGTTCGAGTTCGGTGCCGCGGTCGCGCGCATAGGGATTGTAGGGCAACTTGCGCGGCAAAAGGTCTAAATAGTGCTGGCGCGACATGATTTCGTAGATGGTTTGCGAAGCCCGAACGCTAATCAACTGCCCCTTGGCAATAGCGATTAGGGTCGTAAGGAAGTCATTCGCGGCGCTCACTGCAAATTTCGTAGGATCGTCGCCGATCTTCTCGAAGTCGAGTCGATTGACGAGACGCGTCGAGCTAAGGTTGGTTTCGGCGATCACGCGATTGATCGTGTCCAACCCAATCAAATCAACCACGATATTTGTGGCGGAGTTATCGCTCAGAATAATCATGAGCGTAGCCACGTCGCGGAGAGGCATAGTTATGCCGGGCGAAAGGTGCTTCAGCACGCCCGATTCACCGACAAGATCGCTGCTTTTCACGGAGATGGTCTGATCGAGAGACTGATTTCCCTTCTCGACCTCACTCAACAACGCTATAAGGATCTGAAGCTTGATGCAGCTGGCAGTCGGAGTCGATTTCTCCGCGCGCCAAGCAATTTTTGCCTGTTGAGATGTTGCATCCCGCAAAGACGACATCTCCGGTCCACTTTCTGGCGAGAGCGATTGCGCCGGAACGGCTTGAAGATTCCACGTCGCTCACGAGGCCAAGAACCGTGGCTTTCGCCGGCAGGCTCCCGTCGATCGTTTTTCTCATGCGGTTTCGCCTTCACAGAAAGTTGCTCTAATTGATCGTAAAGCAACCCTTTACTGTTTGGCAGCGACTTTTGCCCAGTTCTTGCATGTTTTATGCGGCGACTACGGTATCTAACCCACGCCCACAGAGAGGCCAGTACGTCGGGCTACCCCTGACCAGCCGCCACGCAGAACGAGACGTCCATCGTGTTCGACAACCGCCACGCCAGAACCGCACGGCTCGCCCAGTCGATGATCGCGACGAGATAGAGAAAGCCGCGGCCGATGGGCAAATACTAGGGCGCGCTCCGACTGAGTCGAGCGGTTGCGCTGTCGCAGATAATCTAGCCATGTCGGACAGTGATAGCGCTCAGTCCAAAGTTCGGGGTGGGCGATGTCGCGTTCGATAGACCAGCCATAAGCGCCGGTGCGCTAGCGAAATAGCTGCACGTCCCGCATCACATTGTGAAACGCCCGTGCATTCTCCCGCGAAACGCGGTACTCAATCTCAACCATAAGCGGGCCGCTGCGTCCGGAAAGTTCGAGCCGAACTTCAGGATCGGCCAGCATCTCGGCGTCTTGCTCACGAGCGCTGATGCGTGGCATCGGGAGCCAGAGCCCCAAGATCGGTGTTACAAGCATTAAACCAGCTGAATTTTGTGTATACCCGTGACATCGGCCAGATAACCCCAAGCCCAGCTTCCAATGGCAATTCCGCCCGATCCGGCCGCCTGGTGCGCCGCAAGTGATCGATCGGCGACCCAACGCGGCGCCGCCAGCTGTACCCCAATGTTAAACAGCGCCCACGCGATCATCCACACTGCGCCCGAGAGGAACAGCGCAACTGCCGTCAATACCGGCTCGCCGCTCAACGCGACTGCGGTAATAGCGCCGCCCATCGAAAGAGCACAGGCTCGGATTGCCGCCTCGCCAGCCATGCGCTCGCGCAGCTCGGTGATATTGAGTGCCCCGACCACCGCGCCGAGACCAAAGGCGCTGAGCATAGTGCCATACATCTGTGCGCCACCATGAAGCAGGTCGCGAGCTACAATGGGCATGAGCGCGATAATCCCGCCGCCGATCACACCCATCACCATGGAGCGAACCAGCTCGATCGTGATCGACGGCGAGTTGATGATGTAGCGCGCACCTGAAACGATAGCGCGACTGAGCCTTTCAGGCGGCAGGCGACTCGGTACAGAGATGCGCTTCCATAGGAACAGCGCGATGATCAGCGGAAGATAAAGCAAGGCATTGAGCGCGAATGCAGCAACCGCACCCGCGGTTGCGACCACGATACCGCAGATGGCCGGACCGACCGCTTCGCGCAATGTTGTAGCTGATTACTGTTCAGCGTCACCGTGGCCGGGAGGGTTTCCAAAGGCACTTGTTCGCTGACCGAGGATTGCCAGGCCGGATCCACTAGGGCCATGCCGCTGCCGACTACAAAGCACAATGCCAGCAACAAATTCGGCGTGACTAAGTCAAGCCAAGCGAGCGCCGTCAGTGCGGTCGCGCCGGCGAGCGCGATACCGATCGAGACCAGTGCAATGATACGCCGGTCGTACATGTCGGCGATCGCACCGGCCGGCATCGAGATCAGCATGACCGGCAACATCAGAGCGGTTTGCACCAAGCGACCTTGTCTACCGACGATGTCATCTGCGTCATTGCCCAAGCGGCGCCGACGCTCCGAATGAGAGCGCCCAGATTGGCGAGCACGCTTGCTAGCCAGATGCGCCGGAAGGTGAGACCGTGGAGCGGTGCGGTGATGCCATCTGCGCTAAACGTCTTCCGCGCGGACGAATTGGTCATCTCGGCCCCTGCCTCGCATCCGACGATTGGATTGCCCCGGCCGTTGATGGTCCAAGAAGCTTGGCCTCGAGGAAACGGCTAGACATTTCATCTGATTTGCGCAGCTCGAGTGCGAAGACCTTATAGCAACGACCAATGCCCTGAAATAGCCGTGGAACGTGATTCTGCCCGCCTCGTGTGGGTGAACTCGAGCGAAGTCGTTGGTTTGTCAATTCCTGCGACGAAGCAGTGAGGTGGTTTGGATGTGGCACGCTCTTGGTAAGCCGACGCACCGCTGTCGCGGCATAGACCAGTCGCCGCGATCCCGACCTCGACATTGATACCATTTGTGGGGAGTAGCGGCCCTCGGCTTTGCCGCCACGGTCCGCCGGAGCATGTGCAGCCACTTCGTCCAGCGAACTGCAGAGGAACTTCCGCCAAGTTCTTGTATTTTGCATCGTCTCGTCAGAGTGGATGGCTCATGCGATCGATTGACAAGCCAATTGGTCGAGCTGGACCTGCCTTGAAAAATCAATCCGAAAGGAAACCGCAAGAAAGCGTGCCAGCCAGCAGAGTAGAGCATCGAGGCGATTGTTTTTGGCGTTGTAAGCGAATGAGCGATGAAAAACCGCAGATGAGTAACCAGAGGGAAGTATGCGCCCGCTCAATCCTCGGACGGAGATTCAATCGGAATGGCAAAACCTGTCTTCACACGATCCATTATGACCATCGTTTTGAAGCCTTTGATATCCGAGTTCTCATAGAAGAATCGACGCGTGAAATGCTCATAATCCTCCATGGTACGGGCGGTAATGTAGAGAACGAAATCCGCGTCGCCGGTGACGTAAAACCCGTTGACGACCTCAGCTGACGATTTGATGGCCTTCTTGAATTTGTCGATGATGTCTGAGCGCTCTCGCTCGAGGCTCACCAGCACAAGCATCTGAATAGGCCTTCCCACCGCTTTCGCTGAAACGATCGAGACGTCGGCTTCGATGATTCCATCCGAACGGAGTCGTTTCAACCGGCGCTGACACGCCGTAGCAGAAAGCCCAGCCATTTCACCGATGACCTCGGAAGTCAGCCGGTTATTCTTCTGGACGATCTCCAGGATGCGGGCGTCTATCCGGTCGTATGGCATGATTGGGCTCCAGCCTTCAGGTGCATTCCGTCGCGACGTGCATGTGCGTTGCAGGAAATCGTCCGAGCGTCGGGGAAATGCGACGCAAATCTCTATGCATTATCAGTATCCTGAATTCATGGGCAATTTCAACAAAATGACCGCGTAGGGCCCCCAAATGGCGTTTCCAAGTACCCAGCACAAACGTCCGCACGCGGTCGGTCTGGCTACCAAGTATCTTCAAAATCTGCGCCGTCGTGATTTTCTGGCGGGAGGGGCGCTCGTCGACGGTCAGTGGGTGGCCGGCCGCGAGCGAGACCATGTGATCGATCCCGCGACGGGTGAGAAGATCGCGGATGTGGCTCGTTGCGGCGCCGCAGAGATGGAGGAGGCGATAGCTGCGGCTGAGCGGTCTTTTCCCGTATGGCGAGAATTGTTGCCGGCAAGGAGAGGTGCGATTCTCCGAGTTTGGGCCTCATTGATGCTCGAGCACAAGGAGGAACTCGCGATCCTGGTGACGAGCGAGCAAGGCAAGCCGCTTGCTGAGGCGCGCCAGGAAATTGCATACGGTGCTGGCTTTCTTGAGTGGTTCGCAGCAGAGGGGGAGCGCGCATACGGCGAGACGATCCCGAGCCATAAGCTTGGAAGTCTGCTTCACGTGCGAATGCAGCCAGTAGGTGTCGTGGCGGCGATAACGCCGTGGAATTTTCCTATAGCGATGATCACACGGAAGGCGGGGGCCGCGCTCGCTGCCGGATGTCCGATCATTGTGAAGCCTGCTCCCGAGACGCCGCTATCCGCGCTGGCGCTTGCCAGGCTGGCCGAGCAAGCTGGGCTCCCACCGGGCGTGTTTCAGGTGCTCGTCGGCAATCCGATCGAACTTTCCACGCCCCTGTTGAGCGATACAAGAATACGCGCTCTTTCGTTTACGGGTTCTACAGAAGTGGGCCGTTTGCTTCTTAAGGGGGCAGCCGAGAGCGTCAAGAAGGTATCGCTAGAGTTGGGGGGGCATGCTCCTTTTCTGGTGTTTGACGATGTCGATCTTGAGAAGGCCGTCAAGGGTGCGATGGCAGCAAAATTTGCTACGTCTGGTCAGGACTGTTTGGCTGCTAACCGCATCTACGTGCAAAGAAGCATTTATAGCGCCTTCGTTGATAAGTTCGCAGCCGGGATAGCCCAACTGAGAATTGGGCATGGTCTGGATCCTACAACGGATATCGGGCCAATGACCAAGTTGTCAGTCGCCGACAAATGCAGGTCTCACATCGAGGATGCGGCGAAGAAAGGGGCGCGCGTTGTCTCGCCGCAGCGGGGTGAGAGTTTGGGTCCCAATTTCGTTCCTCCGATGTTACTTAGCGACGTCACCGAGGACATGCTCATCGCTTGCGAGGAGACATTCGGGCCTATCGCAGCTGTGCTTCCCTTCGATTCAGAAGAAGAGGTTGTCGCCCGAGCAAACTCTAGCGATATGGGGCTCGCCGGGTACGTCTACACGGACAATCTACGCCGCGCGATGCGACTGTCAGAGCGGATCGAATGCGGCATGCTCGGTATCAATACTGCTTCATTTACTGGGCCACCCATTCCGTTCGGGGGATGGAAACAATCTGGGCTCGGACGCGAAGGGTCGCGGCATGGATTAGCTGAATATATGGAACTGAAATACGTCTGCTTCGGCGACCTGGCGACTTAGGAGGGCGACATGATTGACATCAAGACCATTGCTGAACGGGATCGCTCGAGTGTTCTGCATCCTTTCACCCAGCTCAAGGAATTCGCCACCGGTAAGATTGGTGACCCGACGATCGTTACTGGTGGGAAGGGAATTAATATCAAGGACGCAGAGGGCCGCAGTTATATTGACGGCTTTGCCGGCCTATACTGTGTAAACATCGGCTACGGTCGCACCGAGGTGGCCGAAGCCATCGCGCGCCAAGCTTACAGCTTGGCTTACTACCACACATATGCAGCGCACACGACCGAAGAGCTCGCCACGCTTTCGGACCGCCTCGTGCGCATGGCGCCTGGCAAGGCAAGCAAAGTATTCTACGGGCTCTCGGGATCGGATGCCAACGAGACTCAAGCAAAGCTTGTCTGGTACTACAACAATCTACGCGGCCAGCCCAAGAAGCAGAAAATTATCTCGCGTGAGCGCGGGTATCATGGTTGCTCGGTGATCTCCGGTTCGATGACCGGCATGTCATTTTATCACGATCACATGAACCTGCCCGTCCCGGGTGTTCTGCATACAGGCGCGCCGCATCACTATTGGGGCGCTGAACCGGGCGAGACGGAAGAGGACTTTTCTCGCCGGCGAGCGGCCGAGCTCGAACAGTTGATCGTGAGAGAGGGCCCAGAAACGGTCGGTGCATTCATTGCTGAGCCGGTACTCGGCACGGGTGGCATCACGCCGCCGCCTGCGGGTTACTGGCATGAAATCCAGGCGGTGCTCAGACGGTACGACGTCCTTTTGATTGCCGATGAGGTCATCTGCGGATTCGGTCGCACCGGCGCGGACTTCGGGAGCACGCTGTACGGGATGGAACCAGATCTTGTCACAGTCGCCAAAGGGCTGACATCCGGCTACATGCCGCTCTCGGGAGCCATCGTCGGCGAGAGAGTTTACAAGGTCATGGAGGAAGCCGCCGATCGCGTCGGAGCATTCTCCCATGGATATACTTACTCCGGCCATCCAATCGCAGCAGCAGCAGCCAATGCGGTCCTCGACATCGTCGAGAAGGAACGACTAAGCGATCGAGCCCGAACCGTCGGCGCGCACTTTCAAAAGCGACTCAAGGAACGATTTGCACAGCTGGAAATCGTCGGGGAAGTTCGAGGGGTGGGCTTGCTCGGGGCGATCGAGTATGTCGCGGACCGGCAGACAAAAAAGCGATTTGATCAGGAGCTGAAGGTCGGTGCCCGCATTTCAAAGGCGGCTCGTGATCGGGGGCTTATTGCACGAGCGATGCCGCATGGAGACATCCTTGGCTTTGCACCGCCTCTCGTCGTGTCCGAGGCTGAGATCGACGAAATCGTTGAGATAGCCTATCAGGCCACCAAACAGGTGATGGACGAACTCGCGAATAAATAGGCGGTCTCGTGAGCGCGGAAGCTTTCCGTGCTGGCCGGCCCCGCGATCAGCAAGAGTTCTTCCTCAAAAGTGGATGCGGCACGGGAAATGCGACTAAGCGCCTCCCTTGCTGGTCGCTGACGGGCCGCATTCGAATGCGAGCTGTTCAATCCACAAATCGCTTGAAACGACGGGGCACGAATCGGGAAGTGTAAGTAGAAGGCGTACGTTCTTGCAGCACACGGTCAGAACAGATACCCGTTTCCCTGATCTAAACGACGTTGATGGCGGCCCATTGCGCGAGGGAACAACAATCCATACTCCTTGATCCAGCTGCGATCGCGCCGGTTTCGAATCCGATGCGTTCGGCATGAGGCGCATGTTTGCGTAACTGGCCGGTCAACGCGCCCGGATCAGATTTGCCCCTTCCTTCGAAGATTACTTGTCCCATCTCGCTGACTACGCATATCGCCCTTTCCCTTTGTGAGACATCCAGCCCAACGTATTGCTTCATCATAGCTGCTCCGAATCGTTTGATTGCGAGAGCTTGACAATAGCGAGAGTACCTTCCTCCCGAGCGCCAACCGCAATTACGTCATCGTGTTCAAATTTGGCTCTGACTCACTTTTGATGCAGTTCGAGGAATCTTTGGCGCATTGATTGGGGGAGAAACAGCGCCATGTAGCAAGCACCCCGACCAGCTCCGACGGAGCAATCGCTGCCGGCGTGTCCATGGAGAGAAGAAAGGTCACTTGACAACAAGCCCGCAATTAAAGGGCCGATTGACACATTGGCCTGCGCACCGACAAACCCGATCACCCGGGAGGTCCGCGCATCATTAGCGATGGCCCGGACCACGGCCTGAAACCAACCACCCCGCACGAGGTTGCGGGGATCCGCAAGGAGCCACCCTGTCTGAATCAGTGCAAACTGGAAGCATGTCGCAGGCCAACGCAGCGGCAGCCCCCCAGCGCATTGAATGGGTTGCCGGCCGACCCAGGCAATATGGGGTTGATATTGACAAGCTGACCGGAATAAGCCCAGTTGACATAACGTGTATACCTATTATCGTCGCGTCCTGAAGCTGACTAGGGGGCGACAAATGGGATGTTCAGAATTCAGTAGGCGAACCGTGCTGATTGGGAGCGCGGCCCTGGCTGTGTCCGGTGCGGGCGCTTCAGCCGTTAGCGCGCAATCGATCACAGATCGGGTTCTCAAAGAAGGGAAGATCACCATCGGTATCTTCAACGGGGAGCCTTGGGGATTTGTTGGTCAGGATGGAAAGGTCACCGGCTTTCATCCAGAGCTGATTGCGGCAGTTCTCGGCCCCCTCGGAGTCGCGAATATTGACTTTGCGATAGTAGACTGGCCAGCTCTTATTCCAAGCCTACTGTCGAAGCGGATTGACGTTATCGCGTGCGGCATGGCCATCACCCCGGTGCGCTGTGAGCAAGTGATTTTCAGTAATCCCGATCTGGCCATCGGAGACGCCGCGCTCGTGAAGACAGGCAATCCTCATAACATTCACAGCTATGCCGATGTGGCCAGAAACCCGGCCCTACGCATGGGCACTGCGCGAGCTAGCATTGAAGTTGATAATGCCATCAAGTCTGGCATTCCCAAAGACCGCATGCTTTTGTTTCCGGATGGAGACTCGCTCGTCAGTGCGCTGTTGGCCGGTCGGATCGACGTTCTGATGAATCCAACGCCAGCCGTGATACCCACACTTAAAGATCCGAACCTTAAGGGGAAGCTGGAGCGCGCGATTCCGTTCACCGGCTTAGTTGAGAATGGCCGCGAACAAGCCTTTTACACGGCGGTCGAGTTTCGACCGGAAGATGCGCGATTGCGCGATCTTTACAATGAAAGCCTAGCAAAGCGGAGAGCTGAAGGAACGGTAACGACAATAGCCGCACGATACGGCTTGACCGCCTCCGATATCGCGCCGGACAGCCTGACAGCAAAGGATCTATGTCCTAATAACTATCGCTAAGCGGTGGTACACAAGAACCTGGTTTCCGCCCCATCGTCCAGGCTAATTAGTGCGACCGTGATCGTCACCATCCTAGGAATGTACGCAGTGCCATCCGCTCTTCCCACTGGCGGGCGCCCGCTATATTGCTGCGATAAACTGATAAAAAAGCCGATCAGCTGCTTCGCCACATTGCTGAATTGCCTTTCGGACCGCATCTTTTACAGATGCTGTATTTTCTGAGCGGTACAAATTAGACTGTAACTTGTTGACTACACCCACAATCTGGCTGTTTCGAGGGGAGTGCCATGACTACGAGCTTCATGGTCGACGATCTAACGGTTTATCGCATCATCGAAAGGGAAGGAGTCTCCTTGCCGGCGCGCGATATGTTCCCCGATCTTACGCCTGAACTGCTCGTCGAAAACCGGAGCTGGATGCACCCGACGGCGCTGACGAGCGAGGACATTCTCATTCTATGCTGCCAATCCTACGTGGTGCGCACTCCGCACCACACAATTCTGATCGACACTTGCATCGGCAACGACAAGCAGCTCCCTCAATACCCGACTTGGCACATGCAAACCAGCGACAGTTATATGCGCGGGCTCGCGGTCCACGGCTTGACAGTGGGTGACATTGATTATGTCGTTTGCACACATTTACATATCGATCACGTGGGCTGGAACACTCGCCTTGAAAATGGGCGCTGGATACCCACGTTCCCAAACGCGCGATATCTATTCACGAAGCAGGAATACGACTATTGGTCCGCTGAGAACGACAAGGAGCGGAGAAATTCGTTCATGGAAAGCGTCCTTCCGATAGTAGAGGCGAACCGAGCGGACCTCGTCAGCAACACGCATCAACTCGGCGATCATGTCCGCTTTCTGCCAACGCCAGGCCATACGCCGGATCATGTCGCCATCTGCCTTGGACGCGGACACGACCATGTCGTGATTCTCGGCGATCTGATGCATTCGCCGCTGCAGATGCGCTATCCAGACATCAGTCCTTATTTCGAACACGACAAAGCGCAGTCGAATGCATCTCGAAGGGACCTGCTCACTCGCTATTGCGAAACCTCGACCCTCTGCTGTACGATACATTTTCCATCGCCATCGGTCGGTCGTATCAAGCATTGGGGCGACGGCTTTAGATTGGAAACGAATTGAATTGAGGGGGAAACGCTCGAACGTTAGATCATGCGCTTCCCCAGATGCACATTGTAAAGTCCCTTCGCGAACGCTGCTGCGCTCGCTCTTTCGCTCTTTCGGCCGCATGGTTGGAGAGACAGGATCGCGTCCAAGTGTTTCCTTAATCCAGACATGACGCCATCGGCAGCCCGAGGAACCTGAAGCGGCCAGCTGTAGCGCCTCAGCATCTACATCGCAGCCGAAACGAATGCAGCCGCCAAGCCCGATCTGGCAAGGAACGCTTGGTCACTTGCTAAAGTAGCGGCCCCATAGCTGAACTTGTGGATTCACACGCAGCATACGCGCCTGAGATAAGCTTGTAGCAGCTGCATGCCTTCTGTTCGAGGCACTTGCGTTCGTCGAGCTGCAAAACACCACGCATCTTGCGGATTAACCTTTGTTCTTCGAACCGAATTAGCGTCTCCGTCACGCTGGCGCGGCGTAAACCTAAGGCCGACGAAAGATAGTCATGGGTAATTGGAAGCACATCAGCATCAACAGCATCGCTTGCTAAGCAAATCCAGCACGCGAGCCGCTTCTCGCGATTGTGTCGGACGCCGCATAATCCGGCCTGAGCAGAATGCAAGCTCAGCGCTTGAATATATCGCGAGAGTTGCTCTCGGATCCGGGGCCGGTCGTTGATCACTCGACGCAGATCCTCAACCCGAATCCTATGCGCGCTTCCCGGGAAAAGCACCACAGATTGATGCGTCGAAAGATGCCCCCCCAGCAATGACGAAGCGCCGACTGCGCCATGATATCCTATCACCGCCGTCTCAAGAATACTTCCCGCCGCGACAATTCTCAGCGAAACCAGACCCGACTCGATGAAATAAGCGTAATCTAGTGACTTTTTAGGCTCATGCAGAACCATTCGCTCTCTTAGCACGATTGGCTCAAGGAACTCTCCCAATGCAGCTAGATCTTGCAGAGGGATTCGCGCCAAAATGGAATTTTTCACGAAAGATCGCGTGCTTGGACGCGCGCTGCCAGGCCATGGGAGCGTCGGTAGGCTGTTCAGTTCGTGGGTCACATCATCCGACTCGATCTAGGGCCCTGAGCCATTTGAAAGGTTCAACACTGAGGAAAAAGGCGCCCCATAAGGAGCGGCCAGTGTTTGCCCGTCGCGGGAGGAAGATGACGACGAACAATTCGACCAAACTTATCGAGTAACCAGTGGCCTTAGAACCTCGATAAAGCCGCGCGCAGGTCAGTCGACAAAAGAAGACATAGGAGGCTGCATTCGTGGCCAGTTGACTGGCGCACTTTGCGATCGGCAAGCACCCGACAACATAGAGCTCTACACGATCAACGCCTGCAGCCGAGTGCCGTGTCGCATCGTGCATCTTCGGTAGAACTGCGTCCATTTTTGAAGAATCCCATCAATCATTGGTCGCTTCAAATATGCTGCTAACCGTGAACGGATTCGCGTTACCGTTTGGTACCGGAAACGCGTTGCCCGTCTTGATGCCTGAATTGTCGAATTTGAACGTCGACAAACGATATGAGGTCTGCTCGCAGTTTTCTCGCAAGTCCCCGGCTCAGGCTGGCCATACACGTCTTTCTTTGCGGCAATTCCGCCGGATTTCTGCAAGCGACGAATTTGCAGCGCCCAGATTCGATGTAGAAACCAGCCGCAATGCCGTCGAATCGACGGGCCTTGAGCCTAACTGAACTGTGCTGAATTCTGTTACGACCAAATCTATCTTGGTATTTCCAAGTGGCGCGAATGCCGCCTTCAGGCCCATCCACAGACTGACCCTCTTCCGTCGGCATCTACAAAGCCGCCAAGGTGACTGGTCAAAGATACCAAGGGTCACTTTCCCGATTTCCAGCGCTAGAGCCAAGGCATCTCGCGTATGCCGACTAAACCCTTGAGCGCCAACGCTATCGAAACGAGTGCTGCCTTATTGTCGTCGGATATGCTCTTTTCTGATTGCTATACCCAACCATTGTATATAATGTATGGCAGGTATATCGGCATGTCAAGAAGAAGTGTCGGAAGCCAAGCCTACTGCCGTTTGAATTGGATCCTCTTCAAGAGGGTTCAAGAACTAAGGGCGCGACCTCAGGGCATGGCTCGTTAAGTGCAATTGATGAGATTGATGGAGCAGTAAGAATGTCGGATGCGATACCTTCTTGGCCGGGCGAGACTGAAATAAGCTTCAGGATCTCGCGCCTGAAGGAGAACATGGCCCAGGTACCTCTGGATGCGCTCGTCATTACTTCTCAACACAACTTCGAGTATTATACTGGTCACCGCACCCTATTCTGGCTCTCTGACACGCGTCCTCTGCTGGCGATCGTTAGGCGTGATAAGCCTGGGATTACGATCATCATCAATAGCGGCGAGCAGCGCAACGCATATTGCGGTCGCAATGCGGATGTGCATCGGGTCTTCTATAACGGGTTTACGGAAGTAGCACTCGATGCTGCCGGAGACTTTTTGCGCGGGCTCCCGAATGGAGCTGCAATTGGTTTTGACTACGGCCGCGATATGTTCGGTCGCGGATCACTAAGTCTTTTCGATGTTCTTCGCGGTGCGCCCAATCACTTTCAGCTCACGGATGCCGCCGACCTAATTTGGCGCCAGCGTTTGATAAAGAGTGAGCATGAGCTGGATGCAAAGCGACGGGCCTGCAATATCGCGACTAGCGCATTCTTCGACGGATTGGCCGACCTCCGGCTCGGGATGAGCGAGTACGAGTTCGGACAATCGCTCAAGCAGCGAATGATTGGACTTGGTGCAGACAGCGTTGATTGGTTGCCGGTCCGCTTTGGGCGAGGCGGTCAGAGCTATGCACAGCCCAATGGGGACACCAAACTTCAAAACGACGACTTTGTCTGGGTCGACATGGGTGCTCGTCGCGCCGATCAGATCAGTGATCTGAACCGCGTGGCCAAGGTCGGTAGGGCGACGCCAGAGCAAGAGGAGACGTACGAGTTTGTGAGAAACGTCACCCTTCGCCTAGCAGACGGGATCCGACCGGGAATGACGGGCCATGACGCCTACGCGCTGTTCGATCAGCTCTGGTCTGTCAGAAAGCACTCAGGTCGTCTCGCCATAGCGGGACGCGTAGGACATGGTTCGGGGATCGCATTGACGGAGCCGCCATCCCTGATGGCCGGTTCGGCGGAGATCATCTTGGAAGACATGGTCTTACATGTGGAGCCGAAGCTGGAGGCTGCCGCTGGCGTGTTTCAGATGGAGGAAGTTTTCAGGGTTACGCCAAGCGGTCCCGAGTTTTTGAGCACGGCGTCACCAGCAAAACTACCCGTAGTCGAACTTTGAAGTCCTCGCCCAAAACCATCTTATCCCGCTCGCTTACGCTGCGCATGCAGCCGGTGGGGCCGACTGTTGACGCATCTGTCAGCTTTGTCGCACCGGTTGCGAGAGCGCAGCGCAAACCCTGCCGTGCGCAACCAATTGCTGCGAGAGCTCGATGAAAAGCCGTGTCTGGACCACGATCGATTTTGATGCGCGGGGAATTCAATCCGATTTCGCCCGCGTTCCATTCTCCTCCGATATCTCCGCCTACGGCTGGATTCCGGTTCCGATGCTTTGCTTCAAGGGTGGTGAGGGACCCACGGCGCTTTTGACCGCGGGAACCCACGGCGATGAGTATGAAGGTCAAGTCACGCTGCGCAAGCTAGCGCGAGAACTTTCGAAGACGGAACTTCGCGGTCGGGTAATTATTCTGCCCGCCCTTAATCAGCCAGCGGTATGGGCGGGCCGTCGCAACTCGCCTCTTGATGGAGGCAATCTCAACCGCGTCTTCCCAGGCAACCCCGAGGGGGGGCCTACAGCGATGATTGCACATTATGTCGCTACAGAACTGTTCCCGCTCGCTGATTTGATTATCGATCTGCATTCGGGCGGAAGCTCGCTCGACTACTTGCCCGTGGCGCTGGCCCGCCCCGGCCGCACTGAGGGCGAAGTCGAAGCCATCCGGCATCTCCTCAAAAGCTTCGCTGCGCCCTATAGCGTCGTGACAAATGGTGCGGCTGGCGGCGCGGGCGCGACCCTCTATGCGGCAGCCGAACAGCAGGGCATTCCGGCCCTCACCACCGAACTGGGCAGTGGTTCGACACTGTCCGAGACAGGTCTTGCGATCGCCGAGAGCGGTCTGCGTCGCGTACTGCGCGACTATGGCATAGCGCCCACAATTGAGGCCCCTCAGGCGCCAGCGACACGCCTTGTCCGATTTATCGGGCAAGCTGGTACGATCTATTCGCCGTGCGACGGCCTTTTTGAGCCCTTTGCCAAGCCCGGTGAGAAAGTCGCTGCTGGCCAAAAGGCCGGATGTGTTCATCGCTTAGATGACGCACTGGCGCAACCGCTTGAACTCACGTTTGCCGAAGGGGGGGTCGTGACCTTCCGACGCTTTCCAACGCTAACCTCTACGGGCGACGCACTATTTGGCCTCACGACTGAGGCGGAGAGTTAGGACAGGGGCAAGGTTAGGCGCGCATGCCCCGATCAGGTGTGTCGATCGTTAAACTCGCAATTGCGAGTGGATTCAGCAAGCCTCATTCGAGCTATCACCGAAAGTTGGTGACGGCGGGAATCGGGAAGGCGGCATATCGTGGGGGTGCTTGACGCCTCCACTTCTCCACCGAAGGAGCGATATGCCGTGTCCAAAGATAACATCATCAAGCTGATTCAGCCAGGAACCGTCGCCGATCAACTCACAGAAGTCTTGCGTAGCGGGGCACGCGCCCTTCTCGCCCATGCGGTCGAGGCCGAGGTCGAGGACCTTCTCGGCAAGCATGCCGATTTGAAGACCGCGGACGGCCACCAGCGCATCGTCCGCCACGGTCACCTGCCGGAGCGGGAGGTGATGACCGGTATCGGTCCGGTCGCTATCCGCCAGCCGCGTGTGCGCGATCGCGAGGCGGACGCCTCCGATCCCGACCGCATCCGGTTCTCTCCGGCGATCCTGCCACCCTACACGCGGCGTTCGAAGTCGATCGAGACGCTGCTGCCGATCCTTTACCTGAAGGGGATCTCGACTGGCGACTTCTCGGAAGCGCTGGCTGCGCTGCTCGGCAAGGATGCCGCCGGGTTGTCGGCCTCCGCGATCGGTCGCCTGAAGGATGGCTGGCTCGACGAGCACACCGCGTGGCAGAAGCGCGATCTGTCGGCCAAGCGCTACGTCTACATCTGGGCCGATGGCATCCATCTGGAGGCGCGGCTCGAGGACGCAAAGCAGTGCATCCTGGTGCTGATCGGAGCGACGCCGGAAGGCCGCAAGGAACTGGTCGGCTTCACCGATGGCGCCCGCGAAAGCGCGCATGACTGGCGCGGTCTGCTGCTTGATCTGAAGCGCCGTGGGCTCGACGCGCCTCCGCGGCTCGTCATCGCCGATGGCGCACTCGGCTTCTGGAAAGCCGCCGGCGAGGTCTGGCCGAAAACGCGCGAGCAGCGCTGCTGGGTGCACAAGACTGCAAACGTGCTCGCCAAGCTGCCGAAGAGCCAGCACCCAAAAGCCAAACGCGCGTTGCAGGAGATCTGGATGGCCGAAACGAAGGTCGCCGCCGGGCTGGCGTTCGATGCCTTCATCGAGAGCTACGCGCTGAAATACGAGAAGGCGGCCGACTGCCTGAGCAAGGATCGAGACACGCTGCTCGCCTTCTACGACTTCCCGGCCGAGCACTGGAAACACTTGCGGACGACCAACCCCATCGAAAGCACCTTCGCCACCGTGCGCCACCGCACGATCCGATCGAAGGGTTGTCTGTCGAACGGGACCGCGCTCGCGATGGTCTTCAAAGTGGTCGAGGGCGCACAGAAAAGCTGGCGCCGTCTCGATGGCCACAACCAGTTGCCAAAACTCGTTCTCGGTGTGACATTCAACGATGGGATCGAGGTCATCGCCAAGCCGGCCGACCGTCAGCCCATAACCGCCGCCGCCTGACCGGCACCGCCGTCACCAAAATTTGGCGATAGCTCGCCTCATTCCTCGAAAGCGGCCGCTGGTTGATACATCGGGAGGCCTCTGGCCTGCGACCAGCACTGCAGACAAGAGTTGAGCTTTGAGGATGGATCAAGCATGCGCCTGCTCGCCGTTAGTGGAAGCGTAAGCGTAGCTCTGCGGCCCTTTTGAATCGCGCTTGACGTCTATTTTGTTCGCGTGGCGTGTCGCCGCGGTTTCCATGTGTCGGACAACGCGTTGACGGCGGCCTCGAGGGCCTTCCGGTCGATCACGTTGGGATCGAACCGCTCCGGGCCCCAGCGGCGCATATTTTCGCGCTCCGGATGAGCAGGGTCGCTGATGGCGTCGAGGTATTCGGCATAGCCTGGCGCACCACCGACGTCTTCCGGAGGACAACGACCGGCGGCCTCGAGCAGGAAGGGCATGCCCTCCGTCGTGGTGTTGTCGAACCATTTTTCGAGCTTGATCACGTGATCCCAGCTGTCGCCGAAGTCATAGAGATAGTGGATCGTCTTGGCGCCGGTCTCTCGAACGATATCGCAAAGCCGCGCTTTACGGGCATCCATGGGCTGGTGGCCGTAATCATTGTCGGGGTCGGGAATCCCCCAATGTGCCTCACCAGCGAAGAACTCGAAGAGGTGACTGTTCGTCCAGCCGAATGCCTCCTGAAGCGTCAGATGCAGCCGATCAAGGCGCAGCGTGAGCGGCACGACAAGGCGACGCATCACCTCCGGTTTTACGTCCTTGAGGGTCACCTTGATCCGGACCGCGGTCGTGTTCAGGCTCATGCCGCCAGCCTCGGATCGTGTGCATGCATCGTGTAGATCGATGCCCAAGGGAGCAGTTCGTCCAGTCGCGCCGCAGGCCAACCATTGACGAGCTTCGCGAGAACATCAGCGAGCCAGTGCTCGGCATTGACGCCATTGAGCTTACAGGTCTCGATTAACGAAGCCAGCACTGCCCAATTCTCGGCGCCCTCGTCGCAACCGGCAAAAAGGGAGTTCTTGGCGTTGAGCTTGATCGGCCGCATCGCACGCTCGACAGCATTCGTGTCCATCTCGATGCGCCCGTCATCAAGATAGAGCGTCAAGCCGTCCCAATGACGCAGCGCGTAACGCAAGGCCTTCGCCGTGTCGCTCTTCTGTGCAAGGTGATCAAGCTTGGCCTCAAACCACTGCTTCAAGGCTGTAGCCAGAGGTCGGGCATGCGCCTGCCTGCCAGCACGGCGCTCGACATCTGATCGGCCGCGGAGCGCTTTTTCGACCGCGTAAAGTTCGGCGATGCGCTCAAGAGCCTCGCGGGCAACCGGCGCTGGCGCAGGCGAAGCCTCGCGCTCGATCTTCACAAATTGGCGCCTCAGATGCGACCAGCAGAAGGCGAGCGTCCCGGACAAGGCGTCCGCACGCGTCTCTCGGGTCATAGTCTTGTAAGCCTGATAACCGTCGCAGTGGATGATGCCGCGAAAGCCCTCAAGTAGCTGCAAGCCATGAACGGCCCCACGGCCCGGCGCATAGGCGTAAACCACAACAGGTGGGTCAGGTCCGGCCCAGGGCCTGTCATCGCGTGACAGCGCCCAGAAGTAGCCGGTTTTGGTCCTGCCGCGCCCCGGATCCAATACCGGTGCGGGGGTCTCGTCGACACAGAGCTTCGAAGAGGCGAGCAGAAGCTGGCGCAGACGATGCCACAAGGGCTTCAATTCCTGGGCGGCGTAGCCGACCCAGAAGGCGAGCGTGGAACGGTCGATGGCGATACCGTGCGTCGCCAGCATCTGCGCCTGGCGGTAAAGCGGCAAATGCCAATGATACTTGGCGTCGATCACATGCGCGACGAGCCGCTCGGTCGGCAGTCCTCCCCTGATCAATCGCTCGGGAGCAGCACGCTGGAGGACGACGCCGTGACAGGCGCGGCAGGCCAGTTTGGGGCGGCGGGTGACGATGACGCGATACTGCGCCGGTACGACGTCCAGCCTCTGGCTCTCATCGTGACCGATCTCAAAAAGGTCGCCTGCGCAGCACGGGCAGCAGGTTGCAGCGGGCATCAGGGTCTCGATGATGCGCGGCAAATGCTCCGGCAGCTTGCCACGATTGGCCCTCCGCTCGGCAGCTCTCTTCTCGCGTGCTTTGGGATTGGCGCGGTCCTCGGCTGCTTCGAGAGCCGCGACAGCCTGATCGATATCCTCCAGAACAAGCTGGAGCTGATCAGCGTCAAGCTTTTCCGAGGATCGACCGAACTGCGCGTCTTTTGCAAGCTTGAGCAACCGCTCGAGCCTGGCGCAGCGATCCAGCAGAGCCGCGGCAAAGGCACGCAACTCGGCTGGATCGCTCGGCAGCTCATCAGGCAAATCACTCATTGGCCCGAGTCTGTCATGCTTCGCGCCCCGATGCAGCGAAGATTTTATGTCCTACGCAAGCGCTTTCGGCTGCAGGATTCGAGGCGCATGCATGCGTGTCCAATCCATGCCGGCCAGAAGCGCGGACAACTGCGCGGCGTTCATTCGCATGACGCCGTCAACGATCGGCGGCCACTTGAAGGCGCTGCCCTCAAGCCGCTTCCAATACAGCACGAGGCCACTACCATCCCAGACAACTATCTTCACCCGATCAGCGCGCTTCGCACGGAAGACCACCGCCACGCCCTTCATCGGATCGTGGCCCAGCGTCTCCTTCGCCAACAGCGCCAGGCCATCTGCGCCCTTCCTGAAGTCTACAGGTCGGGTCGCAACATAAATCATGAAGCCAGCGGGAGCCGTCAGCATGAACGTGTCCGGCGCAACGCAACAAACACATCACTCAACACGGCAAGGCCAGGCGTCCCTCGCACCTCAACTCGTGCCCCATGGAGCTCAACCGTCACAACGGCTGCTTCCGGCGACCCGGAGGGAGCTGCAGCCACCGATGGCGACGATTCCGACACCAACGGCACAAACGACAGTGCTCCCCCCGCAGCTGGCAGCACCAGTTGACCTGAACGCGCCCGGCGCCGCCAGTCATGCACCTGCTGGGGCCGGCAGCCATGGCGACGTGCGACATCTGTTACGATCGCGCCCGGCTCGAGACTGTCCGCGACGATCTGCGCCTTCAAATCATCTGGCCACTGTTTCCGGCCGCCGCCGGCGTACACTTCTATGCGCGGTGACAACGGTCGTCTTATGTCGTCCGAATGGTCGTCCATTGTGAGCACCCTTGCAGAAGATGACTCTTCTAACGGCGCTCATAGGTCTACGCACAAACAATCTGATGGGCCTCGCAGCCCCGCTTACGTGGAAGCGGCAGGCACAAGCCTTGCTCAGGCCAAGGCAGACAGGTGGGACGCGATGATGCGGAAACTGCGGTCATGCGGCCCGATTCGCCCGCGCGGCACCAGTCCAATACGGGGCGGCAAAGCAGGCAGGGCGCTGCCGGGGGCAACAAGCTCGGGCAGGAAGCAATAGCGCGTGATAGCCGCAAAAACGAGAGTCGGGCGACCTGCGCAAAGGGTCGGCGTACTCTTATCCTTGTTCGGAAGGCGAAATGTGCGAACTCATCGCTGCTATTCGGGAGCCAGACAAACGCCCCTTAACCGGTGCAGCCCTTCCATTAGGAGCTATGGCGGATTTTGGGTGACGCGGCCTGATCAGGCGGCGCGGACTTCGGCGGTCGGAATGATTTCGATTCCGTCCGCAAACTTTACACCGGAGATAATCTTCGGCAACTGGTTTGTGCCCTTCAAGCGCCGCCAGGTCTTCGATGCGGCGCCGACGAGCTTGAAGACCATCAGCCTTGCTGTATGCGGCGATAGCGCTCCCTTCGTTCGCACGGCAAGATGCCTGACCGTGGCAAAGACGCTCTCGATGGGGTTCGACGTGCGCAGATGCGACCAGTGCTCGGCAGGGAAGTCGTAAAATGCCAACATCGTCGAGCGATCTTTGATCAGGCATTCAACGGCCCGGTCGTATTTGACGCCGTATTTCTCCACGAAGATGTCGATCGCGGTTTCAGCCGCCGCGGTTCGGCGCCAGGTAGATGTCGCGAAGGCCGCGCTTCATCGCTGGCTGCACAAACTTGGCACCTTGTCGAGCACGTTGACCACCTTGTGACACCAACACCGTTGATGTTGCGTGCCGGGGAAGATTTCATCGAGCGCCTGCCAGAAGCCGAGCGCACCGTCGCCGACGGCAAGCTGGGGTCCGATCCGCAAGCCGCGCTTGCGCAGATTGATCAGCAGTTCTCGCCAGCTTTGCGCGCTCTCGCGCACCCCGACCTGGAAGCCGATCAGTTCTTTCTTCCCTTCAGGCGTCGCCCCGATCAACACCAGCATGCATTCGGCATAGTCCTCCATGCGAGCCTGCAAATAGACGCCATCCGCCCAGATGTAGACGTAGCGCCGTGCCGACAGATCACGCGCTTGCCAGCGCTCATATTCCGCCTGCCAGTCGCTCTTCAGCCTGGCAATGACCGACGGCGACAAGTTCGGCGCGTCCTTGCCGAGCAAGGCCGACAGCGCGTCCTGGAAGTCGTTGGTCGAGATGCCGCGCAAATAGAGCACCGGGATCAAGGCATCAAGACTCTTCGCGCGCCGGGCCCAGAGTGGCAGGATCGTCGAATGGAACCGGATCCTGTCGCCTGGCCCGCTCGCCCGCGCTCGCGAACCTTCGGCCGGGCGACCGCCACCGGACCGATACCGGTGGCAATCTCGCGCTCCGGCCCGTGTCCATGCTGGACCACGCGCGCCTGGCCATCCGGCAGTACCAGATCCGCGGTCGACGCCAGGAACGTGTTGAACTCGAGCTCAACGGCTCTGGCGATCAGCTAGCGGGCTCCGGCCCGAAGTATATCAGTCAGTGGATCGTCAATCCGATCGGGCCGACGCAGGTGAAAAACGTTGCTACCCTCGGTCATAGGCGTATCGCTCTCCATCGTGAGGGGGTCTGGCAAGCTTGAAGCACCCGCCTCGATACGCCGCCTATCTTAGGTCGTCATCACCCAAATTCCGCCTAGCTCTTCCATTAGTCCAGAGATCGACACCCCACTGTCGATCTTCCGAAAAATCCCATCGCGCCAACACGAGCGCTGTCTGCGATACTGCTTTGCTGAGCGGACCGGTGGACGCTCGTCGCAACATCGCGGAGCGCGATGGTGAGCTTGTGAGGAGAAGCCGCCAATGTTGCCGGAGACCTTCAGGCGCGCAACCCATCTGTGGTGGCCCGAACTCCATATCCGCTCCAGGAAATTTGCAACCCTGATCGGCTAACCCTTGGGTTGACGATCCAGCCTTCCTATACTAGGTATGCCACCCACCTTGGCTTTCGCCGATTTATTGAGTCGCCAGAGCAGCACCTTTAATGGAAGCGATTGGAGAATGTCGTGATCAATTCACAACTCCGTGCTTCGTCGTCTCTGCATCAGTCAGTCCGTGAAGAAATTTTGAAGCGCATAACGAAGGGCACTTATCCGCCGTCCGTCCCTATCCCATCCACAGCGATGCTCAGCGAGGAATTTGGGGTCAGTCCGATTACCATCAAGCGGGCTTTGCGTGATTTGCAGGCCTTGGGAGTGTTGACTGCGGTCGCAGGCAAGGGCACGTTCGTCAAGGAACAGAAGCGATTTCTAATTGACCTCAGTGCCTTAGTGTTCTCTTGGGAGAACGCGAGTATACGACTGCTCTCGGTCACGAGGGAAAAAATAACCGATCCAACAATGAGGGTACTCAAGCCGCCAAGTGAGTCGATGCTTTGCGTGCGAAAGATCATCTCGTTCGGAGACGAGATCCCCGCCGTTTACGATTCTACTTATATTTCATCGGATGTTGACGGCGAAATCATTGACGAGTTTGGCGAGCGCCTGGTAACCGAGGCGCTAAGTCGGAATGGGATTCGGATCCGGAGCGAATCTCATATGATCGATGCAGCTCCCGCCGCTGGACAAGCTGCGGAAGTATTTGCCATCCCAAACGGCTATCCGATGCTGCGCCGTCTTTACAAGTTCACGACAAGTAAACCGGGCGTGACTGTTTTCGGCGTTCTCCAATCGCCCTTCGACCGACTTGCCTATACTTTGAACCTTCAATCAGATCGCAAGAATCCGGCGCCAAAGAAGTGATCTCGCCGGGCTCTCGCATTCCTCTTCGCGACTGCGAGCGCTGGTGGACGGACCACGAGCTAAAATTGATTTGGTCCCTGAGGTCGAGGCATGCCGCGCTTATCGATATAAGCAACCATTCCCCGCCGGAGCAATCGTGAGCGTTCGACGGCGGAGCACATGGACAGAAATGGTGCGCGAAGTTCTAGACGTCATTCGCAAGTTGGCTCGCGACGGTATAACGATGGTAATCGTCACTCATGAAATGGGGTTTGCACGCGAGATTGTCGACCAGGTTGCCTTTATGCACTCCGGAATGATCCACGAAATTGGTCCACCTGACCAGATCTTCGGAGCTTCCCGCGAAAAGCGGACGCACGAATTTCTGTCAAAAGTTTTATGAGACGGCAAGATGCGCAAGAACACCCATTTGGATGAAACGCTTTGCGTTATTCCGCCGGAAACACCGCTTGAAGGCTTTGCCAGCCTTGCCGTTCCCGTCTATCGCGGCTCGACAATTATATTTCCGGACGCAGCCTCGTATCGCAGCCGGGCTGCTCGTGGGCCGGATGGCTATACCTATGGGCTCTCCGGGACGCCGACCACGCGGACTTTGGAACGCCAGCTGTCTGCCGTGCACGATGCTGCACGAGCAATCATTGTGCCGTCTGGTCAGGCCGCAATTTCAGTCGCCATGCTTAGTGTGCTCAAGAAAGGCGATCATCTGCTCGTAACGGATAACGTCTATCCGCCTGTAAAGCACTTGACGCGCAAGATCCTCGGCGATTTAGGTGTCGAAACCGAGTTTTTTGATCCTACTCAGCTGACAGACTTTGAGGCGCGGCTTCGACCCGGACGCACGCGGCTCGTATGGGTCGAGTCGCCTGGATCGACTACCATGGAAGTCTGCGATATCCCTGCCATTTCCCGCTTGAGCAAGGCAAAGGGCGCGCTCGTTGGATGTGACAACACCTGGGCGACAGGACTTCTGTGCAAGCCGCTGGATCTGGGCGTTGATATAGTTGCGGAAGCACTGACGAAATATGTAGGTGGCCATTCCGACATTTTGTTAGGGGCGGTTATTTTCCGTGACATGGATCTCTACCAACGGACACGACTCACATTGAGTTCTCTCGGCGTCGGCGTTTCGCCTGACGAATGTTCTCTCGCGTTGCGCGGCATGCAAACAATGAGTCTCCGCCTGCGGCACGTTGGCGAACTATCGGAGGAATTCGCTCAACGATTGACTCAGAACTGGAGTTACCCGGTGCTGCACCCTTGCCTTCCTAGTTTTCCCAATCACAGCATCTGGCAGCGTGATTTCAAAGGCAGTTCCGGTGTCTTCAGTCTCCAAATGGACGGAGTTTGCTCGGAGACTGTCGATCGCGCTTTGGATGGCCTGAAGACGATAGCCATTGGGGCGTCCTGGGGTGGGACGCGGAGCCTTGTCGCCCCAATGGTCATCGCCAATGATCGCGATGTTATGCCCTCAAGCCGAGCAACAACGTATCTGCGGATTAGCATCGGCTTGGAGAACATCGATCATCTGTGGGCAGATCTTGAGGGGCTGCTGAACACGCTGCAGACGCAATAGCTGCTGCAAAGCCACACACAACCGACCTAAAGGTCGCTCGTAATGGCCATGCTCGGCGCGCGGATTTCAGACGCCGTGAAAGAAGAACTGCTGCCGGAGCATGCATGCGGTCTTGTCTGGCACGGAACGGCAGGCAGAGTTTGCACCGCATGCGTAACTCCGCGCGGTGATGCTCGAACGCAAAGCGGGCCACACTATTGCTGAGCTAATCAAAGCGACACTTGAACGCATCTGTCCTACACGCAACCCAATCAACGGGAGACAATGATGACCGACTGGAACGAAGACGAGGTGCGCGCGCATTTCCCGGCGCTCGCGATCCGCGATGAGGGACGCGCTCGGGTCTATCTCGACGCTCCGGCTGGCTCACAGGTGCCGCAACGTGTGCTCGACAGGATGCACGAGGCCCTTGTCTCATCCTGCGCCAATGACGGTGCCCATTTCAGGACGTCGCAGGGTACGAGGCGCATCGTCGAGGAAGGTCTGAAGGCTGCCGCCGACTTCCTAAATGCCGGCAGCGACGAGATTGTCTTCGGTCTGAACACGACGTCGCTGCTCTTTCACTTCTCGCAGATGCTGGCGCGGGACTGGCAACCGGGCGACGAGATTCTGCTGACTCGTATGGATCATGACGGGAATATCGCGCCTTGGCTCATCGCAGCCGAGGCGCGTGGGGTCACGGTGCGCTGGCTCGACTTCGATCCCGAAACCTTCGGGTACCGCTATGACACGCTGGATGAGCTGGTCGGCCCGCGCACGCGGCTGGTCGCGTGCAATCATGCAAGCAACCTTCTCGGTACGATCAACGACGTGACCCGTATCGTCGCGGCCGGTCGTGCCGTCGGAGCCGTTACCATGGTCGACGCCGTGCAATCGGCGCCGCATTTGCCCATTGACGTCAAGTACATCGGCTGCGACCTGCTCGCCTGCTCGCCATACAAGTTCTTTGGCCCACATGCCGGTCTGCTCTACCTGAGGGCCGAGGTCCGCGATCGTCTGAAGCCGCTCAAAGTCCGGCCTTCTTCATGGAACATGCCGACGCGCTTCTCGCCTGGCACCCCCTCCTTCGAAGCGATTGCCGGCACCGCGGGCGCCATTGAGCATTTGGCATGGCTCGGCGATAGATTTGGCGGGATGGCCGGTGGGACGCTGCGCGCACGCATCGTTGCCGGCCTCGACGCCGCCAGTCGTCACGAGACCGCGTTGATGCGCCGCCTCTTCGATGGTTTCGCCCAGCTTCCCGGCTTCCGCCTCTTCGGTCCTGGTTCAAACCGTATTCTCGAGCGGGTACCGACCTTGAGTTTTCTCCTGCCCGGCAAGAATGCAAACGCGACTGCCGAGCATCTCGCTCGTCGCAATATCTTTGCCTGGAGTGGCAGTTTCTACGCCTTCGAGGCCGCTCAGCGGCTCAAGATCGAGTCCGAAGGCGTGACTCGCATCGGCTTGGCCCACTACAACACGGCGGCCGAGATCGACGCGTTCCTGAGCGCTCTCGCCGAGCTAGTTTGAGCGGCCGATCAAAGGTGTAGAGACGCCGCCCCGGCAAGGTGAAACAAAAGACGCAAGTACGCAAACTAACCTCCACGACGCCCATCGAACTCGGTTTATCCCAATGTGTCCCGAGAGCGGGACGCTCAACTTGAGCCCGGAGCGAACGCCGGGCTCGCACTTTGAAGGGCGGCGAAGATGAGCAAACTCGTTCCTGCAGTAAGGTCCCGGATCAGAAACCTTCTTGTCGCAAATCGCTCTGAAATCGCAATCCGGATTTTCAGAGCCGCGTGCGAGTTGGGACTGCGAACATTCGCTGTCTATGCAGATGAGGACAAACTCTCGCTTCATCGGTTCGAGATGGACACCAATGCGGTCGAGCGTGCGATGCGGCCGATCAAGCGCAAGCGTAGCGCTGCGGCCCTTTCGATTGGCGCTTGACGCCTATCTTGACGGCGTGACGCGACGCCGCGGCTTCCATTTGTCGGACAAAGCGTTGACGGCGGCCTAGCCCCTTCCGCTCGATCACGTGCCGCTCCGGTCCCCAGAGGCGCATTTGTTCGTGCTCCGTATGGGCGGGTTCGCCGATGGCGTCGAGGTATTCGACATAGCCTGGCGCACCGCCGACATCTTCCGGAGGACAACGGCCGGCGGCCTCGAGCAAGAGGGGAAGCCCCTCCGTTGTCGTGTTGTCGAACCACTTTTCGAGCTTGATCACCTCATAGCCGTCGCAGTGGATGATGCCGCGATAGCCTTCGAGCAGTCTCAAGCCATGAACGGCGCCGCGGCCCGGTGCATAGGCATAGACCACCCCAGGCGGATCAGGCCCAGCCCACGGCCTGTCATCGCGCGAGAGCGCCCAGAAGTAGCCAGTTTTGGTACGGCCGCGCCCCGGATCCAGCACCGGCGCCGGGGTCTCATCGACTCAGAGCTTTGGGAGGCGAGCAGCAGCTCGCGCAGGCGATGCCACAAGGGCTTTAAATCTTGGGCGGCATAGCCGACCCAAAAAGCGAGCGTGGAACGATCAATGGCGATACCGTGCGTCGCCAGCATCTGCGCTTGGCGGTAAAGGGGCAAATGCCAATGATACTTGGCGTCGATGACGACGCGATACTGCGCGGGTACGACGTCCAGCCTCTGACTTTCATCGCGACCAATCTCAAAGAGATCGCCATTGCAGCACGGGCAACAGGTTTCAGCCGGCATCAGGGTTTCGACGATGCGCGGCAGATGTTCTGGCAGATGACCACGGTTGGCTCTGCGCTAGGCAGTTCTCTTCTCGCAGGTTCTGGGATTGGCGCGATCCTCGGCTCTTCGAGAGCCGCGACAGCCTCTTCGATGTCCTCCAGAACAAGCTGTAGCTGATCAGCATCCAGCTTCTCCGACGATCGACCGAACTGCGCATCTTTTGCAAGCTTGAGCAACCGCTCGAGCCTGGCGCAGCGATCCAGCAGAGCCGCGGCAAAGACACGCAACTCGGCTGGATCGCTCGGCAGCTCATCAGGCAAATCACTCATTAGTCCGATTTTGCCACGCTTCGCGCCCCGATGCAGCGAAGATTTTTATCTTTACGCAAGCGCCTTCGGCTGCGGGATTCGAGGTGCATGCATGCGTGTCCAATCCATGCCGGCCAGAAGCGCCGACAGCTGCGCGGCGTTCATCCGCATTACGCCAGCTACGATGGGAGGCCATTTGAAGCCGCTGCCATCGAGCCGCTTCCAGTACATCACAAGGCCGCTGCCATCCCAGACGACAATCTTTACCCGATCCGCGCGTTTTGCACGGAAGACCAGCGCCCCACCCCTCATCGGATCATGGCCCAGCGTCTCCTTCGCCAAGAGCGCCAAGCCCTCCGCACCCTTCCTGAAGTCCACAGGTTGCGTCGCCACGTAAATCATGAGGCTCGCCGGCGGCGTCAGCATGAACGTGTCCGTCGAAGCGCTATGAACACATCGCTCAACACAGCAAGGCCAGGCGTCCCGCGTATCTCGACCCATGCCCCCTGGAGCTCGACCGTAACAACGGCTGCTTCCGGCGACGCGGAGGACTCCGTAGCCGCCGGTAGCGACGATTCCGACACCAAAGGTACAAACGATAAGGCATCCGCCGAAGGCACCAACTGGCCTAAACGCGCTCGACGTCGCCAATCAAGCACCTCCTGGGGCCGGCAGCCATGGCGGGGGGCGACATTTGTTACAACCGCGCTTGGCTCGAGACTATCCGCGACAATCTGGGCCTTCAAATCATCCGGCCACTGCTTTCGACCTACGCCAGCATACACTTCGATACGTGGCGACAGCGGTCGTCTTATGTCGCCCGAATGGTCGTCCATTGTGAGCACCCTTGCCGAAGATGACTCTTCTGACGGTGCTCCCAAGACTCCGCTCAAACAATCCGAAGGACCTCGGCGCTGCGCTTACGATCAAGCTTAACGCCAAGAACTCCCTTTTTGCCGGTTGGGGACGAGGGCGCCGAGAGTTGGGCAGTACTAGCCTCGTTAATCGAGACCTGTAAGCTCAATAGCGTCAGTGCCGAGCACTGGTTCGCTGACGTTCTCGCCAAGCTCGTCAATGGTTGGCCTGCGGCGCGACTGGACGAACTGCTTCCCTGGGCGTCGACCTATACGATGCATACACATGATCCGAGGCTGGCGGCATGAGCCTCAACACGAGCGCGGTCCGGATCAAGGTGACCCTCAAGGATGTGAAGCCGGAGGTTATGCGTCGCCTTGTCGTACCCGTCACCCTGCTGCGTCTCGATCGGCTGCATCTGACGCTGCAGGCGGCATTTGGCTGGACAAACAGCCACCTCTTCGAGTTCCACTTCGGCGAAGAACGTTGGGGCATCCCCGATCCCCGGTGATTTTGGTCCCAGCCGATCGATGCCAGCAAGGCGCGACTCTGCGATATCGTTGCGAGACCGGCGCCAAGACGATCCATTATCTCTATGACTTCGGCGACAGCTGGGACCCTGTGATCAAGCTCGAAAAATGGTTCGACAAAGCGACGACAGAGGGACTTGCCATCTTGCTCGATGCTGCCGGCCGCTGCCCGCCAGAGGATGTCGGAGGTGCGCCCGGGTACGCCGAATACCTTGATGCCATCAGCGACCCCGCCCATCCGGAGCACGAGCACTGCGCCTCTGGGGCCCGGAGCGGTTCGATCCCAACGTCGTCGACCGGAAGGCGCTCGAGGCCGCCGTCAACGCATTGTCCGGAATTTGGAAGCCGCGCCGGCACAAGCTGCGAACAAAATAGGCGTCAAGCGCCATTCAAAAGGGTCGCAGAGTTACGCTTACGTTGCGTAAGTTCGTCAATGACCGCACCGAGACACTCACCGGCTGCGGACACCTGAAGGCCGAAGGTCACCTCGGGCGCTGCTACCTCAAAGGCCGTGCCAGCGATGCCGCCAACGTCATTCTCTGCGCTGTCGGCTACAATTTCCGAGGCATCCCCGCTTGGCTCAGTGAGCACTCTTACGCCTGTTCCTGCTCCAACTATGGGGCCGACCTCGTACGCCAAGCCACGCTCAACCGGGCTTCTTAACGGACGACTACTCTCAAGTGCTTAAACACGTTGGCCCGCCGCAAGGGTGGATGTGCAGAGAACATTCCACCGTCGTCGCTTCGTTGGTGCCGACTCTCTCGCCGCTCCTGAGCGGGAAATTCCATACGCTCGAGTCGTCACAAACCTTTCGTCGTTGGCGCTGCTCTTCGGGATCGTTGAGCAGCATCACCTGGACGCACTGAGTTATCCTGATGTGTACGTAGCGTACGCTTGTGGTCATGCGGCGGTACGAAACGTACTGTTCTGGCGTGATTATAACACGCTCAGTTGGCGCCGATTTACGTTCGTCCGTTTCGTACAAAGTTTGCGCGTCCATGACGAGCGCGATCTGTCAAAGTACTCAAGCGAGAGGCGGAATGGTCCGCATCGCGACGTTGCTGGTTCATCTATCAGGTGACGTTCGAGGAAGGCCCTGCAGGTCGAGAATGATTGGGGGCGAAGGCGGCTGATCTCCTTCACGTAGAGGCGCAGCTTCCTTTGAGGCGAAACACTGGAGGACAATTTATGAAGATTGCGAAGAGCCTTTTGCTCGGTTCGGCGGCGGGTCTGATCGGCATGGCCGGCGCACAGGCGGCCGATCTTCCCTTGAAGGCGAAGGCGATCGAGTACGTGAAGATCTGCTCGCTTTATGGAGCCGGTTTCTATTACATCCCGGGCACTGACACGTGCATCAAGCTGGGTGGCTATCTGCGCGCCGATACCATGTTGGCCACGAACGCTGATTTTGATGCCGCCAGTGCCGGTGTGGCGGGCGCGCAAAACCGCCTCAGCAATTACTACACGTCCCGGGTCCGACAAGATCTGCAAATCGACACGCGCACCGCGACCGAGTACGGATTGGTGCGGACCTTCGCAGAGTTGGCATTCACCTGGACTTCGGGCACCTACAGCGGTCTGGGAACTGGTGGCACGGCCTACACCGCGTCACTCGGGTCGCAGGTCGCAGGTGGTTCGCTCGGTATCTACTACGCCTTCATCCAGTTTGGTGGGTTCACCTTCGGCAGAGCGGCGTCAGCGTTCAGGACCCCTTGGGGCGAGTATCCGGCAAACAACTTCGAGCTGCCGGGCGGCGGCGGTTGGGATCCCGTGAGCCAGGTCACGTATACGGCTGACTTCGGTCAAGGCATCACGGCTTCGTTCTCGGCCCAGGATCAGGTCGCCAATTATCAGACCAACATCTGGAACGTGAGCGGCGCGACCGCCGCAGGCCTGGCGACCGGTACCTACGGTGCCAACGATATCGGCGGTTCGCGAGCTCCAGACTTCGTCGCCAGCGTCCGGGTTGACCAGGCTTGGGGACTCTTCCAGGCATCGTTCGCTGCACATGATAACCATGCTGCCTATTTCGGCGCGACCGAAGTCACTGGCCATCCTGGCGATAAGTGGGGTTGGGCAGGACAGCTTGCGCTATCGATCAAGAACCTTCCGACGGGCGCGGGCGACACAATCAACTTGACCGGCGTGTATACGAACGGCGCGAGCCGTTACAACTTCCAGGACTATATGGGGACATCGTTCGCGATGTACGGCGGTACGAGCGTGCCGGGTGCCTATCAAAGTCTCGGCGTTGCCGGTGTGTCTGACTCCGTCTTCGTCGCCGGTGCCGGGCAGGAGCTGACCACGACCTATGGCTTCAATGGTGGCTACACCCACAACTGGAATCCATACTGGAACACCTCGCTCTTCGGCGCGTATGCGGCTGTGCGGTACAACGGCACAGCGAAGAGCTACATCTGCGGCGCGTTCGTTGCGACCCTCGCGCTATCGAGCGGCGCTACCGGCTGTAACCCCGACTTCAACTATGCGGTTGTCGGCACAGCGACACGCTGGACGCCGGTCAAGAATCTGACCTTTACGGCCGAACTCGGTTACCTGATGCTCGACCAGAAGTATGCGAGCGGAAGCGCGGTGACACTGCCGGTGCAATCGGGTGTCGCCAAGCCCGGTGCCGCGTATGAGCTGAAGGACCAGAACAGCCTCGTGCTGTTGCTCCGTGCGCAGCGGAATTTCTGATTTCCAGTCGAACCAGAGGAGAGAAACGGCTCTGTATATCCAAGTATAACCTCCAAGAGAGGCCTCCGGTATGCCCACCGGAGGCCTTTTCTTAAGTAAGAGGCCATGCTTTGGCCATTTGTGCCAGGACCCGCAAAGACGACCCGCCTCACAACCTTGGATGGGGATGGGACCATCGTCTCGTGGACACAGATTACAAAAAGACTTTTCGCTGCGCGGCTCATGATTCCTGGCAGTCATCCCGAATAACTGGATGTATCTCTTCGATTCGCATCCGGGGCTGCCGTTGTTGTCGCTGCCGGGAAAGCGGATCATCAGCACCCTAGTCACGGACCCTTCAGACAACGGTGCTTATACAAGTCCTGCGCCTAAGCGCCCGGTGAGCCCAATTTATGATCATCCAGTGTTGTCGTGCCAAGCGACACCGCGCCATCCGCGTACGAGGTTGCGAACCGCATAGGGGTGCGCGTAACCGCGCTGTCGGGTCGTTCGATAGATCTCTAGGACCCACGCACTGGACTGGCATCAAGGGAGTTATCTCCAAAACAAGCTTGTTTCAGGCCCAAAGCCTTTCGTGGCTGACTTTTGCGGCGCTGATAAACTACGCGGGCGAGATACGCTTAGGCGGCCATGTGATCGCTCGCCAGGAAACGCAAGGAAAAAGCATCAAGGCCGTTGGCGAGAGGCCGCGCTCTTCAAAACGAGGAAAGAGAGGTATGCATGGACTTCGCGCTCACCGATCAGCAGGAGACAATCCGCGATGCGATCGTCAAGATCTGCTCCCGCTTCGACGACGCCTACTGGCTCGACAAGGATCGCAATGGAGGCTTTCCCCATGACTTCCACAAAGCGCTTGCTGATGACGGCTGGCTTGGCATCTGTGTACCGGAAGGCCTACGGCGGATCCGGTCTTGGCATTACGGAAGCCGCCATTATGATGAGGACAATCTCCGAGTCTGGCGGCGGCATGTCGGGCGCCTCCGCCGTGCGCATTAACGTGTTCGGGCTCAATCCGGTCGTGGTGTTCGGAACGGAGGAACAGCGCCGGCGCATGCTGCCGCCGATGGTGGGAGGGCGTGAAAAGGCATCCTTTGCGGTGACTGAGCCGAACACCGGACTTAACACTACCCAGCTCAAGACGCGCGCGGTCGCGAAAAACGGGCGCTATATCGTCAACGGCCAGAAGGTCTGGATCTCAACAGCCCAGGTAGCCCATAAGATCCTGCCGCTCGCGCGCACCACGCCGCTGGCGGAGGTAAAAAGCCCCACCCGCGACTTAGTTTATTTTACACCGATTTCAATAGCAGATTAAGGTCCACGAGATCGAAAAGATGGGCCGCAAGACAGTCGATTCCAACGAGTTGTTCTTCGAGAATTTTGAGATACCGATGGAGGACCGCATCGGCGAGGAGAATCGGGGGTTCGAATATATTCTTGAGGGTATGAATCCCGCGCGCATATTGATCGCGGCGGAAGCGGTAGGACTGGGCAAGCTCGCGTTGTCGCGTGCGGCCGAGTATGCAAAGACGCGCATCGTGTTTAATCGGCCAATCGACAAAAATCAGGCGATTCAGCATCCGCTGGCGAAGAACTGGGTCGAGCTCGAGGCGGCTTGGCTCATGGTGATGTCGGCGGCTTGGCAATATGACAAAGGATGCCTTGCGGCGCTGCTGCGAACGCTGCCAAATATCTGGAGGTTGGTTTCCACGGCTGCGAGCAAGCCGTGATGATTCATGGCGGCTTCGGCTATGCCAAGGAATTCCACGTCGAGCGTTATCTGCGCGGGATAATGATTCCGAGCATTGCGCCCGTCAGCCCGCAACTGGCGCTAAGCTTCATCGCCGAGAAGGTGCTCGGCCTTGCAAAGGCGTATTGATCCCGGATCATCAACCGGCCTGCGCACGTTTGGCAGCCAGCCATGAACCTGGCTCACCTGAGACGCAGTCGATTCGAAGGTACTGTTCTGACTTATTAGGTACTGAGCTACGCGAGGAGTTTTTGTATTGATCTTGTCCCGTCCATCTACTTGGGAATCTGCGCAATAGCGTCAAAGATCGCTAAAGTTCTGCATCAATGCTGCGCGTGCTTCGCAAGTTTGCAGGAAAGCAGACTCCTGTTCGACTACAACACGTTGCCAAAGAGGAGGATGCAAATGAAGGTCGGTGTTCCCAGGGAAATCAAGACGGACGAATACCGCGTGGGCCTGACGCCTGGGCCGTCCGTGAATATGTGGCCGCCGGTCATAGCGAAGTGATTGAGACCAACGCTGGCGCCGGCATTGGCGCCACAGATGACAGTTATCGCAAGGCGGGCGCGACAATTCTTGACTCCGCTCGCGAGGTATTTGCATCGAGCGAGATGATTGTAAAGGTGAAGGAGCCCCAACCTTCCGAATGGACCCAGCTGCGAGAGAGCCAGATCCTCTTCACATATCTGCATCTGGCGCCGGACCCGGAGCAGGCTAATGGTCTCCTAAAGTCTGGGTGCACCGCCGTCGCCTACGAAACCGTGACTGATGCGCATGGCGGCCTTCCGCTGCTTGCGCCGATGAGCGAGGTCGCGGGCAGACTTTCGATTGAAGCAGCCGGTGCGGCCCTGAAGCGGTATGCGGGCGGCCGGGGGGCTGCCAATCGGCGGCGTGCCCGGTGTTCAGCCGGCTCGCATCGTGGTGATCGGAGGCGGTGTCGTCGGTACGCACGCGGCAAAGATGGCGGCAGGCTTGGGTGCCGAGGTCACAATCTAGACCGTTCGATACCCAGGCTTCGCGAGCTGGACGAGCTGTTCGAGGGGCGGGTTCGTACCAGATTCTCGGCGATAGACACCGTCGAAGAGGAGGTATTCGCGGCGGACGTCGTCATTGGTGCGGTGCTTGTTCCCGGCGCCAGCGCGCCGAGGCTGGTCAGCCGCGGCATGTTGAGCTTGATGCGCAAAGGTTCCGTAATCGTCGACGTAGCTATCGATCAGGGCGGATGCTTCGAGACCTCGCGTCCAACGACGCACGCGGATCCCACTTACGAAGTCGATGGCGTCATTCACTACTGCGTCGCCAATATGCCGGGAGCTGTCCCGCTGACCTCGAGCCAGGCGCTGAACAACGCCACGCTGCCTTTTGGTTTGGCTCTCGCTAACAAGGGATTTGCTGCCGTGCTCGAAAATCCGTATCTGCGCGCGGGCCTCAATGTCTATCGAGGCCGGCTGACTTACAAGGCCGTGGCCGACAGTCTCGGCCTGCCGTTCTCACCGATCGAACAGGCCGCGGCCTGATCCCAGAGGTTCCCCTCGGGACCTTTCCCGTCCTGACGGGGGGCTCCCTCGTAGTGGCTCTTTGTTGGCGACGCTGGCGGCGATCATTAACATTCTCGTTGCAATGCGCATCGTTTGAAACCTGAGAGACTCCCCGATGAACCCCGCTAATCTTCCTTTTGATTCCGAGGCCATGCTGCGGGGGTTGCGCGAGTGGGTGGAATGCGAAAGCCCGACCTGGAATGTGAATGCGGTAAATAAGATGTTAGATATTGCGGCGCGTGACATGGCGGTCATGGGCGCGACGATCGAGCGCATCGCCGGCCGGCAGGGCTTTGCCGGCTGCATCCGCGCGCGCTTTCCGCATCCGAAGCAAGGTGAGCCCGGGATCTTGATCGCGGGCCACATGGATACCGTACACCCGATCGGCACCATCGAGAAGCTGAAATGGCGGCGCGAGGGTAACAGGTGCTACGGCCCCGGCATCTTCGATATGAAGGGGGGCAATTATCTCTCGCTCGAAGCGATCCGGCAGCTGATGCGTGCGGCCTTTACCACACCGCTGCCGATCACGGTGCTGTTCACGCCCGATGAGGAGGTTGGCACTCCTTCGAGCAGAGACATCATCGAGGCGGAAGCCGCCCGCAATAAATACGTCCTGGTCCCGGAGCCCGGAAAGCCGGATAACTGCGTCGTAACCGGGCGATACGCTATTGCGCGCTTCAATCTCGAAGCCACCGGACGCCCGAGCCACGCCGGCTCGACGCTTTCGTCGGGCCGCTCGGCGATTCGCGAAATGGCGCGGCAGATTCTTGCCATTGACGCGATGACGACGGACGACTGCACCTTCTCCGTCGGCATCGTGCATGGCGGCCAATGGGTCAATTGCGTGGCCACAACCTGTACCGGCGAGGCACTGAGCATGGCCAAGCGCCAGGCTGATCTCGATCGCGGCGTGGAAAAAATGCTGGCGCTCTCAGGCGTCACCAATGACGTGACCTTCACGGTGACACGTGGCGTCACCCGGCCGGTCTGGGAGCCAAATGCCGGCACCATACGGCTCTACGAGAAGGCGCGCGAAATCGCGAAAACGTTCGGCACCGAATTGCGGCATTGCAGTTCTGGCGGGGGCTCCGACGGCAACTTCACCGGTGCAATGGGAATCCCCACGCTCGACGGCTTGGGCGCGCGCGGTGCCAATGCGCACACGCTCGACGAGTATATTGAAATTGATAGCCTGGCCGAACGCGGCGGGTTGCTGGCGGGACTAATGGCAACACTAGAGTGATGCCAGGGATCGAAGCTCAACCCGCAACGCGCAGGGTGCGTGGGTAGACGAAGGAATGCACTTTCCATGACCGTTCGCGCAGGCCGGGAGTTTCTGGCCATCCCCGGGCCCACCACAATGCCGGACGAGGTGCTGCGCGCCATGCACCGGCCCGCAATCGACATCTATTCCGACCAAATGGTCGATTTGAGCGATAGTCTATTACGCGACTTGTCAAAGCTGTTTGCGACCAAGGGCAGGGTCTACATCTATATCGCCAACGGTCATGGCGCGTGGGAGGCGGTGCTCTCCAACGCGCTCTCGCGCGGCGACAAGGTGCTGGTCCTAGAGAGCGGCTCTTTCGCGATTGGCTGGGGCAATGCCGCTCGCGCCATGGGCGCCGAGGTCGAGGTGCTCAAAGGCGATTGGTGCCGCGCGGTCCGGCTCCATGAGGTTGAGGCGCGGCTGCGCGCCGACAAGAACCACGAGATCAAGGCCATTCTGGTGGCGCAAGTTGACACCGCCTCTAGCGTGGTCAACGACATCGAAGCGATCGGCAAGGCGATCAAGGCTGCCGATCATCCCGCGCTCTATATGGTCGATACCGTGGCTTCGCTCGGCTGCATGCCGTTCGAGATGGATAAATGGGGCATCGATGTCGCGATGTCTGGCTCGCAGAAGGGTCTGATGACCCCACCGGGGCTCGCCTTTGTCGCGGTGAACGAGCGTGCGCAAGCCGTGAACAAGACCGCCAACATGCGCACGCCGTATTGGAGCTGGGCTGAGCGGGAAGGTATCGAGCATTACCGCCGCTACGCCGGCACCGCGCCGGTGCATCTGTTGTTCGCGCTGCGTCAGGCCATCGATATGCTGTTCAGTGAGGGCTTGGAGAACGTCATCCGTCGCCATCAGCTGCTAGCGGAAGCGGTGCGTCGTGCGGTAGCTGTGTGGAGTGAGGGCCAAGTGCTCGGCTTCAACATTAGCGAGGCCTCCGAGCGCTCCAACACGGTTACGGCCGTGGTGGTGGGTAATGGCCATGATCCGATGAGGCTACAGCATTACTGCAACGAAAAATGCGGCGTGGTGCTTGGGATCGGCATCGGCGACCTGCAAGGCAAAGCGTTCCGCATCGCCCATATGGGCCATACCAATGCCCCGATGATTTTGGGAACGCTGGGCGTAGTTGAGGTGGGCCTCAACGCGTTGCAAATCCCGCACGGCGCGGGCGGCACGGAAGCCGCGATAAAATATCTCGGTGGAAGTGTGCACCCATAGCACTGGATGTGGCTGCAGGTACAGGCCCAGCACGCGCGCGAGGGCGGCGTCTGCCGCCGGATCTGGGTGAGTGGCAGGCTATAGACTCGATCGCTGGCGAGGAGCTGGCTCGAACCTCCGCGCCGAACTCCTCATCACTCCGGCTACGTTGAGCGGTGTCAGACAGGCCACCCCGCGAGACGCCGCCACACAACCGTTCCGCCGGCCAGATCCGCCCCTCCAATCGAAACCTGATTGACATAGTTGGCATACCTAGTATAGGTCGTGCGTTTAATCAAAACCAAGGGGACGGAAATGAGAGGTTCAGAAATCGCTAGGCGAGCGGTGTTGGTCGGGGGTGCGGCACTCGCGATCTTAAGCGTCGCTGCTCCGGTCGTCCGTGCACAGTCGATCGCGGATCGTGTACTCAAGGAGGGTAAAGTTACAATCGGCATCCATAATGCCGCGCCCTGGGGGTTTGTCGAAGATGGAAAAGTCACCGGCGTCGCGCCGGATGTACTCAAGGCGGTTCTTGGACCTCTTGGTGTGAAGGACGTTGACTTTATCGTCGTTGACTGGCCTGCCCTAATTCCTAGTCTGCTGTCCAGGCGAATAGACGTCATCGCGTCCGGTGTGGCCATTACTCCAGTACGCTGTAAGCAGGTCATTTTCAGCAACCCTGATCTCGCTATCGGTGATGCGGTGTTGGTGCTGCCGGGCAATCCTCACAATATTCACAGTTATGCCGACGTGGCCAAGGATCCGGCGCTCCGCATCGGCGGTACGCGAGGCAGTACTAATGTCGAAAACGCCATCAAGGCGGGTATCCCTAAAGACCGCGTTCTTCAGTTCGAGGGCGGGGATGGGCCCGTTGCTGCCTTGTTGGCTGGGCGGGTCGATGCGATCGCGTGGTCAGTACCAACAGCGATTAACGCGCTTAAAGATCCCAATCTCGAGGGGAAAATGCAGCGCGCGCTTCCGTTCACCGGGATAGTGGAGAATGGGCGACAATCGACGTTCTACACGGCAATCGAATTTCGGCCCGAAGATGCCAAGTTGCGCGATCTCTATAATGAGAGCCTGGCAAAGCGGAGAGCCGACGGAACAATAGAAAAAATAGCTTCAAAGTATGGTCTTACAGACGCCGACTTAGCTCCAGAGGGTCTTACGGCCAAAGATCTATGCCTTGACAACTACCGGTAAGCCGAGCGAGCAGAGTGAATGAGTTTTCTTGATATCATGATGGGTATATACGGGGGATTTGGTGTCACTGCGGCTGTAACGATCCTCGGTCTACTTTATGCGGTGCCATTCGCTCTGCTCGCTGGTGTGCTTCAGCACTTCTCGACCGGTATTTGCCGCTGGGGCGTTACAGCTGTGATCGAATTCTGGCGAAGCTCGCCACTGATCGTGCTCGTCTACGCATTTTACTATACGCTACCCGCCTTTGGCATCTATCTCTCCGGCATTGCAGTCGGCGCGATGGTGCTCGGACTGAATATTGGAGGATACGGAAGTCAATCCGTCCGTGCGGCGTTGCAATCCCTAAACCGTGGTCAGTGCGAAGCTGGGCTGGCGCTGGGATTGAGTCGCTTCGATGTACTTCGCCTGATTGAGCTGCCTCAAGCAATTTCTGCAATGATCCCTACTTTCATCAACCAGGTAATCCAATTAATAAAGGGAACATCTCTTGTATCTCTGATCGCCCTCACGGACATGACTTTCCGTGCAAGGCAATTGGGTCAGTTATCCTACAACCCAGTTCAAATCTATTCGGCTCTCCTACTGTCTTACTTAATCATTTGCTATCCGATCACCATTTTCGGGCGCTATCTTGAGAAATCACATAGAAAGGGGCAGCGCGTCCATGAGCTTTGATTTCGTCTTTGCTATGAGAATCGTGCCGTCGGTCTTGGAGGGCCTTGGCAATACGATTCTCGTGGCGGTTCTCAGCTTCGTTTTCGCTACGGCGCTCGGGTTCTCCTGGGAGATGCTGCGCCGATCTCATTGGCTTATGCGTCCAGTTACACAGTTCATTATCGACGCAATTCGGTCAACGCCCGTCCTGATTCAAATTTACTTCATGTTCTTCGTGCTGCCCTATTATGGTGTGACATTTCCTGCGTTGTTCACAGGCGTTCTGGGCCTCAGTCTGTATTTCTCTGGGTATATTTCGGAAGTTTTCAAAGCCGGAATCGATGCTATACCGGCGGGGCAGACCGAAGCGTCGCAAAGTCTCGGACTTGGTTGGCGCGACACGGTGATATTTGTGATTGCGCCGCAGATGCTGCGCAACATTGCGGCACCCTTGGGGGCCTATGCTATCTCTATTCTGAAGTCCACCCCAATACTTGCAGTTCTTGCTGTTCCGGAAATGCTAGGCAGCGCAATGGACGTGGCCTCGGAGACCTATCGTTATGCGGAGCCGGTATTTGTTGCTGGCATTCTGTTCCTCATGATGGCCGTAGTCGCAGTCTCTCTCGTGGGGTATTTCGAGCGGCTTCTCGGCGTTAGCAGCCCCTCTCACTAGCAATCACTACGATTTGCTTGCGGATCAAGAAATGGCATTTGAAGCAGCGGAACGAGATATGACCAATAGACCACTCCATAACGCAGCTAACACGGTTGCCGTGTGCATCGAAGACGTTTCGAAATGGTATGGAACATTTCAGGCTCTACGTGATGTCAGCCTTACTGTAGTGGCTGGGGAGCGAATTGTCGTTTGCGGTCCCTCGGGCTCGGGCAAGTCAACGTTGGTTCGGTGCATCAATCAGCTTGAGAAGCATCAGAAAGGCCGCATCTTGGTAAATGGCACTGAGGTGCGCGCAGGAATGAAAGGGCTAGCGGAAGTGCGCCGTGATGTTGGCATGGTTTTCCAACAGTTCAACCTCTTTCCGCATTTGAGCGTGATCGACAACTGCACTTTGGCATTGGTTCGCGCGCGAAAAATGGCCCGCAACGCGGCTGAGAAGGTCGCGATGGAGAATCTGGAACGAGTTCACATACCCGAACAAGCAAGAAAATATCCCGCTCAATTGTCAGGTGGTCAACAGCAGCGTGTCGCGATCGCTCGCGCACTCTGTATGAAACCGAAGGTCCTGTTGTTCGACGAACCTACATCGGCACTTGATCCAGAGATGATCAAAGAAGTGCTTGATGTGATAACCGGGCTCGCGAATGAAGGCATGACAATGATTTGCGTCACTCACGAGATGGGCTTCGCGCGCGAGGTCGCCGACCGCGTGGTGTTTATGGATGGCGGCGAAATCATCGAACAAGCGGTGCCAGAGCGTTTTTTTAATCATCCAGAGCATGCCCGCACCAAGAAATTCCTCAGTCAACTGCTACACTAAGGGATTGTTGTTACGTGGTCATGCCGCTCGGGGCGCGCGCTTTAACAGCCTTTCACGAGCGATGAGGAGAAATGCAGGCGATTGTAGCAAGCGGGTGCGTTGTCTCTTGGCTCGCAGGCGAACGGCGCTCTGACATCTTCGTAGAAATGCGCTCCACACGCTCATTGAAGGCGAGCGTCACCAGATGCCTCATGTCGAGCCCTGGATTTCAAGCTTCGCGAGCTGGAAGGTTTCCAGCGCAAAAATGTCAAAACGGTGTGGGGCGACGGAAGAGGCGATCCATCAAGAGACTTAGCCCCATGGGTTCTCCACGGGAAAGAAATCCGGCGCCGAGCTCACCTGTGCAACGGATGGATCTTCGGTCCAGCGCCGAGTCGCTGCCGGCGTTCAATTGCATTGGATGCCTACGAATACAGAATTGAACGATACGCTTTGCGTTGTCCCGCCGAAGCAAAAGAGCCAATCTCCTTCGCTTCGACGCAGGTCATCCAGTTCGAGGCCGGCCAACCCATCCGGATGCGTGTGCTGGTCGACACCTTTGATCTAGTCGAGCGGGCGCACGGTCGCACAATTCATCTCCCAAACATGATCGCCAGGCTGGACATCCTGAGAGGTTGGGTATACATGGTATGATGAAAGCGTTGTGGCGTTTCGGCTGCAGAGAAGTCTACGCTGGCTGCGCCCAGTTTCCCTTGATGCGGCTCTCCTCAGTGGAAGGCAAACACATGTCAAATGAATCCATTAGTTGCGCCGACAAAGTCGAAGAGCCATCTCCCTTCGAACACATACTGTTTCCACGCGCCCCGATCCACGAACCTGCTGGGCAACTCGCGCGCTTTCTCGTCGAGCTCAAATTTGAAGACCTTCCCACAGACGTCCTGCACACAGCGAAGCTCGTTACTCTCGATACGATTGGCTGCATAGTAGCAGGTACGCGGACCCCTTTAGGGCGGAAGGTAGTAGCTGCGTATGGCAGCGGAAGCGAAGCGAATGGCTGCTCCATTCCCGGAACTTCGCTGAAGTTTGCACCCTCCGTTGCCGCTAAGGTAAACGGCTGGCTCTCGGATGTACTCGATTTCGAGGATACTGCCGCTGGTCATCCAAGCGCAACGGTCATACCGGCCGCCTTGGCTATGGCAGAGCATCTCAACAGCACGCCCAAGCAGTTCCTCCTGGGAGTGGTTGCTGGGTATGAAGCGGGTCTCCGGCTGTATGACGCAACGAGAGCAAGCCCGGAGGCCTATCGCCGGTTTGCGTCTTATCACGCTTGGCATGGTGTGGCCGCGGGCGCAGCCGCTATGGTTGTATCTGGGGGGTCGGAGGAGCAGTTTCGATCTGCCCTAGGACATGCCGCCGCCAATACAAACATCCCTCTTTGGTATGTTCAGTATGGTCGGCCTGCGCACGCCCTCAAAGCGAACTACGGTCAGATGGCGCTAGGTGGCATCGACGCTGCAATCTGCGCTCGTCAGGATATTGTCGGTCCCTTCGCAATGTTGAGCGACCCTGTGAGGGGCTTTGCGGCAATCATCGGATCAGACCAATTCGACCCGTCGAAATTGTCTGCGAATCTGGGCGAGACATGGCGTCTACGGGGGACATCATTCAAGGGATACCCGGCCTGCTATTCGTTGCATTCAATAATTGATGCCGTATCCAGCACGGTAAAGAACAGCGGCGTTGAACCCGAACAAATCGAAAAGATTTCAGTTCGTTGTTCAGCCAAAGTAGCTGATTGGTTCTCAGACGATGCTCCAGCAGCTGATCTCGACGGCCAGTTTTCAGTTCAGTACGTCACAGCCATGAGTGTGCTGTCGATAGAGCCTGGGATCGCATGGTACGAGCCCTCGACGATGAATGATCAAGCGGTGTCTGCTCTGATGAAGAAAATTAACGTAGAGGTCGATCCGCGCGCCGAGGACGCGTTCTGGAATGGCCTACCATATCTGTCCACGGCTTCTTTGTTGGTGAAGGACGGTCGATCCTTCTCCGCGACTGTCGAGTGGCCGACCGGTCACCCAAACAAGCCGCTTAGCGATGCTGACCTCGAAAGGAAGTTTCTGCGCAATCTGCGCGGAACTTCGCTCGAGAAGCATGGAGCCAAACTCATCGAAGAGACGATGAACATCGATCGGTCGATCTCATTGAACGGACTTGGCCGCCTGCTGAGTACGGCTTGAATCCAGTGGATGCAGTCTGACGATCGAGGCCCTTAGAATTCCTGGCTAGACGCTGGTGTGCGACTCGTGAGGATGCGCTTAGAGCGTTTCACTTTTTGACTGAAGCATAACCCGCATTGGCGAAGTAGTTTGCGCATTCGCGAGGCTGGATGTCCTGGACGAGTTGGCCGATGTGGCGCCAAGTGTCCTCGACGGTGCGCTTCTGAGCCTGCCTCATCCAGTGTTTGATCTTGGCGAAGGCCTGTTCGATCGGGTTGAGGTCGGGCGAGTATGGCGGCAGGTACCAGAGCCTGGCGCCAGCGGCCTGGATCATCTGCCTGACAGCTTTCGACTTGTGGCTTCCGAGATTGTCGAAAACGACGATGTCGCCTTCGCGCAGGGTTGGCAGGAGAAGATGCTCGACATAAGCGCGAAAGCATTCACCGTTGATCGGCCCGTCGAAGACGCAGGGTGCCGTGAGTTGGTCATGGCGGAGCGCGCCGAGGAATGTCAGGGTTCGCCAGTGGCCGTGCGGCGCGAAGCCGCGCAGGCGGGCCCCTTTGGGACCCCAGCCCCGCAACGGGGCCATGTTGGTCTTGATCCAGGTCTCATCGATGAAGACGAGCCGGCCCGGATCGAGCCCGGCCTGCCAGGATCGCCAACGTTGACGCCTGCGAGAGATGTCTGTGCGAGCCTGTTCAAGGGCGAACAGTGTTTTTTTTGAAGCGTAGCCCTTCTCGGCGCAGGAACAGCCAGACCGCGTTGTGCGAGACCTTGACCCCGCGGGCTGCCAGTTCCGCCTTCAGACCATGTAGCGTCAGGTGCGGCGTCTGAGTGATCCGCTCGACGATGAAGGCGCGGTGCGGATCGAGCACAGGCTTGCGGTGGCCGCCCATCTTGCCGGGCACAACCGAGCCGGTCGCCCGCTGCCGCTGTGCCCACTTCACAACCGACGAGACCGCAACGCCGAACCGCTCGGCCACGGACCGGCAGCTCTCGCCCGCCAAAACCGACGCCACTACTCGCTCGCGAAGATCCAGGGAAAGAGGTCGGGTCATGCGATGCTGGCCTCCAATCCAGTCAGCATCTTGAAACACAAATCGCCAAAAGCTGGAATCCCCTCCGATTCAATTAAGCAATGAAACGCTCTAGGGATCGTTGTCACCGTCAAGTCCAGCGGCGTGCCCGGGAAGAACCGAAGAGACACGCCACCAGTCTTAGCCCCCGCTCTTCGCTCGCAGTTAACCGCCGGGATCGGCACGGCGCAGCCGCAAATATTGCCCGTCGAAAAGACGTCGTGCGCGACCAGCCAACATTCGCTATGTGATGTAGTCGTGGATGTTTCGGAAGCGGCCCGCCATTGGCGGCCTGAACGAGACTACAGCCCCTAGTCTCGCCGCCCCTAGTCTCGCCGTCCATTGTACGTTTCTCTTTTGGGAAGGACGCACACTGACGCGGCGATCGAGGCTTATACGGCCCAGTATCGCTGCATGATCAACACCGCGAAAGGTCGCTACGAATACCGTCTTGACGAGAATGGCACTCGGTAGAACATGCATCCCGCAGAGCAGTCCGCGGCCTTAAAGAAACTAGCGGTGCGGAGGAAATCGCCGCCCTTTTCGCCATGATGCGGCTCTTGCAGCAGTTAGTAGCAGGCGCTTGGAGAACCCATATCGGCGCGTGGACCGTCCGCAGCCCTCCAGCGACTCCAACCTTAGTTCATCGTTGGCATCACGAACTCCGCGCTGGCACGGATGCCGGTTGGCCACCGGGTCGTGACCGTCTTGAGCTTGGTGTAGAATCGAACGCCTTCCAGGCCATGCATGTCGTGATCGCCGAAGAGAGAAGCCTTCCAGCCACCAAAGGAGTGGAACGCCATCGGAACGGGGATCGGAACGTTGATGCCGACCATGCCGACCTGGATTTGATGCGCGAATTCCCGGGCTGCATCGCCGTCCCTGGTGAAGATGGCGGTACCGTTACCAAACTCGTGCTTGTTGATCATGTCGGCAGCGTCATCGTAGGATCTCGCGCGAGCCACCGCGAGCACCGGTCCGAAAATCTCCTCCTTGTAGATCTTCATGTCTGTCGTCACGCAGTCGAACAGGGTTCCGCCGATGAAAAAGCCATTCTCGTGACCCTGACGCCGGAAGTCGCGTCCGTCGACGATCAGTTTCGCGCCTTCATCAACACCGGCGTCGATGTAGCCGCGGATCTTGTCGACATGCTGCTTTGTGACCAATGGGCCCATCTCGGACTCGGGATCCGTGCCCGGACCAATGTTGAGTGCACGGACCTTCGGCGCTAGCTTTTCAATCAACCGGTCTGCGGTGGTGTCGCCGATCGGAACCGCCACCGAAATCGCCATGCAGCGTTCGCCGGCGGAGCCATAGGCTGCACCCATCAATGCGTCCACCGCTTGATCCATGTCGGCGTCCGGCATGACGATCATGTGGTTCTTGGCGCCTCCGAGCGCCTGGCAGCGCTTGCCGTGGCGCGTGGCCGTCTCGTAGATGTAGCGAGCAATCGGTGTCGATCCGACGAAGCTCACGGCGACGACGTCGGGATCCATCAGGATTGCATCTACCGTCTCCTTGTCGCCGTGCACAACATTGAAGACACCGTCAGGCAATCCGGCCTCTTTCAGCCACTGCGCGAGTATGAGCGAAGCAGAGGGGTCGCGCTCTGACGGCTTGAGAATAAACGTCTTGCCGCAGGCGAGAGCAACCGGGAACATCCACATGGGCACCATCGCCGGGAAGTTGAACGGCGTGATTCCGGCGACGACACCAAGCGGCTGTCGAAGCGAGTGGCTGTCGACGCGCGTGCCGACGTTTTCCGTGATCTCTCCTTTGAGGAGCTGTGGCGCGCCGGTCGCAAACTCCACGACTTCCATACCGCGCTGAATTTCGCCCTTAGCATCAGAGAGCACCTTGCCGTGCTCGGCGGTGATCACTTCGGCAAGCTGATCGATTTTGTCCTCCACAATCCGCAGGAAGCGGTTGAGGATGCGCGCGCGCCGCAGGGGAGGGTGTTCGCCCAAGCTGGCAAAGCCTTGCGAGCTGCGGCAACCGCCAACTGGACGTCTTGCATCGTTGCCAATCCGATCGTTCCCGACTGCTCTCCGGTCGCGGGATTATAGACCGATGATGTGCGCGTGCCTTGGCTCGGCACCAGTTCACCGTTGATGAAATTCACAATGGTCGCAGACATGGGTCCTCTCCTCAATGAATTGACCGGGCGATGTATGAAGTGCATAAAAACGCGCATCAATGGCCGATTTTTCGGCTCCGTTGTGCAGAAAGCGTAGTCGATGGATTGGGAGCGGGTTCGAATATTCTTGGAAGTCGCGCGCGCCGGTCAGATTCTTAGTGCTTCCAAGAATCTTCGATTGAATCATGCCACCGTGGCTCGACAACTGACGGCGTTGGAGCGCGGGCTGAACGTCGAGTTGCTTGAACGGCATACGTCAGGCTGCATGCTCACAGCGGCAGGCGAGGCATTGGTTGCCGCGGCCGAGCGCGCGGAGAGCGAATTTCTGAAGGTCGGATCAAACATTGGGGGAACGACCGAAGCAATCACCGGCACGGTGCGAGTAGGTGCGCCAGACGGACTTGGCAACTACTTCTTGGCCGATCGTCTCGGCTCGCTGGCGGCCAAGCACCCGGACCTTGTTATTCAACTTGTGCCGCTACCACGGACTTTCTCGTTGTCGCGACGGGAAGCTGATATTGCGATCACGCTGGAACGGCCTAAGCAGCGACGTCTGATCCTGTCAAAGCTGACCAACTACACCCTCAGCGTCTACGCGGCGGAGAGCTACCTTGCACGCGAAGGATCTGTTAGTAGCCAGGCCGATCTAGCAGGCCGACTATTCGTCACGCAAGTGGAGGATTTCGTCTATAGCCGAGCTTTGGACTACGCGTCGGTTCTCGGTCGGCTGATGGCTCCGCCGTTACGAATGTGGAAGCGTCGTCGCACAGATGGAAGCCGTTCGAAGTGGGCGCGGCATCGGGATCCTGCACGACTACGCTGCCCAACGCTATCCGGAATTGACTCGGTTGCTTCCTGAAGTGCGGTTCGTTCGAAATTACTGGCTGACTTCACATCCCGACATGCACGAGACTCGGCGAGTTCAGGAGGTTCATCGCTTTATCGCCGCCTCAGTGAAGACGGCTAGGTCGTGCTTCGAGGCGGCCTGCGAATCGAGCCGGACTACCGACCAGAAGCTGGAAGAAATACGCCTAACCGATCGTCCATCGATCAATCGAATATGTGACTCCTGTCCCGTCGGTCGGCTCGGTCTGACCAGCAACTTCTGGTCAGGGTATCTCTAGAACAGTAAAGTCCGCCTTTTCGAACTCGGATTGTCCACCTACTCTGGGCCACGGAAGCCTTGTAGTCCCAACGACCTGCGCCGTGTTGTCAACCGCCACAAGTGACACGCGATTGTCGCGCGCCAGATGAGCAGCGTTCGAAGTACGCCAACGCAACTATAATGCAGCCCCTCTGATCGGGAGAGCGCCTCCAACCGGTGAAACCAGGCTTGACATACTGGATATACCAGATCTAGCATTTGGCTGCCTCACTGACGTCGGAGCTCTCGGATCTGGGCAGTCAGGTGCTTGGATAAGCTGCGAAATCCATTTCGAATTCCTGGCGACCGGACCATCAGGCTCCGATCTAAGCTGAGAGGGGTATGATTACGCAAGATGAGAAGTTTGGCCAAGTGGGTGGTGTTCACCACAAGTCTGGTGCTGGAAGCGCTGAGCACCGGCGCTTCAGTCGCTTCTGCGCAGTCCATTACCGAACGTGTTCTCCGCGATGGGAAGGTCACCATAGGCATCGCCAACAATGCGCCTTGGGGATTTATCGGGGCGGATGGAAAGGTTGTTGGTATTCACCCAGACTTACTCCGAGCAGTTCTCGAGCCTGCTGGCGTCAAGGAGATTGACTTTGTCCTCTTAGATTGGGGGGCGTTGATTCCGAGCCTGACATCCAGGAGAATAGACGTTATATCGTCCGGCATGGCGATTACGCCTCAACGTTGTGACCAATTGATTTTCAGCAATCCTGATCTTGCCGTTGGCATTGGCGTATTAGTCGTGGCGGGAAATCCGCACAACATTCATCGCTTTCAAGATGTGGTCGAGAATCCAGACCTGCGCATCGGGGCAGCCCGAGGCTCTACCGAGGCTAAAGCCGTCGTTGCAGCCGGGATTCCCAAGGATCGGATGCTATTGTTACAAGATAGCCAGGGAGTTGTCGCAGCGTTGTTGTCCGGCCGCATTGACGCCTACGCAGCGTCTTCGGTTTCTTTGATCAACGCAGTAAAGGATCCCAATCTGCACGGTAAGGTGGAATACGCGGTTCCGTTCACCGGACTGATAGAAAACGGCAGAGAGCAAGCCTTCTATCCGGCTATTGAATTCCGGCCTGACGACGCGAAACTGCGTGATATTTATGATGAGGGGCTTGCAAAGCGGAAAGCGGACGGGACGCTGCAAAGAATACTTGAGAAGTATAGTTTTGCGGACGTCAAGATCGCTCCGCCGGACGTGATAGCGAAGAGTTTGTGCCCCGATAACTATAAATAGCGAGCCTGTTTAGTCCCGGCATTTGCTGGAGCGGATTAAGTTTGAATCGTTCTGGCTCGGCAGTCCAGCATTTGCAAATGTATCGTAAGGCGTGAGGCCCTTCAGGGTCTTGAGGCGTCGAGCGTAGTTGTAGGCCTTGATGAAGTCGGCAAAGTGAGCGTTGAGCTGATCACGTCGATCGTAGTGATAGCGTTGGACGGTGGCTTCCTTGATCGTGCGGTTCATGCGTTCGACATGACCATTGGTCAAGGGATGCTTGATCTTGGTCAGCCGATGTTCGATCCCGTTTTCTCGGCAGCGCATGTCGAACATATGTGTCGCGTATCTTGCCGTCGGGGCCGTCCGCATACCGCGGTGGGAAGGTGAATTGGATCCCATTGTCGGTGAGAACCTTGTGGATCTTATAAGGGACGGCCGCGATCAGAACTTCAAGGAAGCCGCGGCTGAGGATCTTCCCGTCTTCCTGGCCAGTTGCACGAACGCGAACTTGCTGGTGCGATCGACAGCGACATAGAGGTAGATCTTGCCCTCGGCGGTCTGGACCTCGGCGATGTCGATGTGGAAATAGCCGATCCGATAAGCATTGAACTTTTTCTTCGCAGGCCTGCTGCCTTCAACCTCCGGCAATCGGCTGATGCCATCGCGCTGGATGCAGCGATGCAGGGCTGACCGTGTCAGATGGGGCATGGTTGGCTGCAGAGCATAGAGGCGATCGTCGAGCGGCAGCAGCGTATGCCGCCGGCAACCGACGATGATCACCTCCTCCTCGATAGAGAGCACGGTGGAGCATGCTTTCTTGGGGCCTGTCAGCAGATCGGTGACGGTCTCACGCTGCTTCCACTTCGCAACAGTCTTCTGGTTGATCCCGTAGCGCTTAGCGAGGGCTCTCAGGCTCTCTTGACTTTTTGTATTGCTCGACGGACTGCCTCCGTCGAACGTCAAGGCAGACTAAGCGCGTGACGATCGTTATAAAGTCATCACGGCGTCATATCCAATCGTTTTATCTCCAGCGGTTGACGTCATGGAAGTAGTTTCTGTGGCGTATTCATCTGGGCCGGCATCCGTCCTTTTCGCGCAAAAGCGGGTTGATTGTCGCTCTTAGTCGATCAATGTTCTCCTTCGAGAGCATCGCATCATCAGAAGAAGAGGAAAATGATGACTCTCAAGAAGATCTCCACCGAAAGACAAACTGTAGTGTGCGGAGGCGCCTCATGCCAGAAGCAGTCGATAGGATCGTCGCGATCTGCAAAATCACGGCGCCCGCTGATACACCAAGGGCGCTCAAGGCGCGGCATACGGCGCGCAACGGTGTTGAAACATGTTCTGACGGACCTCTGCCTTTGCCATGAGATGACTTACCGTCTCAATGCCGAAAAGCTGGGAATTAGTCTCAAGAGCGTTTCGGTCCGGGTCATCGAGGAAAATCGACTAACCAGCTTGCTCAACCTCCGACAGGACGAGCGACGAAGTACTCAACCCGTCCAAGTCGAGGTGACTTTAGATAGCGCGGCTTCCGAGAGCGGCCTCGCCAAACTCAAAGACATTGTCGATCGTAGTTGTCCTGGGTTTCAGGTGCTTTGCAACCTCGCACCGGTGCAGTCTTCGCTTTGTTTCCCATCGTGGACTATGGCGGCGGAGTAAGAGCGACGGGGACTGCTGTTGGCAGGCGGTCCCGCCTTGCGAGAAGCATCGAGTAGGCACGTGACGGAAAAGATCGAACATTTACTATCGTCCGCACGAGCCATTCGGGCTTGCGACTGTGATTCCGCCGATGGCGTCGACTCATCTCAACTCGCCGTGCACGGATCGGTGGGAGCCTGCCCGGCGTCATTGCGGCGTGCGCTGTTCGACATCCACGGGCTTGCTATAGCATCCCGGTCAGGTTCGCGACCATGGAGGAGCTTACGCGGGTATTGCGCATCTTGGCGATGGGAGGTCGAGATGGGGCCAACGCACGACGTGATCAGCCGGCCCGGGTTTCGGTTGGGAGGATGCGCTCTATGCGTCCAAGCTTCACATTTGCCTAGCCAAAATGCTGGATTTCAGCGACATTGGCCCTTAAATCGATAAGACTAGAGGTTTTTCGCGCCGTAACGTTTTGATAGGGGCGATCTCATTGCCTGCGGTGCCGACTGCGTCAGCCGGTCCCTCCTGGATACTGCGTCGATTGGGTATGGTCTCCTGACGCTAGTGCTCGTACAATGCGCGGACATCCGGTGGAGTTGAGCCAGCGAGTATCACAAAAGACAGCAGGCAATCCGAGACAGAAGTGCCTCTGAAGGGGTGCCGAGATGAAATCCGAAATGGCGCGACGCCACATCGATGGATCTGCCGCGAATGAGCGATGGCATCACGTCCGTTATCGGGCGAGCCGCCATGCCCTTCAGGAGTGCCAAGTCGTGTCACATCCCACCGAAAGTCCGATAGAGCGCCGCATGCGATCCTCACAGCTGGCTGACGACGGCCTGTCAGCTTCGTTGCGCACTCTACCCACTTAGCGTCACACACGTTGCAAATTGAACCGTCGACAACAAGCGTAAGAGAGTGGAAGATGAGATGAAAGTAACCAGTGAATCGATCTGGTCCGAGATCCGCATCCACCCGAAAAAGACCGCCCTGCTTGTTGTCGATCTGCAGAACGCGGAGGTTTCAGAAGACGTACAGCGCGAGCATCCAGATTACGTTGATCGTATCAAGCGAGTCGTGGTGCCGAATGTAAGCGGCTGCTTGATGCCGCACGCTCAGTGGAGGTGATCTATACGACGATCGAAAGTCTGACCCAAGATGGTCGTGATCGTTCACTTCTGCACAAGTTGGCGAGATTGAATGTGCCCAAAGGCTCGTGGGGTGGGCGAGTTCTGTCCGAAATTGCTCCGGTGGGCGATGAAATCGTTCTTCCAAAGACCGGGTCCGGTGTCTTCAACGCGACCATACTTGAATACCTGCTTCGAAACATTGGCATCGAGGCCCTCATCGTCGTTGGTGTACTAACCGACCAATGTATCGACATGGCCCTGCGAGACGGCGCCGACCGAGGTTTCTTAATGATTTGCGCAAGTGACGCCTGCTCGTCGTACACGGAGACCAGACACGAAGACGCGCTTCGTGCGCAATATCGGCCCGTAAAGATCGCCGCAACAGCAGATCTCGTGCTGGAGCTGACGGGAAAAGGAACTGACGCGGACAGCTAGTCGTGAATCTAGTTTCGGACCGGGGCGTCGTCCCGGACACGACATCGGATGCATAGGCAGCGTTCGTGCGCCCGCCAGCGGCCGGATTCTGATCGCCACCGCGTGACTTCGTCAGCTGCCTGAAGACTATCTGAATTGCCCGCGGTCACGGTGGCTCTAACGCCCCGGCAGCCTGAGCGCACGCACGATCTGAGCGCACTGCCGTGCGGCGGCAACAAGATTTGCCGCGTCCAGATTCGACACCATCCGAACACTGTCCCTTACCGCGACCAGCAGCACGGCGTGCATCCGCGCTTCCAGCAGCGGATCTTGGCCCTGCTGCTGATCTCCTTCGCGCCTACTGCGCGATCGCTATGGTGCGCTTGCAGGGCATTGAAGATCAGGAAGCCGGGCTGACCGTGCTATGCCATTCAACCATGGGAATCGTTGCGGTCTTCCGAAGAGCCTGCGCCGAGCGGACAAAGGTTATCATAAACTGCTGTGATATGGAGAGCCGCAACAATATCATGAGCTCGGAGCTCACTCTCATGGAAATGTCTTAGGAGCGGCGCGACTGGTGCCAACCCGAGGCAGACGAGACGAGGGCCTGTCGCCTCGAATACTTTTCGAGTGCAGATGGTTCCACCCCGAGCATCTGGAGATCTAACTCGATGAACACACGAAGCAATGGCTTTCTGTCAGACGCCGAGCGCAACGCGGTAATCGAATTGCGCCACGCCATGCACCGGAAGCCTGAGCTTTCCAACGCGGAATGGAAAACGCAGGAGCGGATCCGCGACATACTACAGCACTTTGGGATCAGTGACGCTAAGGTCTTCCACAACACTGGACTCTATGTCGACATCGAAGGCACCGGCTCGGGCCCAGCTCGGTCTATTGCAGTGCGCGGCGACATCGATGCGTTGCCGATTCAGGAGGCGCGCGATGACCTGCCTTATTGTTCGCAGATCGACGATGTCATGCATGCGTGCGGTCACGATATCCACGGCTCGATCGCGCTCGGCACTGCGATCGCCTTCCACCGCCTGCACGATCATTTTCGGGCAAGGTGCGCGTGTTCTTCCATCCGGCGGAGGAGGCTGAGCCACTTGGGGGGCGCACGGTGGAAGAGGAAAAGCTGTTGAACGGCTTCGATCACGCTGTAGGCTTTCACGTGAGTCCGGAGCTGCCCGCGGGCGGGTTCGACGCGCGCGAGGGTGCGATAAGCAAATCCGCCGACCAGTTCAAGTTGACCATTACCGGCAAGATCGCGCATGGAGCGGCACCACACCTGGGCGTCGATGCGATTGCTATCGCCGCAGCCTTCGTGAACGAGGTGCAGAAGGTGGTCTCGCGCGAAATGCCTGTCGATGACGCTGCGATCGTTACGGTCGGCACTATCCATGGTGGCAGTGCGACAAACATCATCTGTCCGTCGGTCGTGATGGAAGGGACGATCAGGACTCGCAGCCCGGAGCGCCGGGCGCTGCTCTCCCAGCGCGTACGCGAAGTAGCTCAAGGGGTCGCTGCGACGCACCGCGGACACGCTGAATGCGTCATCCATAAGGGCGAACCTGCGGTCGTCAATGATGTTGAGCTGGTGAAGCGCTTCCGACAGACCGTTCACGACACGTTTGGGACCAAAGCCTTCACCGACAAGAAGCAGGCAGCGGGCAGCGACGACTTCGGTTTCTACTCGGCGTGTGTTCCCTCGATCTACTTCTGGTTCGGCAGTCGTTCGCCTGGCAACGAATCGCATGTGCATACGCCGACTTTCGGCGTCTCCGATGATCTCCTCATCCCGACCACGGAACTCACCGTCAGATACATCCTCGACTTACTGAATTCATGAGCTCTGGACGAGCAGCCATCTAATTGCAGGTGCGCTTCGCGGCTTCTGACCAGAGGGAGAATCATTGCAGCATGCCAGCCCTACGCGTACGGGCGCGGCGGCAGAATTCGTTGCGAGCTTACCATCGGGTCGGAAAATACCACTGCTTTCGTTCGACCCTTGGAGTTACTGGTCCAAAAGTGCCGTGTCCTGGTGCAGCCTGCTATCGAGAGGGGGATTCCAGCCGAAAATAGTTTTAGGCCGCAACTAGTTCGGATTGATTCCGCTGCTTGATGTCTGCGGGCACCTCGTCGTTTGTTTGATTGCTCACAGTGTTAGTGTCTAGTTCTTGGAAGACCCAATGCCCGACTATTGCTCGACCCGAAGCGCACAATCTCAGAGCTGGAGTTACACAAGGTAAAAAGTCGGGTGGACCGGGTTTATGGCAAGCTGAACGAGTAAGTTGGCGTTGCAGTTGATGATGGACCTCGTCCGCAATTCTGTTGGCGCTCACAAAAAGATTGACGAGGAGGTGCGGGGCGCTCGCTCTGCTGTTCGAAATCCTCAGTACACACGGGCCCGCAAGTGACACGGGCCCTTGTTGGTCGGGATTTGGCACTGCCCCGCCGCGACCGCCATGACGATTTGCGACCGAGTCGGCTGTCGCGGCCATCTTCAAGAATCCGGCCTATGGGGTCCCGTCCTTGAATGACTCCGACTCATTCGCGGGCGAGCAACTGCTCGGAGTCCACCGTGATGAGCGGCGTGAAGTCGACTAGGAGAACGGTGCGGTGTCCTATCGTGTTCTTGCCAGCAAAGACGGGGAACACGTAGTGGGCCACGCGCCGGTCATCTACCGTTAGAATGTCCAAGGTCGCTTCAAGAGTTATATCTGCCAAGCGGGACTCGGAGGGGATTTCGTTCGGATGCGCATCCGCGAACTCCCGCTCAACCACCAAGCTTGCGCCCCCGATCACGTTGACGCGCTCTACCATTACGATGCTCGTACAGAGCTCCCCGTCGACATGTGCCCGATTCGGGCTGCTCATCCCTGGTCGCACTCCCTCAGCATGTAGGCAGACCAAGTGGAGTCCTACCCTCAGCCAGTCGCGAGCTTCGTTCGGAAACAAGGAGGATGGCGTGATCTGGAAGCAGAGATCTACGAGTTGTTGCAGGCCATCGTGCCGGATTAAAGTTTCCGGAAACGGGTCAAACCGCCGCTCAGTATCGTAGTCGCGATTCGTGCCCGGCGGCTGAAGAAAAGTTGTGAACAGCTCCCCGCTGGCATCGACAAATGGCGGACACGGCACGAAGCGCGTCCCGGCGGCGGCATGATTCACGTAAACTCCAGCCGAATAATACCGGTGGCGTCCAGCCTCACGCCCGCCACGATTTTGGTCCAACGGCGCGCAGCGACCCGCTTCGCGCGCCATTTTAATCCAGTCTAACGCACTCGCACTGAGCACCGACTGTATATTTTGGCCACGTTCGTAGGCAAATCCGTCGCGCTCCAGTGCATCTCGGTACTGCTCGATAGTCGGGTGCGGTCTGCCCCGAAGCGCTTGCTCGATTTGTTCAGTGTCCAGTCCTGATGCAATCGGATCTTTGTACAGCCGGCCAGAATCCTTCAGTTTATTCGGACCGTCGATGCGAACAGACGACAGATCTTTCATCGATTCCTCCTGCAGTAGCAAGCATGCGATTATGGACCGGGTGCAGAAGCTCTGGCTAGCTACAAACTTTCAGGAGGCTGTCCATTCAGCACGGCCATCAGCTGCGGCGCGCGGTCTCTTGCGAGTGCGGCATTTGGTAGCTTCTCGAGGTGCTGATCGACGGAGGCAACCGTCGCGCAGGTTCTGGTGTCCGCAGGCCCAGATCTATGCCCACCAGCGCATCCGTCTCGACGGGTTGGGCAGGCCGCCTTCCATCTGGGCCCGCAGTATGAGCGCCTTGTCACGGTGTTTCGAGCGAGGCCCAAGCTGTTCGTCGACGAGACGACGGTGCCGGTGCTCGATCCCGGTCGAGCGCGCACCAAGACTGGCCAGCTTTGGGCCTATGCCGCCGGTGACAGGCCCGTGGCGTTTCGATCTGCGCGGAATAGCCTATGTCCATGCACCCGACCGCAAAGCCGAGCGGCTGTTCCGGCTTCAAGGCGCCCTACAGATCGATGGCTACAACGCCTATTTAAGGCTTGCCGGACGTAGTGCGGTCGAGTTCGCCTTTCTCTGCTGGGTGCACATGCGGCGCAACCTCTACGAACTTGCGACAGCCAGCCCCGCGCCGATCGCAAGCGAGGCGCTGCAGCACATTGCCGCATTCTACGCCATCGAGAAGGAGATCCGCGGCCGCAGCGCCGAGGAGTGTCGCCTCGTGCGCCAGCAGAAGAGCCGACCACGGCCGATGCCTTTGAGGTATGGCTGCGCGCCAAGCTGGTTCCCATCAGCCAGAAGATGAGCTCGCCGAGGTCATCCGCTACGCTCTTTCGCGCCGGCAACGCTTAACGCGCTTCATCGATGATGGCCGCATCGAGATCGACAGCGATACGGTCGAACGATCAATCCGTGGCATCAAACTTAGTCGCAAGAACGCTCTGTTTGCTGGATCCGTCGGCGGCGCCGAACACTGGGCCGTCATCGCGTCCCTGGTCGAGACCTGCAAGATCAACGACGGCGATCCGCTCGCCTATCTCATCGACGTCCTGACCAGGATCGTCAACGGGCATCCAAACCGCGACATCGACCAGCTACTGCCCTGGGCCTGCCGCGCTCAATCTCTCAAAGCGGTGGCCTGAAAACCACGCTTGCATTTCATCCAATATTGATTTCACTGAACCTGAACTATGATCATTCGCGACGGACTCTACCGCGCTGGTGGCTCGCCCGATACGGCAGTGCTCGATGGGCGCATACTCCGCTCTCGACGTCCACCGGCGGCCCAGCTACCGAGCTATCGTCGTTGAACTCGATAGCGGACAACCAGCCCGCGACGTGCACGATCTGTGTTAGAGGGCATGGCCCTTGGCGCGCAGTACGTCTCGCCGAAGGCGCGCCAACGTCATGCGATCATCAATGAGACTGCCCACCGCTTGAATGGCAGGAGGGTAGAGCCGTCGCCCGTCGGACAGACCGAGTGCGCCACATGGCCTGCTGTCGTCCATGAGAATGGTTGGGAATTTCGTGCTGGTGATCCGCGGCACCCGCGCCTGCAAGTGTGCGCCTTTAATCCCAATTTCTTTGCCAGTGACAACCGGCCCGGACCGATTGTGAGGGTACTGCCGTCGCCTCATGCAAAATGTCTTCCATTGGTGTCCAAGATGTTGTGGCGATCGCGTCTGATTTGCGACATGCCGTCGGGCCTACGACATGTCTGCTTGAGAAAATAGTGGTAGAAATCGACGTTTCGCAGTTGGCGTGAGTCTTGAACGGGAGATGTCCTTCCGCATCGCATCAATAGGGCTCGCAGTCATGGCTTATAAGGTTTTCGTTGCTCCATTCCCACATTCGTGGCGCTTGAATTCGGCTACCCCACCACCGCTATCCGTTTCAGGGCGGGCTCGGTTACGATCTTGCCACCGGAATCGACAAGGCTAGGTATCCAATTCGCGTCGGTCCTCATCCCGATGCTGGCGAGTCCCAACCAGCCGCGTCTCCTTCGCGCTTAAGCCGCGCGGACGCGTCCGTCGGAGGAAGTGCTAGCCAAGGCGGCGGACCGTTTCTCATCAAAGGGCGAGCAGTTCCGTCCGCTCCGCGTCTCTAGCGGCCGGCTGTGCAACGCTGCACGTAAGGCCGCGTTCGCTATCGCGATGGCTGAGAAGAGGAGCCCTCCGGTGAAACAAGAGCGTCGAATGTCCACCGAACGACAGCAGCATGCTTTCCATAGCAAAATAGTCCAAACAAAATCCGCATCGGCAGCGCGGAACGGACCGACGAGAAGGGCTCCCCACCATAGCCTTGCTGTTGAGTTCAGAGAAACCGTCGACCTCGCAGTGCCGATTGTGCTAACGCAGGCTGGCCAGATCGCGATGATGACGACCGATCTTGCCTTCATCGCGCGCACCGGCGCTGAAGGGGTCGCCGCGGCTGCGCTGGCCGGCAGACTATATCTCATGAGCGTCATGTTCGGCGTCGGCCTGCTGACGCCAATCGCGCCATTGGCGGCGCAGGCGTTTGGGGCGGATAATCTGCCTATGGTCCGACGCTCCCTGCGGATGGGCCTATTGGCGGCGTTGCTGCTATCTATCCCGATCACTGCGTCCGCACTGTTCGGAGAGCAAATACTGCTCGCTCTTAGCCAGGAGCCGGCCGCGGCGCGGCTCGCCCAGCAATATCTCTTTGGACTGGCTTGGGGCGTGGCGCCAGCGCTGTGGTTTCAGGCCATCCGCAATTTGATGAGCGCAGTCAAGCGCCCGCAACCGGTCTGGTGGATCACGCTCGCAGCCGTGCCCGTCAACGCGGTGCTGGTTTATATCCTCGTTTATGGGAAGCTTGGCCTGCCCCGGCTCGAGCTCTTTGGAGCGGGCCTTGCAACTACTCTCGTGAACTGTGGAACGTTTTTGACGGTTTTGTGGGTCGCCACAATGCATCGTCCTTTTCGTGACTACCACGTGCTTGCGCATTTCTGGCGCTTCAATTGGCCCTTAATGCGGCAGTTAGTCCTGACCGGCACGCCGAACTCCGTCACTTACTTAGTTCGGTACGCACTATCCTCGGCCGCAGTGCTCCTGGCCGGCAGGATCAGCACCAGAGCAATTGTCGCTCATCAGATTGCGAGCCAAGTCGCCGCCTTCCTGGCATTGATCCCCTTAGGCATCAGCACGGCGGCGAGCGTGCGCGTTAGCCATGCAGCCGGCCGCCGCGATGGTCCCGGAATTAGGCTGGCTGGTCTGGTTGCGATAGTGCTCGGTTTCGTCACAACCGTAATGCTAACGATTGCAGTGATCGCCGCACGTATGCCGATTGCCAAGTTTCTACTCGGCGAATCGGCCGGCGATGCTGATGCAACGATCCGATTGGCTGGAGAGCTCCTTTTGGCCGGCGCGAGCTATTTCGTCACTGATGCCACCCAGTGGATCGCGGCGGCCAGCCTTCGAGGGCTGAAGGATACGCGAGTGCCGCTTCTGTTTGCCGTTATCGCTCAGTGGTTGATTGGCTTGCCCATTAGCTACATACTAGGTTTGAAAATGGGCCTTGGCGCAGTTGGTATCTGGATCGGCTTATCAATCGGCGCAACCATCTATGCGGGGCTTCTTGTCCAACGGTTCCTGCTGCTGGCGAACGGCCGCTCTTGCAATTGAATCCGCCGCCCCGACGTGGTGCGTTTGTCGGCGGCGGATTTGTCGGCGCTGCTCGAAGAGCTTGATTGGCGGCGTGTCCACGCGGGAGACGGTCGTCCCGACGCAAGCCGATAATTGTGGACCGCGCTGCGGCGAAGTGAATCAGGGGCATTGAGCACGCCGTCAAGCGGCCGCGAATATGCTCTGATTTGCCTGTGAGCGATAACCGTCCTGATGATCCCGAGACGCTGAAGGCGATGCTGCTTGCCGAGCTGGACGAGAGCGAGCGGCTGCGCCAGATCATCAAAGACCTGCAGCGTTATCGCTTTGGCCGGAAGGCAGAGTCGCTTTCCGAGGAGCAGATGCTGCTCGGTCTCGAGGACGTCCAAATGCGCGTGTCGAGCCTGCGAAGACGGCGTCCTGCAGGCCCAGGCTCCGGCCCGCTTGATCGAGGGCGGACTGCTGACGAAGGCAGCCGTCGCTCAGGTTCTGATGTCCAAGTACGCCGATCATCTGCCGCTGTACCGGCAGGCCCAGATCTATGCCCCCAGGGCATCCCTCTCGATCGATCGACTCCGGCGGACTGGGCTGGGCATGCCGCCCTCCATCTGGGTCCGCAGTATGAGTGCCTTGTCATGGTGCTTCGAGCGAGGTCCAAGCTGTTCGCCGACGAGACGACCGTGCCTGTGCTCGATCCCGGTCGAGGGCGCACCAAGACCGGCCAGCTTTGGGCCTATGCCGCCGATGACAAGCCAGTGGCGTTTCGATCCACGCGGAATAGCCTATGTCTATGCAACCGACCGCAAAGCCGAGCGGCTGTTCAATCATCTTGCCGGCTTCAGGGCGTCCTGCAGGTCGATGTGGCTACAACGCCTACCCATAGCTCGCCGAGCGTGGCGAGGTGGAGCTCGCCTTCTGCTGGGTGCACATGCGGCGCAAGTCTACGAACTCGCGACAGCCGGCCCCCCCCGCCGATCGCAAGCGAGGCCTTGAAGCACATTGCTGCATTCTATGCGATCGACCAGGAGATCCGAGGCCGCAGCGCCGAGGAACGTCGCCTCGTGCGGCAGCAGAACAGCCGGCCGCTGGCTGATGCCTTCGAGGGCTGGCTGCGCGCCAAGCTGGCTCTCATAAGTCAGAAGATCAAGCTCACCGAGGCCATCAGCTACGGCCTCTCGCGCTGGCAAGGCTTAACGCGCGTCATCGACGATGGCCGCATTGAACTCGACAACAATACGGTCGAACGATCAATCCGTGGCATCAAGCTCAGTCGCAAGAACGCGCTGTTTGCCGGATCCGACGGTGGCGCCCGAACACTGGGTTGTCGTCGCGTCCCTGGTCGAGACTTGCAAGATCAACGACGTCGATCCGTTCGCCCATCTCACCAACGTCCTGACCAGGATCGTCAACGGGGCTATCCAAACCGCGACATCGACCAGCTACTGCCCTACAAGCGTGATGGCATTAGGTTCGATAGCCTGAATTTTTGAGGTAGTTGGCGCACTCCTTGGCGGTGGTGGCCGATTGCGGCGCAGACCGCGTCGACGGTTCGTGCGGCAGCTTTACGGAGCAGGTGCTTGAGCTTGGCAAAGACCTGCTCGATCGGGTTCAGGTCGGGCGTAAGCGGAGCTCTGCGGCCCTTTTGAATGGCGCTTGACGCCTATTTTGTTCGCGTGGCGCGCCGCCGCGGTTTCCATGTGTCGGACAACGCGTTGACGGCGGCTTCGAGCGCCTTCCGGTCGACGACGGTGGGGTCGAACCGCTCCGGGCCCCAGAGGCGCATGTGTTCGTGCTCGGGATGGGCGGGGTCGCTGATGGCGGCGATGTATTCGGCATAGCCTGGCGCACCGCCGACGTCTTCCGGAGGACAACGACCGGCAGCCTCGAGCAGGAAGGGAAGCCCCTCCGTCATGGTGTTCTCGAACCATTTTTCGAGCTTGATCACATGGTCCCAGCTGTCGCCGAAATCATAGAGATAGTGGATCGTCTTGGCGCCGGTCTCTCGAACAATATCGCAAAGCCGCGCTTTGCTCGCATCCATGGGCTGGTGGCCGTAATCGTTGTGGGGGTCGGGAATCCCCCAATGTGCCTCACCAGCGAAGAACTCGAAGAGGTGACTGTTCGTCCAGCCGAATGCCTCCTGAAGCGTGAGATGCAACCGATCAAGGCGCAGGGTGATGGGTACGACAAGGCGACGCATCACCTCCGGCTTCACGTCCTTGAGGGTCACCTTGATCCGGACCGCGGTCGTGTTCAGGCTCATGCTGCCAGCCTCGGATCGGGAGCATGCATCGTGTATGTCGACGCCCAGGGAAGCAGTTCGTCCAGTCGCGCCGCAGGCCAACCATTGACGAGCTTTGCGAGAACGTCAGCGAGCCAGCGCTCGGCATTGACGCCATTGAGCTTACAGGTCTCGATTAATGAAGCCAGCACTGCCCAATTCTCGGCACCCTCGTCGCAACCGGCAAAAAGGGAGTTCTTGGCGTTGAGCTTGATCGGCCGCATCGCACGCTCGACTGCATTCGTGTCCATCTCGATGCGTCCGTCATCAAGGTAGAGCGTCAGGCCATCCCAATGACGCAGCGCGTAACGCAAGGCCTTCGCCGTGTCGCTCTTCTGCGCAAGGTGATCAAGCGTTGCCTCAAACCACTGCTTCAAGGCTGTAGCCCGAGGCCGGGCATGCGCTTGTCGGCCGGCGCAGCGCTCGGCAGCAGAGTGGCCGCGCAGTGCCTTCTCGACTGCGTAGAGCTGGGCAATGCGCGCGAGCGCCTCGCGGGCAACCGGAGCTGGCGCCGGAGCAGCCTCGCGCTCGATCTTCACAAACTGGCGCCGTAGATGCGACCAGCAGAAGGCGAGCGTCCCAGACAGGGCGTCCGCACGCGTCTCTCGGGTCATGGCCTTGTAGGCCTGATAGCCGTCGCAATGGATGATGCCGCGATAGCCCTCGAGCAAGCGCAAGCCATGAACAGCCCCGCGTCCCGGTGCATAGGCATAAACCACCCCAGGCGGTTCAGGTCCGGCCCAGGGCCTGTCATCGCGTGACAGCGCCCAGAAGTAGCCGGTTTTGGTCCTGCCGCGCCCCGGATCCAACACCGGCGCCGGGGTCTCATCGACACAGAGCTTCGAGGAGACGAGCAGAAGCTGGCGCAGACGATGCCATAAGGGCTTCAATTCCTGGGCAGCATAGCCGACCCAGAAGGCGAGCGTGGAACGGTCGATGGCGATACCGTGCGTCGCCAGCATCTGCGCCTGGCGGTAAAGCGGCAAATGCCAATGATACTTGGCATCGATGACATGCGCGACCAGCCGCTCGGTGGGCAATCCTCCCCTGATCAGTCGCTCGGGAGCGGCGTGCTGGAGGACGACGCCATGATAGGCGCGGCAGGCCAGCTTGGGCCGGCGGGTGACGATGACGCGATACTGCGCCGGCACGACGTCGAGCCTCTGGCTCTCATCGTGGCCGATCTCAAAGAGATCGCCTTTGCAGGACGGACAGCAGGTTGGAGCGGGCATCAGGGTCTCGATGATGCGCGGCAAATGCTCCGGAAGCTGACCACGGTTGGCCCTGCGCGCGGCAGCTCTCTTCTCGCATGTCTTGGGATTGGCGCGATCCTCGGCGGCTTCGAGAGCCGCAACGGCCTGATCGATATCCTCCAGAACAAGCTGTAACTGATCAGTGTCCAGCTTTTCCGAGGAGCGACCGAACTGCGCATCTTTTGCAAGCTTGAGCAACCGCTCGAGCCTGGCGCAGCGATCCAGCAGAGCCGCGGCAAAGACGCGCAACTCGGCCGGATCGCTCGGCAGCTCATCAGGCAAATCACTCATTGCTCCGAGTCTGCCACGCTTCGCGCTCCGATGCAGCGAAGATTTGTATCTTTAAGCAAGTGCTTTCGGCTGCGCGTCGCGAGGCGCATGCATGCGCGTCCAATCCATGCCGGCCAGAAGCGCCGACAGCTGGGCCGCATTCATCCGCATCATGCCGGCCACGATGGGAGGCCATTTGAAGCCGCTGCCATCGAGCCGCTTCCAGTACATCACAAGGCCGCTGCCATCCCAGACGACGATCTTCACGCGGTCAGCGCGCTTCGCACGGAAGACCACCGCCACGCCCTTCATCGGGTCATGGCCCAGCGTCTCCTTCGCCAACAGCGCCAAGCCCTCCGCACCTTTTCTGAAGTCCACAGGTTGGGTCGCTACGTAAATCGTAAGGCTCGCAGGCGGCGTCAGCATGAACGTGTCCGTCGGAGCGCTAAGAACACATCACTCAACACAGCAAGGCCAGGCGCCCCCCGCACCTCCACGCGTGCTCCCTGGAGCTCAACCGTCACAATGGCTGCTTCCGGCGACCCGGTAGGCTCTGCGGCCGCCGGTAGCGCCGATTCCGACACCACCGGCACGAACGACAGCGTAGCCGCCGAAGCCGGCAGCACCAACTGGCCCAAACGCGCCCGACGCCGCCAGTCATGCACCTGCTGGGGCCGGCAGCCATGACGACGGGCGACGTCTGTGACAACCGCCCCCGGCTCGAGGCTTTCCGCGGCAATCTGTGCCTTCAAATCATCCGGCCACCGCTTGCGACCTGCGCCAGCATACACTTCGATACGCGGCGACAACGGTCGTCTTATGTCGTCCGAATGGTCGTCCATTGTGAGCACCCTTGCTGAAGATGACTCTTCTAACGGTGCTCTCAAGACTCCGCACAAACAATCCGATGGGCCTCGGCGCTACGCTTACGGTCGGGCGAGTATTTTGGCAGGAAGAAGAGCTTGGCGCCGACCGAACGGATGAGCTGGCGAACTGCTTTGCTCCTGTGGCTGCCGAGATTGTCCAAGACGACGATATCGCCGGGCCGAAGGACGGGCAGAAGAACCTTCTCGACATAGGTGCGAAAGCTCACGCCATCGATCGGCCCCTCGATGAACCATGGCGCATCGATGCGCTCATGACGCAGGGCTGCCAGGAAGGTCATGGTTTTCCAGCGGCCGTGTGGAACCTTGGCGTGAAGTCGGTGCCCGCGCGGCGCCCATCCCCGCAAGGACGCCATATCGGTCCTGGTCCAGGTCTCGTCGATGAAGACCAGCCGCTCAGATCCTCACCTTATTCCTAGCGCTTCTGCCTTTTCTGATTCCCTCGTCAGGTAAGGGCTAACCCGCCTGTGGCCCACGCCGGATGCTTACGCCGGTCAGCTTCGACGCGACCTTGATATTTTGTCCACTGGGCTCGCCGCCGCGCGACCTCGGGTCGATCGCGTTCGCCAGCCGCCACGCTTTTTTTGAAGCTGAGCTTCTCGGCATGCACGAAGTCCCACACGAGTGGTAATCGACCTTCAGGCCGCGTCCGGCAAGCTCGGCAACGAGCCCGCGTATGGTGAAATCGCCGGCCTTGATCCGTTGCGATAGCCAGACGGCGTGGTCTCCCGAAACCGCCTTCGGCTTGTGACCGCCCATCTGGCCAGGCTCGACGCTGCCGGTCTTCTCGACCCGCTTCATCCAGCCAATGGCCGTGCTGATTGCCACTCCGAACCGCTTGGCGGTTTGATTGCGGGACATCCCGCCCTCGATCGCGGACACGACACGCTTACGAAGATCCAGAGAATAAGGCTTGCCCATCCATGCTGGTCTCCTCCCAGCCAGCATGGTGAATCAGAAACGCACTGATTTGGGAATCCCAAATCGATTCAACCAAACCCCATCCCGCTTTTAGGCCTGCCGCGCTCAAGCCTCAAGCCACACCTCTTGAGCGCGATCATGCGGCGCGGCTCCTGCAGAGACGACCGCGGGAAGAACAATGAAACGGGCAGTGTATCGCTCTTGGCTATGGTCTTGATATCGTGCGTGCCATTAAAGGACGGTCGACCGGGTTCCAATAACAGACGCGTCGAATTCTACGATGTATGCCAACCGGTCAAATGGAGATTCGGAAATCCCAAGGAGCGAAAAGGACGGGTCCCCAGTTGTTAATTGATAAGCCCGCCGAAGAGTCGGATATCCATTAGGAATACCAAACGCCTGCTGCGCTTCCTCTGAAGCCGGTGCGGCGTCAATAAGCAGCTTTGTCTTGCAAAAGCGCGTTCCCTGGTCGCGCAGTGCCACGCTTACAAGCTTATTCTCAGTGTCATCAACGATTTTGTCGCTCAAAGATACGGGCAAGTATGAAGTATCAAGAACGACTGGCGTTTCGTCGATCGATATTATCTTTCTTATACAAAGCATTGTGCCGGTTGCCGCATCAAATTCACTTAGAATGGGATTTCGGATCCTCTCCCTGGTCATCGACGTCAGTTGAATTGGTGATTTGAACCCCAGGAGCTGCACATCTCGGGTAAACGTTAACGAGAACTCGAGACTACGAATAAACCTGCGCGTTTCTCGCACAAAGCTCCCAACCCCAGGAACGGTGCGGAGGACTCCAGTGGGTTGAAGGTCTCGAAGGGCGCGCCTGACAGTAATCGCGCTTACGCCGAATTCCTCTGCTAAGACGGTTGCGGACGGTAGAGGGACGCCCACTTTGTATTCATGTTCGAGCACTCTTCGCATGATCTCATGTCGAACCTGCTCGTGCAGCGCACCGACCACTATCCTAGGCATTCAGCAAACTCCAAAACCAAATAGATCTAATTGTTACTCAAGCGAAGAGCCTCAACCACATTAGACTGTGACTGTAGCCCGTGCGCGGCCGCAATGCACAAGTAGACATCGTCTCCGCTAGCGACGCTGTAGGTTTGACGGCCAGTGTTGCTGCGTGCAGCTCATTTCGTTCGAACTAGAACGAAAGCCACATCACGTGATCGGAAATGCCGTCGTCAATAGCAAAAGCGCATGCCTCAACTTGTCGCATCCGAAGGGCGCAGGCGACGCCAGGCTCAAAGCAGAAGTTTGCGATAATCAGTGTCATGGTCGCGTTTTTCCCAAGTAACTCCCCCTCTCCAGGTAGCAATAGAAATACGATGTGTCGCCCGAAGAAGACGAGCGATGCAGGACCGAGAAAGCTGTGGAAGGACGACGTTTGCAACGATCATTACGCGCTCATCAGCGGATCAAGCAACTGGTGTTTGATCGGTGGTCCAGACAGCGCTCCGGGTGCATCCGCGCACGGGCGGCTTATCAATGTGTCCGAGAGGGGCTCACGGTCCATAATCCAGAAGCCATCCGATAACGCGCGCGGCCGCAACCGACAAAAGCGTCTTCGATCTTTTGGCGAAATCCGCATGGCACTGCCGCTCTCGCGGAATTATGGATGTGCGGCTTCCGGACGCCAGTTCGGTAGCTAATATGAATCGATTCGAGTTGCGGCCCGTGCCGACTCAGTCGTCATCCAAATGGCGGCGGCGGCCTAGCGAACGGCTTCACGTGGCCGTGCGGAACGCTACGGACGGCAGAGTGAAGATCCCAGGACTGTTTGAATCGATCTCGTAAGCTTTGAGGCGCCAGCGCATACCGGAAGCAACTCGGGCTAAATACTCGAAGGCGCGCGCACTTCGTCTTGATCACGCGCGAATCGTCATATTGAGTGCGTTGTTCCGATGAGCCAGTCGTCCAGCCGAGTGGCGATTCGCGGATCGAACAGCCGGCGCTGCGCCATCCACTCGTCGTCGAAAATCGTGCTCAGATACTTCTCGCCGCCATCTATAATCATAGTCACGACTGTACCGGTTAGCTTGCCAGTGACAATGAATTCGAGGGCCTTATAGATGGCGCCGCCAGTCGATCCCCCGACTAAAAGCCCCTTGCGCCGCGCGACATAGCGCGCCGTCTCGAACGCCTGGATATCGGTCACCTGTACTCCCTCGTCGATGCAGCCATAGTCCAGCACTTTGCCGACCTCGTCGCCGGCGGGGGTGCCGGTACCCGACTGATAATAGGGATGCCCCGGCTTGCCGAAGACAATTGAACCGGCGGGCTCAACCGCTACTGTGCGAACTGCCGGGTTATGCCACTTCAGCCCTTGCGCGATAGCGGTCATCGACCCGCCGGTCCCGACGCATCCTACAAAGGCGTCGATGCCGGCTGAAAGTTGGGCCATCAGCTCCTCCACTAAGCCGGCGTAGCCTTCCGGATTTGCGGGATTATCCGATTGATTCATGAACAGCGCGCCCGGAAGCTGCGCGCCCAGCTGAGCCGCTAGACGTTGCCGCTCGACCACGGCGACCTCATCCTCGCCGAAGTCGCCTTCCACGTAACGGATTTCGGCGCCGAGCGCGCGCATCATCCGGATCTTGTCGGGCGCCGCATGATGGTCGACCACGGCGATAAACCGCAAGCCGAATTCCAAGGCTGCCAGCGCCAATCCTATCCCGGTATTTCCGGATGAGGATTCAACGATAGTGCCGCCCGGGGCAAGGCGCTCGTCTCGGAGCGCGGCCACGACCATGCTCCGAGCCATGCGATCCTTCATCGAGCCGCCTGGATTGTTCTTTTCGAACTTCAGCACCAAGCAAGAATCCCTGTTGGGGACCTCGATGGACATTACTGGCGTCTGACCGATTAGTTGCGTGACGGTCGTATGCAACATGATGCCTCCCAGCGGCATTGTGGAACGAAAATGTACGGCTCTCGTGCATCCTTTACGACGCAAAGAGCGAAATTGGATTTCGAGAGGATCCATTTGGTAGCTGCCATTGGCATAGATGAAGCAGGCGATCGGTTTGAGCCGGCGCGCAGGGGCAGCCAGCTCTTGCTGAGCCATGTCCAACAATCACGAAAGCCAGCTAGGCGTTCTCCCAAATACGAGCGATCGACCATAGCTTCCAACAACCCCAATAGAAGGATCGGGCGCATCATTCCAAACCGATCTTGTATTCCAGAATATTCTGAGGGCCGATTGGTCCGCAGTGAGCAGCGCCTGTGTCCTGAAAGCCCGACTTCAGGTAAGCATTTCTAGCTGCCACATTTCGTACGTTGACGCCCAGCATGAGACGAGTGATGCATGGCCGATTGATCGAAATCCATTGAGCCACAAGTCCAATCGTTTCCTTACCATATCCATTATTTTGGTATAGTCGGCCCACGCGAAGGCTATGCAAAGTGATCGCGTCTGGCGGTGCCCATTCCGGCAGGGCTCCCTTTTCCCGAAGGACGAAGAAGCCAACAATCTCATCGCGGACGACAATAGCGAACGGATGGACCAGTTCGGGGTGTGAGCTATTTCGGAGCTCCGAGAACAACAAATCCAACCGCTCCACAAACTGTTCTTGCTCGCGCTCAAGCTTCAAATGAGCGACCATGGCGTAATCGAAGTGAGACACAGTTTTCAGCGTCGCGCGCATGATTTCCCGATCACCGAGTGTTCAAGGCTCTGAGGAGCCAAATGGAGCATCCGACGGGCGAGGTTCAAAAGTCGTGCCAACCTGGCGGACGAACCCTCAGAAAGCACCTTCTATTTCCTATTAGGAGTCTGCACGAGAGCTCAGTAGGAAGGGGTGCTGAAACCCGACGTGTCGCGGGTTCAACAAACCCGACAAAGGTGTCAGGTTTCCGCCGCGGGACGCCTTACCCGAGCTGATGAAGTTCTCGGCGCGTGTGGCCGTAATGCCTTAGCCGGAGGCAGCGATCGAACTTCCGTCGTGCCTTAGAGTATGGATCGGATGGAAAAGGGGAGGTGGTCTCGATCTGGTATTAGGTTTTCAGGACAGCGGAAAATTGGCACTGAATTTGAGCGATCGTGATTGAGTGAAGCCATCATCGGCGCAGCGAAGCAATGCCGCAGCATGTATGGTCCGACTGTGCGTTGCAAGAAGTTCCTCGGTTTGGTAGTAAGTGGCATCAAGGTATCCGTTCTCCAGTTTGGGCTGTTTGCGCCGGGGCCACCATGGGTATCAGCGCGCGTGCGACCACTCATTCATTGACCGCCCAGCCCTCGACGGGCCGTCCTGGTCATCAGTGTTCGCATGCGCTCGGAAAGCCGAAACTCCGATCTCGTCTCATCGGCTCGCAACCTCGCAATGGTCGATAGGGTTCGCTATCGCTTCTAAAGGCGTTTTGCGCTGATCCGTCGAAGAGTTCTTCCGGCACGCGTTCCCGCACGAGCGCTCGGACCTGAGCCACTGGCGCAAGCGGCTCAGCGATAAGCTGGAACTGCTGCGGGCCGAGCCTGCGGGTGGGCGCACGAGGCCGGCGCGTTGCGCAGCCAGGATCTCGAGCGGGTCACGGTCGCCACCACAGTGCAGCCGAAGGCCATCACCTTTCCGACCAATGTCAAGCTCTTGCATGCGGCCATCAAGAGGCTCAACCGCCTGGCGAGACGACACGGTGTCAGACTGCGGCAATCCTATTGCCGCCTGGCCAACGCTGCGGCGATGATGGCTTCCCGCTACGTGAAGACCTTCATCGTCACCAAGAACCGCCGGGCTCCCGGCGGCCTGTTTGTGCTGCACGCCGGCGCAATACTCGGTAACCCGGCACGACGACCACACCTTGCGGGGCGTCATTCGACCGCACTGAGACGCTCACCGGCTGCCCGATCGAGCGGGCCTATGTCGAGAAGGATACCGCGGCCGCGAGGCGCAAAATCTGCGTCGCATCTTCGTCTTAGGCCAGAAGCGCGGCGTCTCCGACGCCATCAAGCGCGAGCTACGCCGCCGCTCCGCCATCGACCCCATCATCGGCCGAAGGTCATCTCGGCCGCTGCTACCGCAAAAGCCGCGCCGGCGACGCCGCCAACGTCGTTCTCTCCGCTGTCGGCCACATCTTCCGATGCATCCTCGCCAGGCTCAGAGAGCTCTTGGCCTGTTCCGGGAACCGCTACGCGATGGCTAGCCTCTCCAGCCCAGCTCATTCCGGCTTCTTAACGGACGACGTTCTAAGCACAACGCGCGTCGCGATGCCGATCCTACAGAAAATCAGTCGGGTCGCTGCGAGCACTGCCGGTAGGATTTCTCTTGAAACCTCAACAGGAGCATGTCAGGTGACGAACGCGTCGCGCGATTGCACGGCAGCCGCAAAGCTCAATGCCGGAAGGTCCGTCTGTGACCACCGGTTGGCTCTGCTGGTCTCACCGGCATACATCACAACAAGCTTAGAATAACATTTTCGTCGGAAAGGTCGCCTTCTTTGGCACGGTACCTGCTTGATTATCCGCAAACCTGCGGCAATTGGATTGCGGTGAGGTAACCCAACAAAAGGGTAGAGAATGTGCGGCACCGCCAAACCCCGCTTGAGTTACTCGGTCGTCATGCTGCCCGTCAGCCAACTCCGACCGAGCGAGAAGATCGACATTGAAGCTGCTCGGATACTGGCAACGAAGATCGATGAAAACGGATGGTGGACCCAGCCAATCTTAGTCGAAAAACACCATTCGGTGATCATGGACGGTCATCATCGGTACTTCTGTGCGAGGGCGCTCGGACTGTGTTTTGTTCCATGCGTGCTGCTTTCTTATGAAGATCCAAACTTACATGTGAGCTATTGGTCCGATGCATCGCCAGTCGCTGTCGACCGGATCATTCAGGCTGGCCTTTCCGGCGACCTGATGAGCTACAAGACAACCCGACACCAGTTGCAGGTCGCGCTGCCGCGCTGCTCGGTCAATCTCGACGACCTGAGATGACCCACGAGCAACGATCCAGCTGATCCAGGAATACCTCTCCGACAAACGGGAGCCCGGCCCAGAAAGTCGCATTCGAGTCGCTCAACAGCCGAGCAGGACCACGCCAAGTTCGCCAGATGCCGTTTCGTTTGATCCATGCTGCCATCGCTAATCCTTTTGGTGCGCCCATAGCGTATCCTTCGAATCGTGCGATAGGAATACGCCATCAAAGCCTGAGACTAGCTCCTAGGTCAGCGGCTGGGTGTATCAGCCTGAGGTGGCGATTAACCGAGTTACGCGCCTGCGCGGCAGCCCGTCGCTATCGGCGTGGACCTGCCGTTGAGCCTGTCTCTGCGTTGCTCGCACTGATGAGAACGGCTTCGTCGCCTCGACTGACGGACAAGCACAGGTTCCTCGATGTTCCACGTCTGCGTGACAGCCATCGGCACCTTCGGCAACATGACCCGGACAACGCTTCTATTCCTGACCAGAATAGGTAGTATCCGAACCGCGCTAATGATGCACTAATAGTAACCATGCAGCTCATCACGATAGCGTTCACGCCCGATGCGTGGAGAGGGCTTCGCGTTGCTGCGCTTGGGTTCCGTTATACCTGCGCGCGCCTGACCATCGCGTGTCTCCCTGTCACGCGCGCTGGACGAGTGGTCGGACGTATTGGAGATCCGGGCGCCTGCGAAGCTGTCGAAAGGTTGCGCCTGATAGCCGACTCTTCTTTGTCCCCCTGAGCCGAGATCTATTACAATGGCCCCTACAAATTCTACAATAAACCAACTGCACGACCGCGTAGCAAATGCCTTGTGCAGGGACAAGGCGCTGGAGGCCGCATACGAATCCACAACGGTCGGTCAGCTTGTTTCGACACAGGCGCGAACGCACGGCTCGATAATCGCGATCAACATCTTCGAGCGCGGGGAGCGCGCGACCTACTCCGAATTGGACCGCACGTCCAATCGCTATGCACATGCCCTGCGCGCAATCGGAGTGCGCAAGGGCGATCGCATTGCGGTGATGCTGCCCAACCGCATCGAAATGCCAATCGTGTGGTTCGCGGTTGCAAAGCTCGGTGCGGTGATGGTTCCGATCAGCATGAAGTACATGCCGAGGGAGATCGAATACATTATCAGCGACACCCAAGCCAAATTTGTCGTCGTTGACGAATCTGCATGGCCAGTGTTCTGCGCAATCGATCGTTGTCCGCTAGATCTTCCAAACGAGCGGGTAATTCTTGTTGGGCAGTCTTCCAACAGGACTGCCATGAGCCTTCATCAATTGCTTAAGAGTGGCGACGAATCGCCGGTGGACGAGGACGTCTGCCCCGACGACCTGTTGACGATCCAGTATACTTCAGGGACGACGGGCTTTCCGAAGGGTTGCATGTTGACGCACGACTATTGGGGCGTGTGTTCGTACGTAGGCGCCTATCTGTGCCCGTACAAACGGTATCTGAGCTGGGCGTCTTTCACCTATGCCGTTTGGCCAAGTATTCTTCTGAGCTCTTATAGGCAGGGTGGCACGGTGTACGTCGCCCAGCAACTGGACCCCTCTCAATTCATGAACTGGGTCAAGAAATGCCGCATCGATTGGTGTGCGTTGCCGAGGCTGATAGCGGAAGGCGCCTATGAAGTACCGAGATGCCTGAAGCAGGTCTGGCAGTACGACGGCTGGAGTGTTGAGACGGTACGCCGATTTCGAGAGCACTTTGGGGTGCAAAGCAACTATAATTGGGGGATGACGGAAATCGGAAGCGGCACGCAAATGCCTCCCGATATCGAAGAGATGAATGATACCGGCTCGCTCGGGATTCGTTCCCCATTTCGGGAACTGTGTTCGGTCAACGACGACGGTAGCCCCACCAAGATCGGCGAAGTCGGCGAGCTGCGCGTGAAAGGGCGTGGGATCTTCAAAGGCTATTGGAACAAGCCGGACACGAATGCAGATTGTTTCGACGGCGAATGGTTCAAGACGGGCGACCTGGTACGTCGCAACGAACTTGGCTTGTATTGGTTCGTTGGACGCAAAAAGGACATAATCCGTCGCTTTGCCGACAATATTTCTGCGCGCGAGGTTGAGGCCGTCCTCCGCGAGATTCCCGAGATCGCGGACGTGGCCGCCGTGCCGGTTCGCGATGATAAACGGGGCGAGGAGGTCAAGATCTACGTGGAACTGAAAGAAGGACTGACGCCTGCTCACCTGCAGGTAGAGACCATTCTGGCGCATGCTCGAGCGCGCCTTGCTGTGTTCAAGGTGCCCCGGTACGTCGGCTTCATTCCGACGCTTCCGAGAACTGTTACTAGCAATAAGGTGCTTAAACGTGAGCTGATGGCGATCAGCGATCCTTTATTGGACACCTATGATAGTGAGGAGAAACGCTGGCGCTGAAGCCACTTCTTCTAGCCCAGGCTACCACGCGCAGGTAGTTCGATAGGTTCAGCGAGTCGGCTGTTGATCAATCGCGGACACGCTATCAGTTCCAAATAGGTGATGATGGTCCAATGCGGGGTTCATGGTTCTTTTCGCTTTGTCTCCGTTGTACAAGGGCGCCGCATGATGGCCCTCAAATAATCCAGCATCTCGATATGAAGAGCACGACGCGCCTGCGCAACTCGATCGCGCGCATGTTCGCAGCTCTTAAGAGCTTCCGCCGCATTCCGCCTTGACAACTAGTGTCGATCAGTCCCTCGCTTTAACACCGCCACATTCGCCGTCGGCAGCGTGACCCAGCGATCCAGAAATGCGAGCGGGCCTGCCCAATCTGACGTCGCGTTCCCCATGGTCAGCTCTACAAAAGCCGCGCCTATAATGAAAATCGATTCTGGAATCCTGACAAGCCCACTAAACTTACGAATCTGCCAAAGTAGTACTAGGTGAGCCGGTGAGCCTCTCAATCCGGATAAGAAGGCCCGGTATCATTCCAAAGCCCGGCTGATCGACGTCCTCGCGCGTATGGCCGATCTTCCTGCATCGCGGCTGCACGAACTACTGCCCTGGGAGTGGAAGCTTCTGCGCAAAGCCGGCAACTCCGACGATCAGCAAGCCGCCTGACCTTCATCCAACGCCATTGTATAGCTCGCCGAGGGCCGTTGCACGCGTCGATCAAGGCGACCTTCGTCGTACGCGTACGGTGGGTAAGCCGAGGTTGGAGAGGTCCGCTGCGCGAGCACTGGGGCCACGACCCGTGTTGGCGCGGCTGCCGGGTCGATTGAAAATCGTTTGGAACGGATGACGGCGGCGGCGACCGTAGGATCAGAGCCTTGAAGCTGCTGTCTGCCTTGTCGTACATTGCTACTCAATTGAATTGCGTGAGCTTGCCAAGAATTGTCAATCAAGTGAGCCATCTGTAAATGTCCGTGCCGATGTCGAGAGGCTGAACGCGGCTCTTGTGCTGTGAGATTCCGATTTTGCTGTTGCGCTCGCTCAAGTCTGCGGGACACATTGGATTGAAAAATTCTTGTCGGCGATTAGCCCGCCAACTTCGATGGCGCGATTGAGTTCTTTGGTAGTTGCAGTGGCGGCGAACATCGTTTGTAACCTAACCAGGCGGCCCTCAAGGTGAGATAACTCTGTCCTCCCGCAGAGTCTCGGCCAACGCTTGCTCAAATAAGTCGAGGCCTTGATGTAGAGTGTCACTGTTAATTGTGAGTGCCGGTAAGAATTTGACAACCTCGTCAATGGGGCCGCATCGTTCGATGATCAATCCCTTCTCGAATGCCTTGCGTGTCGTAGCCGCTGCAATTCCAGCCGTTTTGCAATCAAACCCGAGAGCCATCCCCCGACCTCGAACCGCAAAATTGTTTGTATGCTTTGATGCAATAACCTCGAGTCGAGACCGTATAACTTTGCCCGTGGCCTCGATTTGCTGCGAAAACGTGGGACTGCGCCAGTAAATATTCACAGCGGCGTTCGCAGAGACAAGGGCAAGATTATTTCCACGAAACGTACCAGTGTGTTCGCCCGGTTGCCACACGTCAAACTCTTCTTTTATTAACAACATTGATAGCGGAAGACCGTACCCGCTTAGCGACTTAGACATCGCGACGATATCGGGTGATAACTGGGCACACTCGAAGCTAAAAAACTTTCCCGTTCGACCGCAACCCATCTGAATATCATCGACAATGAAAAGGGCGCCAACATCTCTTGCTAGGGCCTGAATTGACCTTAACCATTGCGCTCCAGCTACGTTTATACCGCCCTCTCCTTGCACGGTTTCGACGAGAATGGCAGCGGGACGATCAACGCCACTGCTCTCGTCCGCCAAGATGCCTCGCATGTAGTCCGCAGTATCAATGCTTGGGCCAAAATAGCCATCAAAAGGCATGAAGGTTGTGCCAGACAAAGAAACGCCACTGGCGTCGCGGTAAAAGCGATTACCGCTCGCGGCGATCGCTCCCAAGCTCATGCCATGATAGCCACGTGTGAAGGTAATTATATTATGGCGACCAGTAACTTTTCGCGCGAGCTTCAATGCCGCTTCAATCGCATTAGCACCTGTTGGCCCGGTGAACTGAAATCGATAGTCCAGGTTCCGTTCCCGAAGTATTGTAGAGCTGAAAGTGTCCATGAATTCTAGTTTTGCTGGAGTGACCATGTCCAGCCCGTGCACTACAGCATCCGATGCCAAATATTGAGCGACAGCCTCTCTAATCGCGGAATTGTTGTGGCCGTAGTTCAGTGCTCCAGCGCCGGAGAGAAAGTCGATGACCTCTCTTCCATCCTCCGTTAGCATTATTGAACCGCGCGCGCGGCTGAAGATTGCCGGAAACGAACGGGAGTATGAACGGACGTTCGATTCAAGGGCTTCAAAACGCTTGATCTCGCGCGAGTGACAGATTCCTTCGCCCATCCGTATCTCCTTGGTAGCCGAACAAGTTACGCCGGCTCTAAAAATTGGCCTTCTAGCGACCGAGCATGCGACTTAGGTTGCCCATTTTCTCAATCTACGTTTTTCAGAACGGCTGCGCTCATGTACCCGAGTTGCGGCGCCGAGAAACCTGCAAACGTTGGTAGTGTTCTCTGCGCTAGCTTGTCAGGTGGACGTAAGACGCCGATTTCCGAGAACTGCTCGCCATTCCAGATTTGAATCATAGATCACTTAGCGTCCGGCAAAGCACATTCCGGTTATATGGAGCTACAGAGATCGGGCGGGCACTGAGAGACTATGCTGGCCGCTCGCAGCCTTGATCGTGTGCCGCTCTGTCCAGGATAGACGAGGGCATACGGGCGGCCCAAAGTTCAGATCGATTGACCTGCCCCTAAGAATTGCCTCCAGAAGGATTTAGAGTCCGCTCCTGACGAAGGGCGGAAAGATGAAGCGGAAGCGGTTCACGGAAGAGCGGATCATCGCGGTTTTGAAGGAGCACGAGGCCGGCGGGAATACGGCCGATCTGGCTCGCAAACACGCGATCTCGGAGGCGACGTTTTACAATTGGAAGGCCAAGTTCGGCGGCATGGACGTTTCTGAGGCCAAGCGGCTCAAGGCGCTCAGAGTCCTGCGGCCTTTGCCGCCAACCTCACCGCAACGGGCGATAGGCCGCGCACCCGACCAGCTCCGCCAATCGCCCGTTGCTCTACCTGCATCGCTCGGCGTACAACCCACTCGGACTCTAAACGCTGCTGGATGAAACTTCGGTGGCAGGTCAGCGAAGGGACGAGCGCGATATCCCCGAAGGTGGATGAACTTACGTTTGCTCTCTTGCGCACTGCGTCAGGCACGGACTAGGAGCCTCAGGTTGTGCGCAGGGCCCAAATTCCAGTCTGGACCAGTTCTTCGATCATCTCTCTGTGTTCGGAAAAGCAAAGGCCAGCCCACGATCGGCGGGTCTCTCGACTTTCATGATAAAAAGCCGCAGCAAGGCCATCATATATGCACAAATGCAGCGTGTTTAAGGATGCATGCTGATCGTCAGAGATTTGACCTCCTCAAATTCTTGAGGAGCCACGCGATTGCACGCCTCTTCACGTACCGACATTGCGATCAAGAGTGCCACGGACTGGAGCACCACACCATGACCGACCAACTCGATCCCTCAAGTCACACCGATCACCTCTCGCTTTTTCGGTCTAGGCAGCACCCTGAGTTTATGAAAATATTTGAGGCCGTGGATGCTCTGCCGATCGACGACACGCATTGTCACCTGATCACGGATCGAGATGCGCTAACAACCCCGCAGCGCTACGTGGAGCGCATATCTTTGGCCGGCTATCCCATTTCCGATTACTTTCCTCATGGCGTATACGACCGGTGGTTAAATGGTGATGAGGCAACGAGGCACGACCTCAACAAGAGTTTCAATATTCAGAGCAAGGTCGCTGGAATTACTGCTGATATTGCACAAGGCGTGTTCATGAAGTTCCTTGTTAAAGAGCTCTCTCAATTTTTTGGTTGTGAGCCAAGGCTTGAGGCGGTCATTGAGGCCAGGAATGAGCGCGGGAAGAACTACTGGGCTTACGTCAATAAACTTTTCCGGGACGTAAAATATGAAAACATCATGCTGGATACCGGGTACGCCGAAGGCTGTGGAGCGGTGGAGATATCGCGATTTGAAGACGCCATATTGCCTTGCCGGACTAATCGTCTGGCCAGGATAGAGATGATCCAAAGAGAACTCTTTCCTCTCGACATTTCGTTCGACGAATACGAGGAGCGCTTTGTAACTAGGATGCACGAAATGCTCGACGGAGAAGGAGAAGGAAATTACGGAAAGAAGTCCTACGGGATGAAGTCCTATCTTCTTCCCTATATCGGTTTGATCAGACCGCTTTACGATCGCGAAGTGGCTCAGGCGTCTTGGAAGAACCTCAGAAAATCCTCTCATAAGATCCCGCCGAGAGATCGAGAAGCTAATTACAATATATCGAAGGACCTCCGGCGCTACAATTTCACGATCGCCTTGGAAGAATGCCTAAAGCGCGACATTCCAATGCAGATCCATACCGGCGACGGAGAAGCGCCCTTTGTGATACTTCGCAATCAAGACCCTTTCTTCCTTGAGGAAGTGTGTCGCTTTGACCGAGATGATGTGATGCGTATGCCGAAGATCATTCCTCTGCATGCAGGTTATCCATCAGTGGGAAAAGCTGCTTGGCTAAGTCATTTGTATCCAAACTGCTATTTTGAATTGTCCATCATGACGCCATTTGTGCACCAAAGCTTGTTCCAGCGATACATGCAGGTCATGGAGGTCGTTCCACTTTCCAAGATAATGTATGCGAGTGATGCTTATCATATTCCTGAGCTTTATTGGCTTTCTGGTCGCTGGGGAAAACGATACCTCGCACAGGCTCTCACTGAACACGTGGTGGGGGGAAGCCTCGACTTTGATGAGGCAATTGAGGCCGCCAAAATGATTCTGTTTAAAAATAACAGGTCGCTGTATAAACTTGATAGAGCAACGACCTGATAGGTAGCGACGGAACCCATCTTTTCGAAGCAGTGAGCGCTACTCCGATCGTGTGGACACTATCCCTTCGTGCCTACAAGAACCTCAGTGATTCGGCAGCATCTGACCTGCCACCGAAGTGTCATCCAGCAGCGTTTAGAGTCCGAGTGGGTTGTACGCCGAGTGGCGCAGGTAGAGCAACAGGCGATTGGCGGAGCTGGTCGGGTGCGCAGCCTATCGCCCGTTGCGGTGAGGTTGGCGGCAAAGGCCGCAGGACTCTGAGCGCCTTGAGCCGCTTGGCCTCAGAAACGTCCATGCCGCCGAACTTGGCCTTCCAATTGTAAAACGTCGCCTCCGAGATCGCGTGTTTGCGAGCCAGATCGGCCGTCTTCCCGCCGGCCTCGTGCTCCTTAAACCGCGATGATCCGCTCTTCGGTGAACCGCTTCCGCTTCATCTGTCCGCCCTTCGTCAGGGGCGGACTCTAAATCCTTCTGGAGGAAATTCTTAGGGGCAGGTCAGGACAGGCAAGGCTGTCGCCCCCATGTACTCGCTTGACTGGATCGACGAAGCTTCGGCTATATCGTCGAAGGAAGCTTCGGGTTTGCTGGGACCGACGCGGAAGCGTCTCGAAGCTATCGCAGATCATATTCGAAGTCTGATTTCAAAAAGTGATAAGCGCGGATGCGAGGCTGCTGAGCTGTATTGGGGGCCTGTTTGATTACTAGGAAGGTCTCTCGTCTTTCGGGCAAACCTGGATGGTCAACCATCTTCAGAAATCACCGCAAACCCTCGCAACAGGCCTGACTCGCACGTGTCCGATCGAAGGCGTGCGCTCCCGAAAGGTAAATGGTGGAGTGCTCGAACGTGTAGCCTGCCACCGAGAGCAGCAAAGGCCCTTGGTGTTATCCTGCCATCCCGCCCGCCCTAATTCGTTAACGATCTTCCCTGAGGGATGCGCGTGCAGTGCAGCCAACACGTGGACGCACCGCGATCCGCGAAGAATTCCTGCGAGAAGCGAGGGAAACTGGCCGGATGTATGCGCATACCCCAAAAGATCGCACGCTATCGTTTTCATGACAATGTTAGCGTCATTCGCAGGTGTCGGCCCGTGAAAGGGTGCGGATGAAGAGGGCGCCTTGATGACCACGCGGAGCAACAGCTTTCTGTCCGATGCCGAGCGGGACGCGGTGATCGAGCTGCGCCACAATATGCATCGTGAGCCTGAACTCTCGAACGCGGAGTGGAAGACGCAGGAACGGATCCGGGCGGCGTTGCAACGTTTCGGCCTTAGCGGTGCCAAGACGTTCCACAACACGGGCCTCTATATCGACATCCAAGGGCGTGCGGTCGGTCCGAAGCGGGCCGTCGCCGTGCGCGGCGACATTGATGCACTACCGATCCAGGAAACGCGCGAGGATCTGCCTTATCGCTCCGAAATCAAGGGCGTTATGCACGCTTGTGGCCACGACATGCACGGTTCGATTGCGCTCGGCACAGCCCTTGCTCTGCATCGGATGAGGGACAACTTCGCGGGGAAAGTCCGCGTGTTTTTCCAGCCAGCCGAAGAAGCAGAGCCCCTAGGTGGACGCACGGTTCAAGACGAAAAGTTGCTAGATGGCTTCGATCGGGCCGTTGGATTCCACGTCAGCCCTGGAATTCCTGCTGGCATGTTTGGCGCGCAGGAAGGTCCGGTAACGAAGTCCGCCGACCAATTCAAGATCACGATCGCAGGAAAGATGGCGCACGGCGCTTCACCTCATGACGGCATTGATGCCATCAGTATCGCCGCAGCATTCGTCAACGAGGTGCAGAAGGTGGTCTCGCGCGAAACGCCGGTCGCGGATGGTGCTGTCATTACGATCGGAACCATCCATGGCGGAGAGGCGACCAACATCATATGCCCGTCTGTCGTCATGGAGGGAACGATCAGAACAGCGAACTCGGAGCGCAGGGCACTGTTGTCGCAGCGCGTGTGTGAGGTCGCGGAGGCGATCGCTGCAATGCACCGCGGTCGTGCCGAATGCATCATTTGCCAAGGCGAGCCAGCTGTTGTCAACGATGCCGAAATGGTGAGGCGATTCCGCCAACTCGTCCACGACACGGTAGGACGCGAAGCCTTCTTTAGCGAGAGAAGACCGGTAGCTGGAAGCGACGACTTCGGCTTCTACGCTGCGTGCGTGCCATCGATCTATTTCTGGCTCGGTACCCGTGCACCCGGTAACGAGTCATACGTGCATACGCCGACATTCGGCGCATCCGACGAACTCATTATCCCGACAACTGTGCTCACCACCAGATATATCCTGGACCTGCTAAATTCCTGATGGGGCCGGTAGGCCTGAGCGCCGGCATCCTGCGTTGTGCCTCTCGGCTATTCTGCATGGCACCACACGCTTCATTCGGATGTCTGGCACAACACTGCTGAATACCGCCGCCGCCTCGCTCCGTGACGCGTGCTTCCATGGAGGAAGTACGGTAGCTTTACTGGCCTCTAAAGACGCTCTCTACAAGCTTAGTCTCGGACTAAACCGCGCCTTAGGCGACGCTGGCACGCAGTTCTCATCCGACGAAGCCGCCAATGTTCGAACGCGACACCGCGGACATCTTCGACCTCATCGATGGGAAATATAGGATTCCCAATCAGAGGTGCGATCCTAATGGGGTGAACCGCTCTCTGGAAAATCCTTCTAATAGCCAACCGCGGTCGAGGGCGCCGCATTTGAGCTCATTCGCTGACTTCGCCCCGAACTGCGAAAGGTATGATCAGTGGGCGCAGATGTAGCTGATCTCAAACTGCGCATAACTGGTCGTGCGTGAAGAGCGGCTAAGCGATTGAGCTAGAATCGCATTCGTCGTTGCGGACTGTTTTGTGATTGCAGGGTCTTGATGCTTCGAGCATCGGAACCCTGCAATTTCATTTTCAGGATTCCGTCGAATCGCCAATCATGGTTCCGTTGTCGCATCGGAGGTGGCGATGCGACCGGAGAAGCGCGGGACGACAGGATCGGACGATCTGTTCCGGGCTAGGCTGGACCAGATCATCAATATGAAGCACGAGCTGGTTCAGCTCGCCGGCAAAGTCGACTGGGACTGGATGGACGGTGAGATCGCGCCGGTCTATAGCGAGAACGGCCGGCCCGGGATCGCAACCAGCTTCATGATCGGGCTGCTGCTGCTCAAGCAAATTTACGGCCTGTCCGATGAGGGGAATACGAGCGCTGGGTCCACGAACTCCATTTCCAGTACTTCACCGGCGAAGAGTTCTTCCAGCACGCGTTCCCGCACGAGCGCTCGGACCTGAGCCACTGGCGCAAGCGACTTGGCGACAAGCTGGAGCTGTTGCTGGCCGAGAGCTTGCGGGTGGCGCACGAGGTCGGCGCGCTACGTAGCCAGGACCTCAAGCGGGTCACGATCGATACCACGTGCAGCCGAAGGCCATCACCTTCCAGACCGATACCAAGCTGCTGCACGCCGCAATCAAGAGGAACCGCCTGGCAAGGAAGCACGGGGTCAAGCTGCGGCAGTCCTATGCGCGTGTGACCAATACCGCCACGATGTTGGTGGGACGCTACGCCCATGCCAAGCAATTCAGGCGGCATCAGCGGCAGCTGCGGATCCCGCGCAGCCGGCTGCGCCGGATCATTCGCGACATCCGCCGCAAGATCGACGGGTCAGGCCGTGCTCGAGAACGCGTTCGCCCTCCCGCTCAGCCGGGCCTCGCAGATCCGCTCGCAGCAACAGCGCCAGCGCGGCTGGAAGCTCTATTCCTTCCATGCTCCGGAGGTGGAGTGCATCGGCAAGGGCAAGGCACCCGCGCCTTACGAGTTCGGTGCCAAAGCCTCCATCATCACCAATAACCGCCGCGCTCCCGGTGGCCTGTTCGTGCTGCACGCCAGGGCGCTGCCCGACAAACCCGACGACGGCCACACTTTGCGGGACGTCATCGACCGCACCGAGGCACTCACAGGCTGCCCGATCGAGCGGGCCTATGTCGACAAGGGATACCGCGGCCACGATGCGCAAAATCCCCGTCGCGTCTTCATCTCCGGCCAGAAACGCGGCGTGTTCGGAGCCATCAAACGCGAGCTACGACGCCGATCAGCCATCGAACCCATCATCGGACATTTGAAGGCCGACGGTCGCCTGCCGTTGCTACCTCAAAGGCCGCGCCGGCGATGCCGCCAACGTCATCCTCTCAGCGGTCGGCCACAACTTCCGCCGCATCCTCGCCTGGCTGAAGGCTCTTTGGCGCCTGTTCCTGACCACCCTCATCGCCGCCGCCAGCGACCGCTCACCACTCAAATCGGTTTCTTAACGGACGACTAACTGCATAGCGCGCGAATATTCGCAAGACGTCAACCGGCCTCCAAATTTTTGCTCCTACGCACTTTTGATGCAGTTTGGGGGATTTCTGGCGCTTGAGGGAGAAACACCGCCATGAAGCAAGCACTCCACCGCTGCAGTCTGGTGCCGCGTCGGTTTGTTGTAGAGAGTGCGTACTACGAAAGCGATAAGACCGTTATTTTGGTCCAAGCTGGCTGACGCGCTGGCAATGGGAATGATCCAACACGCCACGGCGCCTCCCGATAACCCGTACGACGTCACACCTAACGGGATCTCATCAATCGCCCGACACACTCACCGACTGCGCGATGGAGGGGGCCAATGTAGACAAGAGATACCGCGGAATCACATACAGAATCCGCGCCGTATCTTCATCTCCGGCCAGAAGCGCGGGGTGTTCGGTGTCATCAAGCGCGAGCTGCGCCGCCGCTCCGTCATCCAACCCATCATTAGACACCTGACGATCGATGGTCATTTCGGCCACTCCTACTTCGAAGGCGGCGCCGGCGATGTCGCTCTCCGCCTTCGGCCATAACTTCCGCCGCATCCTCGCTTGGTTGAACTCCCTCATCGCCGGCGCCACCGACCGCTCCGCGCTTTAAATCGGCTTCTTAACGAGACGACTTCTTAAGGTTTTTCTCAGGTCAAGAACACCTAGGCCGACACCCTTCTCGTTAAGAGTCTCGCGGGGTGAGTTCTTGGCCATGTTCGGACCTCCGGCTCTGGCAAGACCGCGACTCTCATGCTGCTCGCCGGCTTCGAGGCGTCCACGGAAGCTGGATTCCTCTCGAGGCCGATCGAGCAATGCTCGGTTTTCGTGTCAGCGCGGGACAGAATCTGAACTAGACTACAGTGCGCATTCACAAAAGCACGGCGCAAGGCGCTGTGCCTCTTCTTATCAAAGGTGACTCTTCGCCTCAGCTAAAGATCTCGAATAGTCCGGCGCCGCCCTGTCCGCCGCCGATGCACATCGTCACGACGCCCCACTTCGCCTTGCGGCGTGCGCCTTCCTGCAGGAGGTGGCCGGTGAGACGGGCCCCAGTCATGCCGAAGGGGTGGCCAATCGCGATCGAGCCGCCATTGACGTTATACTTGGCCGGATCGATGCCGAGCTTGTCGCGGCAGTACAGGCACTGGCTTGCGAAGGCTTCGTTGAGCTCCCAGAGATCGATGTCGTCGCTCTTGACTCCAGTGCGCTTCAAGAGCTTTGGAATCGCGAACACTGGACCGATGCCCATCTCGTCCGGCTCGCAACCAGCGGTCGCCCAGGCGACGAAGCGGCCGAGGGGCGTGAGGCCGCGCTTCTCAGCGTCCTTGGCTTCCATCAGCACGACCGCCGCTGCACCATCGGAGAGCTGGCTGGCATTGCCGGCGGTGACGTATTTGCCGGGGCCCTTCACCGGCTCAAGTTTGGCAAGGCCCTCCATCGTGGTGTCCGGACGGTTGCACTCGTCACGATCGACCACATAGTCGACGATGCTCTCGGCTTTGGTCTGCTTGTCGACGAGCTTCATCTTTGTCTTCATTGGGACGATCTCGTCCTTAAACTTGTTTGCCCGCTGGGCCGCCGCCATGCGGCGCTGCGATTCCAGTGAATACTCGTCCTGGTATTCGCGGCTGAGCTTGTAGCGCTCGGCGACGATGTCAGCGGTGTCGATCATGGCCATGAAGATGTCGGGCGCGACGTTCAGGAGCTCCGGATCGACCACTTCCTGGGGCAGAGGACCGCCGGGGATGGAAATGCTCTCGACGCCCCCGGCAACGATGCAGCCGGCACCATCCGAACGGATCGAGTTGGCGGCCATCGCGATCGTCTGCAGGCCTGAGGAGCAGAAGCGGTTTACTGTTGCCCCGGCCGTCGTCGTCGGCAGGCCCGCGAGCAGCGCGGCCTGGCGGCCAATGTTCCGCACACCGTGGGCGCAATTGCCGAGATAGCTGTCCTCGACGTAATCCTTGTCGATGCGGGCGCGATCGACGGCGTGTTTGATGGCATGGGCCGCAAGGCTCATCGGCGCGGTAATATTGAACCCGCCACGACCGGACTTCGCCAGCCCCGTGCGCGCATAGGATACAATGACGGCTTCACGCATTGGTTTCTTCCTTTCGGATGGTTTCCTAGAAGTTGGTGCGGATCACGCTCGCTGCACGTTCACGTTTGTTGAATAGAGAGAATGTCTTTTGAGCCGACAGACTGTCCACAAGCTTGGCGCCAAGCCTATGTCGGAAAATATCACGCCAAAGGAGAGTCGGTCTTTTTCAACGGCTCCCTCAGGAACCGCTTTTCGTCCGCAAAGGCTCAGCCGCCGATCTCACCTCAAATTCATCAAGCGAGGGCCGATCGTCAATCGGCAGAGGCTCGTGATGTCGTAGACGCGCAGTTTCGAGACACGGCGGATCGGCTAGAACTCTCACCGAGACGGCTAGAGCCGCCTGATGCCTAATCTAGTGAAGCCGCAATCTGAGGTTATCGCCACAGCGCCTCTATCCACTAGCCGACGGGTGGCTACGATATAGGGGCGTTCAAGGGACGAGTCGCCGCGGACGACATTTTCCACCCAGGCGCCCTCGATCGTTTCGGAGATGACGGGACAGTTGAATGTGGCCTGATTCGTCACGGATCCGGCGAGCGGCGTCGGATTGGGCTGTACAAGCTGCCCCCTGCGTTCGAGGAGCAGCACGCCGGAAGAGGGTTCGGCTTGCGATGTCATGGATGCAGCTTAGCGCGCCTTGGGGCAGAATTCCTCCAAATAGGAACCATCCGTTTGAGAAATAATGCACTGATCGAAGGAATATGAAAGTTGGCATGCGAAGACACTTCGCAGAATTCACGACGCGCTGGCTACCCGATCGTCGTTGCGGGCCGAGGCGTCCATCCAAACGGTCGTCCAGTCAATCCGCTCGAGCGGGAGGCAGGCTGGCGAATCCATCGCTCTGTCGTGCTCGTTGAAATCCGCAACGAACGTTGTCTGCCACGCGAGTGGGACCGATATTGCCGAGCGAGTCGCGGGCGACAAGAACTGGTGCTAGGCGCGCCGTCACAGTTTCAGGCCACCCTCGCTAGGTCATCCCCCATCACGTAAAAACCGTCGTGGTCGTCCGATCGCGTGAAGAATTTCGGCTATTCAATCCGCTATATTGAAGAATATCGGCTCACCTGGCTCGCTAAGTATGCGACGGAGCAAGAGCAGCAATGTAGCTGGAAGTCTCGTGCCAGCCGGAAGCAGCAAGTCGGGTAGTCCAAATTGCTTTAGGTCATTCAGCCGGCCGCTCGAGTTCTTCAAATTGTGCTATTCGATGCGGATCTTGCTCGAATGGCGGCTGGTGAAGGCACGATCCGTCTCTCGCGAGAATGAGAGCTGGCTTTCCTAGCTGCTAACTACCTTGCGTTTGTGCCTTCTTTAGACAGAGTAAGACTGAACAATGCTTCGCCTTTATTGCAGTGTCCAAGCAGACGCAAACCCGACGGGAGGTCCGGGGGCTGATTCTAGCGGCACCGCAAGACAGCAGTCAACGCGCCAACACTTCTAGCGGATTCAATGGCCACAGCATAAGGCTGTTCAAGGCTTGTTTGCGTCTCAGAATAGTCACTAGGAGAAACCTTTATGGCCATCATGCCGCTTTCTGGCATCAAGGTCCTTGACCTCACGCGTGTGCTAGCGGGCCCTTTGTCGGCCCAGATGCTGGGCGATCTCGGCGCCGAGGTGATCAAGATCGAACGCCCCGGTGCCGGCGACGAGGCGCGCGCCTTCGGACCGCCTTACCTGACCGATCCCGAGGGCAAGGAGAACAACAACAATTCGTTCTATCTCTGCGCCAACCGCAACAAGAAGTCGGTCACGGTCAACATCGCCAAGTCCGAGGGCCAGGAGATCATCCGTCAGCTTGCAAGGGACGTCGACGTGTTCATGGAGAACTACAAGGTCGGAGACCTCAAGCGCTACTGCCTCGATTACGAGTCGATCAAGAAGATCAATCCGGGCATCATCTATTGCTCGGTGACCGGCTTCGGTCAGACCGGTCCCTACGCGCCGCGGGCGGGCTATGATGCGATCTTCCAGGCTATGGGTGGCTTGATGAGCGTCACCGGCCATATGGACGGCGACCCGGGCGCGGGGCCGATGAAGGTTGGTCCGTCCATTGTCGACTATATAACGGGCATGAACACCTCAATCGGCATCCTGTCGGCTCTCTATCACCGCAAGGTCAATAACGGAGCAGGGCAGCACATCGACGTCTGCCTACTCGACACCGTGATCGCCTCCCTCAGCCACTATCTCCAGATCTACCTCGTTAACGGGAAGAGTCCGCCCCGACGCGGCACCTGGGGAAATGGTAGCCTGCCTGTGGGCGTGTTTCGCTGCGCAGACGGTGAGCTGATGCTGGTGGTCGGCAACGACGGCCAATTTGCCCGAGCCTGCGCCGCTCTTGAGGCACCCGAACTCGCTACCAACCCGAAATTCCTCAAGAACAACGATCGCGTCGCCAACGGCAAGGAAATCATGGCGATCTTTGCTGGTCTTCTGTTGAAAAACAGCGTCGCGCATTGGTTGGACAAGCTTGAGAAGGCCGGCGTGCCCTGTGGGCCGGTCAATGATTTTGACCAGGTGTTCGCCGATCCGCACGTCGCCGCGCGCGGCATGCGGGTGAACGTGAAGCACAAGTTCGCTCCTGAGCTGTCCTTGATCCGCAACGCGCTGACCTTCTCGGAGACACCGATCATCGAATACCGTGCCCCGCCACTGCTCGGCGAGCATACGCAAGAGATATTGGCCGACAAGCTTGCATATGATGACGAGAAAATTGCGCAGCTGACGCTGATCGGGGCAATTTAGCCTGGAGATTATCGTGTCGGGCAACCGCAGTTTAGCGGAAGGCAGATTTCGCTGCTGCCAATTACAGGCTCGAGAGAATCGCATTCGTGCAAATCGGTGCACAATTCGAGCTGAATCGACCCTCAAATCGGATGGTCTGAGCCCCGCAAATTCCTCCAAGAATGGGTAGAGCCCGTCACCTCTGAGGACTCGGACCATGAAGCCACGTCGGTTCACCACGCTACTAACGAGCGAAAGTATCTCGATCTTAAAAAGAGCTCATCGTTTGCTATCGCCGTCGGATATCCGAATCTAGCTTCAGTGATCAACAGCGTGATCACGGACTCGGCCGAGCGATCCTTATGCGGTCGAGTATCAACGTTGGTGATATTTCTACGTGCCAGCATCACGGACTGCACCGAGGGTTGGGTAACGGGCGAATTTCTGGAACAAGACGGGCTGTCGCGGTGCCGTTGGCGTAGAGAGCTATCGAGGGACTTTTGTTAGAAACGGATGCTGGCTGCATTGAGCGGTTGACTAGCACGGACGGTCTGATGATCAGATCGGCTCGATAAAGCCGGTTGCCGCAGAATTTATGCGTGAACCTGGAAGCCATTGCATTAATCGATATTGACACCCTGCTATTCTACTGGATCTCCGAGCTGAAGTTACTTCAGTTGGTGTTGCTGCTAAAGGAAATCGAGCAAAAACCTCATTGCTGGGTTCGGAGCGTCGCAATCGGGGTTACTTGCCAGAAAGACTGGTCCGCTACCCGGCTAATTTTGATGTTTAACCTAGGAGTGCAGCGTGAGCGAAGTGGTCAAGCTCGAGTGTCATGACGGGATCGGTGTCGTCACGGTCAACAGTCCTCCGGTCAATGCGCTCAGCGCCGCGGTGCGCGGCGGGATCCTGGAGTGCATCAAGGCCGCGATTGCTGATTCCGCGATCAAGGGCATCGTGCTGACCTGTGGCTGTCGGACCTTTATTGCTGGCGCCGACATCACCGAATTCGGCAAGCCGCCGAAGCCGCCGGCCCTCAACGAGGTGCTGGCCGAGATCGAGAATTCGCCCAAGCCGGTCGTGGCCGCGATCCACGGCACCGCGCTCGGCGGCGGCCTCGAAGTCGCGCTCGCCTGTCATTTCCGCGTGGCCGTGAAAGAGGCTAAGCTCGGCCTGCCCGAGGTGAAGCTCGGCCTGTTGCCCGGCGCCGGCGGCACTCAGCGCCTGCCGCGCGCAGTGGGGCCTGAGCTTGCCGTCGAGATGATTGTCGGCGGTGATCCGATCAGCGCCGCTGAAGCACTGAAGAACGGCCTGATCGAAGAAATCGTCGAAGGTCCGGCCTTCGGCGGCGAAGCGTTTGTGCGAAAACTGCTGGCCGAGGAGCGGCCGCTGCGCCGCCTCCGCGATGACGATTCCAAGCTCGCAGCTGCGAAGGCCGACCGCTCGATCTTCACCAATGCGGTTGCGGCGATGACCAAGAAGTCGCGCGGCTTGGAGGCGCCGTTCGCGGCGGCCGACGCGGTCGGCTACGCCATCGACCTGCCATTCGACGAAGGTCTGAAGAAGGAGCGCGAAGGTTTCCTCAAGCTCGTCGCCAGCGACCAGTCCAAGGCGCAGCGCTATGCGTTCTTCGCCGAGCGCGAAGCCGCGAAGATCGCGGGCGTCCCTGAGGGGACGAAGTCGCGCCCCGTCAACCGCGTTGCCATCCTCGGCGCCGGCACCATGGGCGGTGGCATCGCGATGTCGTTTGCAAACGCTGGTATTCCCGTCACCCTGATCGAGACCGGCGAAGAGCAGCTGAAGCGCGGCATGGGCATCATGCAGAAGAACTGGGAAGCGACCGCCGCACGCGGCGGTATCCCGGCGGACGCGCCGGCCAAGCGCATGGCGCTGATCAACGGCGTCGTCGGCATCGAGAACGTCGGCGATGCCGACCTCGTCATCGAAGCCGTGTTCGAGACCATGGCGGTGAAACAGGAAGTCTTCGGCAAGCTCGACCAATACGTCAAGCCGGGCGCGGTGCTCGCCTCCAACACCTCGTACCTGAACATCGACGAGATCGCGAAGGCGACCAA